>NZ_JBSWXL010000007.1:0-165369 GCF_056160585.1 Marivivens sp. ABH4_498
ACGTGGTCAAACTGCTGGTGTTCTGCCACCCTGATGACGACGCCGAAACCCGCGCCCTGCAAGAGGCCCGCGTGAAACGTCTGTGGACAGCGGCGCGCAACAACAATCTGGAATTCCTGCTAGAGGTGATCCCATCCAAAGTGGGCCCTGTGGATGACGACACCACCGCAACGCTGATCCGTCAGTTCTATGACGCGGGCGTCTATCCTGACTGGTGGAAGCTAGAGCCGTTCAAAACCGATGCGGCGTGGCAAAACGCGATCAACGCGATCGAAGAAAATGATCCGCACACTCGCGGTATTGTGGTCTTGGGTCTGGACGCCCCCGAAGACGAGCTGCGCGCATCGTTCGAGGTCGCTGCCAGCTATCCTTTGGTCCGCGGTTTTGCCGTTGGCCGGACGATCTTTGGTGATGCGGCGCGGGCATGGATGAAGGGCGACATGACCGACGCAGAAGCGATCGAACAAATGTCTGATCGTTTCACCCGCCTGTGCAACATCTGGGACGCGGCCCGCGATGCGGCACGTCTGAACGCTGCCGAGTAAGGAACGACGACTATGGCAAACACAATTCGTTTAACGGCCGCTCAGGCCATGGTGAAATGGTTGTCGGTACAGATGACCGAAGCCGGCGAACGCTACATTGATGGCATGTGGGCGATCTTTGGTCACGGTAACGTGGCTGGGATCGGCGAAGCGCTGCACGCCTATCAGGACGTCTTTCCGACATGGCGCGGTCAGAACGAACAGACCATGGCACATACGGCGATTGCCTATGCCAAAACGATGAAACGCACCCGCGCGATGGCGGTGACATCATCGATCGGGCCGGGATCGACCAACGTTGTGACAGCGGCTGCGCTGGCGCATGTGAACCGTCTGCCACTGCTGATTGTTGCCGGTGACGTGTTCGCGAACCGCCGCCCCGAACCTGTGCTGCAACAGGTCGAAGATTTTGACGACGGCACCATTTCGGCAAACGACTGTTTCAAACCTGTCAGCCGCTATTTTGACCGCATCACGCGTCCTGAACAGATCATGTATGCGCTGCCACGTGCACTGCGCACGATGACGGATCCGGCGAACTGCGGTCCTGCGACTCTGGCATTCTGTCAGGACGTTCAGGCCGAAGCCTATGATTATCCTGTCGACTTCTTTGAACCGCGCGTTTGGCGCGTGCGCCGTCCGGCCCCTGATGCGGGCGAACTGGCGCGCGTAGCGGATGCGATCAAAGGCGCAAAGAACCCTGTGATTATCGCAGGCGGCGGCGTGATCTATTCGCAAGCGGAATCCGAACTGGCGGCCTTTGCGGAAAAACACAACATCCCTGTGTCGGAAACGCAGGCGGGCAAATCGGCGTTGCCGACATCGCACCCAATGGCGTTTGGCGCATCGGGCGTGGACGGATCGGCGGCATCGAACGCTGTTGCGGAAACGGCGGATGTGGTGATCGGTATCGGCACCCGTTTTCAGGATTTTACCACCGGATCGCGTACCCTGTTCCGTGATGATGCAAAGCTTATCTCGATCAACATCCACGGCTATGACGGAAACAAACACGGCGCTGAACCGCTGGTGGCGGATGCCAAAATCGCGCTTCAGTTGCTGGGCGCTGAACTGGGCGATTACCGCGCCGATGCCTGTGATCCTGCACAGCGCGAAGACTGGCTGCGCGCGGTCGACGCATATTGCGCGCGCCCTGATGATCAGGACGCAAAACCGACCGACGGTCAGGTGATCGGCGCCGTGCAACGCGCGACCGATGACAGCGCGATCGCGATGTGCGCTGCGGGCACCATGCCAGGCGCGTTGAAACTGCTGTGGCAACCGTCTCAGGGTGGATACCACATGGAATACGGCTATAGCTGCATGGGGTACGAGGTCGCAGGCGCATTGGGCATCAAACTGGCTGCACCTGAACGCGACGTGATCTGCTTTGTCGGTGATGGTTCGTACATGATGGCGAACGCGGAACTGGCAACAGCCGTCATGCGCCGCATTCCGTTCACCGTTGTTCTGACGGACAACCGTGGTTACGGCTGCATCAACCGTCTGCAGACCATGGGCTGCGGCGGCGAGCCGTTCAACAACATGTACGTCGATTGTAACATCGAAGTGCAGCCAGAGATCGACTACGTCATGCACGCAGCATCGATGGGCGCGCATGCGGTCAAAGCGGCGAACACCGACCAGCTAGAGGCGGAAATCAAAGCCGCGCGGACCCGCAACATCCCGACCGTGATCGTCATCGACACCGTGGCCAAAGATTTCCCCGGCACCGGCATCGAAACCACCGCTGGTTCCCACGGTTACTTCTGGGACGTTGCCGTTCCTCAGGTATCGACACGCGAAAAACAACAGAAACGGTTCGAAGAATACCTGACGCAAATTGCTGGCCAGAGCCTCATCAACTAAGGAACGGACCTATGATCCAATTCGGCACAAATCCTATTGCATGGGCCAATGACGACGACCAATCTCTTGGCGCGGATATCCCGACCGAGCGCATCCTCGAAGAAGCGGGCCATCTGATCGGCTTCGACGGGATCGAGAACGGCCACCGCTGGCCGCAGGACGATCCCGAAGCCCTGCGCAGCCTGCTGAAGGGCTACGGCATGGCGTTCATCTCGGGGTGGCATTCGCTCAATGTGCTTGTTAACTCCATTGAGGACGAGAAAGCCGCGATCCAGCCCCATCTTGACAAGCTCAAACACAATGGCTGTACCGTCTGCATTGTCTGTGAGACTTCGAACACTATCCAAGGCGATCAAAAGCCTCTTTCCGAACGTCCCGTTCTGGATGAGGCGGGCATGACCGACTTTGCCGAGCGAGTGGAGGAGATCGCCGCCTATTGCGCCGAGCAGGGGATTGATCTGGTCTATCATCACCATATGGGCACCGTCGTGCAAAGCCCCGAGGACATCGATGCGTTTATGGCGGCAACTGCAAAGGCAGGTGGTGCAACAAAGCTGTTGTTTGATGCGGGCCATTGCTATTTCGGCGGCGGTGACCCCGTGTCGGTTTTGCGTAAACACGTGGGCCGCGTCCGCCACTTCCACGCCAAGAACGTGCGCCCCTCCGTGCGCGAACAGGTGGAGCGCGAAGGGTGGTCCTTTATGGACGGTGTACGTGGTTCTGTCTTCACCGTTCCGGGTGATCAGGAAGGCGCGGTTGATTTTACGCCGCTGCTACAGCTGCTCGCCGACACCGGCTATGACGGCTGGATCGTAATCGAGGCGGAGCAGGATCCCGACCTGCGTAACCCGCTGTTGTATCAGACTCTTGGCCTGCATACGCTCAAACGGATTGCTCGCGAGACGGGTCTGATCCCCGCCTGAAAGACACGGAGATGGTGAATACGAACGACCCTTTTTATCGCCCCCTGTGGCGCCGCATCGTGATCGTTGCGCTCTGTTTGGGCTGGGGACTGTTCGAGATCGTTTTCGGCGCGCAGCTTTTTGCACAGATGTTTTTAGCAGTTGGCGGATACGCCGCCTTCCGTCTTCTTTTGACCTTCAAGCCCGATTACCCAACGGAGTGACCCATGCCCGACCTTCTTAAACGTCCCTTCGGCACCCACGGCAAGGTGCATCAGATCACGCCCGAGAGTGCTGGCTGGCGCTATGTCGGTTTTGATCTGATCAAGCTGCGCGCGGGCGAGACCTGGGCCGAGGCCACGGGCAAGAACGAGGTGATCCTTGTTATGATCGAGGGCAAGGCCAAGATCCAAGCCGCAGGCAAGGATTGGGGCGAATTGGGCAAGCGGATGAACGTTTTTGAAAAAACACCGCCGCATTGCCTCTATGTCCCGAACGATAACGATTGGTCACTAGAGACCACGACCGATGCTACCATCGCGGTGTGTAAAGCCCCCGGCAAGTCGGGTCACGAGGCGCGCAAAATCGGGCCTGAAGGGATCGAGCTGACGCAGCGAGGCGAGGGCGTGAACACACGCTATATCAACAATATCGCCATGGAGAACGAAGATTACTGTGACAGTTTGCTCGTCACCGAAGTCTTCACCCCCGCAGGCCACTGGTCCTCTTTTCCGAGCCACCGTCATGACGAAGACGATTTCCCGCGCGTGACCTACCTTGAAGAGACCTACTACCACCGTATCAATCCTGCGGATGGGTTCGGCATCCAGCGCGTCTACACAGACGATCTGCAGTTGAACGAAACCATGGCCGTGCATGACGGCGATGTGGTCTGCGTGCCGCGTGGGCACCATCCTTGCGGTGCGCCCCACGGGTTCGAGATGTATTATCTGAACGTCATGGCGGGCCCGCTGCGCAAATGGCGCTTCGTTGCCGCGCCCGAGGTGGAACATTTGATGTGAGCGGGTCTATAGCAATATATCAGAACCTGTCGGGCGCAAATATGCGGTGCACGGGTTGTTCCATGCCATGGCCCGTGACCTTGGCCCTGATGGCATCCGCGTGGACACGGTGTTCCCATTTTGGATTATGACCGATAGGCAAAAAAGAGCTTTGGGTTGCACCCGCGGTCAATGAAGAACATCTGGAGGGCGATTGCCATCAGACACTGCTCACGCGTGAGTATTTGGTGCAGATGGTTCTCTTTATCGCATCTGAAGACGCCGCGATGTGCTCGGCGAACAACTATTTGGTGGAGGCAGGTTCACTATGACTGAGCAACCTTTTCAACTGGCAGCATGTGCCGAGATGCTCTGGGGCGACAAGCCGATTGAGTGGCGTGCGGCACGCCTGACCGAAATGGGGTTTGGTGTCGGACTTTGGAACTGGCCCGAACATGATTTGGCCAAACTGGAGGCCGTGGGTGCGAACTACACCATCATGAACGGCTATCTCGTAGGGCGCTTGACGGATGCGGAGGGTGCGGAAATGCTGCTAGCCTCTGCGCGCGAGACGGCGGCGGTCGGTAAACGGCTGAGCGTAGACCGCCTCAACCTGCATGGGACGGGTCTTGGAGACGGCGGCATTCCGATCCCGGAGCATGGATCATTTACACCGGGCATGTTTATGCGCGCCCGAGACACGCTGCACCGTATCTGTGATTTGGGCGATGAAATGGGTGTTACCTTTACCCTCGAAAACCTCAATCCGATCGACCATCCGGGGTGCCCCTTCGGTTCTACAGCGGATGTTCTGGAACTGGTGAGCACAGTGAACCGCCCACAGCTCAGGATCAATCTGGACCTTTATCACACCCAGATCGGGGAGGGGGATCTGATCCGCTGGTGCGAGGCGTGTTTGCCGTGGATCGGAGAAGTACAGGTCGCCGACAACCCCGGTCGCTGTGAACCGGGGACGGGTGAGATTAATTACGCAGGGGTCGCGCGGGCGTTGAGCGAGATGGGCTATCGCGGCCCTGTTGGAATGGAGGCGTTTGCCGCCGCAGATCCAGTGGTCGCGTTAGAGGCCTTCCGGTCGGCCTTCACTTTGTAAGAAACCGCTGCGTTAAATTTCCCGGGAAACATTCATCTCTGAACGGACGTTTGTCCGTTCAGAGATGAATGCGCGGTTTTTCGTTATGCGACAGCTATCGGCTAGCCATTCGACGAAGATGTTGTACCGTGTCATCATGGACGCTGTGACAATTTCGATCGAGTGAAGGCTGAGGTGCCCCTAGTTTCCCAGATACCTATCTCGTTCAGTTTCCGCTGTCTGGTCTCGAAGTCAAGGGGCGATGGCATGCCGTTATTCGTGTGCTTAGGTTTTGGATTGTAGAACATCTCGATGTACTCGAATACGTCCCTCCTAGCGTCATCGCGTGTCGGGTAGGTTCGACGCCTAATCCGTTCCCGTTTCAGCAGTTGGAAGAAGCTCTCTTCCACCGCGTTGTCGTGGCATTTGCGGTGTCGGCTCATGCTGGGTTCTAGATTGTGCTGGCGGAGAAACGTCTGTCATTACCTGCTGGTGAACTGAGATCCCTGATCCGAAAGCACCATAACCTGAGCAGCAGGCTTTCGCCGGCAAGCGGCCAATAGTAAGGCCTGCAGGGCGAGATCAGAGGTCATGCGGGAATGGGCGGACCATTCCACGACACGGCGCGAGAACAGGTCGATGAAAACGCATAGGAACATCCAATCCTCGTGGGTCGTGATATAGGTGATGTCGGTGACCCAGACTTGGTCAGGCACAGATACCTGGAATTTCTGATCCAGCCTGTTCTCTGCCACGATGGTTGGCTTCCCGCCGTAGTGGCCAAGGCGGTTCCTGAAGTCGACCAGCGCAGTGATCCCGGCCAGGGACGCGATGCGGGTTCATCGCGATGCGTTCGCCCCGGTCGCACATATTGTCGGTGAGTTTGCGGAAGCCGTAGACCTTGCCGCTGTCGGACCAGGCTTGTCGGATCAGTTCGGTCTGACGGATGTTTTCCTGGGCACGGTGGCTTAACGGTTTCTTAGACCATGCAAGAAACCCGAAAAATGGACCCGCAGTACCCGGCACATGGCCCGGACACCGAACTCTTCGTGATGCGCCCTGAGTAAAGCCTACTTCATTGGGACCTTCGGGCAAAGTACAACACCGTTGCCTATTTTTAATGTCGCGTTCCTCGGTCACACCGGCCAACTCGCGCTTGAGCCGCCGGTTCTCAGTCTCATGGTCGATGCTGTTCGCTTTTGACACAGGTTCCCCGAACAGCTTCATCGATTTGTACAAAGAATGCGTACTGACGCCCAAGCGCTGGGAAACCTCCCGAACCGGATATCCGCGAACCGCAATCTGATGCACCGCGCCACTGTAATTGATTATCCCCATGTCGACCACCTAGCCTCAAAAATAGGGGGCAAAGCGTCTACAAATCTAGGGGCACCTCATCCTCCCAGAAAGTGATCAGTCTCAATGAATTTGGGGAGTGGTGCAACCTAGGTGTGTAAAAGTTGTACCTGTCGCGGTTTGAGGCCGCTCCTTTGAACGCATTTGCTGCAAAAAAAAGGAGGCGAGCTTTAGGGCCTAAGGCTGCGTCGAAAAATCTGATTTTAAGTTCCAGTTTGTAGGTGGCGAAACATGTAGTGCCACAGCGGGCAGTTAATTTGTAACGAATTTTCCCCACGCTTCCATCATAGGCCGACGTTGCTCCAGTAAATCCGTACGGTGGTAGGCAGCCTCGGTGCTGTTTGAGATTGTGTGCGCAAGCGCCCGTTCCGCCAAGTCGCGTGGATAACCGTTTTCTGACGCCCAATCACGAAAGCTGCTGCGAAAGCCGTGTACGGTTGCGGTGCGGCCGAATTGATCACTCGGGATCTGGCTATCCCTAAGCACCTTGGTCAGCGTCATATCGCTAAGCGGTTTAGGCGGGCGATTGGAAAAGATCAGATCTTCGCTGATGCAGTTTTTCCAAAGATGCTCCAGCACCTCGATAGCTTGATCGTTCAGTGGCACGCGGTGAATGCGTTTTGCCTTCATTAATTCTGCGGGCACGGTCCAGACGCGTTTTTCGAAATCGATGTGTTCCCATTTGGCTCCTCGTACTTCGCCCGATCGGGCAGCGGTCAAAATCAGGAATTTCAATGCCATTTTTCCCATCGTGATATTCGTGTTCAGAATTGGCGTGACCGTTATGGACAATTCTCGCCATGGGACGGCTGGATGATGAACCTTGCGATCGCTTTTTGACGGCGCTTTGGGGAGGAGGGCGGTCACCGCAGCGATTGGACTGGCTTGGATGTACCCCTGAGCAACGCACCAAATCATCACGCGTTCGCAGCGCTGTTTTACGCGGCCAGCCGTTTCGGGTTTGGCTAACCAAATCGGGCGTAAGGCATTCGCAAAGTCGCGTGCTGTTAAGGTATCGACTTTTAGATGCCCGATAGCTGGCACAACGTAGGTGTTGATCGTCGTGATCCACTGGGATTTGTGTTTGTCGTTTTTGAAGCTGGGACTGATGTCGTCAAAAACGCGCTGGGCGGCATCGGCAAAACTGGGGATCGCGTCTAATGCGGCTTGTTTTTCGGCGTCTTGCCGACGCAGTTCGATCGGGTCTTCGCCCGCTGAAATCAGCTCGCGCGCCTCAAGAGCATTTTTGCGTGCTTGAGCTAGTCCAATTTCGGGATAGCTGCCCATGCCCATATCGCGCCTTTTGCCAGTGAGGGGCGATACAAATCGTAAAGTGTACTTGCCGGTGCCCTTTTGGCTCCCGGGTTTGATCGACAAACCTGTGACGCCGCCAATGGGAATCACTTTGCCGCCAGGTTTCAGATTTCGTGCCTTTGTGTCGGTCAGCATGGTCATCCATCTGGGGCGAAAAGGCGATCTCAGCCCCACATCCAGCCCCACATTTGTGTTGAATTTGTATAAGTCTGGATGTTACGGGTTGAGACAGGTTGTGTAAATTTATTATTTAAAAATAACAGTTTATTTTGTCATTTGAGATTTCATGATATTTATTGACGGCGGACTTCCTGTCCGCCACTACCCCCCATTTCGTTTGATGCCATAAAACGCCTGCGTTCGCAGTTGGGCGAAGCCGCATTAATTATGGCGAGCATCGTCAAGAGCGCCCAAAAGTTATCCTTTTGCGCGGAAAACTGTCTGAAAATTGATCATTCGGCGGGCGCGGTTCGAAAAATCTGTCTCAGCACTTGGGCTTTGGGCGGTCAAACGGCTCAATGAAGGGGCAGGACGTTTAGGGTTCCGTTCGCAAATGCGAAGTCTGGTCCAAGAAGCGTCACCCGTTCGGCAAATTCCGAGGGGGCACACGGCGGGCCAAAATCCCGGGAGATTACTGCGTTGGTTTTGTCCGCGCTTTTTCTTTTTGTTCCGCCTGCGCGGCGATGCCGACCTTCTGAGAATAGGCGGACGCTAGAACGGGGAAAGTCATGACCAAATCAAACCTTCTCGCTGCTTCGGCGCTCTCGATGGGTGTGCTGGCTGCTATTGCGTCTCCAGCAGTGGCCGAAGAAAAAACCGAATTCAAACTGGCGTGGTCCATCTATGTTGGCTGGATGCCTTGGGGGTATCTAGAGGACAGCGGCATCATGGACAAATGGGCCGACAAATACGGGATCGACGTCGAGATCGTGCAGATCAATGACTATGTCGAGTCGATCAACCAATACACAGCCGGTGCATTCGACGGCGTTTCAGCCACCAACATGGATACCCTGTCGATCCCGTCGGGTGGGGGCGTGGACACGACCGCATTGATCATCGGCGACTACTCGAACGGCAATGACGCTGTGATCCTGAAAGGCGAAGGCGGATTGGCCGATCTGGCGGGGAAACCTGTCAATCTGGTTGAACTGTCTGTGTCGCATTACCTGCTGGCGCGGGGGCTCGATAGTGTTGGCCTGTCCGAAGCGGATCTGGATGGTGTGATCAATACCTCTGATGCTGACATGATCGCGGCCTATGCCACAAATGACGTCGAAGCGGTGGTGACGTGGAACCCGCTCGTGTCCGAAATTCTGGGGTCCAACGCGGATGCGACCAATGTTTTTGACAGTTCGGCCATCCCCGGTGAAATCCTGGATCTGATGGTGGTGAACACGCAAACATTGGCCGACAACCCCGCGTTTGGCAAAGCCGTCGCTGGTGCGTGGTACGAAGTCATGGCGCTGATGGCCGCCGGTGACGAAGCCGTTTTGACCGCAATGGCCGAAGCGTCGGGTACGGACCTAGACGGGTACAAAGCCCAGCTGGCTGCGACCGAAATGTTTTATGATCCCGCTGATGCCGTTGCGCAGGCATCTTCGGCCGATTTGCCGGTGACCATGACCGCAGTGGCCGAGTTCCTATTTGACAAAGGCATTTTGGGCGAGGGTGCGCCGAGCCCCGATTTCGTGGGTGTGGCCTATCCCGATGGGTCGATCACAGGCGACGAAAACAACGTGAAATTCCGTTTTGACGCGACCTACATGCAAATGGCCGCTGACGGCGACCTGTAAGAAAAGGTTGGTCCGACCTTGTGTTGGGCCACATTTGCCATGCGTCTGATAAACCGAAAACCGTCTCGCTCCACAGGTATATTGTTGGCTGCGCTGCCGTTTGTTTTGATCGTCATCGCCTATGCGATCGGGTCTGACATACGGCTGTCGGCCAACCCGTCGGACAAACTGTTACCTGCGCCTTCCACCATTTGGGATACCGCTGTGCGGCTGTTTACCGAAGGCGATCGCCGCACGGGCAAAATTTTGTTGTGGCACGACACATGGGCGTCACTTGTGCGGCTTTTGGGCGGCGTTGCGATTTCTGCCATCCTTTCGTTGTTGATCGGGATGGTGATCGGGCTGTTGCCCTATGCGCGGCGCAGTTTGTCGGGTTTCGTGGCCGTTTTGTCGATGGTGCCGCCATTGGCCTTACTGCCGATCCTGTTCATCGTGTTCGGGTTGGGCGAAGCGTCCAAAATCGTGTTGATCGTCATCGGCATCACTCCGTTTATGACCCGCGATCTGGCCCAACGGGTGTTAGACATCCCCCATGAACAGATCGTCAAAGCACAAACGTTGGGCGCGTCTAGCCTTGTTATTGCGTTGCGTGTGGCCTTGCCGCAGGTGTTGCCGCGGCTGATTTCCAATATCCGCCTTTCGCTGGGCTCTGCGTGGCTATTCCTGATCGCAGCCGAAGCTGTCGCCTCGGACGTTGGGCTGGGGTACCGTATTTTCCTTGTCCGCCGCTATTTGGCGATGGACGTAATCCTGACCTATGTCATCTGGATCACCGTGCTGGCATTTGTGATCGATTGGCTGCTCAAATCCCTGTCGCGCCGCGCTTTCCCATGGATGGAGGCAGGCCTATGAGTTTCGTTTCAGTCACCGATGTCTGGCAATCCTATGGCGATCGTTCGATCCTAGAGCGCGTCAATCTAACCGTGGATGAGGGCGAATTTGTTTCGATCGTTGGCGCGTCTGGCTGCGGTAAATCCACGTTTCTGCGTATGCTGTTGGCCGAAGAAACGCCAACCCGCGGGGCAATCCGTATCGATGGTGGCGCCCCTGCGGTCGAACCGAACCCCGAACGCGGCGTCGTGTTTCAACGCTACTCGGTTTTTCCTCACCTAAGCGTGCGCGACAATATCGTTGCGGGGGAAAGTTTTGCCACGACCTTTGGCAAACTGCGCGGCGCGGCGCGCAAGGCCGCATATGAACGCGCTGATGCGATGCTACACCGTATCGGGCTGAACCACGTCGCCAACCAATTTCCGGCAAGCCTATCTGGGGGGATGCAACAGCGGCTTGCCATTGGGCAGGCCATGACCGCCAAACCGCGTGTTCTGCTGCTGGATGAACCTTTTGGTGCGCTGGATCCCGGAACGCGGATGCAGATGCACGCGTTCCTGATGGAACTTCGGGCCGAAACCAACATGACCACCTTTATGGTCAGTCATGATCTGGAAGAGGCGTTCAAACTGGGCGACCGCGTTTTGGTTTTCGACAAACCGCGCTGGGATCCCCATGATCCGGGCGCCTATGGCGCGACGATTACCTATGATTTCGATGCACGCGACAAAGGCGTGCCGTTTCAACACATCCTCGACCGCTATCCCAGTTTGGCTGCGGATTGAGAGTTTCCGCCGCATGCGCCCCTGGGCTCCGTTTGCGGTCTGTCACCAAAGCCCAGAAGCCGCCCATTACTACGGGCAATTGATTTAGGAGACTGTGATGTTTTCGGATCCGAGAAAGACGCGTTCGCACCATCCACGCGATCAGCGCGAAACACTAGAGGCCCGCGAAAAGCGCGCGCACCACCCAGACTTGACCAAATTGGCGGGCTGGAAAGCAATGCAGAAAGAGGCCGACCTGCCCGAAGGCCGCTGGGACGAAGAACGCCGATGGGCGCTGCGCATGGGGCTGACAGGCGCTGACACAATCGAGGATAAATCCATCCCGACCTTCGCGCGCGGGGAACTGCCGCATTTCGCAGGGATCAACACGTTCCTCAAAGCGCCCTATGCCGAAGACGTTCTAGAGGTTGCCGATTATGACGCGACCGTTCTGGGCATCCCGTTTGACGGCGGCACGACTTACCGCCCCGGCACGCGTTTTGGCCCCCAAGGCGTGCGCAAAATCAGTGCGCTGTATACGCCGTATAACTATGAAATCGGCGTCGATTTGCGCGAACAGATGACATTGTGCGACGCGGGTGATGTGTTCACCATTCCTGCGAATATCGAAAAATCGTTTGATCAGATTAGCCGTGCGGTCAGCCATGTGTTCAGTTCCGGTTCGTTGCCTATCATGATCGGCGGCGACCATTCGATTGGGTTCCCATGCGTGCGCGGCATTGCCGAATGTACGTCGAAAAAGATCGGGATCGTCCATTTTGACCGTCACGCCGACATTCAGGAAAAGGATCTGGATGAACGGATGCACACCACTCCGTGGTTCCATTCGACAAACCTGCCTAACGTGCCTGCCAAGAACCTGGTTCAGATCGGGATCGGCGGCTGGCAAGTCCCGCGCGAAGCGGTAAAGGTCGCCCGCGAACGCGAAACCAACATCATCACCATGGGCGACATGGAAAAGATGGGCGTCGACAAAACCATCGAAATGGCGCTGGAAATGGCGTGGGACGGCGTTGATATGGTCTATATGTCCTTTGACATCGATAGCATCGACTGCGGTTTTGTGCCCGGCACAGGCTGGCCCGAACCGGGCGGCTTCCTACCGCGCGAGGCACTGGCGCTGGCCTCTGGCATCGCTGCCGAAGGCATTTGCGGGATGGAGCTGGTCGAAGTGTCGCCGCCCTATGACACGTCGGACATCACAGCGCTAATGGGCACCCGCGTTATTGTCGACGTTCTGGGCGCGTTGGTGTCAAACGGGAAACTGGGCGCGCATAAAATGTTTATCGATAAACCCGTGACGATCCCGCATGGCGAATTTGAAGGAAAGCGGTGGTCCAATGCCACATGATCACGGCCCCGATGGGCATCACCATCATCATGAACACGTGCATCATGGGCATGGCCACAACCATGCCCACAGTGATCACCTGCACAGCCATATGCACCACGAAGATGAAGCCGCAGACCTGCAGGTTTTGGCGACGCAGTTCATCGATGGGTTTATGAAAGCCGCTGACAAAACCAGCTATCTAAAACTGGCGGGCGTCCCGTTTGAAAGGCCGTCAAAAGGTGGCGCAAAGGCGCTGAAACTTATCGATGTAGAGCTGAAAACCGATTGGCAGGTCGGCACGGCGTCTCCGTCTTTCGGATCGCGGGAATTATCCTATCTGCCGTTTCCGGGCGAAATGGTTCAGGAACGCACCAATATGTCGCTGATCTATGTGTCGCTGGATGAAAAATCGACGCTGGATATCCGCGACTTTCTGCTTCAACGCAAAAGGGAAATCGAAAAATGAAGCTGCTTTGCACAACGTTTGCTGCCAGCCTGACAGCAACAACCGCAGTCGCCCACGGCGGCGGTCATCTGCATCCTCATGGTATCGATGTGCCGTTCATTGGGCTTATGGCTGCAGCATTGGCTATTTTCGCCTTTGCGGTTTTAAGAAAATAATCGCGATGGGCCGTCGATGAAGACGGCCCATCGTTTTCTACGTTTCGGGGTCAGCTGCGGGCGCTACCGTAGGTCAAAGAGCCTCGATCGCGGCGCCAGAAAAAATATAGCTGAAACGATTAGAGGCCGACTGCGCGGATTTGTGGATATAGCGACAGCGGATTTCCAGATCCTTGCCTTTGAACTGACCTTTGGCTGTTATGTCGGCATCGGCCTTGCGGGCATTGGTGGCCATTTCCTCTAGGGTAATGAAATCCAGTTTTTGGCCGACATTTGAAATCGGGCGATGGACGTCCTGTTTTTCGAATCCCAACAAATTGCCCAGACGATCGCTGAACCGAATGATGTTGTGATTTTCGTCCGTGAACAGACAGGCGGCGCCTATGATTTCCAATAGGATTTCGGTGTCGTGGGCCGTTTCAATGATCAGTTCGATTTTGCGTTCATGTTCGGCGGATACGGACATCAGCTCTTCGTTGACGGCCTGCAATTCTTCATTGGAGGCTTGTAGTTCTTCGTTGGATGCCTGCAGCTCTTCGTTCGACGCTTGCAGTTCTTCGTTGGACGCTTGCAATTCTTCGGCGTTGGTTTCCAGACGTTCGGTAACGAACTGAAGGCTTTCTTCGGTCAGGCGCAGGTCGCGGGTCAGTTCGTTGATGCGCGCATTCAAAACATCACGGTCTGCAACCGCAGTCGATAGATGTTCGATCGGTTGGGCCACGTCGTCTACGGTTTCGTCTTCTGCCGATCTGCTGAATGTTGCCAGAACCGGACGGGCTGTATGCGTTGTGTTACCCAAGGCTTCGATCGTTAGATTGAATTCGGTCTTTTCGCCTGCTTCGTTGGTTAGGTGGATCCGGCGGTGATACGGTTCCAATTCGTCTTTGCGAATTTTTTCCAGCGCGATGTTGATGAAATACTGCAGGTCGGGGTGAACAATTTCCGACACCCGCCAATTTGCCAGATTGCTTTTGGTGTCGATATACAACCCCGCTGACCCGAACCACGTCAGCACATCACCATCCGTATCCACAAGGATCGACGACGGCGCATAGCGTTTCAACAGGGCGTCATAGCCAGCGATCAATTTGTTGCGGGCATATTCACGCGATGATGCGTCCATTCGGTAATCGGTATCCAGCGGGGCAGGGCGCGCAGGCAACGGACGCGATTGAATTTTTTGGCTTCTGTTGCGTTCGTTTGTTTGCATCGCTTTGAAGGTCTGTGTCGGTGTCGTGAAAATGCTGCTGGCTAAACGGCGCGTATCGCTATTTTTTCTAAAGATGCGCCACTTGCTGCTTAGTTCGTCAAATTCAGCGCCAAAGGCGCCTAAATTTTCGGATGGGCCCAGCAGCAAAAAACCATCCTTTTCCAACCCGAATGAAAACCGTGATAGCAATTGTTCTTGGGCGATTGCGCCAAGGTAAATCATCATGTTGCGGCAAGAAATCAAATCAATCCGCATAAATGGCGCGTTGCTAATGGCGTTATGTCGGGAAAAAATGATCTTTTGCCGAATAGAATTTTTGATCGTAAATCCAGCCGCTGCATCGTCAAAATATCGGTCGCGGATATTTTGGGGTAAATTTTTCAACTGTTCATGCGAATAAACACCCGAAGAGGCGATATCGACCGCTGGCTGAAAAATATCCGTCGCAATGATGCGGAAATTCAAAGGCGCGCGATTTTCATGCAGCGCTTCGGCCAGATCAATCGCGATCGAATACGCTTCTTCGCCGGTGGCGCATGCCGGCACCCAAATCCGAACTTCGTCGCCTGATTTGATTTTTTTAACCAGCGACGGATAAACGATTTCCTTCATCAGGTTAAAGCATTCGGGATCGCGGAAAAATTCGGTCACGCCGATCAGTAGGTCGCTGTAAAGATCCTGTAGGGCAATCGGGTCTTGTTTCAATTGGCGTAATAGCGCCAAGTCATCCGTTGCGCCCGTTAACTGGCGGCGACGTTGGATGCGCCGCAGGATTGTGCGATCTTTGTAGTTGGTGAAATCGATCCCGTATTCATTTTCGATCAGTCGGAAGATTTCTTTGATCGGGTTTTGGTTTGCGACCTGTAACAGGTCCTGATTGCTTTGTTGATCTACCCCAAGGCTGATCAAAGCAGGCAGTTCCCGCGCCAGTCCGGTTGTGGCTGTTGGGCATTCTTTCAACGTGGCCTGCGGCATCGCGTCGAATTCGGCTTCTTTGGGGGATTGCGTGAAAATCAGGCCGCCCGTTTTTTGCAGCACGGCCGCGCCTTTGGATCCATCGGATCCGGTGCCGGATAGAATAACGCCAACAGCGGGTCGGTTCGGGCTATAGGCAAGGGACCGAAAAAAATGGTCAATCGGCAGTCTGGGGATGTCATCGTTTTGTTTGTACGGGACCAGTTTGAATTTATCGTCAACCAGTTCAATATGCGTCGACGGGGAATTCAGATAGATCGTCCCTGCTTCGATCTGATCACCATCTTGGATTTTTTTGATTTTCAACGATGACTGCCGCTCCAGCAGTTCGACCATCAAAGAATTGTAGCCAGGCGACAAATGCTGGATGATTACGTAGCAGGTTTTTGTGTCGGGTTTGGTCCCGTGAAAGAAATTTTCCAGAGGCTTTAGGCCGCCCGCCGATGTTCCTATTGCCACAACTGTAACCATGTGTACTCAATGTCCCATTCAATCCCACATTTAGATCAAGTTAACGGGTTTTCGGCAAATGATCTATGGCTTGATGCCTAGACCTGTCATGTGTTTACCGTTAGGGATTGGTATGATTTCGTTTTGTTTGGCGACAAATTCGGCGCTGATTGGTTCATAAAGGTTACTTAAATGGCCAAAATTATTGTTTGTGACGATAATCCGATGTTCCTACAAGCCATATCGGTGGTCATTTCAGATATGGGTTATGACGTGCAATGCTGTGAACAAGGTGATGAACTCATCGCACATCTGTCGCAGCAATTTTATGATGTGGCCATCATTGATCTGATTATGCCAAGGGGCGGAGGCGTTGAATTAATGCACCGCACCAAATTGGCGTCGCCCAACACCAAAATCGTGGTCTGCACGGGCCGCGTTGAAATGCTGGCGTCTCCGATCATGGAAGTGGGCATGAAATCGGCGGATGCAAAAATCAGCAAGGATATGGATCCAACCGATTTGCATTTCATGCTGGAAAAGTTGATCGCGTCAAATACGTCTGCGGTGTGATATCTGCAGATTAGGCGAACCCTTTTTCGGTCTCTAAAATGGTTTCAATCACCTTTGCGATCTGACGACGCGGCGTTGTTTTCGGTAACATGTGCGATCCTGCCAGATCGCCTGGCAAAGTCGTTGTTTCATAGCCCGTGAAAAACACAAACGGGATGCCGTAGGTTTTGATTTCACGCGCAAAATCATACGATCGTTCCGACCCGCCCAGATTAATGTCCAGCAGCGCGAAGGTTGGTTTTTCTTTTCGTAAAAGAGCCTGCGCTTGGGCTTGGGTCGCAGCGGTGCCTATGACGTGATATCCTGCACGTGTTAGCGTCGCTTCCAGCAGGTCAGCGATCAAAGCTTCGTCTTCTAGGATCAGTACACTGTTCATCATGATATTCCTTTGGGATCGGCGCGAGGGTTACCCGCTGATTTTTTCCAATGGGATTGTGAAACGATAAATGATGCCATCAGACGCAAAGCTGCGTTCGATCTGACCGCCTAGCTGTCGTTCGATGGTCGATTTGATGACTTGGGTTCCTGCGCCCGTGTGTTCGGTCGGTTCGACCTTGTCGACGCCGGATTCAATCCAGTTGAAAATCAGGTCTTTGTCTGTTTTCGACCAATTGATATCCAGAACACCGTTCTTTGCACTTAGCGCTCCGTATTTGATCGCATTGGTGGTCAATTCGTGGATGATGAGCGCGATAATCTGCACGCCTTTGACCCCTAGATCGAACACGCTTTGGTCGATGTTGACCCGATCCGAATGGACCGACGCAAAGGGCGCAATTTCTGCGGTGACAATGTCGTTCAGCGTTGCGCCGCTCCATTTTGTGCCGGCCAAAATGGAATGGGTGCGGCCCAGCATGCTTAACCTGTCTTCGAACGTATCCAGAAAATCATCTATGTTTTCCGAATGCTGGCTGGTCATAAACGCAATAGAGTTGATCAGCGCGATGATGTTCTTGACGCGGTGATCCAGTTCTTCGGAAATGGTTTTGTTTAGGACTTCGGTCTTTTTGCGTTCGTCGATGTTCAGCGCAACGATGTAGTATCCAGGCTGGCCGTCCTGACGGCGGGTGGCCTGAATAAGATAATATTTTTCATCGATTCCCAATATGGGAACCAAGGCTTCGCAGGATGTGGTTGTAGAGTTGTTATAGAACAAATCACGACGCAGCAGGGCGGTGGTTTCCAGCCCAAAGATATCAGATACGTTGATCTGCCCGACGTCCATCGGGCCTACGCCCAATTCGTCAAATGAATCGTTGACCTGAAGTAGGGTGAAATTTTCGTCCGTAATGCCGACCAGAACAGGCAAACCACCGACAAGGTCGCGATAATGACGTTCGTTATCTGCCAGCTCTGCCTGAACCTGCGCTGTGCGCAGCGCGGTACTGGCGATTGCTGCCATGCCTTCGATGGCGCTGGCTTGGGTGGGTTGGATCGTCTCTAGGGTGCGTGAATAGATCACGATCGCGCCGCGCGCCGTGTTTGTGTGGCCGATCCTGCAAACAAAGCAGTGTTCATCGGCAGGCGACAGCCAGAAATTCGATGGTTCGATTAACCGTTCGGCCGATTGGTCCGCTTGGATCACTGTAAACGAATTTTGTGCAGCGATCAGTTCGGTGCGCGAAATGCCCAGAGCGCGGCTTTGTCCAACGACGCCGTCCGCCCAATTTGTGCCTGCGGCCAAGACGCCGACATCTTTTTTATCGTCAAACAAAACTATTCCGACGCGGGCATCGGCGAACATAGTGTGAAGGTATTCGCACACGCTTTGTAGGGCTGCGGTTGGGTTGTCGCCCAGACCGATCATTGCGTAACTTTTGGCCAATTCGGCGTGCGCCATCAAAAATTGTTGCCGTTCAAGTTCGTTCGCCGCTGCAGTTGTGTCCATGGTTAAAAAAATGGATATGCTAGCGTTCTTTTTTTCGATCTGGCGGATGTATTTTGTGCCTTTCAAACCGATACGCCGAACGATTGGGCCTGACCCGAGCCTAACTTTAGCGATGTCATCCGGAACGTTCGGGCCTAGGTATTCGGCTTTGGTATCGGTCAAACGATAGCCCCGTAGCAGGTTTGCGAACGTTTGTTGTAGTGAGTTAGTGCCGTGGATCGATTTGACGAAATTGTCAGCATCGATATCGACCTGCAGATAATACAGGTGGTCGGTCTTTGGTTTTTCTGCGGTTTTTTGCGGTATCGTATCGGCGTACCATTGCGCGAGCTGCCGGAACGTAATCAGAACAAGGTTATCCGCCGATTTTCCAACTCTTTTCGCTTTGACGAAAATGTCTTCGAACTGTTTTGTCGCGATCTCTCCGCTAAGTGCGCCTTTGATCATCTGATGAACAAAGATCGCAAAACGTTCGTCGATCAGGGCGTCAATTGTGCAAGGCAGTTTGGGCGTTGGTTTGTGCCATAAGCGGAAAAGGTTGCCGTGCATGTCGATAATGCGCATGTGCTGATCCACAAGGATCGCGGCAGGTGTTTCGTGGTCCAACAGAATGCTTTCGATATCCTGATCAGAATATCGGTGCCTTGCGTATGAATTGCCTAAATCAAGATTCATGTCGGTCCTCGATGGGCAGCCAAACGATCACTGGCGAACTAGATACATCTCAAAGAGCAATCCAGCTGACGCAAAATCGACAAAACGCGCCAAACGGACAGGGTAAGCCTCCTCTATCGATGATTGATCATAATAGGACTATCTTCAATTATCTGTTGTTGCGGATTGGCGCATCTTTGGAATAGCTATTTATACGAAAGTATAAATTTCATGGGTTTTGGTGCTGTCTTGCGGCGCAGTCGCAGTGGACGCGTTCGTGCGCAAAGGGCGAAAAATGCAAAGTGTAAAGACGAACAAAGCGAAACGGGTGATCCGTGACTGGTGGTTATATCTGCTGGGAATTGGACTGTCGTTATTCGTAGGGTTGTTCGTGGTCTTTGCGATCTTTGAAAACGATAAACAGCGTGCTGTGTTTGCGACCGAAATTACGCGGATCGACGATACGGTCATCACGTTGCAGAACCAGTTGGGCTATGGTGGTTTTATTCACAATTTCAAAAACGCGGTGCTGCGCCCTGCGGAAAAAGACCGTTACCTATCTGACCTTCAACTAAATCTAGATGAAATCGACGTAGCGATTGATCGTTTGGCCGCTGATTTCCCCGACCTTCAATCGTCATTGATCGATCTGGAAAATACAATTGACGAATATGCGGCGCACGCTGCGTTTCTGTCGGAGTTCGACTATACAGACCCTTTGGTTGTGGACCCCATGGTGCGCGTGTCCGACGATGACGCCGTCGCGTCGATGTTATTGCTATTGGAAGAGCGCCGACGTCGCACGCAAATAGCCTATGCAGTGCTGGTGGAGCGGTCGAACAAATTATACCTGATATTTACCGTGCTGGCCGTTTTGATGATTTTGTTAACGGCTGCGCAATATCTTCAGCTTCTTCTTCGCAAGAATTTCTTTCGCTATACGGCCCGCATGAATGCGATTGCGGGTTTGTTGATAGAACGAACCGGATCGGCCATTTTTCAGATCGATGCCGACGGGCGGGTCGTTTTGGCAAACGAAAGGGCAAAGGCGAATTTCAGTTTTCTGATAGACGATGAATTGTCATCACATCAGTCCATGGTGCAGCACTTACCCGAAGTTGAAGTCGGAGATGCGTTATGGGTCGCTTTTTCGGGCGGGGCGGTCAAAGATCAGGTGGCTGCGTATAATTTTCCTGATGGCAGCTATCGTCATTTGCGGGTGTTTTCGGCGCCCGTCAGCGGTTTGGACGGGGCTGAAACGACCATCATTCAGCTTACGGATATTACGGGCATTGTTTCGGCAGAACAGGCCAGTAAACGCACTCGCATGGTTTATACCATCGGCCACCTTGCCCGCGGTATCGTGCATGATTTTCGCAATGTGATTGGTATTCTAAATATTTCACTAAAGGCGATCGACCGCCGCGTGAATGATGACGAAACGAAAAAACTGATCGAAAACGCCCGAGAAGCGTTGGAAATGGGGTCTGCTTTGGCCGTTCGTCTGTTGAATTTTTCGAAATCAGGCGGCTACGGCGAAAGGGAAACCTTTGGCGTGGCGACGTTGTTGCGTGAATTGGAAAAGATGGGCACCCAAATTTTAGGCGCACACGGCCAGATTATCGTGTCCAATGAAAATCCAGATGCCCGTATTTCAGGTAACTATAATTCACTGTTGGCGGCGCTGATCAATTTGGTCGTAAATGCCCAACAGGAATTCGTGCGGTTAAACAAAGTCGATGGCGAAGTGCGCATTCGCGTGACACCATCCGCGACGATTTTTGGGGCTCCGTCCTGGAATATCGAAGTGTCAGACAACGGCGACGGATTCCCGCCAGAGATGTTGCGCGGAAAAACGGTGGGGACCTCAACGAAACCCGGGGCCTTTGGCGTTGGTCTACAGGTTGTCAAAGCGTTGGCCGCAGAGATGGCAGGGCAATACGATCTGCGAAATACCGAAAACGGCGGTGCTTGCGTATCGGTCAACCTGCCAGCGGCAGACGATATTCTGCCCAGCAATGCCAACGTCGCGCCCACGCGTCCGGAAACCTTGGTTCTGATCGAAGACCATGATTACATCGCGGCGCCGTTCAGACGTGGCTGCCAGCGGCTCGGCATCAATTTCGTCCATTTCAAAAAAGCGTCGGCGGCCTTGGCCGAACTGCCAAATATGCGGGTGGATTTTCTGATCACCGATTTCGATCTGGCCGAAGAAAAGACTGGCTACGATGTGGTTTTATGGGCGAAATCAAACCTGGATTGCCCCGTGGTTGTTTTCACCAAAGCGGATCCTGAAATGCTGCCGTCCATTCGCGCGCTGGATGTGCCAATCATCAACAAAGCCGACTCTGCCCATGAACTGCAAACAATGATCGAAGAACAGTTCGAACCTCATCAGATGTGAAAGGCTGCCCATTGACGCAAAGGTAAGTCGGTTCAAGCGGTGTTTCGGAACGTGGGATACCTTTGTTGTTCTAGTTAAGCGTGATCTATATTCGTGGGAAACCTGCAAGTTTTTCGCAAAATGATCGAAAAATGAGCAAAATTTATTCAAATTCCCCCCTAAGCTGATGTAGGTGTCGCCTAGTTGCATAAGTTGTTCAAATTCTCTTGAACCGTGTAGCGCAAATGTGATGTGAAAGAGGGGCGAGGTTTTTCGCCTTTAGACTGTTTATAGTGCCACCCAATTTTTCCGGCACGTTCATTTTTTGTTAACGAAATACCGCTTGCTGTTCCTTGGGGGGGCGCAAATGAAACACATTAATATTTCTTCGGCTTCAGTGGCTTCGGTCGCGATTGCCAAACCAATCGAACACAACTCTGTTTATTCCCGTATCGGTAAACGTCTGGTTGATCTGGCGTTGGTCATCGTTGCGGCACCTATCATCGTTCCGGTGATTGCGATCTTGTGGTTGCTGGTCCGTCGCGATGGCGGCGAAGGCATGTTTGTGCAGGATCGTGTCGGCATGAACGGCAAGGTGTTTAAATGCCTGAAACTGCGCACCATGGTCGTGGATGCCGAAAAAGTACTAGAGGATTTGTGCGCAAAAGATCCAAAGGTTGCGCACGAATGGCACGTCAATCAGAAATTGGCTGTCGATCCACGCATCACCAAAGTTGGCGCTTTTCTACGCGCGACCAGCCTGGATGAATTGCCACAGTTTTTCAATGTTGTGCGCGGTGACATGTCGTTTGTTGGCCCGCGTCCGTTTATGCCATCCCAGCAAGATCTATACGACGAAGCGGGTGGCAGCGCCTACTACAGCGTTCGTCCGGGTATCACCGGTCCATGGCAGGTGGATGGTCGCGGCGTAACAACCTTTAAGGGTCGCGTTGCCTTCGACGAAAAATACGGTCGTGAATTGTCGCTGAAATCGGACATTGGCTATCTGATCAAAACCGTTTCGGTGGTGCTAAAGCGCACTGGCCATTAAAATTTGAAACAAGATTAGCAAAAAGGCCGGAGAGTTTTCTCCGGCCTTTTTCGTTATTTCGGGATGTAATTCAGGATCGGCGACAGCCAGCGTTCGGCCTCGGCCACTGTCATGCCTTTGCGGGCTGCATAATCGGCGACCTGATCTGCCTCGACCTTGCCCACGCCGAAATAATAGCTGTCTGGGTGCCCGATGTAGATGCCCGACACGGATGCCGCAGGCCACATCGCATAGCTTTCGGTTAGGGACACGCCGGTCGCGTTTTCGGCGTCCAATAGTTCCCATAGCGTTGCTTTTTCGGTGTGATCTGGCTGGGCTGGATACCCAGGGGCCGGGCGGATGCCATCGTAGGGTTCCGCGATCAATTCGGTTGGCGAGTAGCCCTCGGACGCATAGCCCCACAGTTCGGTGCGCACATATTCATGCATCCGTTCGGCAAAGGCTTCGGCGAAACGGTCGGCCAAGGCTTTGACCATGATTGACGAATAGTTGTCGTTTGCTGCATCGAAACGGTTGGCGATATCGTCCTCTTCGGGGCCTGCGGTCACAACAAAACCGCCGACGTAATCCTGACCCGATGGGGCCACGAAATCCGACATCGCAACATTCGGGCGACCGTCACGTTTTGCGGTTTGCTGACGCAAAGTATGCAGGGTCGCCAGTTTCGCATCGCGCGTGTCATCAGCGAACAGAGCGATATCATCCTCGACAGCATTCGCAGGCCAGAACCCGACGACTGCGCGCGGTTTAAACCATTGCTCATCAATGATCTGTTTCAACATCGCTTGGGCGTCTGCAAATAGGCTGCGGGCGGCTTCGCCTTTTTTCGGATCGTCTAGGATCGCGGGGTAGACGCCTTTCAATTCCCAAGTTTGGAAGAACGGGGTCCAATCGATATAGTCGGCCAATTCAGCCAGCGACCATTGGTCAAATACCCGCGTGCCCAAGAACGACGGCGTTTTCGCGGCATATCCGTTAAAATCGATTTTCAACGCATTGTCGCGCGCGTCCTGCAACGTCACCCGTTTTTTGCCGCGTTCGCCGCGTGCGTGACGTTCGGCGATGTCGGCGTAATCGGCGCGAACTTCGGCTTTGACGTCGTTGGATTTGGACGACAGCAGGGACGATACGACACCCACGGCGCGAGAGGCGTCGGTGACATACATCGCCTGACCACGGTCGTATTTCGGCGCGATTTTAACGGCTGTGTGCACCTTGGATGTGGTTGCGCCGCCGATCAGCAGCGGGATGTCAAATCCGCCGCGTTCCATTTCGGCAGCCACATGCACCATTTCATCCAGCGACGGCGTGATCAGACCTGAAAGGCCGATCACATCAACGTTTTCAGCCTTGGCCGTTTCCAGAATTTTCGACGTTGGGACCATGACGCCCAAATCGATGATTTCATAGTTGTTACAGGCCAGAACAACGCCGACGATGTTTTTGCCGATGTCGTGTACGTCGCCTTTGACCGTGGCCATCAGGATTTTACCTGCGGCTTCGCGGTTGCCGTCTTTTTCTGCCTCGATATAGGGGGTCAGAACGGCGACGGCCTGTTTCATTACGCGGGCGGATTTCACCACCTGGGGCAGGAACATTTTACCAGCGCCGAACAGGTCACCGACGACGTTCATACCGTCCATCAATGGGCCTTCGATTACGTCCAATGGGCGAGTTGCTTTTTGGCGGGCTTCTTCGGTGTCGGCGTCGATGAATTCGGTGATGCCGTTGACCAAAGCATGTTCCAGACGTTTTTCAACAGGCGCCTCGCGCCAGCTCATGTCCTTTTCTTTGGCCTGCGCGCCGCCCTGACCGCGATATTTTTCGGCCAGATCCAGCATGCGTTCGGTCGCGTCCGAACGGCGGTTTAGAACCACGTCTTCGCAATGGTCGCGCAATTCGGGGTCGATTTCGGAATAGACGGCCAACTGACCCGCGTTCACGATACCCATATCCATGCCTTTTTGGATGGCGTGGTACAGGAACACGGCGTGCATTGCTTCTCGGACGGCTTCGTTGCCGCGGAACGAGAACGACAGGTTCGACACACCGCCCGAAATGTGAACGTGTGGGCAGTCGTTGGTGATGCGGTCGGTGGCGTTGATGAAATCGACGCCGTAGTTGTCGTGCTCTTCGATACCTGTGGCGACGGCGAATACGTTCGGGTCGAAAATGATATCTTCGGGCGGGAAACCGACCTCTTCTGTCAGCAGTTTATAGGCGCGGGTGCAGATTTCGACCTTGCGATCTTCGGTATCGGCTTGGCCGACTTCGTCAAAGGCCATGACCACAACGGCCGCACCATAACGGCGGCACAGGCGCGCCTGATGCAGGAATTGTTCTTCGCCTTCTTTCATCGAAATCGAATTCACGATCGCCTTGCCCTGAATGCATTTCAGGCCGGCTTCGATGATGTCCCATTTGGAACTGTCGACCATGATCGGCACGCGTGCGATATCAGGTTCGGCGGCCAGCAGGTTCAGGTAATCGACCATCGCCTGTTTGGAATCGATCAGGCCTTCGTCCATGTTGATGTCGATGATCTGAGCGCCGTTTTCCACCTGTTGGCGGGCAACGTCCAGCGCGGTCGCGTAGTCCTGATTGGTGATCAGTTTGCGGAATTTGGCGGATCCGGTGACGTTGGTCCGTTCGCCGACGTTCACAAACGGGATGTCTTTGGTCAGGGTGAACGGCTCTAGCCCCGATAGGCGCATACGCGGTTCGGTGGCTGGAATGCTGCGCGGTTTATAATCGCGCACGCGGTCCGCAATGGCACGGATGTGGTCATAGGTCGACCCACAGCAGCCGCCAACGATGTTCAGCAGACCGTCGCGGGCGAACTCTTCGATCTGGTCGGCCATTTCTTCGGGCGTTTCGTCGTATTCGCCGAATTCGTTCGGCAGACCCGCGTTCGGGTAGGCGCAAATGTTCGTGTCAGCGATGTTTGACAGTTCGGCCAAATGTTCGCGCATCGCGCTGGCACCCAGCGCACAGTTCAGGCCGATGCTGATCGGTTTGGCGTGGCGCAGCGAATACCAGAATGCGGTGGGCGTTTGACCCGATAGGGTACGCCCCGAAAGGTCGGTGATCGTGCCCGAAATCATGATCGGCAGGATGACACCTTTTTCATCGAACACGTCTTCGGCGGCGAAAACAGCGGCCTTTGCGTTCAGCGTGTCAAAGATAGTTTCGATCAGAATGATATCCGCGCCGCCATCCATCAGGCCGCGGATTTGTTCGGCATAGGCGTCGCGCAATTGATCAAAGGTTACGGCACGATAGCCGGGGTTGTTCACGTCAGGCGAAATCGAAGCCGTACGGTTCGTCGGCCCGACAGCGCCCGCGACCCAGCGCTGAATGCCGTCTTCTGCGGTGGCGCGGTCCAACGCTTTGCGGGCGAGGCGCGCACCTTCGACGTTTAGATCATAGACTTTGTCTTGCAGGTCATAATCTGCCTGCGCGATCGAGGTCGACGAAAACGTGTTCGTTTCCGCGATATGAGCGCCCGCTTTGGCGTAGTGATAATGGATTTCTTCGATCACATCGGGGCGGGTCAGCGACAACAGGTCGTTGTTACCCTGCTGTGGTTTGTCCGAATGGATGTGGCAGGCGCATCCCGAATGGCCGCCGGTAAAATCACCCTCGATTAATCCCAGTTTCTGGATCGACGTGCCCATCGCGCCATCCAAAATCAGGATCTGATCGGCCATGGCGGCAGTCAGTTGGTCAAAAACGGGCGAACGGGTTGGTTTTGTCATCTGGGTATCCTTTGCTTCCGCGCGTGATACCCAAGGTCGCAATATTAGTGAAATTCAACTTTATCATATAGATTATGAAATTCACTAATGTTGGGCCGACTCCCATAATGCAAAGTCCGCCGCTTTTTCACGTTTCAGCAGGGCCATAACCTCGGGGTCGACAGAAATGTCAGCGGTTGGCGAAACGTTTAACTGTTTCAACGTGATCTGCGTTGATAGTCGATCCTCAAGGAACGAAATCAATTTTGGCTGCGCTTCGTACCGGAAAACGTGGGTGCAAGGCGTTGGTTTGTTTTGTGCGGCCAGAAATTTTGCCTGCGACCCAACGTTTGCAAATGGGGCAGGGGATTCATTGCAATATTCCACGATAAATTCGTCGAAACTGATGTTTCGGGTGCTGTTTTTGTGCCCAACTAATTCATTGCGCAGACGGTATCTGTACCAGCTGGATAGCCAGTCAATGGGGTGACGAACAACTGCGACTGTTTCGAAATCTTCGGCGCCTGCTTTTTCCAACATAGGCAGGACCCAGCGTTTGTATCGGTAAAAAGGCGTGTGTTTTAGAATCGGTGGATCGCGAAAAACCGCATCTGCGCGCGGGGCCAATGCGCCTTCGATGGCGGTTGTTCCTGTCTTTGGTACGGCAAGGAAAACCAGCTTTTCTTTCCAAAAAACAAGCATATGACCACAAATCCCCAAACTCTGTTGGCCTGTAAACTATCCTTTAACGGTTACTGATACAAAGTCATATTCGTAAAATTTTTCTTGCTTTGTTCTTGTTTTGATCTCATAACAAACGGGAACAATGGGCGAACATTAACTCTGATTGCCGTAGGGCGACGGGTGTGAAATAAGGATCGCAAAGATGGCAACGGCAGATATTTTAACCATGAGCGACAAGAAAACCGCAGAGAAGCAAAAGGCGCTGGATTCCGCGCTGGCACAGATCGAACGTCAGTTCGGTAAAGGGTCGATCATGAAGCTGGGCAAAGACAGCCCAGTTCAAGAAATCGAAGCAACGTCAACTGGTTCGCTGGGTTTGGACATTGCTTTGGGCATTGGTGGTCTGCCAAAAGGCCGCATCATCGAAATCTTTGGCCCAGAAAGTTCGGGTAAAACCACGCTGACATTGCACGCGGTTGCCGAAGAACAGAAAAAAGGCGGCGTTTGTGCGTTTGTTGATGCAGAGCACGCGCTGGACCCGATCTACGCTAAAAAATTGGGCGTGGATCTGGACGAATTGCTGATTTCGCAGCCTGACACAGGTGAACAAGCGCTAGAGATCGTTGATACGCTGGTGCGTTCGGGCGCGGTTAGCCTTGTTGTTGTCGACTCGGTCGCAGCGCTGACGCCGAAATCAGAGTTGGAAGGCGATATGGGCGACAGCAGTGTGGGTGTTCACGCACGTCTGATGAGCCAAGCGATGCGCAAACTGACTGGTTCGATTGCCAAATCGAACTGTATGGTGATTTTCATCAACCAGATCCGTATGAAAATCGGCGTGATGTTCGGTTCGCCCGAAACGACAACTGGTGGTAACGCATTGAAATTCTATGCGTCCGTTCGTCTGGATATCCGCCGTATCGGCGCGATCAAAGATCGTGACGAAGTCGTTGGTAATTCGACCCGCGTGAAAGTCGTCAAAAACAAAGTGTCGCCGCCATTCAAACAGGTGGAATTCGACATCATGTATGGCGAAGGCATTTCGAAGACCGGCGAGCTGTTGGATCTGGGCGTCAAAGCGGGCGTTGTCGATAAATCGGGTGCTTGGTTCTCTTACGGGGATGAACGCATCGGTCAAGGCCGCGAGAATTCGAAAAACTTCCTTAAGGAAAATCCACATATCGCGATCGAGATCGAGGATAAAATCCGTGCAGCCCACGGTTTGGATTTCCAAATGGCGGATGATGACGGCGCGGACGACGATCTGGTCGAAATGTAATGCAGCCAATGCGCGCTGATTTAGATCTCGCGATTGGTGATATTCTAGCCGCCCCGAAAACAGGGGCGGCTATTTCTATGTTGTGCCTGCGGCCAGACATCGGCGAACGACAGTTCGTTGATGAAATCACGGTCACTCGGGCGCAAGGCATCCCTGGCGAACGTTGGGCGACCCGCCCTTGGATCAGGCAATCGGATGGATCGCCTCATCCGGGAATACAGATTTCCATTCTTTCGAAACGGGTCTTGGATTTGGTCTGGACGGATCGAAGCCGTCAAATTCATCCGGGTGATACGTTCATCGTGGATATGGACTTGTCGGATCAAAACCTACCGGTGGGGCAGTTGTTGGGCGTCGGTAGCGCGGTTCTACGCGTATCAGACGTTTTCAATGATGGCTGTGCCAAGTGGAAAAAACACTATGGCGATCCCGCGTTTCATTGGGTGCGTGATCCGCAAAATCGTCCCCATAGGCTGCGCGGAATTCTGTGCAGCGTCGAAAAGGACGGAAAATTTCGTGCGGGCGACCTTTTAAATAAACTTTGATCGCGTCAAAGCGGCGTGCAGCCATGGACAGCGTCGGGGCAGGGCGGTACACCGTTTCCAAACTATGCCTGTGAGAAGAGCGCAATGACGAGCCTTTCCGACATCCGATCGACCTTTTTGAATTATTTTGAACGCAATGGTCACACCATCGTTCCGTCGTCGCCACTGGTGCCGCGCAACGACCCGACCCTGATGTTCACAAACTCTGGTATGGTGCAGTTCAAAAACTGCTTTACCGGTGTTGAAAAACGCGATTACCAGCGTGCCACCACGTCGCAAAAATGTGTGCGCGCGGGCGGTAAACACAACGATCTGGACAACGTCGGGTACACCGCGCGTCACCACACGTTTTTTGAAATGTTGGGCAACTTTTCGTTCGGCAACTATTTCAAAAACGAAGCGATCCCATTCGCATGGGAACTGATCACCAAAGAATTCGACATCGACCCAAAGCGTCTGATGACGACCGTTTATCACACCGATGACGAAGCGTTCGAAATCTGGAAAAAGGTCGGCGTGCCTGAGGATCGCATTATTCGCATCGCGACCTCGGATAATTTCTGGCAGATGGGGCCAACTGGTCCTTGTGGTCCATGCACCGAAATTTTCTTTGACCACGGCGATCACATCTGGGGCGGCCCTCCCGGTTCGCCAGAGGAAGACGGCGACCGTTTCATTGAAATCTGGAACGTCGTTTTCATGCAGAACGAACAGTTCGAAGACGGTTCGATGAAAGCGCTGGACATGCAGTCCATCGACACGGGCATGGGTCTGGAACGGATCGGCGCGCTGCTGCAAGGCAGCCATGACAACTATGACACCGACCTGTTCAAAGCCCTGATTGAAGCGTCCGCGCATGCGTCGAACTCTGACCCTTATGGTGATCAGAACGTGCATCACCGCGTGATTGCCGACCACCTGCGGTCTACGTCGTTCCTGATCGCTGATGGCGTTATGCCGTCCAATGATGGCCGCGGTTACGTTCTGCGTCGCATTATGCGCCGCGCGATGCGTCATGCGCACCTGTTGGGCGCGAAAGATCCAATGATGCACCGTCTGGTGCCCGAATTGGTGAAACAAATGGGCGGTGCCTATCCTGAACTGGGTCAGGCGCAGTCGATGATTCAGGAAACTTTGCTGGCCGAAGAAACCCGTTTCAAACAGACGTTGGATCGTGGTCTGAAATTGCTGGACGATGAACTGTCGGGCATGGACGAAGGCGCTGAATTGCCGGGTGCGACGGCGTTTAAACTGTACGACACCTACGGTTTCCCACTGGACCTGACCCAAGACGCGCTGCGCGAAAAGGGTCGCACCGTGGACACCGATGGTTTCGACGCCGCAATGGAAGAACAGAAAGCCAAAGCGCGCGCCGCTTGGGCGGGTTCGGGTGAAGCTGCGGACGCAACCGTTTGGTTCGAACTGGCGGACAAAAACGGCGTCACCGAATTCTTGGGCTATGACACCGAAACCGCCGAAGGCCAGATCACCGCGATCGTGAACGGATCGGACGTGGTGAGCGATGCGAAAACGGGTGATACAGTTCAGATCGTCGTAAACCAGACCCCGTTCTATGGTGAATCGGGTGGTCAGGTTGGCGATACGGGCACAATCACCACCGAAACGGGCGTTGCGCGTGTTACCGACACTAAAAAAGCGGCTGGCATTTTCATTCACTTCGCCGAAGTGACCGAAGGGTCGATCACCCGTGGTCAGCCTGCGAAACTGGTTGTTGAACACCAGCGTCGTTCGGATATTCGCGCGAACCACTCGGCCACGCACCTGCTGCACGAAGCCTTGCGCGAAGCACTGGGTGATCACGTTGCTCAGCGCGGGTCGCTGAACGCGCCTGATCGTCTGCGTTTCGATTTCAGCCACGGCAAAGCGCTTAGCGAAGCCGAACTGACTCAGGTTGAAGCGGACGTGAACAAAATGATCCGTCAAAACACCCGCGTTGAAACTCGCATCATGACACCTGACGACGCGCGTGCCTTGGGTGCGCAGGCGCTGTTTGGTGAAAAATACGGCGACGAAGTGCGCGTTGTTTCGATGGGCCAACAGGATGGTTCGGGCAAAGGCGTTGATGGCAATGTCTATAGCCTTGAACTGTGTGGTGGTACGCACGTGCGCCAAACCGGTGATATCGGTGCATTCGTTGTGCTGGCTGACAGCGCATCCTCCGCTGGCGTGCGCCGCGTCGAAGCGTTGACCGGTCAAGCCGCGATTGATTACCTGAAGGAACAAGAAACGCGCCTGAACGCTGTTGCTGCTGCACTGAAAGCGCCAGCCGCCGAAGCCGCGGATCGCGTGAAATCCCTGATGGATGACCGCAAAAAACTGGAAAACGAAGTGGCTCAGCTGCGCCGCGAATTGGCGATGTCGGGCGGTGCCAAATCCGAAGAACCTGCCAAGGAAATCAACGGCGTATCGTTCAAAGCTCAGGTTCTATCGGGCGTCACTGGCAAAGATTTGCCAGGCATCATCGACGAAATGAAAGCGCAGATGGGTTCGGGCGTGGTTCTGTTGATCGCGGATACGGGCGACAAAGCTGCGGTTGCCTGCGGCGTGACCTCTGATCTGACCGGCAAAGTATCGGCAGCCGACATCATTCGCGCCGTGACCCCTGAATTGGGCGGCAAAGGCGGCGGTGGCCGTCCTGATATGGCCCAAGGCGGCGGTGCATCGGCAGAAAATGCGGATGCAGCGATCAAAGCGGCCGAAGCTGTCATCGAAGGAGCGTAACAATGCCAGGTGCCTATTGGATCGCCCATGTTCACGTCACGGACGAAGCCGCCTATGGCGAATATGCCAAACGTGCGACTGTCGCGATTGCTGACCACGGCGGGAAATTCCTTGCTCGTGGTGGCAAATACGAAATCCTAGAAGGCACCGACCGCGCCCGCCATGTTGTCGCGTTTTTCGACAGCATGCAGGCCGCTCATGATTGTTACCATTCGGATGCCTATCAAGAGGCGTTATCCTACGCCAAAGGCGCCAGTGAACGCGATCTGATGATCGTCGAAGCGGCGGAATAAACAAAAGGGCGCGAGGATCATCTCGCGCCTTTTTTCATTGCCAGCCAAAGAAAAAGGCCCCGAAATTCGGGGCCTTTTCTGTTATGCGCTGCGCGATTGGCGCTTGCGTTCATGTGGGTCCAGATAGCGTTTACGCAGGCGAACCGCATTTGGCGTGACCTCTACCAGTTCGTCGTCGTCGATGTAGGCGATTGCCTGTTCCAGCGACATCACAACTGGCGGCGTCAGGCGAACAGCTTCGTCCGAACCGGATGCGCGCACGTTGGTCAGTTTCTTACCCTTCAGAGGGTTTACTTCCAGATCGTTGTCACGGCTGTGTTCGCCAATGATCATGCCAGTGTACACTGGATCCTGCGGGTTGATGAACATCTTACCGCGGTCTTCTAGGTTCCACAGAGCGTAAGCAACAGCGGTGCCGTTTTCCATCGAAATCAGAACACCCTGACGGCGGCCAGCGATCGGGCCTTTGTGTTCGGTCCAGCCGTGGAAAATACGGTTCATGATGCCCGAACCGCGTGTATCGGTCAGGAATTCGCCGTGGTAACCGATCAGGCCGCGCGATGGGACGTGCGCCACGATACGGGTTTTGCCTGCGCCACCTGGCGACATTTCAACCAGATCGCCTTTGCGTGGGCCGGTGATTTTTTCGATCACAGCGCCCGAATATTCGTCATCAACGTCGATTACGACTTCTTCGACTGGCTCCATGCGGGTGCCGTTTTCCTCTTGGAAAATAACCTGAGGACGCGAGATCGACAGTTCGAAACCTTCGCGGCGCATGTTTTCGATCAGAACGCCCATCTGCAATTCGCCGCGGCCCGAAACGATGAACGCTTCGCCACCTGGGGTGTCTTCGATTTTGATCGCGACGTTGGTTTCGGCTTCTTTCATCAGGCGGTCACGGATAACGCGCGACTGAACTTTTTTACCGTCACGGCCAGCCAGAGGGCTGTCGTTGATGCCGAACAGAACCGAAATGGTAGGTGGGTCGATTGGCTGTGCGAACAGCGGCTCGGTTACTTGTGGGTCACACAGGGTGTCAGCCACGGTTGCGGTGGACATACCTGCAACCGACACGATGTCGCCTGCGATGGCTTCGTCGATAGGGGACTGAGCCAGACCGCGGAACGCCAGAATTTTGGTGACGCGGAATTGTTCGATTTTTTCGCCGTCGCGCGACAATGCCTTTAGCGTGTCGCCGGTTTTCAGGGTGCCGGTTTCAACGCGGCCCGTCAGGATGCGGCCGATGAACGGGTCAGCGCCCAGCGTGGTTGCGATCATCGAGAAAGGTTCGTCTTTCTTTTCGATCTGCTTTGGCGCCTCGACGTGGTTCACGATCAGTTCGAACAGCGCGGTCAGGTCTTTGCGTGGACCGTCCAGTTCAGCGTCACACCAGCCAGAGCGGCCCGATGCGTACATGTGTGGGAAATCCAGCTGTTCGTCGTTCGCGCCAAGGTTCGCAAACAGGTCGAAACACTGGTCCAACGCGCGATCAGGTTCGGCGTCTGGTTTGTCGACTTTGTTCAGAACTACGATTGGTTTCAGACCCAGCGCCAGCGCTTTGGACGTCACGAATTTTGTCTGAGGCATTGGGCCTTCGGCTGCGTCAACCAGCAGAACAACGCCGTCAACCATCGACAGGATGCGTTCAACTTCGCCGCCGAAATCGGCGTGGCCTGGGGTGTCAACGATGTTGATGCGGGTGCCGTTCCATTCAACGGATGTTGCTTTCGCCAGAATGGTGATGCCGCGTTCGCGTTCAATGTCGTTCGAATCCATAGCGCGTTCTGCAACGGCTTGGTTTTCGCGGAATGCGCCCGATTGTTTCAAAAGTTCGTCAACCAAAGTCGTTTTGCCGTGGTCAACGTGCGCGATGATCGCGATGTTACGGATATCCATAGTGCAGCCTTGAAAAGAGGAGTTGGCTGCGCCTTACCGTGCAATCGCGGCAAAAGCCACCCCCAAAGGCATTTAATGGTGACTGGCCGCTGCGGAAAACAGATTAATCACCACAATTCCACCCAAAATCATGGCCAATCCGATGATCGCGGGCAGGTCCAGCGATTGTTTGAACCAAACCCATCCGATGATTGCGACCAGAACGATGCCCAGCCCCGACCAGATCGCATAAACGATGCCGACCGGCATGAACCGCACGGCATAGGCTAACAGGTAAAACGATATCGCATAGCCCACGACGACAATCGCGGTGGGGCCCAGTTTTGTGAACTGATCTGACGCCTTTAGGGCCGATGTTGCAATTGTTTCGGCAATGATGGCAAAGATCAAAGCGATAACATGGGTCGGCATGGCGTTCCCTTTCTTAGGTGGCGATATAGCGGTCTTTGCGGTGGTTGATGGCGATCACAAGGTTCACAACCAAGGCGCCTAGGAAACTGTAGACGACGGTCATGAAATCGCGCAATCCGAATGCGACCGAAAACAGCACGGCATCGAACAAAAGCTGGGTCCAGCCCGCGCGGAACCCCGTTTTTTCCTGAATATACAGCGCCAGAATGCCGATGCCGCCCAAAGACGCGCCATGACGGAACAACGCCATCAGGGCCGCGCCCGTACAGAACCCAAACAGGATCGCGCCAACGATGGGGTTCAGGTTTTCGAAACTGATGAACATCGGCAGGATCGGCGTGATCGCCGTTACCAGCGCGACCGAGATGAACGTTTTCACCATGAACCGCAGCCCGATGCGTTTATAGCCCAGCCAATAGAACGGCAGGTTTACGATGAAAAACCACGCGCTAAAGCTCCAATTCGTGGCGTAGGATAGGATGATCGCCAGACCAGCGGTTTGGCCCGTTACGAACCCAAGGTGGGTCAGGATCAAAACGCCAAAGGACGCCATAACGGTGCCAAACAGGATGCCTTGGGCGTCTTCGATCAGGCTGTGGGTTTTGGGGTCTGTCATAGCAGGGCCTATTATTTCATCTTTGGTGCGCGATAACGCGGGTATTTTGGCAACACAATGGTCTTTGATCAAAAGATTAAAGAAAAACCTTTGGTTGAATCAATCTGCTGTGCAATCTGGCTGCATCGACGAAACGCCAACACGAAAAGGGGGCATCATGACTAAATTTGTATCGTGCGCACCTCTAGGCGTTAATGCAGTCGCGGCAAACGCGCCTCATGCATGGTCGATGATCGCAGCAAAATTGCAGCGAACCGCGGCCCGCTAATTAGCCCCGCAAAAAACCGCCGGTAGTCCGGCACTTTCCAAACCTTAGCAACATTTTATCCGCAAACAGGCTGATGGCCCGTTTTCGTATCTGTGTTGCGTTTTTTTAACCTAACTTAGGGACAGGCAGTTTTGCCTGAAAACGTATGACAAACAGTCAACTGACGCGTATTCCAGCACGCTATTTGTTGGAAACTTTGATCGATAGCCACGGATTTTGGCATGTTGTTCGCGAATTGCTAGCCGCGAATGCAGGTGTTCGGCGGTATAAAAAAGGCGTCATAGATGATGGCACGCCAGAGTACCTGCGCCGCGATATGGGGCTACCCCCCAAAGCGCCCCCGCCGTATTACGATCCAACCAAAAGCCTGTGGTGACTAGTTCGCGATATAACGATCGCGGCGATGGTTGAACGCGATAACCGTGTTCAGAACCAACGCACCAAGTAACGAAAACAACACCACCCGCAGCGGTAGCAATGCCGCTGCGGTTCCAAAGATGATGACGTCAAATATGATCTGAACGTAACCTGCGCGAAACCCTGTGCGGTCTTGGATCATCAGGGCTACGACGCCCAAACCGCCCAGCGATGCCTTGTGCCGGAAAATCCCCAAAAGGCCAAACCCGCACAACACGCCAAACGCGATGGTGCCGAACCATGGGTTCAATCCGTCGAACGGCATAAGGGCAGGGATGTAGCCCATCATCACCGATAAGGCCGTGACGCAAAACGCGGATTTCAGCGTAAACTCTGGCCCCATGCGGAACCATGCAAAGATGTAAAATGGGATGTTGATCAGGAAAAACACCCAGCTGAAACTGAACCCCGTCAGGTAGGAAACGATCAGCGCGACACCCGCCGTTTGGCCTGTGATAAAGCCCAAAGAGTTTAGGAAAGTCAGCGCAATAGAGGTTGTAATTAAACCAATGATGATGCCCTGTGCATCCTCGATCGGGGTGTGCGGGACGGTATGCTGTGGATATGGTAATGGCGCTGGCATGGATGTAACATAGGTCAGAAATTATGACCTGTCCATATGGTCAAAAAAGAACGGCCCCGAAGGGCCGCCCAATTCAGCCTACCAAGGCTTTGTTCAGGTATTCGTCCAGTTTTTCCAAGAACCCCATGGTGGTCAGCCAACCCTGATCGGGGCCGACAAGTAGGGCCAAATCTTTGGTCATGTGGCCGTCTTCGACGCATTGAACGGTGACGCGTTCCAGTGTTTCGGCAAAGCGCATCAGCTGTTCGTTGCCGTCCAGTTTCGCGCGGTGTTTCAGGCCGCCCGTCCACGCGTAGATCGTCGCGATGGAATTGGTCGATGTCGCCTTGCCCGCCTGATGGTTGCGATAGTGGCGGGTGACGGTGCCGTGGGCGGCTTCGGCTTCGACGATTTTGCCATCGGGGGTCATCAGCTGCGACGCCATCATGCCCAGCGATCCGTACCCTTGGGCGACGGTGTCGGACTGCACGTCTCCATCGTAGTTTTTACAGGCCCAGACAAAACCTCCGTTCCATTTCAGCGCACATGCAACCATGTCGTCGATCAGGCGGTGTTCGTACCAGATGCCAGCGTCTTTGAATTTTTCTGCAAATTCGGCTTCGAATATCTCGGCGAATAGATCTTTGAAACGGCCGTCATAGGCCTTGAGGATCGTGTTTTTGGTCGACAGATAGACGGGCCATTTCATCATCAGGCCATAGTTAAACGACGCGCGGGCAAAATCGCGGATCGAGTCATCCAAGTTATACATGCCCATGTAAACGCCTGCGGATGGCGCGTCGTATACCTCTTTTTCGATGACAGTGCCGTCTTCGCCGACGAATTTCATCGTCAGTTTGCCAGCGCCGGGGAAATGGAAATCGGTCGCTTTGTATTGGTCGCCGAACGCGTGACGGCCAACCACGATGGGCTGCGTCCAACCTGGCACCAAACGAGGCACGTTGCGGCAGATAATCGGCTGGCGGAACACAACGCCGCCCAGAATGTTGCGGATCGTGCCGTTGGGCGATTTCCACATCTTTTTCAGGCCGAATTCTTCGACGCGCGCCTCGTCTGGGGTGATGGTCGCACATTTGACGCCAACACCGTGTTCTTTGATCGCATGGGCCGCATCGATGGTGATTTGGTCGTCGGTGCGGTCGCGTTCTTCGATGCCCAGATCGTAGTATTTCAGGTCTATATCCAGATAGGGCAGGATCAATTTTTGCTTGATGAAATCCCAGATGATGCGGGTCATTTCATCACCGTCTAGTTCAACGACGGGGTTGGCGACTTTGATCTTGGTCATCGATGTGGCTCCAGTTGGAATAATCTGGATGCGTTATAACCGATAATTTTGGCGATGACTACATATTGTATACAATGGTATGCAGAAAAATCGACCAATTAGTCGAATTCTGCGACAAACCAAGGATGGTTGCGAATGCGTTTGTCCATTTCGGTCCATAGATCAGGCGCGCCGCGTTGAATTTTGGACCCAACCCGCGCCACAAGTTGATCGTAAGACACGTTATATTCACGCCACGATCCGCCATCGCCCACCAAATTTGAAATCAGCGGCTGAACCCGATCAACGGATTTTGCGTAAATCGCATCCGCGGTTGTCGCGTTTTCGAATTCGGTCCACAGATCCCGAAGCTCGGCGCCCTGATCGCGGGGCAGCAACCCGAATAGGCGGTCTGCGGCGGCTTGTTCTTTGGCGGCCATTTCGGCGGGATCGTAATCGCCGTGAATAGGGGCATCGCCGGCATCGATTTCAACAATATCGTGCAACAGCAACATGCGCACCACGCGACCCACGTTCACCGGCACATGGGCGGTTTGGGGTAATGTCAGCGCATATAGGGCGATGTGCCAACTGTGTTCGCCCGAATTTTCACGGCGTGATCCATCGCACAGCAGGGTTGCGCGATTGATGTGTTTCAGTTTGCAGGTCTCGACCGCGAAACTTAGGCGCAAATTGAAATCTGTGGGCGCTTTAATCGGGTCTTGGTTCAGCAGGCCAACGATATGTTGGTGAGCCATCGGCCAATGGGTGCGTAGAATTTCGGCACGTCCTGATGATACATTGGCACGCACAACTTCGATATGGTGCGGGTCTGGGTTGGGGCTGCACAGAGTTTGATACACGGGGTGGATCGTGTCGATCATTTTGGCAAACCGCGCAGTCGCTGTTGCGCCGGATTCAAATTCGTCCCAAAGCGCCCGAAATTCGATCGCCAAAGGAAACGGCAGCAGTCCAAAAATACGATCTGCTGCGGCGCGTTCAGCGATTTCAATGGCGGCTGGGTCGTGGTCTAGGTGGATGGGGTGATCGCCCGCGTCTATTTCCACGATGTCATGAACCAAAAGCATCGAAATCGCACGATCCACATCAACATCAGGCGCGGCATAGGGGGCAAAAATCAATGCATATAGCGCCACATGCCAGCTGTGTTCGGCTGTATTTTCCTGCCGCGATCCATCAATCACGTTGTTTGCGCGAATGATATTTTTCAGACGATCCGCTTCGGTCAGGAATGCAAGTTTTGCGGCGATGGGATTCATGGAGCACCCGTTGGTCGAAAAATGAAAAACGGCGGGGTGATCCCGCCGTTTCGTTAGTCTGTTTGCGCTTTGAATTTCGCGGCGCGTTTGTCCAGCAATTCATTCGCTCGTCGTTCTGCGCGCCGGACGCGAATAGCTGTGTTATAGGCCTCTTGCAGGGTTTGCGATGACGCGCCCAAGATTTCGCCGACCTGTTTGACGATTTGATCGTCGCCCGTCACGGCTTCGTCTCGCAGAGCTTTGACCGCGATCTTGTCGGCCATTTCGTCCAGCATTCCCATAGGTCGTTACCGTGTGTTTTCCGTCAGGCGACGTTTCACGTAGCCCTGAACGCTGCCCACCATGGTGTCCATGTGTTCATCGTCAAAGAAATGGCCAGCGCCTTCGACCACTTCGTGGGTGATCGTGATGCCTTTTTGTTCGTGCAGTTTGTTCACCAAATTTACGGTATCTTGTGGCGGAGCCACGCGGTCAGCCGAACCGTTGATGACCAGACCAGACGCAGGGCAGGGTGCCAAAAAGCTGAAGTCGTACATATTCGCAGGCGGAGCCACCGAAATGAAACCTGTGATTTCAGGGCGGCGCATCAGCAACTGCATGCCGATCCACGCGCCAAAGCTGAAACCAGCGACCCAGCAATGTTTCGCGCCGGTGTTCATCGATTGCAGATAATCCAGCGCCGATGCCGCATCAGACAATTCGCCGATGCCTTGATCATATTCGCCTTGGCTGCGGCCCACGCCGCGGAAATTGAACCGCAGAACGGTAAAGCCTAGGTTATGAAACGCATAGTGAAGGTTATAAACAACGCGGTTGTTCATCGTGCCACCAAACTGCGGATGCGGGTGCAGGATAATTGCAATCGGCGCATCGCGGTCTTTTTGCGGGTGGTAGCGGCCTTCTAGCCGGCCTTCGGGGCCGGGGAAAATCACTTCGGGCATGGTGCTCCCTGAACGTTGGGTGACGGGAATTGTTGACTATATTCCTCAGACACCTTAGAAAGATTCTAAATAGCAAACCTTTTGGGGCTTGCGGGCTGTACCGCAGTTAATGATAGAAGCTGCGTACGTCAATGTTATTGAACGTTTTCAGCGGTTGGTTCGGGAAAAACACAATGAAATTGAGCACCAAAGGACGTTATGCGGTCGTCGCACTGGCTGATTTGGCCTTGCAACCAGCGGGATCATTGGTGACTCTGGCTGAAATTTCCGAACGGCAAGACATCTCTTTGGCGTATCTGGAACAGTTGTTTGTGAAACTGCGTCGCAAAGAATTGGTAGATTCTGTGCGTGGTCCGGGTGGCGGTTATAAGCTGGCGCGCTCCGCATCGGAAATCCGTGTGTCCGAAATCCTAGAGGCTGTCGATGAAACTGTCAGCGCCATGCACAAAGGGGCAGGCGCATCGGGTGGTGCCTCTGGCACGCGCGCGCAATCGTTGACGAACCGCCTGTGGGAAGGTTTGTCAGCCCATGTTTATGTGTTCCTACATCAGGCCCGACTGGCTGATGTGATTGGCAATGGTTTGGCCCCTTGTCCTGCCGTTCCGGCCTTGTTCGAGGTCGTGGACGAATAATGGCGCGGCTCTATTTGGATCATAACGCTACGGCGCCTTTAAGGCCCGAGGCGAAGGCGGCGATGCTGTCGGCGATGGATGTCGTCGGCAACCCGTCGTCTGTCCACACCGAAGGCCGCGCTGCCAAATCTTTGATGGAAAAATCCCGTGACCAAATCGCCGAGGCATTGGGCGCAGGGAATGCAGACATCGTTTTCACATCCGGCGCGACTGAATCGGCTGCGCTGGCGTTGGCCGGTCGCGATCTGAAAGGGTCCGGCATTGAACATGACGCCGTTGGCGCATGGATCGACGAAGTGTTGCCCGCTGATCCAATGGGTCAGGTGTTTGTCACCGACCCCGAAAACAGCACGCTACAAATGGCGAATTCGGAAACTGGTATCATCCAGACCCTGCCGAACGGATTGGCGGTTTCGGATGTGACCCAAGCGATCGGGCGTCTGCCATTTGCCTATAGCTGGGCAGGCATGGAAATGGTGCTGGCATCGGCCCATAAAATCGGTGGTCCCAAAGGTGTCGGCATTCTGATCATCCCGCAGGGTTATGACCTGATTGCGCATCAACGTGGTGGCGGACAGGAAATGGGCCGCCGCGCGGGAACCGAAAACCTGATTGGTATCGCGGGTTTTGCAGCGGCGTTGACGGCTGCGCAAAACGATTTGGCGAATGGCCGCTGGGACGAAATCGCACAGTTGCGCGATCACCTAGAGGCCCGCATTGCCGACGCGGCACCAGATACTATTTTCATCGGCAAAGGTATAAACCGACTGCCGAATACGACTGCTTTTGTCACCCCCGGGTGGAAAGGCGAAACGCAAGTCATGGCTCTGGATTTGGCCGGATTTGCGATCTCTGCTGGATCGGCTTGTTCCTCTGGCAAAGTTAAAGCGAGCAAGGTTTTGCGCGCTATGGGATTTGGCGAAGATGACGGCGCGTGCATGGCACGCGTGTCGCTTGGCTTAGACACTACATCGGATCAGGTAGACGCGTTCGCGGCTGCTTGGATCGACCGTTATAAAAAGATGCGCGCACGCGCCGCGTAAAACAAAGGAAAAGGTCATGGCTGCAACAGACCGTCCGGAAATGGATGTAAAAGAAGGCGTAGATCAGGAAACTGTCGATGCCGTTGCCAAACTGTCTGGCAAATACAAATACGGTTGGGAAACCGATATCGAAATGGAATACGCGCCCAAAGGCGTGAACACCGATATCGTCAAACTGATCTCGGAAAAGAACGAAGAGCCTGAATGGATGACCGAATGGCGTCTACAGGCGTTCGAACGTTGGGAAACCATGTCGGAACCCGATTGGGCGATGGTGAACTATCCTGAAATCGACTTTCAGGATCAGTATTACTATGCACGTCCTAAATCGATGGTCGAAAAACCCAAATCGCTGGACGAAGTCGATCCAAAGCTGCTGGAAACCTACAACAAACTGGGCATTCCGCTAAAGGAACAGCTGATCCTTGCCGGCGTCGAAGGCGCAGAGGACTACAAAGAAGGCGAACGTAAAGTTGCAGTGGACGCCGTCTTTGACTCGGTTTCCGTTGGCACCACGTTTCAGGCCGAGCTGAAAAAAGCAGGCGTGATTTTCTGTTCGATTTCCGAAGCGATCAAAGAACACCCAGAGCTGGTTAAGAAATACCTAGGTTCGGTTGTTCCTGTGTCGGACAACTTTTATGCGACGCTGAATTCGGCTGTGTTTTCGGACGGTTCGTTCGTTTACGTGCCGCCCGGCGTGCGCTGCCCGATGGAACTGTCGACCTATTTCCGTATCAACGCGGAAAACACAGGTCAGTTCGAACGCACCCTGATCATCGCCGACAAAGGGTCATACGTGTCGTATCTAGAGGGCTGTACCGCGCCTCAGCGTGACACGGCTCAGTTGCACGCGGCTGTCGTGGAAATCATCGTCGAAGAAGACGCCGAAGTGAAATATTCCACCGTTCAGAACTGGTTCCCCGGTGATGAAAACGGCAAAGGCGGCATCTACAACTTTGTGACGAAACGCGCGGATTGCCGTGGCGCCCGTTCCAAAGTGATGTGGACCCAAGTTGAAACCGGTTCGGCTGTGACATGGAAATACCCGTCCTGCATCCTGCGCGGTGACGATAGCCAAGGTGAATTCTATTCGATCGCGATTGCGAACAATTACCAGCAGGCCGACACCGGCACGAAAATGGTGCATTTGGGCAAAAACACCAAATCCCGCATCGTGTCCAAAGGTATCAGCGCGGGTAAGGCGCAGAACACCTATCGCGGTCTGGTGTCCATGCACCCCAAAGCGAAAAACAGCCGTAACTACACCCAGTGTGACAGTCTGTTGATCGGTTCGGAATGCGGTGCGCACACCGTTCCGTACATCGAGGTCAAAAACAACAGCAGCCGCGTCGAACACGAGGCAACCACATCCAAGGTGGATGATGATCAGCTGTTTTACTGCCGTCAGCGCGGCATGGACGAAGAAGAGGCCGTCGCACTGGTTGTGAACGGTTTCTGCAAAGACGTTCTGCAAGCTCTGCCGATGGAATTCGCGATGGAAGCGCAGCAATTGGTTGCGATCAGCCTCGAAGGCTCGGTCGGCTAAGCCTGATTTGGATTTGGCCCCAGATGGGGCCGCAATGAACACTAATCGGGCAGGGGCCCGTCAGATATTCGGGGCACAGCCCCAAGGAGATAAAATGCTGGAAATCAAGAACCTGCATGTGAAACTGGAAGAAGAGGACAAGCAGATCCTCAAAGGTGTGAACCTGACTGTTGAACCAGGCAAAGTACACGCAATCATGGGCCCGAACGGTTCGGGTAAATCGACGCTGTCCTATGTTCTGTCGGGTCGCGACGGATACGAAGTCACCGACGGCGAAGCATCTCTGGACGGCGAAGACCTGCTGGATCTGGAACCTGAAGAGCGCGCCGCCGCTGGCCTGTTCCTTGCGTTCCAATACCCTGTCGAAATCCCCGGCGTTGGCAACATGACGTTCCTGCGTACCGCTGTGAACGCACAGCGCAAGGCCCGCGGCGAAGAGGAACTGTCTGCAGCCGATTTCCTGAAAGTCGTTCGCGAACGCGCAAAGACCCTGAAAATCGACGCTGACATGCTGAAACGCCCAGTGAACGTTGGTTTCTCGGGCGGCGAGAAAAAGCGTAACGAAATCCTGCAAATGGCGATGCTGGAACCAAAGATGTGCATCTTGGACGAAACAGATTCCGGTCTGGACGTCGATGCAATGAAACTGGTGTCCGAAGGCGTCAACGCTCTGCGTTCCGAAGGCCGTTCGTTCTTGGTCATCACCCACTATCAGCGTCTGCTGGACCACATCAAACCAGACGTTGTTCACATCATGGCAAACGGCCGTATCGTGAAAACCGGCGGCCCAGAGCTGGCGTTGGAAGTTGAAAACAACGGTTACGCCGACATTCTGGCGGAGGTCGAATAAGATGGCTTTGCCAAAGGTTAAAATCGACACGACCGAGGCACGCCTGAACGCCCTGTCGCTGCCTCAGGCGGCGGGCTGGACCCAAACCGCACGTCAGGACGCATTGTCCCGCGTGACCGAAATGGGCCTGCCGATCAAACGTGATGAATACTGGCGTTACACCGATCCAACCGCGCTGACTTCGGTCGAACCGGTTGCGGCATCGGTCTATGCGTCGGAAAACGGCGATGTGTTCGGGTCCACCGAATGCCTGCACGTTGTGTTCGTTGACGGCGTGTTTGACGCTGACGCATCGGATGAATTGGCGCTGGACGGCGTGACAATCGAACGTCTGGCAGACAGCCAGTCGGCGGACATCCATTGGGCCAAAGACCTGTTTGGCGCGCTGGAAACGGCTGGTCAAACGCCTGTGCAGCGCCCGTTGGCCACGCTGAACACCGCGTTCGCGACCGATGGTCTGATCATCCGCGCAACGGGCAAGGTATCAAAACCGATCCACGTGTCCTACCTGCAGACCAAAACCGACAGCGATGCAATCCTGCGCCATCTGGTTCAGGTCGATGCAGGCGCCGAAGTCACCCTGTTGGAATCCGGCCCTGCGGCTGCCCGTTACAACATCGTGACCGAAGTATCTGTTGCGGACAACGCGTCGTTCCACCACGTTCGCGCCCAAGGCCGCGATCACGAACGCCGCGCTGCGACTGCGATCTTTGCCCGTTTGGGTTCTGAATCTGCGTTCAAATCGTTCACCATGACCGCCAATGGCGTCATGACCCGCAACGAAGTGGTGATTGAACTGACCGGCGACGATTCCATCGCGCATGTTGCTGGTGTGTGCATCGGTTCGGGCCGTGATTTCCATCACGACGACACCGTGTTCATCACCCACGACGCCGAACGCTGCGAAAGCCGTCAGGTGTTCAAAAAGGTGCTACGCGATAACGCAACAGGCGTGTTCCAAGGCAAAATCTTGGTCAAAGAAGGCGCGCAGAAAACCGACGGTTACCAGATTTCCCAAGGTTTGCTGCTGGACGACGATTCCAATTTCTTGGCCAAGCCAGAGCTGGAAATCTACGCTGATGACGTGGCGTGTTCGCACGGGTCGACCTGCGGCGCGATTGACGAAACCGCGATCTACTACCTGCGATCGCGCGGCGTGCCAAAGGCCGAAGCAACCGACCTGCTGACGCTGGCTTTCTTGGCCGAGGCGCTGGACGAAATCGACGATGAAACCATCGCTGATACGTTGCGTGACCGTCTGGCCATCTGGCTAGAGCGTCCCCAAGGATGAGCGTAACCCGTGATATGGTCCGCACGTGGCGTCAGCCCCGTGCGGTCATGGACCGTCTGTTGCGGATGGGCCAACGCGAAGACCGCGCACTGGCGTTCCTCATGGGCGGGTGTTTCCTGAATTTTCTGGCGACTTGGCCCTATGCGGTCCGCGTCGAAGAATTGACCGGAACCAGCGCCAAAGAACAGATCACAGGGTCGTTGTTCCTGTGGATTTTCATTGCGCCTTTGTTCTTTTACGGGCTATCTGCCGTGATCCATCTGTTGGCCAAGGCGCTGGGTGGTAAGGGCACATTCTACACCGCGCGCCTGTCGTTGTTTTGGACGCTATTGGCGACCACGCCCGCGGCGTTGCTATATGGCCTGTTGCGCGGATTTAATGGCGACGACACCGGCACAATGATCGTTGGCGCGCTGTGGACCATTGCATTTTTTGTCATCGGGGCATTGACCCTGATTGAGGCCGAAAAAGGAGCCTGACATGTTCGACGTCAATGCTATCCGCGCGGACTTTCCGATCCTGTCGCGTCAGGTGAATAACAAACCGCTGGTGTATCTGGATAATGGCGCTTCGGCGCAGAAACCTCAGGTCGTTATTGATGCGGTGACCAAAGCCTATGCCGAAGAATATGCCAATGTTCACCGTGGGTTGCATTACCTTTCTAACCTTGCGACGGATAAATATGAATCCGTGCGCGGGGTTGTGGCAAAGTTCCTGAGTGCCGCCGACGAAGATGAAATCATCCTCAATTCAGGCACCACCGAAGGCATCAATATGGTGGCCTATTCGTGGGCCGCGCCGCGTCTGCAGGCGGGCGATGAAATCGTTCTGTCGATCATGGAACACCACGCCAACATCGTGCCGTGGCATTTCTTGCGCGAACGTCAGGGCGTTGTGCTGAAATGGGTTGAAACGGATGCCGACGGAAACCTTGATCCCCAAGCGGTGATTGATGCGATTGGCCCAAAAACCAAACTGGTTGCGGTCACGCAGGTGTCGAACGTGTTGGGCACAATTGTTGACGTCAAAACCATTTGTCATGCGGCCCGCGAACGCGGCGTGCCCGTATTGGTCGACGGTAGCCAAGGCGCCGTTCACATGCCTGTCGATGTTCAGGACATGGGCGCAGATTTTTATCCGATCACGGGCCATAAACTTTATGGTCCATCGGGGTCGGGCGCGATTTACGTCCGCAAAGAACGTCAGGCCGAAATGGTTCCATTTATGGGCGGCGGTGACATGATCAAAGAGGTCGGCCGCGACACGGTTATCTACAATGATCCCCCGATGAAGTTCGAGGCCGGCACCCCCGGGATCGTCCAAACGATTGGGATGGGCGTTGCGCTGGATTATCTGATGCAGATCGGCATGGAAAACGTGGCCAAACACGAAGCTGACCTGTGCTCTTACGCGAACGAACGCCTGCGCGGTCTGAACTGGGTGAATATTCAGGGCAATCCAGCGAACAAGGCGGCGATTTTCTCGCTCACTTTGAACGGCGGCGCACATGCGCATGATATTTCGACGGTGCTGGATAAAAAGGGCGTCGCGGTTCGTGCGGGCACCCATTGCGCGATGCCATTGATGGACCACATGGGCGTCGGCGCGACCTGCCGCGCGTCGTTTGCGATGTACAACACCAAAGCCGAAGTCGACGCTTTGGTCGACGCGCTAGAGTTCTGCCACGAACTCTTTGGTTAACAAATGGGCAGGGCGAGCGAAAATCCTCGCCCTCCGCGCTGCCTTTGGCATTGCAGCACCGCAGAGGGGCGGATATAGAACCCTTAGGCACCCGTAGCTCAGCTGGATAGAGCGCTGCCCTCCGAAGGCAGAGGCCACAGGTTCGAATCCTGTCGGGTGCGCCATACCTTTCTGGTAATTTATTTGAAAACAATAGGTTAGCAAAAAGAGACCCCCGTAGGACGTGACACACAAGGTGACACATGAGTTCGAACTGGGTCGAAATCGGCATATTGATGATCAAGATAAAGTATGTGGAATGGCGTAATGGCGTCGCGTACTACAGGCGACGTATCCCTGAACATCTTCAACATCATTACGTTAAAGGCAAAACAAAGAAGGCCCAGATCTTTGAATCACTGGGAACACGTGATTTCGAAGAGGCAGCTGTTCGTGCCCAGCGCAAGACAGATGCGTTAAATCGTGACTGGGAGATTCTTGGTTCTGATGCAGAGCAGACCCGGAGAGACCGTCTAGCGGCCCTGAAGCTGCTAAAGAGGCTTGGGGTAAGGTTGGGTGAGGCAACGTTACCTGATCGCTGTGAGCCCGCCCTAGAGCGCCTAGAGGATCATTTCATCTACACGATATACGATGAGGAGAGTGGGCAGCTAGACTACTCCAGATTGCCCCCAGATGGACGTATTGCTTACGATCTGGCCTATCGTGATCGCAAAGAGAACGCAAAAATTCTAACGCCAACCTTCTCGGAATGTGTGGAGCAATATCTGAGTTTGAAACCTGATCGTAGGAATGACGCTCAGTTCCATAGTTCGGTAAAGAAATTCATGGCGCTGAACGGTGATTTGCCAATCGATCAGTACAGACGTCCAGATGCTCGGGCGTTCATCGATAGTATCCTTAAAGAAGGGAAAAAGTCGGCCACAGTGAAACGTTACTGTGCCCAGGTCAGACCTGTGTTTGCCATCGCCATCAATGAATTGGAGGTGGAGATGAAAAATCCGTTTGAAAAAATCACCATCCCCAATCTCAACAATGACTCGAAGGAACGGCCACCGTTCGAACTATCTCAGATTAAGGCCATCCAAGACAAATGCCTAAAGGTAGGAGATGATCGGCGTCTTCTTTTGGCTCTGCTTTCCGATACAGGGATGCGTTTGAATGAAGCGGTCGGATTGAATGTTGAAGACGTTTTCACAGAGGGCGAAACCCCGTTTGTTCAAGTTACTCCTAATGAACGAAGACGGCTTAAAACAAAGGATTCTGAACGAAAGATCCCTTTGGTCGGGGCTTCTTTGGATGCGTCTAAACGACTTCTCGCAACGCGTTCAAATGGCCCACTTTTCCCAACCTTGGTCATAGACGGTGGGACAAAGGCAAACGCTCAATCCGCTTTGCTCAAGAAATGGCTGTTGAACGCAAACTTATGCCGAAAAGATCAGAGCTTACATAGTTTCCGTCATTCCCTCCGAGACCGGCTGCGAAATGCTGGTGTGCCTTTAGATGCTGCCCATCGCATTGGTGGTTGGTCGAACCCAGGCGTCGGAGAAGGATACGGTCGAGGGCATGACCTAAAGGTTTTGTATAACTACATGCAGCAGATGATTGACTATGAGCAGGAAATCGAAATCTGAGAACCGCTTTGTACCGGCTGAGGTAAAGGCTCAGTTGAACACAGCAAAAATGGCAACGTTCAAACGCATACCGTTCACAAAGGAGGCGGAAGCGTTCGTTGATGCCTTGTATGAACAGGTAAGCAAGTTCGAACTAGAGACCGATCTTAGGAAACGTAGGAGGCGCTCTAAGGACGCTCAGTCGTTCAGGGTGGCATTGGGTGCCATGATGGGTGACTTGCTCATCAGCGCCTCTCATATCGCCTCTGGGGGCTATTTCTATCGCTCTCAGGAGAAGGGCGCCCTAAATGCTACAAAGGTGACCTATCCCTCGTTTCGGCGTCTTGTGGACGTCTTGGAGCGATTGGAGCTGTTAGAGAAGTTCAACGGCTACATGGTGCATGATCGGTTCGATGATGATGATGCTGCCATGGCGCTATATGGCAAAGCAGGAAGATATCGAGCAACGAACCGGCTCATCCAACTGGCTTCACAGTTTGGGATAGAGGTTGATGAAGCAGTAAAGCATTTCATAATTGATCCCAAGGATCGATCTAATCTGGTCGAATGTCGTCCCGCAGATAAGCGAAAGATCCACATAGAACAGACCGGAGAAAATCTAACGCTTCTTACCAAAGCTCAGGACGAAATTGCCCGTATCAATGAAATCTACGCCAACCATACCTTTGGGCCGATAGATCAACCACGACTTCGGAGGATCTTTAACAATGCTGACTTGCCTGGATTCAAGATGGATCAAGGCGGACGGTTGGCTAGCATGTCTGCTGATGATTGGATGAACAACAAAGAGGTTCGATCTAAGGTTAGAATTGATGGCGAGGGAGTTGTTAAAATTGATATTTCTTCGTGTCATTTGACCATTGTCTACGGTCTTCTTGGGTTCGACTTCGATCCGACAAACGATCCTTACCATATCGAAGGTATCCCAAGGGAAGTCGTAAAGCAGTATGTAACTATGCGTCTTGGGTTAGGTCGTAGACCACTTAGATGGAGGCAAGGTGCAGCCAAGCTCTTTAAAGAAAATACTGGCGTTGATTGGACAAAGAAATTTAAAATCAAATATCTACACGGCTTTGTTGAACAGGAAATGACGGTCTTCTTGGAGGCTGAGGAGGTTGGAATTACCTCTGTCAACTTGCAGTACGAAGAATCTGAAATACTCATTTCTACTATTCTTGACCTTGGTGAGAGGTTCAATGTGGCAGTCTTACCTATTCACGACTGCTTAGTCGTACCCAAGTCCAAACTAGAATTGGCTAAAGATAGACTTGGGTTCCATTTCTTTAGTCGGACTAAAGTACATCCAAGGATTACCTTAGTGGGGTAAGGAATATGTATAATTATACATCCACCTACAGGTTCACCTTTGAACACAAGTGACTATAGATGCACTAGAGGAGGACCAGGGCAATACTATGACACGTAAGAGGTTTTCCCAGTTCCTGCTAGGTTAACTTGGCTGATCTAAGTATATGTTATGGCAGTAATTTTGTTCGTTGGTACTCATGGGCCCTTAAGTATTCTTGCCTAAGTTGACCTAATCGTATCTTATATTAGCGTTCTTCGTTCAGTGTAATTTGGTTAGGTAAATCAATGGATACAAAGCAGATTTTAAACCGTATCCAGTCGATTTTCGATGTTCCGGTTATGCAGAATAACTTTAGGGGGCTCTGGGTCGAAATGATGGTGTCAGAGCTTCTTGGTCCCAACTGGACGCATGTTGGCACTGATTGGATGGCATGGGACATTGAGCGATCTGATGGGCGTAAAATTGAGGTTAAGCAATCCGCTACCCATCAGTCATGGGGTACTTCAGTATCCGCTCCTCGTTTCAGTATCACTGCTCCCAAGGGGTACTATCCGGATGGCAAGACGTATCAGCTAAACCCTTCGGGAGAACGGTTGGCTGACCTCTATATCTTCGCCTGGCATGAGGGTGATGATCAAAGGATTGCCTCTGAATGGCAGTTCTATGTTGTCCCAGCGAATAATTTTCCAGAGCAACAAAAGTCGATTGGTCTTGGCGGGATCAGGGGATTAACAACGATGGTGACTGCTGACGATCTTCTAGGTCAGGTCGATAAATTGCTGCTTGAAATGTCATAGCTGCCAATTGGTTCGACGGCATGTGATAGCAACGAGAGCACTGGGTATTGAGATTCCTAGTTGAACTAAAGTGCTCAGGAGTTGCACAATTCGGGATGCTCTTGTTTTTAGGTAATGGGGTAAACGTGAATAAACAGTGTGGCCTTTGTGGGCTGTGGTTGGAGCGATCTAAGTTCGAAGGTGGGGCTAAAGACTGCTCTGATTGCCGTAAGATCGAAAACTCTCGTCCCGCCCGAGGAAAAGCCCCCATTGAACAAGCTTTGACCCCAAAGAATGCCAAGCGGCAAGCGTTGGCTAAAGTGCGTGAGAAGAACGAAGCCACTGGTGAAGCCCACGAGCTAGATCACGTGATCCCAATTCGATCAAAGGTAAAACGAGGATCGGACGATTGGGTTCTCATCTGTGGATTGGACATCCCAACAAATTGGCAAATCCTTCCTAAAGGCGCCAACCGCAATAAATGGATGCGATTTAGTAAGTCGGATTGCAACGCCGAAGAAGAGCGTTTGGTAGAATGGTCTCATGGTAGTTCACCACGGCATAAAAGAATGCCTTCAGATTAAGACAATGTGTTTTTGGGTAAACACTGCTAACAACTGGTTAAAAAGGGCGGAATGCGGAAGTTCGCTGCGGGCGAGACCGCATCAAAAAATAATGCTTGAAGCCGACATTTGATGAATGCCTAGCCTAGAAGGCTGGGTGCTCTTGATCTCAGCCTCTCGACTGGGCCAAAAAATAGTGGTGGCCTTTCTTGAGAGTAGCTCCGCATCAATTCCAGCCGGTAACGAAATTCCTGCTCATGGGCTTCTGTTAGTGCACCTATGGGTTGATTCATTGCTTGCTCCTTCATCAACCTGAAGTTATCCATTGTGTGGATTATTCTAGTGTGATGCCTATAGAATGCGTTACGAGATAGCAATTGAGGCTCAAGACCCGACTGTGGCAAAAAAAAGAAAAAAGACCGCAAAAAACCCAATGCATGCAATGATCCGCCGAACAGGCGGTTCTCCGACCGCTCTGAACCACGTATTCAAATCTTCTTCAGTAGCGCAATTTCGGAATGTACTCGAATGGAGTTATCCTAGGTATAGATCGCAAGTTTTCTTTTGCGGCTTAGCGCCTAAATTTTCATCTCATCTTGCAAAGTGGATGGTCTTCCCATTCGACAGCCCGAGTGAAGCTCTAGGTTGGATATCGGTGATGGGAGACTTCAAGTCTGATGAAATCCGGCAGTATAATCAATTCGTTATTTCGGTCGAGGGGCTTGGTGAAAGCTTTGACGAGATTTTGGAAGAAGCTGAAATTCTGACATCTGATGCAATGTTGAGCTACTCGGGATTGAGCACGGTTCTGTTCGCATTATCTAAGTCCAAAGGTCTGGAGGCCCAGAGAAACTGGATGGTCGAAAATCTGTATGTAGCAAGCGGATCGCTGGCCAATGTTCTCTTCTATTTCATGGGCCTGGCGGGTGAAAGTGGCCGTGATCCAGAAGACATACTGGGAACCATGTATGCCAATCTATTTGTTCACATCGATGACCCTGAATTCGTCAAGCTGATAAGCTACCTGTTGCTCAATTCACCGGTTGATGTTTCGGAGTTCTCCGAAATTGCCCAGCTTATGGCCAATCAGCCGATTGTAGATCAATATGACCTCGCTGCGAACGTCATTTGCTCCAACTATTATCTGTTTGCTGGCGCCGAGGACGAAAACCTGGAACGCTTCTGGAATTTTATGGTTGTCACGGGGGACTGGAGAGCAGCGGGGATTTCTTTCCTGCTCGAAGACATAGCGGTTCAGCACATACTCTTACCTTTGTCTGATCAAAACTCAGAGCGTTTTTTTGACGATCAACTAAGCGTGGTAAATGACGCACAATTTAACGAACGGGAGTTCCGTACTGCTCTTGCAAACAGTTTCTTTTGTTCGCAAAGCACGCCTAGCGCGTATCTAGCGTCATCAGCATACCTATTGAAGGGCGCTAATTCGATTGAGGAGTTTCAGAGAGGTGTTGCGCGCCGAGAAATTGCTCAAGCACACAATTCTCAGCAAACACCAACTCAGGCAGGCAGGAAGAAAGTACCGCTCAAGTTTGACGACCTGTTGATTGAGTTGAGAAAGGCTCAATCTCAGCTTGAGAAACGTGAGATCTTCAGATTGACGAGCTTGTGCGGAATTGAAGAAGGCCGCGTCTTTGATGTTCTGATTTGTCTTTACGAGATCACGCAGACAGATAGGAATGCCTACACCTACTTCCCGACAAATTTGTTTTTCTCCAGATGTAGTGAAGATGAAGTGATAGAAGCTTCAACTGATTTGCGCGTCGCCGTTGCAATTTCACGAATTGAACGTGACCTCTACAATGAAGGTGAGAGCGTTCTTTATCTTTCCGTAGAGAGAATTTTGGAGGATATTGGAGCGCTTAAGCCGAGTGAGCTAGTCGCTGAGCAAGGTGAAGTTGCAGACTTCCTGTTCGAGGCTTGCACTCTGGAATGTCTACGGCAGAGTCTTGAGTTTGTGTCCAGGCTGGAAGTCGAAGAAGAGCGGATTGAGATCCTTCGGAAGCTAGCGGAAGCTGATCCCGAGCTGCGAGACAAATATGAAGATGAAGCGCAGGCAATTATTGGGCGGCAAACTGTCGATGAGCTTCTTCAGCGCTATGAAGTTGGGAAGATTCACTGCGACGAAAAAGCGATACTTGCTTGGGCAAAAGAAGAGTTGGCTGCAAAATTCATTCGCCTGCAAGATTTTATTGCAGAGGACCTTTTGCCCGTTGAACGAGGTGCTGAACTGGAATTTCTATCTCACATCTCGACTGGGAAAGATGGTGCTTTTACATTCAAAGTTCCTAGCAGTGAAGCGCTTAGCATCGCGAGTTCAATCATCATGGATCTGGCAAATAAGTACGCACTTGATCCAAGGCACGGAATAGACTCGTATTTGAGTTTGGGTATGAGGCATGGCGAACTTGAGGAGCATTTAAGGGCGCCACTTTCGACGAGGCAGCTTCTGACTGTTAAAGGTCCCACCGGATACGAAGAAACGGATTTTTGGTGCCGTACTTTTCACCCAGTGGTGGGCACCAAGATCGGCCAAGTGATCGCCCGTTTCTCCGAGAAGTATAATGAGACGCTAAAGTTCATTAAAGATGAGTACATTCAGGTAAATCGCGATGAAAAGCCGAACGGAATAATTGACCTTGAGTGGCAGCAGATTGAAACTCTTTCTTTTTCTTCGACTTTTGCCAAAGTGGACTCCATTGACAGACTACTTGAGGAGTTTTCACCTTTTTATTGGGCCGCCGTAGAGCGGAAGCTGGTACCTGCAAGGCGTAAAGTAATCACAGAAATTGGACCAATTTTGCACGCATTGCTCAACGAGCTTCAAAGAGAGGTTGAATCAGAAACGGGGATTCCCAAGCTTGGGCCATTCACCGATGAAATAACCCGTGCACGTTCAGATTTGGAAACCGCGCTGAAAGAGCTAGCATCGTGGCACAATGTAGCGCGCTCAACGGATACCGAGGCAATCGCCCTAGCGGACATTATTTCGGCCGCACATCGGATCGTTGCCAGATTGCACCCGCGATTTACTCCCCGCATTGAGGTAACGGGCGATACTAATGTCTCTCTGATTTCATCACTTCATGGTTTGATTGAGGTGTTTAAAGCCCTTTTCTTCAATGTCTTTGAGCATTCTGGTTTGGACAGCCCCCGAATCTTTGTTGAAATTGACGCTACCGACAGCGACCAACTCGTTGTGGAATTCTCTAGTTCCCTTGATGACGTTGAAGCAGGGGAAATTGCTGCCAAACTAGCGAACGAGCGGATCCGTACTGGAGAGTATGAAGCGAGGCTTCCGAAAGAAGGTGGATCTGGCCTCCCGAAAGTAGCCCGAGCCACTGTCAAGGATGGTAGGCCGAACACTGTAATTTGGGTTGATCCGAAGAGATCGCTTTTCAGTGTACTGATGGCTTTCAATTTACTGCACTTGTAATTCCGGGGGATGTAATGAAGATTCTTCTTGTTGAAGATAATCTGGCTAAGAGAGCTGCAATCAGCAGTTTTCTCTCGAAAGAGTTCCCTGAAGATACTCTTGAAGAGGCAGACTCTTTGATTTTAGGGTTGAGGTTCGCCAGAGATTTTGAGCCAGACTTCATCTTGTTGGATATGTCGCTGCCAAACCATCCGCCAAAGGATCGAGGGTCGCATGCAACGGATATGCGTCCGTTCGCCGGAACGGAGTTTCTCCGCCGTGTGAAGCGTATGAAATTTCCAACCAAAGTTTTGATAGTATCCATGTTTGAAACGTTCGGAGTGGCCCCAAACCTAACAACCTTACAGGGGCTTAGCCAAGAAATGGCCGAAAAATATCCAGAAATCTATCTCTCTGCCATCCACTACTCGACATCAGAGGACGAATGGCAAACGCATGTGAAAAAATTCCATCAATCCATTAAGGCAGAACAATGAAGATACTTATCGTAGACGACAACAATGATAAAGTGATGGAAGTCGTGAGTGTAGCCAAGGATGCTGGCGTGAACGAAGGCGCAATCGCAGTTGCCACTACTGCTGCAACTGCGATGAGGGCACTCAAGAATGAATATTTTGATCTATTGATCGTAGATCTGGTTTTGCCACTACGATTGGGAGAAGCTCCGGAAATCGGGGGAGGGGTTACTCTTTTAAAGCAGATACATCGTTCGAATGATGTTCAAGCTCCTGAGGCAATTCTTGGGCTGACTGCTGATGAGGAAGCGCTGAATTCTTCACAATCAGATTTTTCCGATCATCTTTGGAGTGTAGAGTTGTCGGGGCCTAGCAATGGTCAGTGGAAACTTAAGTTGCAGCAGAAAATTCAACACTTAACTGCTCGGGAAAACCAGCGTGCAGGTATGTCCCTTGAGAACAAGGTGGACTGTGACGCCCTTTTTGTTTGCGCTCTAGCGTCACCAGAACTAGAGCAGCTGCACATAGCTTCTGGAGTGAAGTGGGAACAAGTCACATTTCCTAGCGATCCAATTCTGTATTGGAAGACGAAATTGGACGTCGAGGACCGCAAGGTAGAGGTTTATAGTATTTGTCTACCACAAATGGGTTTGGTCTCAGCTGCGACAGGTGTATCTCAGGCAACTCGAACACTATCACCGAAAGTTGTCATTATGACTGGTATATGTGCAGGGCGAAAGGGTGACTGTAGTCTTGGCGATGCGATAGCTGCGAACATTACTTGGGACTATGGAAGTGGAAAATTTGTACAGGATGATGACGGCGAAGTTGAATTTGAACCAGCTCCAGTTCAATTAATTTCGGACGCAACGATTCAGCGCAGTGTCACTTCCATAATTGCGGACGATATGAAGCTAAGGCAATTTTACGGTGATTGTCCAGGGTATCGGATCAGCAATGTTCCTACACTGCACATAGGCCCAATAGCTTCAGGAGCGGCGGTTCAGAACCACAGAGAGTTTTTTAACGGCGTGGCGGACCAGAACCGAAAAATTCTAGGTGTTGACATGGAAGCCTTTGGGGTCGCTTGGGCCTGCCATCAGAGCATTGAGCCCCAACCAAAATGGCTCATCGTAAAAGGTGTTTCTGACTTTGCTGATGGATCCAAAGACGACAATGTGCAAAGCTTTGCGTCGTTCATAAGTGCCAAAATTGGCTTGGAGGTGGCGCGCAGTATGGCCTGATCGTCCCTTGACGCCGGGTTAGGTGGAACAAGTGGTTTCTACGCTACTTGTCGAATGACAACGAAGCGAAAGAGTCGAATAGCAATCAGGGTTTTGCTTCTCCAATTGCCAGTGTCACTGACCGCAAAGAGAATGAGGGCATTGAACTCTTTTCAAAGGTCCACCGAGTTGCGCGACGCACGTGGGGAATTATGAATAGCTGGATTGTATGACGGGCGAATGACCGGTTCGGTGAAGCTGCGCCGCGGTGTCAATTATGCTGATGAATGGCAGCAATGGGCCGAAAGTATCATAGCGCCGGATTGCATGGCCTTGATCTTGTTTTTCCACCGATATCTATCGTTGGCCGTGCATCTCTTTAATAAACATTTCGGAAAGCTGAGAATAACAATAGCAATAATAAACCCCCACTTTTTTGAAGTGACTTCAGCGAAGGTATACCCCCCCCTTTGGGGCGCTAGATCTTAATCGAAGTCTTGGCACTTAGGTGACACATATGGTGACACACAGGAAAAATGTAAAATTTCGGGATATGGTTAAGTTATTGCAAAGTATGGGTTTTGTGGCGTATGCTTGATCTACGAAAAGCAATATTCGTCCTGTCGGGTGCGCCAAACCGCGCTTTCACGCCGATGGAATGTCAAAGTCGATTGGCGCCAAGTTGAATCCCGAAAATTGAAAACCAGGTGACACGGTGCAGCCGACCAGGGTCCAGGCGCCTGTTGTTTGGGCGGCTTGCCAGAAACCTGTTGGAACGACGTATTGTGGTGATTGGCCATCGAATAAATCGGGGCCAAGTATGTGCTGTTGTGCAGGTCCGGCGTCTGTTGCGGAAATCGACAGGACCAATGGTGCGCCGGCGTAATAGTGCCAGATCTCTGCCGCATCTACGGTGTGCCAATGGCTACGTTCGCCGCGTTTTAGCAGGAAATAGATGCAGGTGCCTGCTGGGCGGCCTTCGCCTTCGGTAATCCAAGTTTGGCGGTAATGCCCGCCTTCGGGATGGGGGGCTAGGCTGAGGTGCTGGATAATTTCGTCTGCTGTCATAGTGACAAAGCTAAGACAAATTCGATCAAACGCGCAAGCGGCGGTGTTCGGCGGTGACGCAAATCGGTTTGATCACAGCGGGTTATGAGAAAGTCCGATAGCGCAGGGAACTTTCGACGGTTTGGCGTGTTTGTATTTCAACAGATTGATTTTAGGAGACTTTAAATGACCCGCGCACTTATCCTTAGCCTTGGTCTTGCAACTTCCGCGATCGCGGGCTGCACGATGGACTCTGATGCCCGTACTGTGGCTGGCGTTGCAGGCGGCGCCGCAGCTGGTCTGATCGCAGCTGACATTCTAGAGGCGGATGACGATTGGCGTCTGATCGCGGCGCTGGGTGGTGCTGCGGCTGGTACGATGGTTGCCCAGAACACTGCATCGCAACAATGTGCGTATGCTAACGGGCAGGGCGGTTACTACACGGCGCCTTGCTAACATTCATTACGGTTCCTCCCTCTGGGCCTCGCTGGAAACGGCGGGGCCTAATTCGTTTAGGGCGCGGAAACTGTCCATGCTGCAGGTTGTTGCAAAACCCATCGTCCGTTTAATCGCCGGCAAAGCGGACGCCTGCGTGATGACAAGAGCCAGTTCAGTCAACGCCATTTCGCCATAAACGTCGCAAATCGTTTGCCTTGCTGTCCCGTCATCGGTGCAATCGCGAATGACCGCATCGGTCAGTGCTATGATTGCGCTAATTGCTGCTGAGTTTGATTGACCCTTCATCACGCTGCGCATGAATTCTCGGGTCAGGCCCGATTGCAGTGCAAGGTTGATTTCAGCTTCGACGCAGGTGCCGCAATCGGCTGCCATTGCCGCACGCAAGCGCGCCGCGTGGTAAGCATCGGCGGGCAGGTGTTTCCGAACATCCAAGATTTTGAAGATACGGTTGTATCGTAGCAAAAGCGCAGTGTTCAGCCGCGCGATACGTCGAACATAGTCTAACCTAACTCCAAGCCGATTTTCGGCGGCAGCGATGAACCTGATCGAAATAGCAGATAGGAAAGACATTTAAAGTAAACCGTTTAGTTTGATTTTTATCCTAACTACGTTTTGCCTGACCAAAAGAAAAGGCCCCGCAGAATGCGAGGCCTCATATTGTCTCATAATGAGCTAATTATTTCAGGATCGATTTGCCTGCATATTCGGCAGTCGCGCCCAGCAGCTCTTCGATGCGGATCAGCTGGTTGTATTTTGCCAGACGGTCGGAACGGGACAGCGAACCGGTTTTGATCTGACCGCAGTTGGTTGCAACTGCCAGATCTGCGATGGTTGCGTCTTCGGTTTCGCCCGAACGGTGCGACATCACGTTGGTGTAACGTGCGCGGTGCGCCATATCGACAGCTTTCAGCGTTTCGGTCAGCGAACCGATCTGGTTCACTTTGACCAGCATCGAGTTTGCCACGCCTTGGTCGATACCGTCAGCCAGACGGGTAGGGTTGGTAACGAACAGGTCGTCGCCAACCAGCTGAACTTTGTCACCGATTTTGTCCGTCAGCAGTTTCCAGCCTTCCCAGTCGTCTTCGGACATGCCGTCTTCGATCGAGATGATCGGGTAATCCGCGCACAAGGCTGCCAGATAGTCAGCATTTTCAGCAGACGTCAGCGAAACGCCTTCGCCTTTCATTTCGTATTTACCGTCGACGTAGTATTCGGTCGATGCACAGTCCAACGCCAGATAGATGTCTTCGCCTGCTTTGTAGCCTGCTTTGTCGATCGCGGTCAGGATGAAATCCAGTGCCTTGCGGGTCGATTCCAGCGCAGGTGCGAAACCACCTTCGTCACCGATGCCGGTGTTGTAGCCTGCTGCGGACAGTTCTTTTTTCAGGGTGTGGAACACCTCGGAACCCATGCGGATCGCTTCTTTCACGTTCGCTGCCGAAACTGGCATGATCATGAATTCTTGGATGTCGATTGGGTTGTCTGCGTGTTCGCCGCCGTTGATGATGTTCATCATTGGAACAGGCAGAACGCGTGCCGATGTGCCGCCAACATAGCGGAACAGTGGCTGACCGGAGTAGTCTGCAGCTGCTTTGGCAACAGCCAGCGAAACGCCCAAGATTGCGTTTGCGCCCAAGCGGCCTTTGTTCGGGGTGCCGTCCAGTTCGATCATCGCGTTGTCGATTTCGACCTGTTCCAGCGCGTCGTAACCAACCAGAGCTTCGGCGATTTCACCGTTCACGGCTGCGACGGCTTCCAATACGCCTTTGCCTAGGTAACGGGATTTGTCACCGTCACGTTTTTCAACGGCTTCGTGTGCGCCGGTCGATGCGCCCGAAGGAACAGCCGCGCGGCCCATGGTGCCGTCTTCTAGGGTGACGTCCACCTCAACGGTTGGATTGCCGCGGCTATCCAGAATTTCACGTGCGTGGATGTCGATGATCGTGCTCATTGGACAATTCCTATTGTTAAAAAATATCGAGATTTTCGTGCGTTCTATAACGCGGCTTTTGACTATAGGGAAGCGTGCCGCGCGACGTATTGGCGATAGAACGTATAAATTCCCGATGTGATGATGATAATTATGCCCAAAATCAGCATTTTATTAATCTGATCCCATTCATCAAAAACGACCAAACCGACTATTAGCGCAAACACAATGCGGGTGTATCGGAACGGCGCAATCACAGCCATATCGCCCAAACGGGACGCCATGATCAGCAAATAATAGGCGCCTGTTCCGATGGCGGTCGCGCCTAACAGGAATGCCCATTGGGTCGAGGTTGGGACAATCGCCGGTGTGGATTGGACGGCCATAATGATCAAGCCCAGCGGAACGATCGTGAAAAATCCCCACGCCGCAATTTGCAATGAATGGATTTCGCCGTGCAGCGCGCGGGTTTGCACATCGCGTCCGGCCATGCCCAAAACACCGATGAACGCCAGCGCAAGGTAGGGATCAAAATTTTCGCCGCCTGGTTGGATGACCATCAACACGCCGATGAACCCGATCCCAATCGCGGTCCAGCGGCGCCAACCGACCTGTTGGCCCAGAAATATCGCGGCGCCCATGGTCACAAATAGGGGCAGGGCTTGCATCACAGCCGACGCCGACGACAGCGCGCCGCCCGTAAAGGCCAAAACATAGCAGCCCGTGCCGACAAATTCCCCAAGGTTGCGGATCATCACGCCGCGGTCGGTCAGTTTGCGGGTGACCAGCGGGATGCCTTTGCGCGCCATAAACGACCAATAGACCATACCGCCCATCAGGCCCAACACGGCCAGAACCTGACCCGTTGGCATTCCGAAATCTTTGGTCAGTTTGATGAACATATCCTCGATGGCAAAGCCTGCCATGGCGATCGACATGAGTATTGCGCCGCGCACGTTTTCCATCGGGGTCCTCCTTGGTAATTGGGACTCGGATACTGATAATTTTGATCAAAAGAAATGGTTTTTGATCAAATGGGTAAAATAAAACGGGCGGCCTGATGGACCGCCCGCGAATTTCTAAGATGTGGCGTCGATTACCCGACAGTCACCAGCGCGTGGCGTTTTTTGCCAGCCGACAGTTTGATCGGATCGGCAAAATCGGTTGCGGCAAACATGCGGCCCGCGTCGGTGCAGGTTTCGTCGTTCACCTTTAGCGCGCCGTCCGCGATCATGCGTTTGCCGTCTTTGCCGGATTTGGCCAGACCGGAACGCACAACCAACTGAGCCAGCGAAATGCCGTCGGCAACTTCGGATGCGTCCAGTGCTAGGGTTGGCAGGTCATCACCAACGCCGCCTTTTTCAAACACTTCGCGTGCGGTTTGTTCGGCGGCTTTGGCGGCGTCTTCGCCGTGCAGCATTGCGGTGACTTCGTTCGCCAGAATGATCTTGGCTTCGTTGATTTCGGATCCTTCCAACGCGCCGAGACGTTCGCATTCTTCTAGCGGCAGCATGGTGTATAGTTTCAGGAACTTGCCCGTATCCGCATCGGTGGTGTTGCGCCAGAACTGCCAGAATTCATATGGCGACAGCATTTCGCTGTTCAGCCAGATCGCGCCGCCCTGCGATTTGCCCATCTTTTTGCCGTCAGAGGTCGACAGCAGCGGTGTCGTCAGGCCGAAAATCTGGTTGTCCAGCACCCGGCGGGTCAGGTCGATACCGTTGACGATATTGCCCCACTGGTCCGATCCGCCCATCTGCAACAGGCATCCGTAACGGCGGTTCAGTTCCAAAAAGTCATATGCCTGAAGGATCATGTAGTTGAATTCCAGGAACGACAGCGATTGTTCGCGGTCCAAACGGGATTTCACCGATTCAAACGACAGCATGCGGTTGACGCTGAAATGGCGGCCGATATCGCGCAGGAATTCCAGATAGTTCAGACCATCCAGCCATTCGGCGTTGTTCAACATCACAGCCGCGTTGTCGCCCGATTTGTAATCTAGATAACGGTCAAACACGCGCTGCATGCCGCCGATGTTCACGGCGATCGCGTGGTCATCCAGTAGTGGGCGTTCATCGCTGCGGAATGATGGATCGCCAACCTTAGTTGTGCCGCCGCCCATCAAGGTGATCGGTTTGTGGCCGGTTTTTTGGAACCACTTTAGCAACATGATGTTCAGCAGGTGACCGACGTGCAGCGATTTCGCAGTCGCGTCATAGCCGATATATGCTGTGACCATCCCGTTGGCTAAAGCTTCGTCCAAGGTCTGATAATCGGTGCAGTCGGCCAGAAAGCCACGCTGCATGATTGTCGCCATGAATTCGGATTTGGGATGGTACGTCATCGTATTGTCCTTGGTTTTCAGATGCGACACTCTATAAGCGCCGAATTGGCAGAGGGAAAGCGGATGTTGAAACTTGGGCCTGTTCGGGCGCTTGGAACTATGTCGGGAACGTCACTGGATGGGGTAGATGCTGCGGTTTTGGTGACCGATGGCGAAAAAATCTATGAATTTGGTCCCAGTGATTTCAGGCCGTACACCTCTAACGAATCCGATGTTATCCGTGCAGCTTTGGGAAAATGGGATGGCGTTGATGACGCGGCAGAGGTGGTGGAAACCGCCCATGCGCAGATATTGGCGCAATTCGATCCCTGCGATTTGATCGGTTTCCATGGCCAAACCGTTGCCCACGATCCAGCAGGGCGCGGCACGCTGCAAATTGGCGATGGCGCGATTTTGGCCGAGGTGTTGAAAACGCCCGTCGCATGGGATTTTCGATCCGCCGATGTGCGGCTCGGCGGGCAGGGCGCGCCTCTTGCGCCGTTTTATCATTTCGCTTTGGCAAAATATCTGGGCGCGACGTCCCCCGTTATGTTCCTAAACCTAGGTGGGGTCGGCAATCTCACGTGGATCGATCCGACCAAATCCGATCCCGTTGATGACGGCGCCTTGGTCGCCTTTGACACAGGTCCGGCGAACGCGCCGATCAATGATTATATGCTGACCCATTTCGGTCAGGCCTATGACGAAAACGGAGCCGCTGCCCGCAAAGGAAATGTGGACGACGCGGTGTTGGGCAAATTTTTGTCCCACAGTTATTTTTACAAAATGCCGCCCAAATCGCTGGACCGCGATGATTTCGCGGTGCTGTCTGATTGGATTGCCCCGCTGGCCCCGCATGATGCCGTTGCGACCTTGACCGCATGCTGTGCCATGTCGGTGGTGCAGGCGATGGATCATTGCCCGTCGATGCCCGCTGCGGTCTATGTCACGGGTGGCGGCCGCAAAAACGGGACGCTGATGGACATGTTGGCCGCGGGTCTGGAATGTCCTGTCCTACCAGTCGAAGACGTCGGGCTAGACGGCGATATGTTAGAGGCGCAGGCCTTTGCCTATCTTGCCGTGCGCGTCGCACGGGGGTTGCCCACGTCCTGTCCCGCGACGACAGGCGTGCGTGCCGCAATCGGCGGTGGCACACTTAGCCGGCCCGTTGGGAATTAAATCCCACCTTTCAAGGGGTTGGTATTTAGGTTGTAGCGGAATGTAGCCGATCCTGATGCGCCCTATGCGGAAATTTGCCGATATGTGCGCACCACACATTTCTGTGAATTCACTTTTGAAAATCAATCCTATCTATGTCTCAACGACGGCCAAAACGGCCTGTTCGCTACACGACATATGAAAGGTTCGATTATGTTTAAGAAAGTTATCCTATCGGCTTCGGCCCTGACCGCAATCGTCGCAGCTCCTGCATTTGCAGGCGGCATGGCTCCTGTTGTTGCAGAGCCTGCACCAGCACCAGTAGCTGCTGTTCCGGCACCAGTATCCGCTGATTGGGGCGGTTTCTATGCAGGTGGTTCGCTGGGCTACGGTGAATTCACCGACGAAACAGCTGGCGACGACGTTGACGGCGCATCCTACGGCCTGTTCGCAGGTTACAACTATGATTTCGGCGACTACATCCTGGGTGCCGAAGCTGAAGTTGCCGGCTACGACATCGACGAAGTCGATGCGACCGCTGCGCTGAAACTGCGCGCTGGTTACGATGCAGGCGCATGGATGCCATACATCACCGCTGGTGTTGAACAAACCTATCTGGCTTCTGACGAGGATGATACCGGCTACGTCGTAGGTCTGGGTCTGGATTACCAGATGACCGACTCTGTCCGTCTGGGTGCGGAATACCTGTCGCACCAGTACGACGACTTTAACGACTCCGGTTCGGATCTGTCGGCTGACTCGCTGGCACTGCGCGCCGCGTTCACGTTCTAAGGGTTGTCCCCCAGACAAAGGCGCCCCCAACGCCTTTGTCACCCTGCCGACCCGCCAGATGTCCCTTCTGGCGGGTTTTTTCGTGGACAAACCTGATTGGATCGGCCACGGTGGCGGCATGAAGAGCCACGCAAACATCATTATTTGCATTATTACCTGCTGACATTTGTCCGCGGGCTGCTCTTTCACGTTTCATCCAGACACGTTTGTTGCTAAAGCCCGCGGGGCAATTCCGCACGCAAAAGGGACAGCTGATGACGACGATCAAACTGCATAACACCAAGACACGAGCGAAAGAGGTCTTTACCCCGATCGATCCGCAAAACGTGCGGATGTATGTCTGCGGCCCTACTGTTTATGATCGCGCCCATTTGGGCAACGCGCGTCCTGTGTTGGTTTTTGATATTCTGTACCGCCTTTTGCGCCATGTTTATGGTGAAAACGCAGTGACTTACGCGCGGAACTTCACCGACGTTGATGACAAAATCAACGCACGTGCGGCGGCAACGGGTCGCCCGATCCGCGATATCACCGATGAAACCATCGGCTGGTATCACGACGATATGGACGCGCTGGGGGCTTTGCGTCCGAACCATGAACCGCGCGCTACCGAATGGATCGGCGCGATGATCACCATGATCGAAGACCTGATCGCCAAAGGCCACGCCTACGCCAAAGAAGGCCACGTTCTGTTCCGCGTGCGGTCATATGAAAAATACGGCGCGCTGTCGGGCCGTTCGGTGGATGACATGATCGCTGGCGCCCGCGTCGAAGTCGCCCCGTTCAAAGAAGACCCAATGGATTTCGTCCTGTGGAAACCGTCGGACGACGAAACCCCAGGATGGGACAGCCCATGGGGCCGCGGCCGCCCAGGGTGGCACATTGAATGTTCGGCTATGTCCTATGAATTGTTCGGCGCATCCTTCGACATTCACGGGGGCGGCAACGATCTGCAATTCCCGCACCACGAAAACGAAATCGCCCAAAGCTGCTGCGCCCACCCCGAAGGCGACTTTGCGGGAACGTGGCTGCACAACGAAATGCTGCAGGTCGAAGGCAAAAAGATGTCCAAATCTCTGGGCAATTTTTTCACTGTTCGCGACCTGCTGGATCAGGGCATACCGGGCGAAGTCATCCGTTTGGTGATGTTGGGGACCCACTATGGCAAACCGATGGACTGGACTGAAAAGAAACGCGAAGAGGCCGAAGCCACTTTGCGGAACTGGCGCAATCTGACCGCCGAAGTAGAAGCGGGCGAGGTTGATGCGGAATTGGTATCGACCGTCGCGGATGACCTAAACACAGCGGGCGCAATTGCACGCCTGCATGTTTTGGCCAAAGGCGATTTGCCTACGTTCCTAGCCTCTGCGCAGTTCATGGGTTTCATAACGGACGAATTGGGCGAATGGGCGGCAGGCGTTGACCTGTCCGCATTTGCCGACAAACTGGCCGCCGTTCGCGCCGCCGCAATGGAAACCAAAGATTTTAGCGCCGTAGACGCGATGAAATCCGCGCTGATGGCTGCAGGCGTCGAAGTCCGCATGTCCAAAGCAGGCGTTGAATTGCTACCGGGCGCGGGCTTTGATCCTGCAAAACTAAAGGACCTGTGATGACCAAAGAACGTTTGTATCTCTACGATACCACTCTGCGCGATGGTCAGCAGACCCAAGGCGTGCAGTTTTCCACGGCGGAAAAACAGCGGATCGCTGTGGCGCTGGACGAACTAGGCATCGATTACATCGAAGGCGGCTGGCCCGGTGCGAACCCGACCGACAGCGATTTCTTTGACGCCGCGCCAAAGGTCCGCGCGACGATGACAGCGTTCGGCATGACCAAACGGGCAGGGCGTTCTGCGGCGAATGACGATGTGCTGGCGGCTGTGATGAACGCGGGTACCCCTGCGGTTTGTCTGGTCGGCAAATCCCATGATTTCCATGTGACCACCGCGCTAGGGATCACGCTGGACGAAAACATCGAAAACATCCGCGCCTCGATCGAACATATCGTGGCATCAGGTCGCGAAGCGCTGTTTGACGCCGAACATTTCTTTGACGGGTATAAATCGAACCCAGAGTTCACTCTGAACGCGATCCGCGCGGCCTATGACGCGGGCGCGCGGTGGATCGTTCTGTGCGACACCAACGGCGGCACGTTGCCGCAAGAGATCAAAGACATCATTGGCGCGGTTATCGCATCGGGCATCCCTGGGTCGCATCTGGGCATTCACACCCATGACGATACGGGCCACGCGGTTGCCAATTCGTTGGCCGCTGTTGATGCGGGCGTGCGCCAAATTCAGGGCACGCTGAACGGTTTGGGCGAACGCTGCGGCAACGCAAACCTGACCACGATCATCCCTACTTTGCTACTGAAAGAGCCGTATAAATCGGCCTATGACACGGGCATCCCTGCGGACAAACTGGACAGCATTCGCAAACTGTCTCGCCTGCTGGATGAAATCCTGAACCGCGTTCCTGCGAAACAAGCGCCTTATGTCGGGGCTTCGGCATTTGCGCATAAGGCAGGTCTGCACGCCAGCGCGATCCTAAAGGATCCCAGCACATACGAACACGTCGATCCTGCGCTGGTCGGCAACAGCCGTATCATTCCGATGTCCAATCAGGCGGGCCAATCAAACCTACGCCGACGTTTGGCTGATGCCGGTTTCGACGTTGATCCCAAAGATCCCGCTCTGCCGCGACTATTGGACGAAATCAAAGAACGCGAAGCGCGCGGCTATTCCTATGACACCGCGCAAGCATCTTTCGAACTGCTGGCCCGCGAAGTTCTATACACGCCGCGTCCGTTCTTTGACGTTGACCGCTATCGCGTGATCACCGAACGCCGCCGCAATGCCAAGGGCGAGGTGATTTCGGTATCCGAAGCCGTTGTTTCCGTCTGGATCGGCACGCAGCGCGTGACGTCGTTTTATGAAAACGACGGCGTCGATCAATTCGAAGACGCAGGCCCCGTGAACGCGCTGTCCAAAGCATTGGCCAAAGACCTAGGTCCGTATCAGTCGATCATCGAAGATATGGAACTGGTCGATTTCAAAGTCCGCATCACCAACGGCGGCACCGAGGCTGTGACCCGCGTCATCATCGACAGCGAAGACACCAATGGCCGCCGCTGGTCGACGGTGGGTGTGTCCGCGAACATCATCGATGCGTCCTTTGATGCGTTGATCGATGCGGTGAACTGGAAATTGGTTCAGGATGGGGCCGTCGCGGTATGACCGTAAACGCATGTGCAGAATTGGTGCGACTTGGCGATCCTGATCGGTTTTTGGCAGCGATGGCAGCAACGCCCGACCAGCGCCAACGATTGTTCCCGATCTATGCCTTTAACCTAGAGGTCGCAAAGGCACCGTGGATCACCAAAGAACCGATGATCGCCCAGATGCGCCTGCAATGGTGGCAGGACATCGTGCAAGAGGTGATCGACGGCAAAGACCCGCGCGCTCACGAGGTCGCAGGCCCGTTCGCCCAAGTGGTGAAACAGGCCGCATTGCCGCCGTCCGTTATTTCGACACTGATCAACGCGCGCTACTGGGACATCAACAACGACCTGTTCACAAACGAAGAGGACGTGATCGCCCATATCGACCGCGGCGCAGGCAGCTTGTCCGTTTTGGCGGCTTTGGCGTTGGGCGCTTCGCAGGATATGGAATCCGATCTGCGCGAAGCGGCGATTGCGTCTGGCATCGCGAACTGGTTTCTGGCCGTGCCCGCAATCACGGCAGCGGGGCGTAAACCCTTTGCCCATGAAACATTGGCCGAGGTGAAAAACCTAGCCGACTACGGTTTGCGTATGTTGGACAAACAGCGCCGCACTGATTTCGGCGCGGCCGTGGCAGCGCTGCGGGCAGGGTGGCGGGCCAAGGATGTGTTGAAACAGGCGATCCGTGACCCTCAGTCTGTGCCGGACGGACGTTTGGGCACATCGGAATTCCGCCGCAAATCGACCCTGATGATCAAATCTGCGGCGGGCCGTTGGTAAATTAGGCCTTTGGCCGTAGCGCCAGCCAGATCAGCGATCCGCCTGCTAGCGCAAGGAACGGCACCATCGCCATGTTGACTGCTGTCCAGCCGTCGATTGGCGAACCGCCCGAACAATTCATCAATCCACCAGAGGCAAGCGACGCCACGGTGACACCGCCAAAGACGATCAGATCGTTCAGGCCCTGCACGACACCGCGTTCATCCGCCGAATGGGATTTGGACAGCATGGCGGTCGCACCGATAAAGCCAAAGTTCCAGCCAATGCCCAGCAGGATCAGACCCGCATAAAAGCTGAACAGCGACGGAGCCGTTGCTTCGTCTGCGATGTGAACGCCGGCCAATGCCGCCACGCCCGCAAAGGCAAGGATCACAAGACCCAGAGCCATAATGCGTGTCACGCCAAATTTTGCGATCAAATGGCCTGTAAAGAACGACGGGATAAACATCGCCAATACGTGCGCTGTGACGATATCGTTTGAACTATCGGTCCCATATCCGCAGCCGACCACCGCCAGTGGGGTGGACGTCATAACAAGGTTCATCAACGCATAAGACACCATGCCGACAACGATCGCGACCAGAATAGGCGGGTCTGTCAGCATTTCTTTGCGGCTTCGCAGAACAGGTTTTATCGTGATCGGCTGACCTCGGGTTCCTGCGGGCAGGTCTAGGAACATGAACAGGAAAAGACCAAAGAAATTGATCGCGACAATGGTTAGATAGCTGCCAAGAAACGGAATAATCGGATTGATGTCGCCGACGACTTTGTTCAGCTGCGGCCCGACGATCGCAGAAATCAGACCACCCGCCATGACATAGGAAATCGCCTTGGGTTTGAAACCGTCCGATGCGGTGTCGGTGGCGGCAAAACGATAGAAACCTTGGGCCGACATATAGATGCCGGTGATGTAAGACCCTGCCAGAAACAGCAGGAAATTCCCGAAATACAGGCCGATTGCGGCGACCATCGCGCCGACCATCCCTGAAAATGCGCCCATCATAAATCCGAATTTCCGACCATTGCGCTGCATCAATGGCGATAGCCAAGGCGCAGTAGTCATCGATCCGAAAACGATCATGGAAATCGGCAGGGTTGCCCAACATGGATCAGGGGACAGCATTTGCCCAGCCAGTCCGCCGATGGCAAAAATCATCGGCATTTGCGCGCCCAAAATGGCCTGCGCTATGACCAGAACAACCACATTTCTGCGGGCGCGTGAATCGTCAACTATTTCAATCGTCATGAATATATGTCCTGAATGGGTACTGACGTTGTTGTTGGTTTGTATCCGTTGGTCAATCCGTTTGATTGGATAAATTAGGAAAATGGCATGATTGGTCGCATCATTGAAACCGACGCCTGCATCGCCGAAGGTATCGATTGGCTATCGGCCAATGTGCCTGAATTTGCACATGCCGCGCAGGCTTGTGGACCGGTGCCGCTGCGCCGCACAAAGGACGGGTTTGATCGGCTATTGTCAGCAATTGTCAGCCAGCAGGTCAGCGTTGCGTCCGCAAATGCGATTTGGGCGCGGGTTGAACAGGCAGGCATGACCGACCCGGCGGCTATTCGCGCTGCAACGGTCGATGAATTACGTGCGATCGGCCTAAGCCGTCAAAAGGCGACCTACGCCAAAGCGTTGGCAGAGGCCGAAATAGATTTCACCGCTTTGCGCGGGGCATCAACAAATGATGTCGTCAAAACGCTTGTCGCTGTGAAAGGGATCGGTGTTTGGACGGCCGAGATTTATGCGATGTTCGCCTTGGGGCGTGCGGATGTTTTTGCCCCCGGTGATCTGGCGCTACAGGAATCTGCAAAAATTTTGTTTCAGTTGGAAAATAGGCCGACCGAAAAACAACTGCGTGTGATGGCAAACGACTGGTCGCCATGGCGCGCTGTTGCAGCGCGGCTGCTGTGGGCCTACTACAGGGTGGCAAAAGATAGGGAAGGTATCAGATGACACGCGCATTACAGGCTAGCCGCCGCGAACCCGTATCCGGAGAGATGCGTTCGGCTGTGATTTTTTTACATGGCTACGGCGCCAATGGGGCGGATTTGCTGGGGATTGCCGATGTTTTGGGTGAACATATGCCGGACACCCTGTTTATCGCACCCGATGCGCCGGAAAATTGTGCGGGCGCCCCGATGGGATATCAGTGGTTTCCCATCCCATGGATTGACGGGTCCAGCGAAGAAGAATCGCGCGAAGGTCTGTATCGCGCCGCCGATGATCTGAACGCGTTTTTGGACGGCGTGATGGTCGACGAAGATCTGTTGCCGGAACAGGTTATTCTGTTCGGGTTTTCCCAAGGCACGATGATGTCGCTGCATGTGGCTCCGCGCCGCGAAGACCCTGTTGCCGGTATCGTGGCATTTTCGGGCCGTTTGCTGGAACCCGAATTGCTAGAGGACGAAGCCCAATCCAAACCGCCTGTTTTGCTGGTGCACGGTGACGCGGATGACGTCGTACCCGTTCAGTCTTTGCCCCAAGCCGCAGAAACCCTGCAGAATGCAGGATGGAAAGAGGTTTTCGCCCATATCATGAAAGGCACAGGGCACGGGATCGACAATGACGGTCTGTCTGTTGCGCTGGCATTCATGCGGGATCGGCTGGGTTACTAGGCAAACTGCCTGAAAAACGGTCACTCTACTGTTACAACGCGCCCCTATGTAGTCATGGTATTTCAACGATATTGTGAGGCTTGATTGGTTTGCCGCACGATATATAGTTGTAACTATGCTGGGGCGGGTTGCTCTCGCTCTGGTACCGAAAAGGTAGACAGAGCAGGGGAGTTTTACTGCGATGGACGGCGATTTTAGGACGAACTTTGTACGTGATCCAGCAGGGCTGCGGAAAAATCCCGCGCTGGTGCTGAACGCGGATTATCGTCCGCTTTCATATTATCCGTTGTCCCTATGGCCATGGCAAGAAGCGATAAAAGCAGCCTGGTTAGATCGTGTCGATATTATCGCCACCTACGATGACGTTGTCCGAAGCCCTTCGATGGAGCTGAAAATACCGTCGGTCGTCGTCCTGAAAGACTATGTTAAACCTCAAAAGCGCGTGGCCTTCACGCGCTTTAATGTTTTTTTACGGGACGCTTTTGAATGTCAGTATTGCGGTGGCAAAGGTGATTTGACGTTCGACCACGTTGTGCCCCGCGCGCACGGCGGCATCACGTCGTGGGAAAATATTGTTGCGGCCTGCAGCCCATGTAACCTGCGCAAAGGGTCCAAACTGCTTAAACAATCAGGTTTAACGCTGTCAAAACCGCCACGGCGCCCAACAGCCGAAGAATTGCGTAATTATGGGCGTAAATTCCGCCCTAATCACTTGCACCATACGTGGTTAGACTATCTGTATTGGGATGCAGAGCTAGAAGCATAAGGTTAGACGCGTCTCATTTTGTTTCACTCGCGCTAGACTTCCCGTTGGGGAAGATGTAATAGGTTCGCGCGTTAGCGCTAACGAACATTAGGCAGTAGGCGGAGACAAAAATGGTATCTCGCGTAATTCCGGTCGATCCATTCGATTTGGTGATTTTTGGTGGCACGGGCGATTTGGCTCGTCGTAAAATCCTACCGGGTCTGTTCCGCCGGTATCTGTCAGGTCAGATGACTCCTGAATCGCGCATCATCGGCGCGGCACGTTCCGAAATGGATGATGCGGGTTTCCGCGAATTGGTAGGTGATGCCATTCAGGAATTTGGCGGCGCGGAAAAATCCGAAAAGGCCGCGATCGCAGAGTTCCTAGAAAAACTGTCCTATGTCGCCATCGACGCCAAAGGCGAAGGCGGCTGGAAAGAGCTAGCCGACAAAATGCGCGACGACGTTGTGCGCGCGTTCTATTTTTCGGTCGCGCCATCGCTGTTCGGTGATCTGGCCGAACGCCTGCATGCACATAAGATTGCAAACAGCGAAAGCCGTATTGTCGTTGAAAAACCATTCGGCCGCGATCTGGAAACCGCCAAAGCGTTGAACGCAACGCTGGCGGGGTATTTCGACGAAACGCAGATTTACCGCATCGACCACTATCTGGGCAAAGAAACTGTTCAGAACCTGATGGCCGTACGTTTTGGCAACGTGCTGTTCGAACCGCTGTGGAACAACCACTACGTTGATCACATCCAGATCACCGTTGCCGAAACCGTCGGCGTTGGTGGTCGCGGCGCCTATTACGATAAATCGGGCGCGATGCGCGACATGGTGCAAAACCACCTGATGCAGCTGTTGTGTCTGATCGCAATGGAACCGCCCAGCAAATTCGAAGCGGACGAAGTGCGCAACGAAAAGCTAAAGGTGATCCGCGCCCTGCAACCTGTTGATTCGCATCACATTGTGCGCGGTCAGTATGATAAGGATGGCGATAGCCCGTCCTATCGTGATGACGCAGAAAACCCGCGTTCTTTCACCGAAAGCTTTGTCGCGATGCGCTGCCATATCAACAACTGGCGTTGGGCTGGCGTGCCGTTCTATCTGCGCACCGGCAAAAAGATGAAAGCCCGCGCATCCGAAATCGCCGTGGTGTTCAAAGATCTGGGTCATTCGATTTTCGAAGGTGATGAGGCCCGCCACCGCAACATTCTGGCGATCCGTCTACAGCCGAACGAAGGTATCGATCTGCAGGTGACGATCAAAGAACCTGGCCCGGGCGGTATGCGCCTGATCGACGTGCCTTTGGATATGACATTCTCTGAAGCGTTGGGCGAAGAGGCGGACGACGTGACCGACGCATATGAACGTCTGATCATGGACGTGATCCGCGGGAACCAGACCTTGTTCATGCGCGGCGACGAAGTCGAAGCCGCGTGGGAATGGACCGATCCGATCATCGAAGGCTGGATCAAACGGAATGATGTTCCCAAATGGTACGATCAGGGGTCTTCGGGCCCTGATGATGCATTGATGTTGATGCACCGCGACGGACGTCGTTGGCGCGATATCAAAGGCTAAGGAAAGACAATGGAACTAATCGAATACGCTGACGCGGAAATGATGATGATCGACCTTGCGAATATGATCGCAGGGGAATTGCGCGAAAGCCTACAATCGGACGAATACGCAACCTTGGCCGTGCCGGGCGGCACCACTCCGGGTCCGATTTTTGATCAGCTGTGCGCGGTTGATCTGGATTGGGCGCGCGTCAACGTTATGCTGACCGACGAACGCTGGGTTCCCGAAGATTCCGACCGGTCCAACACCCGTTTGTTGAAACAGCGTTTGCTGGTCGATCGCGCGGCGGCAGCGAATTACCTGCCGCTATACGCAGATGGCGGAACCGCCGAAGAAAAACTGCCCGAACTGTCGGCACATATCGCGCCCAAACTGCCGATTTCCGTCTGTCTGCTGGGCATGGGCGCGGACATGCACACCGCGTCTATTTTCCCAGGTGCGGATCGTTTGAACGACGCGCTGCACGGCACGGATATTTTGTACCCCATGCGGGCCCCCGGTGCGCCAGAGCCGCGCATCACACTGTCGGCTCATGTACTGCGCGGCGCGATCCGCCGTCATATTGTGATCAAAGGTGCGGACAAACGCGAGGCGCTGGAAAAAGCGCGTCACCTGTCCGCAGACGAGGCACCCGTTGCCGCAATTCTATCGGGCGCAACTGTTCACTGGGCCGAAAGCTAATGACCATTTTTGACGATCTGAAATCCTATTATGCGACGGTCAAAGACCGCCGTATCGAAGACATGCTGGACCTGCGCCGCGCTGATGATTTTTCGGCGCAAGCGGGCGAGCTGCTGTTTGATTATTCGAAAACCAATATTGATACCGACGCGCGCAAAATGCTGTTTGATCTGTTGGATCAGACCAAAGTTGCCGAACGCCGCGATGCAATGTTCTCGGGCGCAAAAATCAACGAAACCGAAGGCCGCGCCGTGCTGCATACAGCGCTGCGTAACCTAGACGGCGGCTCGGTCGAGGTGGACGGCGAGGATGTCATCCCCGAGGTTCGCCAGACGCTGGACCGTATGGCCGATTTCGCGACTGCGATCCGTTCGGGCGAATTCACAGGGCAGGGTGGCAAGATCACCGATGTGATCAACATCGGCATCGGCGGGTCTGATCTGGGCCCCGCGATGGCCTATGTTGCGCTGGCGCCTTATGTGGATGGCCCGCGCTGTCATTTCGTGTCCAACGTCGATCCTGCCGATATTTCACAGGTCTTGCGTCAGTGCGATCCTGAAACCACGCTGGTCATCGTCGCGTCGAAAACATTCACGACCATCGAAACCATGACCAACGCCCGCACCGCCAAAGCATGGATGAGCGAGGCCGTCACCGAACCTGCGGGCCAGTTTGCGGCGCTATCGACCGCAATGGATAAAACCGCTGCCTTTGGTATTCCAGCCGCACGCGTTTTCGGGTTCGAAGACTGGGTCGGCGGCCGTTATTCGATGTGGGGTCCGATTGGCCTGTCACTGATGATTGCGATCGGCCCTGATGCATTCCGCGCGTTTTTGCGCGGTGGTCAGGCGATGGACACCCATTTCCGCGCTGCAAAATGGGAAGAAAACTTGCCTGCGCTGTTGGCTTTGGTCGGGATTTGGCACAATCAGGTGTGTGGTCACGCGACCCGCGCGGTTTTGCCATACGACAACAATCTGGCCCGTTTGCCCGCGTACCTTCAGCAGTTGGAAATGGAAAGCAACGGCAAAGGCGTCAGTATGGACGGCGCGGACCTGCCGTTTGACAGCGGCCCTGTCGTTTGGGGCGAACCCGGCACCAACGGCCAGCACGCGTTTTACCAGCTGATCCACCAAGGCACGCGCGTGATCCCTTGTGAATTCCTAGTTGCTGCCGAAGGTCACGACGCGGACCTGCACCACCAGCATCAATTGTTGGTCGCCAACTGTCTGGCCCAATCCGAGGCCCTGATGAAAGGCCGTACGCTGGATGAGGCGCGCGCGATCATCGCCGGCAAATTCGAAGGCGACGAACTGGAACGTCAGGCCGCGCACCGCGTGTTCAAAGGCAACCGCCCGTCGGTCACCATCGCCTATCCAAAGCTTGATCCGTTCATGTTGGGCCAGATCGTGGCGCTGTATGAACACCGCGTATTCGTCGAAGGCGTGGTTTTGGGTATCAATTCCTATGACCAATGGGGCGTAGAGTTGGGCAAAGAATTGGCCACAGCGCTGCAGCCGATCGTCGAAGGCACCCAAGGGGCCGAAGACAAAGACGGATCAACCGCCAAGCTGGTCAAATTCCTGAAAACCCGCGGGCTATAATCATAAAAAATGGCCGCCGCAGATAATCTGCGACGGCCACGTCGTTCACCGTGAGTGGCGATTATTTTGGCAACAGAACGCTGTCGATCACGTGGATCACGCCGTTCGACTGGTTCACATCGGCAATGGTTACCAGTGCTGCGTTACCGGATTCATCATAGATATATACGTTGCCCGATGGGGATAGTTGCGCCGATAGCGCGTCACCGGATACGGCATTGAAATGGTAGAAACCGTCGCTGGATGCCTGAACTGCCGAAACGATGTCTGCGGCCGACCAGTTACCTGCGACCACGTGTGCGGTCAGGATTTTGGTTAGCATGTCTTTGTTTTCCGGCTGCAGCAGGGTTTCTACGGTGCCTGCTGGTAGCGCGTCAAAGGCTGCGTTCACTGGGGCGAACACGGTGAATGGGCCTTCGGACTGTAGGGTTTCAACCAGACCAGCGGCCTGTACTGCTGCGACCAGTGTGGTGTGATCGGCCGAGTTCACCGCGTTTTCTACGATGTTCTTGTCAGCGAACATTGGGGCGCCGCCGACCATTGGGTTATCGGTCATGGCGTGCGATTCAGCGAATACTGCACCTGTACCCAGTGCCAGTGCGATGATCGATGCTGCGAATGTCTTTTTCATGGAACTCTCTCCGTTAGGTTATGCCAAGGTATACGGAGGCAATGGCGCATCGGATGCAGTCGGATCAGTCACGCGTGCGTGTTATTTCTGTAATATAACAATCTGTTAATCTGGGAAAATAATGTGATCCAGTCGCCGCCGTCTGACGTAGGCCGCTATCTGGATAGATCCGAAACCGTGGGTCGACGGTGACGCTGGGGCAAAAACAGCGTCACCAATTGTATTACCCGCGGCGGCGACGGCGTCCGCCCGCTTGGCCTTGGGTGTTGAACGACGGGGTCGGCAACGTCACCACTTGCGTCAAATGCGGGAATGGGTCGGTTGCATGTGGGATCGCGTTGGCGTTGACGAAATGCTCTTGGAACTTGGGTTCAATCGCGGTTTCGACTTTGGTTATTTTGCGCACCGTGGTTTCGATCTGTTTACGGGCCGATTTCGAACACAGCGCGATCCGCGCGCCCGTGCCCGCCGCGTTCCCTGCGCTGGTCACTTTGCCCAATGGCGCATCAGGGATCATGCCCAAAATCAGCGCGTGTTTGACGCTGATATGCGCGCCAAAGGCACCCGCCAGAACGATGCGGTCAACGGTATCGACGCCTTTTTCATCCATCAACAGGCGCGCGCCCGCATAGAGCGCGGATTTCGCCAATTGGATCGCACGAATGTCGCCTTGGGTAACGGTGATGCGTGGGCCGCCATTGGCGGTGTCGTCGTGGATGACATAGACGTTGGTGCGGCCTTCGGCCTCGCAGCGGGGGGTGCCGGTTTGTTCGGCGTTACCGATCAAGCCCGTTGGGTCCAGTAGGCCAGCGGTGCGCATTTCGGCGACGGCTTCGATAATGCCCGACCCGCAGATGCCTGTGACGCCCGTTTGCGCGGTCAGGGCTGCGAAATCGGGATGGTCCGACCATTCGTCACAGCCGATGACGCGGAAACGCGGTTCTTTTGTGACAGGATCTATTTCGATCCGTTCGATGGCTCCTGGGGCGGCACGTTGGCCGCTGCTGATTTGCGCGCCTTCGAATGCGGGGCCGGTGGGCGACGAACAGGCCAGAACGCCCGTTTTATCGCCCAGTAGGATTTCCGCATTGGTGCCAACGTCCACGATCAGAACCAGATCGTCGGACTGGTCGGGCTGTTCGGATAGCGCGACCGCCGCGCAATCCGCGCCCACGTGGCCCGCGATACACGGCAGGATATAAACCCGCGCGTTTTCGTTCATGTTTGTCAGGTTCAGGTCTGCCGCGCCCAGCGATAGGCTGTCGCCCGTGGCCAAAGCAAACGGCGCTTGGCCCAGTTCGACCGGATCGATGCCCAGTAGCAGGTGGTGCATCACAGGGTTACAGACAAACACCGTTTCCATGATGCGGTCTGTTGGGATGTCAGCCTCGGTCGCGATTTCGCGGGCCAGATCGCTGATCGCATCGTGCACTGCGGCTGTCATTTCCTGATCGCCGCCTTTGTTCATCATGGCATAGGAAACGCGGCTCATGAGGTCTTCGCCGAAACGGATTTGCGGGTTCATCAGACCGGACGAGGCGATGACGTCGCCCGTTTTCAAATCGCACAGATGGGCGGCGACGGTGGTTGATCCCAGATCAATCGCCAGACCATAAATGGGACGTTCATCAAATCCGGGCGCGATATCCAGAATACGGGCAGGGGCGCCAGTATGATCCTGATACAGCGTGACGGTTACGCCCCACCCACCTTTGCGCAAGGCCGGTTGCAGTTTGCGCAGGATCGGCAGGTCCACCATGACGCGGTCCATGCCCAATTCGGTGCGCAGCGCGTCCTGCAGCCGTTCGAAATCGCCCGATGGATCGTGCATGTCAGGTTCGGCGACTTTGACGTAATGAACCGACGTTGCGGGATCCATGACGATATCACGCTGGGCTGCGCTTTTGCGGATGACCTGACGGTGGACTTGGCTTTCTGCGGGGACGTCGATCACAACATCGGATTGGATTGTGGCCTGACACCCCAGACGGCGACCCGGTTTCAGCCCGCGTTTTTCGTCGTAGCGATTTTCGACCGCGTTTTTCGGGCTGATCGCATCGTCGGCCACGGTGACGCCGTGTTTGGCAAATTCACCATAGGATGGCGTGATCTGGCATTTCGAACAAATGCCGCGACCGCCGCAAACGGAATCCAGATCGACGCCCAATTTGCGGGCAGCCGTTAAAACTGGGGTGCCAACAGGGAAATGCCCGCGTTTGCCAGAAGGGGTAAAGATCACCAAAGGATCGGTCGTCATGGGGTATTCTCGCGCTTTTTGGATCAGTTTATAGAACGCCGTGATCGCCGTCATTGGGCGATGAACGTCATGTTAGTGTTCGGATACGTCATTGCAGCGTCAGATCACACGGGTTTGTTGGATTTTTTTGGACTTAGGGCTTTCCCATTGGGGATATCCATGTAATAGCGAAGCGCCAAACGAAGCCATTCCATGGAGCGCATTATGGAGATTCGCGAGGCCCTCACCTTTGACGACGTACTACTGGTCCCTGCGGCCTCTTCGGTGCTGCCGGCGACTGCCGACACCCGTACGCATGTGACCCGTGGAATCAAGATGAACATCCCCTTGCTGTCGTCCGCGATGGACACGGTGACGGAATCGCGCATGGCGATTGCGATGGCGCAGGCGGGCGGTATCGGCGTGATCCACAAAAACCTGAGCGTCGAAGAACAAGCACGCGAAGTGCGCCGCGTAAAACGGTTTGAATCGGGTATCGTTTACAACCCTGTGACCCTGCGCGTTGATCAAACGCTGGCGGACGCAAAGGCGCTGGTTGAACGCTATAACTTTACCGGTTTCCCTGTGGTCGATGAAAACGGTCTGGTTGTTGGTATCCTGACCAACCGCGACATGCGTTTTGCGAACAGCGACGACATGCCGGTGCGCGAAATGATGACATCGAACGATCTGGCGATGCTGGCCGAACCTGCCGATCTGGAAGAAGCCAAAAGCCTGATGCGCGCGCGCCGTATCGAAAAACTGCTGGTCCATGATGGCAAAGGCAAACTGACGGGTCTGCTGACGCTGAAAGACACCGAAAAAGCTGTTTTGAACCCGACCGCGTGCAAGGACGAATTGGGCCGTCTGCGCGTGGCTGCGGCAACATCCGTTGGCGAAGCTGGCTATGAACGGTCGCTGCAACTGATCGACGCGGGCGTTGACATCATCGTCGTCGACACAGCGCACGGCCATTCGCAGGGCGTTTTGGATGCTGTGAAACGCATCAAAGCCGAAAGCGACGTTCAGATCATCGCGGGCAACGTGGCGACTGGCGACGCGACCAAAGCGTTGATCGACGCAGGCGCTGACGCCGTAAAGGTCGGCATCGGCCCTGGTTCGATCTGTACCACCCGTATGGTGGCGGGCGTTGGTGTGCCTCAGCTGACCGCGATCAATGATTGTGCGACTGCTGCGGGTGATACCCCTGTGATCGCTGACGGCGGCATCAAATTCTCGGGCGATTTTGCCAAAGCGATCGCCGCTGGCGCATCTTGCGCAATGGTCGGTTCGATGATCGCAGGCACCGATGAATCCCCGGGCGAGGTTGTCCTGTACCAAGGTCGTTCGTTCAAATCCTACCGCGGCATGGGCAGCCTAGGCGCAATGGCGCGTGGTTCGGCGGATCGTTATTTCCAAAAAGACGCCGCAAACGACAAATTGGTGCCAGAAGGTATCGAAGGTCAGGTGCCGTACAAAGGCCCAGTTGCCACCGTTCTGCACCAGATGGTTGGCGGTCTGCGCGCTGCGATGGGTTACACCGGTAATGCAACCGTGGCTGAAATGAACAAAGGCTGTTCCTTTGTCAAAATCACGGGCGCAGGTCTGAAAGAAAGCCATGTGCATGACGTTCAGATCACCCGTGAATCGCCGAACTATCGGATCGGCTAAGTGACACCAGCGGCGCGGGTTGCTGCGGCGATTGCCGTCCTTGACCAGATCCAAAACGGACAACCAGCCGAGGCTGCGCTACTTGCGTGGTCTCGATCGTCGCGTTTTGCAGGGTCCAAAGACCGCGCCGCGGTGCGCGACCATGTGTTCGACGTGTTGCGCACCATGCGCAGTTCGGCTGCGATGGGCGGCGGCGACACGGGCCGCGCGTTGATGATCGGCAATTTGCGCACTGCTGGCGCTGATTTAACGACCGTTTTCACTGGCGAAGGCCACGCGCCCGCGACGTTGACCAGCGAAGAAACGGATCACACGGCAGAGTTAACCGACCAAGAACGCTGCGATTGGCCTGACTGGCTATGGCAGCCTTTGGTTGATGTATTCGGCGATGACGCAGCTGCCGTTGCCATGGCGCAGCGGGACCGCGCAAATGTATTTATCCGCACCAACACGAAACGGATTTCCCGCGATCGTCTGATTGGTGACCTGCGCGATTTTGAAATTGACGCGGAACCTGTCGAAGGTTCGACGACTGCGCTGCGTATCTTGTCCAACCCGCGCCGATTGCAACAATCGCCCGCGTGGGAGGATGGCCTGTTTGATATGCAGGACGCGTCGAGCCAGATTGCGATTGAACGTCTGCCGATATCGGACGGGGCGAAAGTATTGGATTACTGCGCTGGCGGCGGCGGCAAATCACTCGGGATGGCAGATCGCGGCGCGACCGTCACCGCGCATGATGGCGACCCCGCACGGATGAAAGACATCGCGCCGCGTGCAAAACGGGCAGGGGTGCGCATCGCCGTTGCCTCGGATATTGCCAAAGGTGCATCTTTTGATGGCGTTCTATGCGACGCGCCTTGTAGCGGCAGCGGAACTTGGCGCCGGACGCCTGATGCAAAATGGAAATTCACGCCGGCTCGGCTGGCTGCGCTGAATGAAATCCAGCTGTCTATTCTGAATACCGCACAGAAATACGTCTCTGGCGATGGTTGGTTGGCCTATGCAACCTGTTCAGTCATCGAATCCGAAAATCGCGGTATCGTCGACCAGTTCATGTCGCAGAACCCAGAATGGACGGTCGTTGATGAATTGCGCCGCCGTCCAACAGCGGATGGGGACGGTTTTTATCAGGCCATATTGCGTCGCACTTAACCCAAGGTTGAGCGGGCGAAATTTTCTCATATAGTGGGTTAACGTATTAAGGTTCCGTTAACCCTTGGTCGGCAAACAGGACTTGAACGAATGGAGTCCAAATCGGCCGTGAGACATATTTTTTCAACGAATTCCCCACGCAGCATCATCCTTGTTGGTGTGATTGCACTGATCTCTGGCCTTTATGCGGTGTTTCAATTTTCCGGAACGGACCACATAGTTTATGCCGCCTCGTTGTTCGTTGGCATTTTCGTGACGGCAACCGCGTGGCTTGCTGTGCGCCACTACGGCCGCAAGCAAGTGATCAAAGCGGCGCGCGATATCGTACAATCCGAAAATGGCCCAGCTTTCTTGATCAATGAACGCGGTGACCTGTTGTCCGCCTCATTGGGGCAGACGCATGAAACGTTGTTGCGGCGCTATTTTGCGATGCCCGATGTCAAAATTTTGCAGGTCCAACAACTGGCTCAAACCAAACCCTATTCGGAAACGATACACGGCCGAGATAATCAATTATCGATTTTCGTAACCAAATTTGCGGCTGGATTGTTTTTGTGGCGTTGCAGTGAAATTGCCAATGAAACGTCAACGCAGTCGCACCAAATGTCGTTACCCGCGTTAACAGCAGGCCCGAGTGGTACGATATTATTCATGAACGACCAGATGCGCGCGATTGTGGGTCATCGCGTTCGTTCCTTGGACAAACTGTTTGGAACATCCCATTTGATTTCAGGCCGCAGCTATTCGGTGAATACCGAAAATGGGCCGCTGCGCAGCGTGATAGCGGCAACGAATATTGCTGGTGGCCGCCAAGAGGTGTTTCTTTTGCCTGGGGTGTCGAATGCTTTGCCGCCCGTTGCGGACTGGCACGCCATCGAAGATTTGCCTGTGCCACTGATGAAAATCGCGAAGACTGGGGAAATTATAGCAGCAAATCGCGAAAGCTGTGCGTTGTTAGGTGTTGAAATTAATGATCATTCTCGCCTTTCTGATGTTCTAGAAGGATTGGGCCGCCCGATGATTGAATGGCTGTCCGATGTCGCCGAAGGCCGAACTGCCAACTGCCGCGAGTTTTTGCGCGGCAAAGGTCATCGACAGGACTTTTTCGTTCAGGTTTCGTTGCATGCCACAGGGACCGGCGCGGATCGACATTTGATCGCTGTGCTGAATGATATGACAGAGTTCAAATCGTTAGAGGCGCAGTTTGTCCAAAGCCAGAAAATGCAGGCAATCGGTCAGCTGGCGGGCGGTGTTGCACATGATTTTAACAACCTTTTGACAGCAATTTCAGGGCATTGCGATCTGTTGTTGCTGCGACATGATCAAGGCGATCAAGACTACGGGGACCTAATCCAGATCCATCAAAACGCAAACCGCGCTGGTAGTCTGGTTGCGCAGCTTTTGGCGTTTTCCCGAAAACAAACCCTGTCGTTAGAGGTGCTAGAGCTATCTGACGTGTTGTCCGATTTGACGCATTTGATGAACCGTCTGGTTGGAGAACGGATTAGGCTGGTGTTTTCGCAGGAACCTGATCTGCACAAGATACGCGCCGATAAACGTCAATTGGAACAGGTGATTATCAACCTTGTGGTGAATGCGCGGGATGCGATGCCGACGGGTGGTGAAATCCGGATTGAAAGCGCGAATATCAATCTTTCTGAAACGATACACCGTGACCGTGCCGTGTTGCCCGCAGGCGATTATACGATGATTAAAGTCATCGACGAAGGCTTTGGAATTCCAGAAGAAAAGCTGGGAAAGATATTTGAACCGTTTTACACGACCAAACGTGCGGGCGAAGGCACCGGTTTGGGATTGTCGACGGCATATGGCATCGTCAAACAAACCGGCGGGTTCATTTTTGCCGACAGCGAATTGGATGTCGGATCGGTCTTTACCTTATATTTCCCATCCTTTGACCCGATCGAAGATGAGGTTCAAGTCACCCCGAAAGCTATTGAAAAGGCGCCTATTTTATCGCGTGAAGGCGTCGTTTTGTTGGTCGAGGATGAAGCGCCCGTTCGGTCCTTTGCCTCCCGCGCGCTACGCCTGAAAGGTCTGACCGTGCTAGAGGCAGACTGCGGTGAAACGGCCCTGACAATGTTGGCTGATCCAGACCTGCATATCGATATTTTCGTCACAGACGTCATCATGCCAGGACTGGATGGGCCGACTTGGGTCAAAGAGGCATTGCAAGAGCGCCCCGACGCAAAGGTCGTTTTCGTTTCGGGCTATGCCGAAGATGCATTTGGCGAAAATCGGGCATTGATCCCGAATTCCGCCTTTTTGCCAAAACCGTTTTCGCTGGGCGATTTAACGAATACCGTGTTGGAACAGATGGGGCGCAGCGCTGCTTAGGCGCAGTGCGCCTCTAGGTGTGCAGCGCACCCTGTCAAAGCGGCATAGTCGTCTTCGACGATGTGAACGCCAAAGTTCGACATAAATCCAGCAAATCGGCCTTTGTCACGCATGGCATCTACAAATCCAAATTCGATCAAGTAATCACCAAAGGCCCGTGCGACGCCGCCGGTTAGGTAAACACCGCCGAATGGTAGGTGGATCAGCGACAGGTTACCAGTCACCGTGCCGAACACACGTGCGAACATTTTGGCCGCTTCGATCGCGCGCGGATCGGATTTGTCGGCGCAACGCTGCATAATGTCTGCCGCGCTAAGCTCTGTTGGTTCGCCCGCCTCTTCGCTAAGCCAAGCGTAGACATGCGACAGACCGCGGCCCGATAGAACGTCTTCGACCGCTGGGAAGCCATGCGCCGTTGACACGTAATTACACAGGCGCAATTCGGCTTCGTTACGGATAGGCAGGTTCGCGTGGCCAGCCTCTGACGGGGTGACCAGACGGCCTGCTTCGGTTTCGTAGACGGGGGCGCAGTTGAACCCTGTGCCAACGCCGATCATCAATTTCGCGGCGTGCTCGTTGGTTTCGGGACCTTTGATGATGGTTTTAACCATATCGTCGGAAATGTGCCCGATGGCGTGGCCTTGGGCCTGCAGGTCGTTCAGGATTGCAACCTGTTTTGCGTTGGTGGCGCGGTGTAGCGTGGTTTTGTCCATCGCCCAATCCAGGTTCGTCATCGACGCACGCCCGTCGCGCACGGGGCCCGCAACAGCAATGCACGCGGCATAAGGTTCGGCGCAGCCAATTTCGGACATGTATTGGCGCAAAACCGTTTCCAAACCGGGATAGTCTGCGTTTGCGTAGCGTTTGATCGTTTCGGTTTGAACCACGCGGCCATGCGCCAGCGCAACACGAGTATTTGTGCCGCCAATATCGGCAACAATTGATAGGCGAGGATCGGCTTGGGTCATCTCCAGCTCCGAATGTTAGCGGTCACATTTGTTGTTGCAGGTCATAAATGGCTTGTTATGTCGACCGCAAGAGTAAACTAGACCTTAACGGGGCCCGTGGACTGTCCGACCATCAATTCGGCCTCTAACAGTTGATGCGCAGGCGGTCGCATCGGATCGGAAATCTGTGCCAATAGCGTTTCAGCAACCAATCTGCCTGCTTGCCGCACAGAAGATCGGGTCGACGTGAAAATGGGCACATCTTTTCCGTTTGGCATGTAGGACAGGACGTCATCATGCGTGATGATCGACACGTCGCGTCCCATTTTCATATCCAGATCTTCGATGGCGCGCCGAACGCCCAACGCACAGATCATCGACGACACCAAGAATGCGGTCGGCGCATTTTCACCCTGTAATAGGGCCAGCGCTGTTTCGTACCCGTAGTCTTCGGTCATTTCGTTGGAAAACATAAGGGCAGGGTCATAGGCAACGCCGCGTTCCGACATGGCGTCGACAAACCCTTCGCGACGCCTAAACGCGAAATCCATATTTTCTAGGCCATTGATGAATGCGATGCGACGGTGACCTAGGTCCAACAGGAAATCGGTTGCGCGGTGGAACGCACGGCGGTTGTTGATATCAACCCAGTTGTAATCGCTGCTTTCGCCGCTGGCGCGCCCATGCACTGCGAACGGCAGGCCAATTTTTCGCAGGAAATCGATACGCGGTTCTGCGGTTAACGGGCCATGCACAACCACGCCATCCACCGACCCGCGCGATTGCATCTGACGATAGGCGGCTTCTTCGCCTTTGTCTTCGACGACGGTTAGGACCATGTCATAGCCGTGTTTTGAATACACTTCGCCAGCGCCGGAAATGAAATCGCCAAAGATGGGGTTCACCATTTCATGTTTTGTGGACACTGGAATCACATGGCCGATAGCCATGCTGCGACCCGTCGCCAGCGATCGCGCTTTGGTGTTTGGGCGATAGTTATGTTTTTCGGCTGCTTTTTGAACCTTGGTCCGCGTTTCTTCGGACACTTCGGGATATCCGTTCAAGGCACGGCTGACTGTGGTCTGGCTGAGCCCTAAAATTTTAGACAGTTCCTTGAGGTTCATGTCATTTCCCAAAGCGTTTTGAAATTTCGAACCAATGTAGACTTTGCATTAAGTGGGGTCAAACAAATGTGTTTATATCCTTTTGTGACATTATTTGTATCCAGACTTTACTCACACCGTTTTGAGACTAGTTGACACATTACGATGAATCGGTAATGTTTAGCCATCCAAAGCGCTTTGAATAACCTTTGAGGCGCCGGATCAAACGATGCGCACATGCGCTCACGGGAGGATACAAATGAAAATGAAATATTACGCAGGCGCGGCAGCGCTGGCACTGATTGCTGGTTCCGCAAACGCAGCGGGTCATTTGATTTTTGCAGACGGCGAAGGCGACTTTAACTGGGATTCGCTAGCCGCCTTTGCAGAAGGTCATGACTACGCAGGTCAGTCGGTCACCATTTCGGGCCCTTGGATGTCGCCAGAGGCTGACTATTTCAACAACATGATCGCGTATTTTGAAGAAGCGACCGGCGCTGACGTGTCGTATGTTGGTTCGGACAGCTTTGAACAGCAGATCGTGATCGACGTTGAGGCGGGTTCCGCTCCGAACATCGCGGTGTTCCCACAGCCAGGTCTGGCTGCTGTATTGGCAAGCCAAGGCGCGCTGACGCCACTGGGTGATGATGCACGTCAGTGGGTCATGGACAACTACGCAGCAGGTCAGTCGTGGATCGATCTGGGCACCTATGACAACGCTGGCAACGGCGATGATTTCTTTGGTTTCTTCTTTAACGTGAACGTCAAGTCGCTGGTTTGGTACGTTCCTGAAAACTTCGAAGACGCCGGTTACGAAATTCCAACGTCGATGGAAGAGTTGAAAGCACTGACCGATCAGATCGTTGCGGACGGCGGCACCCCATGGTGTATCGGTCTGGGTTCGGGCGCAGCGACCGGCTGGCCAGCAACCGACTGGGTCGAAGACCTGATGCTGCGCACTCAGCCAGCAGATGTTTACGACGCATGGACCACCAACGATCTTGCTTTCAATTCGCCAGAAGTCATCGGCGCGATGGAAGAGTTCGGCTGGTTCGCAAAGAATGACGCCTATGTTGCAGGCGGCGCAGGTGCAGTTGCATCGACCGATTTCCGCGACAGCCCGAAAGGCATGTTCGACACCCCACCAGCATGCTACATGCACCGTCAGGCGTCGTTCATTCCTGCGTTCTTCCCAGAAGGCACCGAAGTCGGCGAAGACGCTGATTTCTTCTACTTCCCAAGCTACGCAGACAAAGATCTGGGTAACCCAGTTCTGGGCGGCGGCACATTGCTGGCTGTGACCGACGATTCCGATGCGACCCAAGGTTTCATGGAATTCCTGCAAACCCCATTCGCACAAGAAGTCATGATGGCGCAGGGCGGTTTCTTGACGCCGCATCTTGGCGTGAACAACGACAACTACGCATCGGCTGCATTGGCATCCCAAGGTGCGATCCTGCAAGGCGCAACCACGTTCCGCTTTGACGGGTCTGACCTGATGCCGGGCGCAGTTGGCGCAGGTTCGTTCTGGACCGGTATGGTTGATTTCGTTGGCGGCGCATCTGCCGAAGACGTTGCAACTTCGATCCAAGAATCCTGGGACGCAATCAAGTAATCAGGCGAATTAAGTCTGTTGGGTAACCCGTTATTCGGGTTACCCTTTTTTGATCCAAAATTTGGGGGGATCATCATGAATCCGGCATTGCAAGGCCTGATCACAATCCTATTTGGGGTTGGTGGATGCGTGGCCTATTTTTACCTGTCTAATTTGTTTTTGGACAAAGTTCTGTTTCCCGCACGCGGAAAAAACGCTGGCCAAAATATCAACCGCGCCAACATGGTGCGCCCATGGTTGTTTCTTGCGCCTGCGCTTGTGGCTTTGGGGCTGTATTTGGCCTATCCGGTCGTTGAAACGTTCCGCTTGTCGGTGACAGAGCGTTTGCCAGGTGGTGCATCGCAATTCGTTGGCTTTGACAACTATCGCCGCATGCTGGCCGAAGATAAATTCTGGGAAGCAATGCGCAACAACATGCTGTGGCTCTTAATCGTTCCTGCCGCCGCGACGGCCATGGGGCTGCTGGTCGCGCAATTAACGGACCGCATCAAATGGGGCAGCTTTGCCAAATCGTTGATCTTTATGCCGATGGCGATTTCGTTCGTTGGCGCGGCGGTGATCTTCAAACTGATTTATGACGCGCGTCCTGCGGGGCAATCACAGATCGGTATTCTGAATGCGATGTGGCTGGAATTCGACGGCGGGATCGGGTCGATCTTGATCCTTCAGGTAATTCCAATCCTGATCTTTGCTTTCTTTGCGGCTGTTGTTTTTTACGCTGCGTGGATCACTGCGCGTCCGGTTGTGAAACCTGATCCGTACAGCAAAATTTCACCTGTTTTCATGGTCTTGCGTATCGTTGCTGCGGTGATTTTTGTGTGGCTGGGGGCGCTGGCGGCATTGAATGTGATCGACGTGGCAACCGCGCAATTCGACTATGGTAAACCGCAGACATGGCTGACCATTCCGTTCTGGAACAACTTCTTCCTAATGGTGGTGTTGATCTGGATTCAAACGGGTTTTGCCATGGTGATCCTATCGGCAGCCCTGCGCGGCATTCCCGAAGAAACGATCGAAGCCGCGGTCGTAGATGGCGCCAACCCGTTCCAGATTTTCTTTAAGATCAAAATCCCGCAAATCATGGGGACGATCGTTGTGGTTTGGACCACGATCACGATCGTTGTTTTGAAAATCTTTGACATCGTGTTCGCCATGACAAACGGCCAGTGGGAAACCCAAGTTTTGGCCAACTACATGTACGACAAACTGTTCCGTTCGAACGACTGGGGCGTCGGATCGGCCTCGGCCATGGTTATCATGCTGCTGGTCACGCCAATTCTGGTTTGGAACGTTTATAACGCCCGCAAGGAGATGCGCTAATGTCCACTATAGCAGGCACAAAATCATCGCTGAACTGGGCGGTGCACATCTCTGTTGTTTTGTTGGTCGTCCTATGGATTTTCCCGACCGTTGGTTTGTTCGTGTCGTCGTTCCGCACGGCTGATCAGATTTCCAGCACAGGCTGGTGGAAAGCCTTGTTTCCGACCGAACAATCCGAAACGCTGCGCGCGGCTGATCCCGATGATTTCGCGGTTCAAATGGACGATGGCACATGGGCTGTGACCGGCAACTTGTACGAAGAGGGCGCGCAGGCGACCATTTCGACGTGGGGCACATCTTCGCGCGATATTTCGGCCTATGTTCCGGGTGATGTGGCTGATTTAGGTGATGGTGAAACGATAACTGTTGCTGAAACGGGTGATTACGTTTGGACGGGCGTTGAACAATTGTCTGGTCGTGGTCAGCGCGTGTTCGTCACGGCCATTAGCCCACCAGAGTTTACACTGGAAAACTATGACACCGTTCTGGGTCAGGGCGTCATTCAATCCATTCTGATTTACGCGGCTGCTTCGGTAGTTTTGGCGGTTGTTGTTGGGTTTGCGTCGAAATCTGTTGCGCCGACTTACGTTAAACCTGCGGCTTATCTGTCTGGAATTGCGTTATTTCTGATTTTGTCGGTCGTCTATGGGCTGGGGACAGGTCAGGGCGGCGGCCAAGCCAGCGATAATATGGCCAAAGCGTTCTTTAACACTTTGACCGTGACCATTCCTGCAACGATCATCCCGATCACAGTTGCGGCCTTCGCGGCCTACGCACTGGCATGGATGGATTTCCCAGGTCGTGCGCTGCTGATCGCCGCCATCGTCGGTCTGCTGGTTGTGCCGCTGCAATTGGCCCTAATTCCGCTGCTGCGTTTGCACCTGCAAATTGGTATCGGCAAAGGCTATTTGGGCGTTTGGCTGGCGCATACGGGGTTTGGGATGCCACTGGCGATTTATCTGCTGCGCAACTACATGGCGGGCCTGCCGCGCGACATCATCGAAAACGCACGCGTCGATGGCGCGACCGAGTTCCAGATCTTTACCCGTATCATCCTGCCGTTGTCGTTCCCTGCGCTGGCCTCTTTCGCGATTTTCCAATTCCTGTGGACATGGAATGACCTGCTGGTTGCGCTGGTATTCCTGATCGACAGTTCGGGACAGACCACCGTGATGACCCGCCAGATTGTCGAACTATTGGGGACACGCGGCGGGAACTGGGAAATTTTGGCAACAGCGGCGTTTGTGTCGATATCGGTGCCTCTCATCGTCTTTTTCGCAATGCAAAAATACCTTGTCCGCGGTCTGTTGGCCGGGTCGGTGAAATAAGGAAAACAACAATGACAACCACACCTGTTTTGTCGAACGTCAATGACAAGGATTGGTGGCGCGGCGCCGTCATCTATCAAATCTATCCGCGCAGCTATCAGGACAGCAATGGCGACGGCATTGGCGACCTGTTGGGGATCGTCCAACGCCTGCCGCATATCGCATCTATGGGCGCTGATGCCGTCTGGATTTCGCCGTTCTTTACGTCCCCGATGAAGGATTTCGGCTATGACGTGTCGGACTATTGCGATGTCGATCCGATGTTCGGATCGCTGGCTGATTTCGATGCGCTGATCGAAACGGCGCACGGCCTTGGCCTGCGTGTGATGATCGATCTGGTGCTGTCGCATACGTCGGACGTGCACCCGTGGTTCGAACAGAGCCGCGCCAGCACCGACAACGATAAATCGGATTGGTATGTCTGGGCGGACCCGAAACCGGACGGCAATCCGCCGAACAACTGGCTGTCGATCTTTGGTGGTCCTGCGTGGCAGTGGGATGCGCGCCGCGAACAGTATTACCTGCACAATTTCCTAGTGTCGCAGCCTGATCTGAATTTCCACAATCCCGACGTTCAAGAGGCGTTGCTGGATGTCGCGCGTTTCTGGTTGAACCGCGGTGTGGACGGGTTCCGTTTGGATACGATCAATTTCTACATGCATGACGCGCAGCTGCGCGATAACCCTGCGTTGCCAAAGGATAAACGCAACTCTAACATCGCGCCGTCGGTGAACCCGTATAACCATCAGGAACACCTGTACGACAAGAACCATCCTGAAAACCTGAATTTCTTGCGCAAACTGCGTGCCGTGATGGAGCCCTTTGGAGCTGCAGCTGTGGGCGAGGTGGGCGATGCCCAGCGCGGTTTGGAAATCATGGGCCAGTACACCGCTGGCAATGATCTGATGCAGATGTGCTATGCGTTCGAACTGCTTTCGGGTGATCGTCCAACGGCGCAATTCGTCGCGGATGTCATGGCTCAGGTCGATGATGTGGCTGCGGATGGTTGGGCCTGTTGGGCCTATTCCAACCACGACGTTGTACGCCATGTCACCCGCTGGGGCCTCACGCCCGCTGCGGCACGTTTGTTCACGACGATGATGATGTGCCTGCGCGGATCGGTTTGCATCTATCAAGGCGAAGAATTGGGCCTGCAAGAGGCAGATGTCGCATTCGAAGACCTACAGGATCCATATGGCATCCAGTTCTGGCCAGAGTTCAAAGGCCGCGACGGTTGCCGCACGCCGATGGTTTGGGAACGCGATAACGCCTGCGGTGGTTTTACAACCGGCCAGCCATGGCTGCCCGTATCGTCCGAACACGTCGCAAATGCCGTCAGCGCGCAAGAGGATGATCCAGCCGCATTAATCCACCATTATCGCCGCGCGATCGCATTCCGTCACGCGCATGAGGCGCTGAAAACAGGCGACTGCACACCGCTAAAGGTCGATGGGGATGTGCTGAGCTTTACCCGCACCGCCGGCAACACCAAAATCTTTTGCGCCTTTAACCTAAGCGACACGCCATCCGATTTGGACGCACCATCGGGTGATTGGCACGCGGTTGGCGGCGAACTGGGCAGCGCGCATCTGTCCGCTGACGGCGGCATCCATCTGGGCCCATGGCAGCCCTATATTGCGCTACAGCAGAACTAAGGGAGGGGGCAGATGACTGATCTAAAACTGACAGACGTCGGCAAAAAATACGGTGGCAAGGTTGAGGTGCTGAAAAACATCAACCTTGATATCAAACAGGGTGAACTGGTTGTTTTTGTCGGGCCTTCGGGCTGTGGTAAATCGACCTTGCTGCGGATGATCGCAGGGCTGGAACAGATCACAGATGGCACGCTGGAAATTGGCGGGTCTGTTGTGAATGACATTCCGCCCGCCCAGCGCGGCATTGCGATGGTGTTCCAATCCTATGCGCTGTACCCGCATATGACGGTGCGCGATAACATGGCGTTCGCGATGAAAATCGCAAAGAAACCTCAGGCGGAAATTGATGCGGCGATCGAAAAAGCCGCAAAGATTTTGCAGCTAGAGGATTATCTGGATCGTTTGCCAAAGGCTCTGTCCGGTGGTCAGCGGCAGCGCGTTGCCATTGGCCGTGCGATTGTGCGTGATCCGCAGGTGTATCTGTTTGACGAACCGCTATCCAACCTTGATGCGGCATTGCGCGTTGCGACCCGCATTGAAATCGCCCAGCTGAAAGAGGCGATGCCGGATTCCACCATGATCTACGTGACCCACGACCAGGTCGAGGCGATGACCCTAGCCAGCCGCATCGTTGTGCTGGCGAACAAAGGGATCGCGCAGGTGGGCACGCCGCTGGAACTGTATGAACGTCCTGAAAACGAATTCGTCGCGCAGTTTATCGGATCGCCAGCGATGAACCTGTTGTCAGGTGAAATTGTGGGGACGGGGGCGCAGACCACCGTGAAACTGGACGCTGGCGGTAGAGCCGTTTCCGCCGTTCCGACCCAAGCCGCTGATATGGGATTGCGCGTCAATATCGGTGTGCGACCCGAAGACATGGTTCAAACCGACGCTGACCCAATCTATTCGGGCACTGTCGACATTACCGAAGCGTTGGGCGAAGTGACGTTGCTATACTTTGCTGCAATCGCAGGGAATGATCCTGTGATTGCGAAGCTGCCCGGTATTCATCGCGATATGCGCGGCAAAACGGTTAGCCTGACTGCCGACCCTGCAAAGGTTCAGATTTTCCATAACGGTCAATCGCTGTACTATCGCTAAAAACAAACGGGCCTTTCGGGGCCCGTTTTATTATCGCTTTAGCGCGTCCCGCAGCGATGTGGGGGACGATTCAATATTTCGCAAATCCAGCGACGTGATCAGATCCACAAGATGGCTTTTCATCAACTCTTGGGCGCGGTCACCATCGCGGTCGGCAAAGGCGGACATCAGCGCATGGTGGGCGTTACTTTCGCACAGCGCAGATCGGCGTTGCCAATACAGCGCGATAATCAGCGATGACCGTGAAATCAGCTGTTTGATAAACGCCGCAATCGTTTCCTGATCCGCGATATGCGCGATTTCGACGTGGAACTGACCCGATAGATACAGCGCACGGCCACTATCGCCAGCGTGCAGCGCATCATGTTCTGCGTCGATGTGGCGTTGTAGGTTTTCGATATCCGCGTCCGTCATGCGTAGCGCGGCCGAATGTGCGGTGCGCGGTTCCAACAGGGAACGGGCCTCGAATACGTCGCGGGCTTCTTTAACGGATGGCTGCGCAACAAACGCGCCTTTGTTGCGTTTGAGTTCAACCAGACGTTCGTGGGACAAGGATTGTAATGCGGCACGTACAGTGGTGCGGCTAACCCCGTAAATGTCGCCAATCTCGTCTTCGCCCAATTTCGTACCCGGTGCGATACGGTGTTCGTGGATAGCCAGTTCCAGCTGTTCAAACAGGCTATCGGCGGTCACGGGCGGTGTTTGTAATTGGGTCATCGTCATTCCTTTGAATTCAACATGCTGAATTCGATCGCAAAGCGCAATTTTCAAAACAGGCCGCATTGTTGTTTTTAAGATTGTATACAATTTTGCGCACAGATTTTGATACATCGAAAAAATTAGTGCCAAAAAATCGGGCAGGGCATGTTTTTGGTGGTTTTACCAAACGGAAAATCTAGCGCAGCGCCCATGAAGTCGGCTCAGGTGACCCCATCGGAAACGCGAAATGGCCTAGGCCGAACCGGAGTGGATATGGGCGCTGGATACGATCTCGAACTGGTTAACCTAACCAAGAAATACGGAGATACGCTCGCCGTAGACAGCATCAATTATCAATTCAAGGCAGGCAGTTACGTGTGCCTATTGGGGCCTTCGGGATGCGGTAAATCATCGACGTTGCGGATGATCGCGGGCCATGAGGCAGTGACCGATGGGTCGGTCGTGCTGGACGGGTTTGATGTGTCTTACCTGCCGCCAGCGAAACGGGGAACAGCCATGATGTTTCAAAGCTACGCCCTGTTTCCCCACCTTTCTGTGCGGGACAATGTTGCCTTTTCTTTGCGGATGAAGGGTGTCGACAAACCGTCGCGCCACGCCAAAGCCAACGAAGTGTTGGAACTGGTTGATATGACTCAATACGCCGACCGTTTCCCTGCGCAATTGTCTGGTGGCCAACAGCAGCGCGTTGCATTGGCCCGCGCATTGGTCACACAGCCAAAGGTTTTGTTGCTGGATGAACCATTGTCGGCACTAGACCCATTTTTACGCATCAAAATGCGGACGGAATTAAAACGTCTGCAGCGCGAATTGGGGATCACTTTTATTCACGTCACACACGGTCAGGACGAAGCGTTGGCCTTGGGCGACGAACTGGTCGTTATGAATAATTCGGTTATCGAACAATCGGGGGCGGCAAGGGACGTGTGGGCCGCCCCCAAAACCGAATTCGTCGCGAAATTTATGGGCGGTCACAACGTCATCACCTATGACGGTGGCAAAGTCGCACTGCGCGCTGACGCTGTTTTATTGGCGGACGCGGGGCTGCCTGCAACAGTAACGGCGGTCGAATATCAGGGCGGCCATGTGGCACTGACCACGGCCACGACCGCGGGCGAAGAGGTGCTGGCACTGGTGCCCGAAGCTGCGTTTTTCCAATCACCAAAAAATCCAGGCGATGCTGTGATGCTGGCTTGGGACGAGGGGCGGCTACACCGCCTCCAATCTTAACCTCCTCTCATTTCAACAGGGAACATTGATATGTCTAAAATGCGTTATAGCCGTCGTGCTATTTTGAAAGGCGGCGCTGCAGCCGCTGCAGCCTCTGCACTGCCCGCACCAATGATTTGGGCTCAAGAAATCAAAGACATCACCTTGCGCCAGTTCGGCACAGGGGTCTCCAACCTGAATGACGTTGCAACAAAGGTCAAAGATGATCTGGGTTTCAATCTGGAAATGACCGCGCTGGATTCCGATAGCGTGACCCAACGCGCAGCGACCCAGCCTGACAGCTTTGACATTGCGGATATCGAATACTGGATCTGTAAAAAGGTTTGGCCAACGGGCAACCTGCAGGCGATGGATACATCGAAAATTGCCAACTACGACAAAATCGTCGGCATTTTCCGCAGCGGCAAACTGACCCCAGAAAGCACAATCGCCCAAGGCACCGCGCCGCATTCGGTTGGTTTTGTTGACGGCCCGGGCGGCACCAGCTTTGCCGATAATGAAACCGGTTGGATGACCCTGATCCCAACCATCTATAACGCGGATACACTGGGCATTCGCCCTGACCTGATCGGTCGCCCAATCGAAAGCTGGACCGAACTGCTGAACCCAGAATTCAAAGGCAAAGCATCGATTTTGGATATTTCGTCCATCGGTATCATGGACATGGCCATGGTCTGCGAAGCCATGGGGGAAATCCAATACGGCGACAAAGGCAACATGACCAAAGAAGAGATCGACGCCACTTTCGCGATCTTTACCGAAGCAAAACAGAACGGCCAATTCCGCGCCTTCTGGAAAACCTTTGATGAATCCGTGAACCTGATGGCCTCGGGCGAGGTTGTGATCCAATCCATGTGGTCGCCAGCCATTACGGCTGTGAAATCGCGGGGCATCCCATGCGTCTATCAACCGCTGAAAGAAGGCTATCGTTCATGGGGCGGCGGTCTGGGTCTGTCGGCCAATCTGTCGGGCATGGAGCTGGACGCAGCCTATGAATACATCAACTGGTATCTGTCCGGCTGGGTCGGCGGCTATCTGATGCGTCAGGGTTATTATTCGGCCGTGCCTGAAACGTCCAAAGACTACATGTCCGAAAACGAATGGGGCTACTGGTTCGAAGGCAAAGAAGCCACCGGTGACATCACGTCGCCAACAGGTGACGTGCTGGCCGCTGCTGGTGACGTCCGCGATGGTGGTTCGTTCGAAGAACGCATGGGCCGCGTTGCCTGCTGGAACGCCGTCATGGACGAAAACCAATACATGGTTCGCAAGTGGAACGAATTTATCGCCGCTTAATACCAATCGTCGGGGCGCTTTGCGCGCCCTGACACCCGCAATTTATGGGTGCTCTATGACACGCAATTTCATCGGTTGGCTACAAGCCGCGCCGTTGGCCCTGATCCTGTTGGGCTTTCTGGTCGCACCGATCATCATGATCGTGATCGTCAGTTTCTGGGGCGCTACCGAATATTCGATTTATCCCGATTTCCAATTCGACAACTATGCATTCTTGTTTGGGTCCAAAGTCGTTTGGAAAGTCTTTTTCGCGACCTTCAAATATGCCGCGATTGTATGGGTGCTGACGCTAACCATCGGGTTCACGGTCGCCTATTTCCTTGCGTTTCATGTGCGTAGCCTGACATGGCAGATCGCGCTGTTTTTGGTCTGCACCATCCCGTTTTGGACGTCGAACATCATCCGCATGATCAGCTGGATCCCGTTTCTGGGCCGCAACGGGATTGCCAACCAAACGTTGATCAGCTGGGGCGTGATCGACCAGCCGCTGGAATGGCTTTTGTATTCCGATTTCGCGGTGATCCTTGCGTTTGTGCACCTATACACGTTGTTCATGGTCGTGCCGATTTTCAACACGATGATGCGGATCGACCATTCGTTGCTAGAGGCCGCGCGCGATGCAGGCGCTTCGGGTTTTCAAACCTTGGTCAATGTCATCATCCCGCTAACGAAACCGGGGATCATGATTGGCACGATCTTTGTAGTCACGCTGGTGATGGGTGATTTCATCACCGTTCGGTTCATGTCCGGCAGCCAAAGCGCAAACGTCGGTCGTCTGATTTCCAACGATATTGGTCTGCTTCAATACCCTTCGGCTGCTGCGACGGCTGTGGTGCTGCTGTGCACAGTTTTGATCGTGATCGGCATCATGCTGCGTTTCGTTAATATTCGTAAGGAACTGTAATCATGGAAAAAAGACCAGCCAGCTTTTACATCCTTGCAGCATTTTTCGCGCTGTTTGTACTGTTCCTATACGGCCCGACCGTCACAATCGGAATCCTTAGTTTTCAAGGACGCGAAGGCGGCCTGACATTCCCAATGAACGGCCTATCGACCTATTGGTTCCGCGATTTGTTTCAGGAACAAGCGGTCGGTGATATCTGGGGTGCGTTCCGCCGTTCGCTGGCTTTGGGCCTTATGGTGATGGTGACGACAGTCGTGGTGTCGGTCATGGCCGGGCTGGCTTTTCGTAAGAATTTCAAAGGCTCAGGCATCTTATTTTATGCAGCGATCACATCTTTGGTGATCCCATCGATCTTGATTTCCTTGGGCGTTGGTCTGATTTTCAACCAGCTGGGGCTAAATGTGCATTGGGCCACGTCTGGGTTCGGATCGCAGTTGACGTGGACATTGCCCTTTGGCCTGTTGATCATGTTCGCGGTCTTTAACCGTTTCGACAAAAGTTACGAGGAAGCCGCACGAGATCAGGGTGCGACCGCGTGGCAGACCATCCGTTTTGTCGTGCTGCCGATCATTGCGCCTTCGCTGATCGGCGTCGCATTGTTCGGGTTCACATTGTCCTACGACGAATTTGCGCGGACATTGCTGACGGCGGGCAGCTATAACACTTTGCCGCTAGAGGTGTTTGGCATGACAACCAATGTAACCACGCCTGTCATCTATGCGCTGGGGACGTTAACTACGGCGTTTTCATTATTGATTATTATCGCGTTTTTGATGTCCGTTTGGGTGATGAACAAACGTCGTGCACGGTTGGGATCTGATGCGGGCAAAGCGCTATGATAAAGCTGGCGTATATCAATCCCAACGCGACCCAAGCGATGACAGATAACGTGGTTCGGGTCGTGAGCGACGCGGTGCCTGATATGCAGGTGATGGGCTACACCAACGCCAACGGCCCAGCCGCGATCCAAGGGCCAGAGGATGGCGATGCCGCGGTGCCTGGGGTGCTGGCTTTGTTGGATCAAGCGGTCATCGATGGCGCAGACGCGGTCGTCATCGCCTGTTTTGATGACACAGGTCTGGCGCCCGCGCGGGCGCTGTGCCCCAAACCCGTGATCGGGATCGGGCAGGCGGCGTATGTCATGGCGGGTCTATTGGGGGCGCGGTTTTCCGTTGTGACGTCTTTGCCCGTTTCGATCCCCGTGATCGAAGGCAACATTGCCGAAATGGGATACGCAAATGTCTGCGCCAAGGTGCGGGCCAGCAATCTGCCCGTTCTAACGATCGACGAAGGCACCGAAGAAACCCGCCACAAACTGATCAACAGCATTCGCAAAGCCGCCCAAGAGGACCGCGTGGATAGCGTCGTTCTGGGCTGCGCTGGAATGGCCTATATGCGCGAAGATTTGGCGCAGCGTAGTGGCGTGATGTTAGTCGACGGCGTTGTCGCGTCTGCGCATCTGGCCCGCGCGGCGATCGCGATGGGCCAATAAAAAACCCCCAAGGTGATCCTTAGGGGTGATTTCGTTAACCGCGGCGGCGGCCACCACGACGGCGGCCTGTCCCGCCAGAGGATTCTCCATCGGCGGAGGGCGGTTTGTTGAACGAAATCCATTCGCCGCCGTGCGGGTCGTTATTGGTCAACAGGTTGGCTGCGCGGATGGCTTCCATTTCTTTGCCTGGGCGGGATTTGGTCGAACCCAAACCCGTCACCTGGCAAAAGGTTTCCAGATCAATGTCGTCTGGCACAATGATGCCAGCAGCGGCCAGTTCTGCCTTTTTCTCTTCTATCTTTTTCAGGCCCACGGGCAGGGCGCATGGGTTCATAATGGCCGAGGTCATACCCGCACCCATCGCCATTGGCAGGAACGCGTTGTTGATGCCGTGACGGTTAGGCAGGCCGAATGATACGTTCGATGCGCCGCAGGTGGTGTTGACGCCCAATTCTTCGCGTAGGCGGCGGACCAAGGTGAACACCTGCTGGCCAGCGGTCGCCATCGCGCCGATCGGCATCACCAGCGGGTCAACCACGATGTCATGGGCAGGGATGCCGAAATCTGCGGCGCGTTCCACGATTTTCTTGGCCACGGCGAAACGGACATCGGGGTCTTCGGAAATGCCGGTGTCATCGTTGGAAATCGCAACGACTGGCACGTTGTATTTTTTGACCAGCGGCAGAACGAATTCCAGACGTTCCTCTTCTCCAGTCACCGAATTCAGCAACGGGCGGCCTTTGGCGACTTGCAGGCCAGCCTCTAGCGCGGCAGGAACCGAACTGTCGATACAGATTGGCGTATCGGTTAGGCCCTGAACCAGTTCGATCATTTTGACCATCAGGGGTGGTTCGGTTTCATTCGGGTTCGGGTTTGAATTGTAAACCACGCCCGCGTTGATATCCAAAATGTTCGCGCCCGCCGCGACCTGCGCCAAAGCATCAGATTCAACGGTGGAAAAATCGCCAGCCTCTAGTTCGGCAGCCAATTTTTTGCGGCCTGTCGGGTTGATACGTTCGCCGATGACGCAAAACGGTTGGTCAAAGCCGATGATGGCGGTTTTTGTCGCCGATTCAACGATAGTGCGGGTCATAAGCTCTCCTCAGGCTTTATTAGCGGGGGTAGCTGCATTGCCACCGTTTTCGATTGCCCAATTTGCATTGGTTTTGATCCCGCCCAGCGGGAAGAAATGGACCTGTTCGATGTTGAAATCAGGGTTGGCGGCTTTGTGTGCGGCCAGTTCGTTCAGAACATCGGTTGGTTCGTACGGCAGCACCAGTTTGGTCACATCCAGCGCACGTTTTTGCAGAACCTTTAGCGATGGGCCAACACCGCAGGCCATTGCGAATTTGATCAGCGTTTGCAGTTTCGCCGGGCCCGCGATGCCGATGTGAACGGGCAGGGTGATGCCCGCATCGGTCAGCCCATTGCACCATTCGATCACAGGTTTCGCGTCAAAACAGAATTGGGTCGCCAGCGCGATCTGCGCGTCTGTCGTGTCGTTGAATTTCTGTTTCCAACGCAGCGCATCCATAACGTTCTGATCGCCGCCCGATGGGTCGATGTCGCGGTTGCCTTCGGGGTGACCAGCGACGTGTAGGCGTTTGAAACCGGCGCGGTCAAAAATGCCTGTCTCCAACAGCTGCATGGAACAATGGAAATCGCCATGCGGTTGGGCTACGCCGCCCGCAAGGATCAGGCCCTGATTAACGCCCGCATCGGATTGATACCGGTTTACCCAGTCTTCCAGCGTTGCGGCGTCTTTGATGATGCGCGCTGGGAAATGCGGCATCGGGTCAAAACCTTCGTCGCGTAAGCGCGCGGCGGTTGCGACCATGTCTTCGATCGGGGTGCCTTCGATGTGGGCGATGTAAACGCGGGTGCCAGCGGGCAAAAGGTCACGGAAATCTTCGACCTTTTCGGCGGTGCGCGGCATTACTTCAATCGAATAGCCCTGTAGAAACGCCTCTAGATGTTCGGACGACGGGGGTGTCGCCTCTTTCTTGCGTAGGAACGGAACAAGAGCCATCAGGGCCTCCTTTAGGGTGGTGGGGTTCACGCGTGACCCATGTTTTCGATCAATTCGCGCAGGCGCGCATCGTCGTATTCGGTGTCTAGGCGCGCGGCTTCGGTTTCGGCTGCGGCGGCATCATCGCCGTCAACGGAATAGGGATCAGCCTTGCGCCATGCGGACAGGTAATCATCGGTGCCTGCCATGCCGGCCTTCATTGCGGCGCGGTCGATGGCCTGTTCGAAACGTTCGGGCAGCTGCACTTTGTGTCCGCGGCGGCCTTTGCCGACGATGACCTGTGCTGGAATATCCCGCCAGAAAACGACTGTGACGTCTGCCATGTGATTCCTCGTCCTTTGTTGCTTTAGTCTTACGCGTGGTTATCGGGGTTCTACGTGCCGTTTTCGACATAGCGTCGCAATTTGGCGACCATTGCGACATCACTCGGGCCTTGCGCAAACCCGTCATGAGGCATAGGTTTAACATAACTTGATATGGAGGGCGTGACTATGGCGCCCAAGCGTCCCCGAGGTGCGGGCGCGTTCCCGAAGGCGGTCGAATCCCCCGCGCCCGAAAAACCGGATTCCGGTGCGCTCTATGCCGCATTGGATCTAGGTACCAATAGCTGTCGCATGCTGATTGCCCAACCAAAGGGCAGCCAGTTTCACGTGATCGACAGCTTTTCGAAAACGGTCCAATTGGGCCAAGGTCTGGAAAGCACAGGCCGATTAGGTCGTGCGTCGATGAACCGTACGATCAGCGCTTTGCGTATCTGCAAACAAAAACTGCAGCGTCACCGCGTCAAACACATGCGTTTGGTCGCGACCGAGGCGTGTCGCCGTGCGAAAAACGGCCATCAGTTTATCAACCAAATCCGCCGCGAAACGGGTTTGCGTCTGGAAATCATCACGCCCGAAGAAGAGGCCCGTTTGGCCGTTATTTCCTGTGCGCCGCTGGTCAGCACGAAAACCGAACAGTTGCTGGTCGTTGATATTGGCGGCGGGTCAACCGAATTGGTCTGGATCGATCTGACCAAAGTGCCTGCGCGCGAACGCCCAGGTTCCATCATGCGTCTGCATCGCGGATTTGTTCAGGACCCAGGGCCATTCGCGGCTGCCAAGGTGGTGGATTGGATTTCCGTTCCCTTGGGCGTGGCGACCTTGCGTGATCAGTTTCAGGACGTTGACGACGATGCGGCGCGGTTCGCATTAATGAGCTGGTTTTTCGAAGAACAGCTGGCCAAATTCAGCCCCTACACATCCGAACAAGCGCGCGAAGGGTTCCAGATCGTCGGCACCAGCGGCACAGTGACAACAGTGGCGGCCAGCCATTTGGGCCTGAAACGTTATGATCGGACCAAAGTGGACGGGCTGCGTATGTCGTCTGACCAGATCGATGCGGTTATTCGCGACTATCTATCGCTGGGCCCCGATGGGCGCCGCACGGACCCACGCATCGGGCGGGATCGTCAGGCGCTGATCATGTCAGGTTCGGCGATTTTGCAGGCTTTGATGCGGATTTGGCCGACAGATCGTCTGTCAGTCGCGGATCGCGGTCTGCGCGAAGGATTACTATACGCACAAATGAGCGCCGATGGCGTGCTTGAGGATACGCCGTATTAAGTATATGCGGGGCATCTTCGGATACGGGAACGTGAATGATGGCAAAGACACCGGGTAAAAACACAAGCGGACGCGGACAGCGCGATCTGTTCGTCAAAGTGAAAACAGCACGCGGGCGCAAAACGTCGTCCACGCGGTGGCTGCAGCGTCAGCTGAACGATCCCTATGTAAAACGCGCCCAAATCGAAGGTTACCGTGGTCGCGCCGCGTTCAAAATCATGGAGCTGGACGATAAATATCGGTTCCTAGTTCCCGGTGCGCGCGTTGTCGATTTGGGCTGTGCCCCAGGTGGGTGGTGTCAGGTTGCCGTGCCGCGCGTGAACGCGTTGGGCGAAAAGAAGGGTAAGAAAATCGGCACCGTTCTGGGCGTCGATTTGCAAGAGGTTGAACCGCTGGCTGGCGCGGAAATTCACCAGCTGGATTTTCTGTCTGATGACGCGGATGATCTGGTCAAAGGCTGGCTGGGCGGTGAAGCGGACGTTGTTATGTCTGACATGGCGGCGTCATCATCGGGCCACAAACAGACCGACCACTTGCGCATCATTACCCTTTGCGAACACGCAGCCTATTTCGCGTTCGACGTTTTGGCCCCCGGCGGCACATTCGTGGCCAAAGTTCTGGCAGGCGGCGCCGAAGGCGAATTGATGAAAACGCTGAAAAGCAAATTCAAAACCGTCGCGAACATCAAACCGCCGTCGTCGCGGTCGGATAGTTCGGAAAAATTCGTCGTCGCGCTGGGGTTCAAAGGCCGCGAAGGCGAACACCGCAGCGACGAAGAAGAGTAGGGGGCGTTACGCCCCCGTTCTTTTAGGTAGCTTCCAGTTCGCACGCGGGAAATGGCAGGTGTACCCATTGGGGTTTCGCACCAGATAATCCTGATGTTCGGGCTCTGCCTCCCAAAAATCGCCAGCGGGTTCGACCTCTGTCACGACTTGGCCGGGCCACATGCCTGATGCGTTGACGTCTGCGATAGTGTCCAGCGCGACGGATTTTTGATCGTCGTTCAGGTAATAGATCGCGGATCTGTAGGACATGCCGATGTCATTGCCCTGACGGTTTTTGGTTGTTGGGTCGTGGATCTGGAAAAAGAATTCCAGGATCGCGCGGTAATCGGTTTGGGTGTCGTCATAGATCAGCTCGATCCCTTCGGCGTGGGTGCCGTGGTTGCGGTAGGTCGCATTCGGCACATCGCCGCCCGTATATCCGACGCGCGTGCGTAAAACACCCGGTTGACGTCGGAACAGATCCTCCATCCCCCAAAAACACCCACCTGCTAGAATTGCGGTTTGTTCAGCCATGTTTCATTCCACCTGATCAATGTATTTGCCGTACCCTTCGGCGTCCATTTCGTCCAAAGGCACAAACCGCAGCGCTGCTGAGTTGATGCAATAGCGCAGCCCGCCACGATCCGCTGGCCCATCGGGGAACACATGGCCCAAATGGCTGTCGCCGTGTTTGGAACGCACCTCGGTACGAACCATGCCGTGGGACACGTCACGCAATTCGACGATGTGATCGGCTTCGATGGGTTTGACAAAGCTGGGCCAGCCGCAACCCGATTCATATTTCGTGCTGGATGCAAACAGCGGTTCGCCCGACACGATATCGACGTAGATACCGCGGTCTTTGTTGTTCAGGTATTTACCCGTGCCTGGGCGTTCGGTGCCCGACTGCTGGGTCACATAGTATTGTTCTTCGTCCAATGCGGCGATGGCATCGGGATCGCGATGATAGGTTGTCATGCGGCCTCCTTCGTTTAGGCCCAATATGGTGCGAAAACGGGGAATAACAACGGCAAAGCGTGATCACTAAGTGATGAGGTCGGTGTGGTCTGTTGGGTAAATTCTGGCGGAGAGACAGGGATTCGAACCCTGGGTGGGCTTGCACCCACAACGGTTTTCGAGACCGCCCCGTTCGACCACTCCGGCACCTCTCCGCGCTGGTGAGGGGGCGTTTAAAGGGAGTTCGCAGGGCGTGCAAGAGCAAAATCACGAAAAAGTTTCAAACGACGAAAATTCCTGATGATTGGGACCTTGGAAACCGATGTGGGCGGTTCTACCTTGGCGCTATGAACAACTTATATACCTTCGCCGCTGCTGCATTGGTCGCGTGTCCTGCCGCTGCGCAAGATAATAATCAGGCAGAGCGTTTGTTTGATTTGCTTGAACAACCCGCGTTCATCGAAATCTTGGTCGATGAAGGCCAAGCGATGGCTTTTGATATTGCGTCAGAAAATTTTTCGACCGTTTATCTGGACGCTTGGGACACGAAGGTAGACGCTTTGTTGGATGCCGATGCCATCGAGGCGTCTATGTTTGCGCAATTCGAAACGGCGTTGGACGGTGTCGATGTTGATAGCTACGTCACCTATTTTGAAGCAGGGGTCGGCGCGGACATCATTGCCGCTGAAATCGCGGCGCGGTCCATCATGTCTGATCCGGTTCTATCGGCGCAGGCCATTGAAAAGGCATATATGGAAATGCCAATGGGTCGATTTGAACAGATCGACACATTCCTAAACGTCAGCGGCTATATTGAACAAAGCGTCGCCTTTGCTTTGACCGACCAATATAATTTTGCGCGTGGGTTACTGGATGGCGGCGTTATTCAGGGTATGACGGAATCCGATCTGGCCGCGATGGTTTGGGATCAAGAGGAATTCATTACCGACGCCACCAATGAATGGTTTCAGGGGTATCTATACCTAGTGTTTGAAAATCTGTCTGACGATGCCATCGGTGAATTGATCGCCTTTACGGATTCTGATCAGGGGCGTACGTTAAATCAGATATTATTGGCGTCGCAGGGTGATCTGTTTAGCATGATCAACTATGAACTGGGGCGCGAGGCAGCAAAGTTCATGATTCAGACTGACCTTTAGCTTGACTTTATCCCCAACCCGTTAGATAAGCCGCGCACTCGGGGCGGAATCTGCCCCGTTTACTGATTCAATACAGCCCAAATAGGGCGCGCAGTTCACGGGCGGCATAGCCAGCAACACAGTAGTGGCCCCAGCGACGCGGAAGATAAGGAAGATTAGCATGTTTGCGGTTCTGAAAACCGGCGGCAAGCAGTACAAAGTTGCTTCGGGCGACGTTCTGCGTGTCGAGAAACTGGCAGCCGACGCTGGCGAAAAAATCCAGTTCAACGAAATTCTGATGGTTGGTTCGACTGTTGGCGCACCTCTGGTAGACGGTGCAGCTGTCCAAGCTGAAGTCATCGACCAGATCAAAGGCGAAAAAACGATCTCGTTCGTAAAACGCCGTCGTAAACACTCGTCCAAGCGTACCCGCGGCCACCGTCAGCAACTGACCCTGGTTCGCATCACCGACATCCTAGAGTCGGGCGCTGACAAATCGGGCGTTAAAGCTGCAATCGGCGCAGGCTCGGTTTCGGGCGCTGCTGTTGCTGCTGCTGCACCTGCGAAAGCCGCTGCTCCTAAAGCGAAAGCTGAAAAAGCAGCTCCAGCTGCTGCTGGCGCAGACGATCTGAAACAGCTGTCGGGCGTTGGCCCAGCACTGGAAAAGAAACTGCACGAAGCTGGCGTAACCACTTTTGCACAGATCGCAGCATGGACCGAAGCTGACGTCGAAGAATTCGGCGAAAAACTGTCGTTCAAAGGCCGTATCGAGCGTGAAGGCTGGATCGAACAAGCCAAAGAACTGGCGAAATAAGTTAGGTATAGGAGAGAAACATGGCACACAAAAAGGCAGGCGGTTCCTCCCGTAACGGTCGCGACTCTGCGGGTCGTCGTCTTGGCGTTAAAAAATTCGGTGGTGAAACCGTTATTGCAGGTAACATCATCGTTCGTCAGCGCGGCACCAAAGTTTGGGCTGGCGAAGGCGTAGGTATGGGCAAAGACCACACCCTGTTCGCAACCGCGAACGGCAACGTCAAATTCCACACCGGCCTGAAAGGCCGCACCTTTGTATCGGTTCTGCCAGTGGCGGAGGCCGCTGAATAAGACCGAGACCCAAGGGTATCAAATTAGGGGATCGGCATCGCCGGTCCCCTTTATTGTTTTATTTACTATGTGCTTTCAAAACAGTCGGAAGGGGAGAGCCGCCCGTTTTGAAGTGTCGTCTATCGAGGAGGAAAATGGATGCTCGATAAAACTATGGATTTGCCTGTCATCACGACAGATCGGTTCGTTCTACGGCCGTCGCGTCCATCGGATGCGGGGCTGATCAGCCACTATGCGGGTGACGAACGTGTGGCACGCGGCACGCGGTCGATTCCGCACCCGTTGCCACCGGGCACGACCGAAGCATTTCTGGAACGCGCCGCAAACCCGACCCGTGACGAAGATGTCTGGATCATTGACGGCAAAGCGTCTGATCTGGCCGAAGTCTTGGGCGTCGTGAGCCTTGAACGCATGGATCGCGGCCAGTCCGAGATATTCTTTTGGGTGGCACCTGCGTTTTGGGGCACCGGTATTGCCTCGGGCGCTGTGCAGGCGATGATCGACGCCAACCCGCATGGGTCCGGTACCTACTTTGCCGAAGTGTTTCAGGACAACCCTGGATCGGCCCGTGTTCTAAACAACTGCGGTTTTACCTACCTTGGTGACGCCGAAGCCTATAGTGTCGCACGCAAGGCTACTGTGCCAACGTGGACTTATACGCTGAAATTGACCCGATAATCGGGGCGGCTTTCAGGCTGCCCCTTGAGCAAAGCCGCGCAACGCGATAGGCCAAGCGCAAACGACCTGAAAGCCGCATTCGATGAAATTTCTTGATCTCGCTAAAGTATACATCCGCTCGGGCAGCGGGGGGAACGGTTGCGTTTCCTTCCGCCGTGAAAAATACATCGAATACGGTGGTCCCGACGGCGGTGATGGCGGTCGCGGCGGCGATGTCGTGGTCGAAGCGGTGCAGGGCCTGAACACCCTGATCGATTTTCGTTACCAACAGCATTTCTTTGCCCAAAACGGTCGCCCCGGCGAAGGCCGCGCCCGCACCGGTGCATCGGGCGACGATATCGTTTTGCGCGTACCCGTTGGTACCGAAATCATCGATGAGGACGAAGAAACCATTCTGGCTGACCTGACCGAAATCGGTCAGCGCGTCATTCTGGCCAAAGGCGGCAATGGCGGCTTTGGTAACCTTCATTTCAAATCCGCAACGAACCAAGCGCCACGCAGCGCAAACCCGGGTTTGGCGGGCATCGAACGCACCATCTGGCTGCGTTTGAAACTGATTGCGGATGCAGGTCTGCTGGGCAAACCGAACGCGGGTAAATCCACGTTCCTTGCTGCGACGTCGAATGCGCGTCCGAAAATTGCGGACTATCCATTCACCACTCTGGTCCCGAATTTGGGCGTGGTTGGCGTTGATGGCCGTGAATTTGTTGTCGCTGACATCCCTGGTTTGATCGAAGGCGCATCCGAGGGGCGCGGCTTGGGCGATATGTTCCTGGGCCACGTTGAACGCTGTGCGGTTCTGCTGCATCTGGTCGACGGGTCGGGCGGCGATCCTATTGGCGATTATCAGACGATTATTGACGAACTAGAGGCATATGGCGGCGATCTGGCCGATAAACCGCGTGTCACCGTTCTGAACAAAATCGATACGCTGGACGAAGAAGAACGCGAATTCATCAAAGAAGAGCTGGAAGCCGTCGCCGACGGCCCTGTGATGCTAATGTCCGGTGTTTCCACCGAAGGCGTGACCGAAGTGCTGCGCGCATTGCATGCGGAAATTGACGCACGTAACGCGGCAGAACTGGCCGCCGATCAGGAGGAAGAGCCTTGGCGTCCTTAACCTCTGCTAAACGGATCGTTGTAAAAATCGGTTCGGCGCTGTTGGTTGATCGCGACAAAGGCACCTTGAAATCCGATTGGTTGCGGTCTTTGGCCGACGATGTCGCGTGGCTGCGCGGGCAGGGCATCGACGTTGTGTTGGTGTCCTCTGGTTCGATCGCTTTGGGTCGCGAAGTGTTGGGTCTACCGCGCAAAAACCTGCCCTTAGAGCAATCTCAGGCCGCTGCGGCTGTGGGTCAAATCCGGCTTGCGCGCGCATACGAAGAAATATTGGCGCCGCATGGCATTAAAACCGCGCAGGTTCTGCTGACGTTGGAAGACACAGCAGATCGCCGCCGCTATTTGAACACCCGCGCTACGATGGAAACATTGATCGGTCTGGGCGTGACCCCGATCGTCAATGAAAATGACACCATCGCGACGGATGAAATCCGTTACGGCGACAACGACCGTTTGGCGGCTCAGGTTGCTGTGACTTGCGGTGCGGACCAATTGATCCTGCTGTCGGATGTGGATGGGTTCTATTCGGGTAATCCGAATATTGATGACACAGCCCAACGTTTTGACATTGTCGAACGGATCACGCCAGAGATTGAAGCCATGGCAGGTGACGGTGTATCGGGCCTGTCCAAGGGCGGCATGATCACCAAACTTCTGGCGGCTCGTATGGCGACCGATGCGGGATGTGCTATGGCCATAACGTTAGGATCGCGCATCAACCCATTGAAGTCACTGGAAAATGGTGACGCATCAACGTGGTTCATAGCGCATGACGATCCACAGGCCGCACGCAAACGGTGGATTGCAGCAATGAAAACCAGCGCCTCCGTGGTCGTGGACGGCGGTGCCGAGGCGGCATTACGCCAAGGCAAAAGCCTATTGCCAGCGGGCGTGGTGTCCGTAGCGGGGCGTTTCGGCCGTGGTGATCCCATAGAAATCACATCTGCGAATGGCGCGCATTTGGGCATTGGATTGTCGCGCTATACAGCAGCGGAAACGCAGTTAATCCTTGGTCGCAAAAGCGCCGAGGTCGAAGAAATTTTAGGGTACAAAGGACGCGCCGCTTTGGTTCATCGTGATGACATGGTGGTGCAATTGATGGGAGTAGATCGATGAAAGATAACGAAAATATCGCAGAATTGGTTGCTTCGATCGGGCAGCGTGCGCGCGCTGCTGCAACACAATTGGCCCATGCATCGGCAGAACGTAAACACGCCGCATTGATCGCGGCGGCGGATGCTGTTTGGAAAAATCGCGCTGATATTATTGCAGCAAACGCCGAAGATCTGGAATTTGGCCGCGGCAAAGGTTTGTCCGACGCGATGATGGACCGTCTGAAATTGGACGAAGACCGCATTCAAGGCATCGTCGATGGTTTGCGCACGATTGCCGAACAAACCGACCCTATCGGCGCTGTGCTGCAAGAATGGGATATGCCTTCGGGGCTGCACATCAAACGCGTCCGCACGCCTTTGGGCGTGATCGGCGTTATCTACGAAAGCCGCCCGAACGTGACTGCTGACGCAGGCGCATTGTGCCTAAAGGCAGGCAATGCCGTCATTCTGCGCGGCGGTTCGGAAAGTTTTCATTCCAGCCGCGCGATCCACGCCTGTCTGGTCGAAGGCCTAAAGGCCGCGAACCTGCCAGAGGATTCGATCCAATTGATGCCAACCCGCGACCGCGAAGCCGTGGCCGAGATGTTGCGCGCCGTTGACTATATCGACGTGATCGTGCCTCGCGGCGGTAAAGGTTTGGTCGGTCTGGTCCAGCGCGAAGCCCGCGTGCCTGTCTTTGCCCACCTAGAAGGCATCGTGCACGTGTATCTGGACAAAGACGCCGATCCTGAAAAAGCCCGCAAAGTCGTAATGAACGCCAAAACCCGCCGCACGGGTATTTGCGGCGCGGCAGAGTGTTTGCTGATCCACCGTGATATCGCCGCGACCTTGGGTCAGTCGATTGTCGATGATCTAAAGTCGGCTGGGGTTCGCGTTCACGCAGGCGAAGGTTTAGACGGTACAGATGTCGCGACCGACGATGATTGGGGCCGTGAATATCTGGACATGGATATTGCGGCAAAGGTCGTTGACGATCTGGACGGCGCGATTGCGCACATCCAGAAATACAGCTCGAACCATACCGACTGCATCATCACCGAAGACCCAGCAGCGGTTGCTAAATTCTTTGAACGTATCGATAGCGCGATTCTGATGCATAATTCGTCGACACAGTTCGCTGATGGCGGTGAATTCGGCATGGGTGCCGAAATCGGTATTGCGACAGGTAAAATGCATGCGCGTGGCCCGGTTGGGGCCGAACAGCTGACCAGTTTCAAATATCTGGTCAGCAGTGATGGGGCGCTGCGCCCTTAACCCTGTAGGGTTAGGGACGTGTCGTCGTAGTCGAATTCAATCGGGCCAGAGGCTGCCAGCACGTTGAAATGAACATGTGCTGGTGGCAATTCTGTCGTGGCGCCATTCAGGACGGCCTCTGTTTCTGTGGAAATTGTGATCCGGCGGCCAGTTGCTGTCACGGTCCAACCCGATTGATCCGCTGTGATCGTGATATCGCCGCCCAAAGGTGTCATCGTTTCGGCGCATAGCATGGCCAGCAACATACGGCGGACGTCGCAACGCGGTGCGGTTCCCGCGCGCCAGACAAAACAATGACGCGCGCCTTTGGATAGCGTATCCAGCAGTTTAATCATCTCTGCTTCGGCCACCAATGCGTCGGACGCCGGCCCAAAGCCAAAGCGGAACAGCTGGATACGCGCAGTTGCATTGGCCAGACTGTCGCGGATCAATGACATTTCTTCGCTTGGCGCGACCCCCGATAATTCAAGAAGTTCGACGCCATTGCAAACCGCGCTAAGTGGGTTCACAAGGTCGTGGCAAATTCGCGAACCAATCAGGGCCGCAAGGTCAGGTGATTGTGTCATTCCGCCTCGGAGTTATTATGAGTCTAAATTCCATACTTGAGCCTGGCATGTTGGTCCGCCACCCAAATCAGCCTGATTGGGGCGTTGGCCAAGTTCAATCCAACATCGCCGACCGCATCACTGTCAATTTCCCAGAGGCTGGAAAAGTCGTGATTGATGGGCGGCGCATTGTTTTGCAACTTGTTCACACCGATAGCTTCTAAATCAGTAATTAGTTTGCAATGGTTAACGGATGGTAACCAGTCTCAATACTTGCTTTTACGGACGTGTTGCGATTAAACCGCCGTCAATTTGACCCAACTGACACGGACCCATGATCGCACTAAACGAAAAGCTGTCTGTCCGTCTTGCGGAAACTGAATCTGACATTCGTGCCGCGCAGCGTCTGCGCTATGACGTGTTCGTGCTGGAATTGGGCGCCCAAGGTGCAAATGTCGATCACGAAAATAGATTGGAAACGGATCGCTTTGATGCGTATTTCGATCATCTTTTGTTGATGGATCACAGCCGTCAGGCATCTGATCAAGTGGTCGGGGTTTACCGTTTGCTACGATCTGATCAGGCCGCAAAGATCGGCGGTTTTTATTCTGAAACGGAATATGATCTGTCTTCGCTTAAATCCTCTGGTCGGCCGCTTTTGGAATTGGGGCGGTCGTGTCTGCATGTCGATTATCGCGGCGGGCAGGGCATGTATTTGCTGTGGAATGCCTTGGCCGACTATGTGACCAAACATGGAATCGAGGTTCTGTTCGGCGTCGCATCGTTTCATGGCACTGATTTAGCCCCAATCTGGCCCAGCATTTCATATCTTCATCACAGTCATCTTGCGCCCGAGGATTTGCGCGCGTCGTCAAAATCCAACCCGAACACCGCGTATATACCGCCCGCAGACATCAACCGTGTACAGGCGATGAAAAACACCCCTTCCTTGATCAAAGCCTATTTAAAAATGGGCGGATTTATTGGGGACGGCGTGTATATCGATACCGCATTCAACACGACTGATGTGTGTTTGATCTTAGATACCAAACGGATGAGCGAAAGCCAAAAACGATTGTATTTCAAAGGCCGTAGCGCATGAATATGATGTGGGATCCCGACATGCCCCCGCCGTCAATCGAACGGGGGCCATTCGGTTATGTCAAAGCTGGATTTCGGGCTTTGGGCATGTTGGTGATTATTCTGCTGGGGCTATGCGTCTTTTTGCCTTTGCGGCTGATCGAGGTGCCCATTTTCGGAGCAGCGCGTCCTTTGTCGCCTTATGTGACGCAGTTTGTTTGCCGCAATGTTCTGCGTGTTGTGGGGATCAAATATGCGATCAAAGGCGCGCCGATGAAAACATCGGGGGCCGTTGTAGCGAACCACGCAAGCTGGCTTGATATTTTCGTCCTTAATGCCCGGAAACGTATTTATTTCGTCGCAAAATCCGAAGTCGCAGGCTGGGCCGGTATCGGATTTTTGGCGCGGATCACAGGAACAGTTTTTATCAAACGTGATCGAAAAGAAGCATCCAACCAGATCAACGTATTCCGTGATCGATTGGCCTTGGGCCATAAATTGTTGTTTTTCCCCGAAGGTACGTCGACAGATGGGCGGCGGGTTTTGTCATTTAAACCAACGCTTTTCGCGGCATTCTTAACGCCCGAATTGCGGGGCCAGATGAACATTCAACCCGTTTCAATCATCTATCAGGCGGGTCCGAATATGGCGCCACGCCAATACGGATGGTGGGGCGATATGGCCTTTGGCACCCATTTAATCGCGACCTTAGCGGCAAAGCGTCAGGGCCGCGTCACGGTCGTCTACCACCCAGCCGTCAGCGCATCGGATTATACCGACCGCAAAGCGCTCGCTCGTGATCTGGAAACCACCGTGCGGTCATCGCTGGACGAATTTGGGGTGCTAGACGCATAAAGCGCCCCGCAGGGCGCTTTGATTTTACACTTTGATCGCGTCGGTCAGGGTTTTCAGTGCTGCGACTGGATCGTCCTGTCGCCAGATTTCATCGCCAATGCCAAAGAAATCCGTGAACGGTGACAGTTGGCCGATCAATTCAGGGGTCAACGCGCCTTCGGCGACCACGGGCACTTCGATCATTTGCGACCACCATTGGAACAGATCCAGCGGTGCTTTTTCGCCCGTACCCAGCGGCGTTTCACCCACGGGGCCAAAGCTGATGTAATCTGCGCCTAGCTCGCCAGCGGTCATGCCGTCGTGGCTGGAATTGCCGCAGAACGCGCCGACGATGGCATCTTCGCCCAATTCTTTGCGGGTTTTCATCACCGAACGCGATCCGTCGGTCAGGTGGACGCCGTCCAGACCCAGACGTTCGACCAGCATCAGGTGTGTATCAATCACCAATGCCACATCGCGTTCGTGGGTCACTGCGCGCAGCGCATCGGCGGCGCGGGAAATGCGGTCTTCGTCGCGGGTGGCAAGGCTCAGCCGCACACATGCGATATCAGTGCTGTCCAACACTTTGCCCAGTTGATCGGGAAAGGTCGACAATTCAAAATCGGTCGGAGTGATGAGATATAGCTGCGGGAGTTCGGCTGCGTCGGTCATCATAGGCCTCAAATAACGGTTTTGCGGTGATATAACGGTGATCGCGCGCCACGGAAAGGGGCAATGCCGCTTGCCAGCCAAAGGGGTGCATCGTATGACCCCGCAAACGCTGAAAAAGGATACGCCATGCCGACCGGAGCGCCTCAACCCAGTTTCGTCCTGATCCGCCCGCAGATGGGTGAAAACATCGGTGCCGCGGCACGGGGCATGTGGAATTTCGGGCTGGACCGTATGCGGGTTACGTCGCCGCGTGATGGCTGGCCAAACCAAAAGGCCGTCGCGATGGCATCTGGTGCGGGCCGTCTGCTGGACGAAGCGCAGCTATATGACAGCACCGCCGCCGCTGTTGAAGATTGCACCTATGTCTACGCCACCACGGCCCGTCCGCGCGGATTGACCAAACCCGTTCTATCGCCCGAAGCCGCCATGTCCGACGCCGCTGAACGGATTGCGCGCGGCGAAAAGGTCGCCGTGATGTTCGGCCCAGAACGGGCAGGGATGGAGAACGAGGATATCGCGCTGGCCAATGCGATCATCAACGTGCCCGTGAACCCCGAATTTTCGTCGCTGAACCTTGCGCAATGTGTGTTGCTGACCAGCTATGAATGGCGCCGCGCGTCCACGGATATCGTGCACGAACGCATGGATGCCGAACAGGACATCGCGACCCAAGCCGAAGTTGAAAAGCTGGCCGAACATTATGAGGGCGCATTGGACACCGCTGGTTTCTTTTTCCCCGAAGAAAAAGCCGCCAACATGAAGGTGAACCTGCGCAACCTATGGAGCCGCATGCCGCTGACGAAACATGACGTGCGTATCCTGCACGGGGTGATGCGTCAGATGGTCCGCTGGAAGGAACGCGGCTAACCCTTGCCGATACGGGGCCCGCGACTTAGGTTCCCAGCCAAATACTGATGGAGAGACCGATGGCGCAAACGCCGCGCAAATTGTTCGAAGAGGTCGGGGACACCCCGAAACAAACCGCAGCACCTGGGCAGATCGACGCGAAAAATCGCGGCGCACGGGGTGCGATCCGTATTTGGCTAATGGTGATCTTTGCGCTGGTCGCGTCGATGATCGTTGTCGGCGGTTTGACCCGCCTGACAGACAGCGGCCTGTCGATCACTGAATGGAACCCAGTGATGGGCGCTGTGCCTCCGCTGAATGACGCGGACTGGGCCGTGGAGTTTGAAAAATACCAATCCAGCCCCGAATACCAACTGCAGAACACCGGCATGTCCATGTCCGAATTCCAGTTCATCTATTGGTGGGAATGGGGCCATCGCCAATTGGGCCGCGTGATCGGTTTGGTGTGGGCTGTTGGGTTCTTTGGCTTTTTGGCGGCGCGTAAAATTCCGACGGGCTGGACAAAACGCCTGTTTTTGTTGGGCGTTTTGGGCGGATTGCAGGGCGCGATTGGCTGGTGGATGGTCCATTCGGGCCTGAATGAAACCGCACAAGAAATCGGCCGCACGGATGTGGCATCGTACCGTTTGGCAACGCACCTTGGTTTGGCGTTTGTCATCTTGGGCTTTACCGCGTGGTACATTTTCCTGCTGGGCCGCCCTGAATCCGCGTTGATGCAGGCGCGCCGCGACAGCAACCGCAAACTTTTCGGCATGTCGACGGGCCTGATGCATTTCGGGTTCTTGCAGATCGTTCTGGGCGCTTTGGTCGCGGGTATCGATGCGGGCCGCGCGTTCCCAACATGGCCGCTGATGGGCGATAGCTTTTTCCCGCCCGACCCATTCCTGATCGACCCTATCTGGCGCAATTTCTTTGAAGACGCAGGTCTGGTGCAGTTCATCCACCGCATGTCGGGCTATCTGCTGTTGATCTATGGGTTCATTGTATGGAACCGTGGCCGCAAATCGTCCAATGGTAAAACCCGCACTGCGTTCCACGCTGTTATGGCGATGCTGCTGATCCAGATGGTTCTGGGCATTATGACGGCGCTGTATTCCGCGCAGCTGCATGTTGCGATCACCCACCAGATTGGTGCGATTGTGATGTGGGTGCTGATCCTGCGTGCCCGTTACCTGTCGCAATACCCATTGCCGCAATCGATCCGAGGAAACTGATATGACCGCCTATGACGACCTGCTTGCCTTTGTTCGTGACACCCAAGCGTTAGGCGAAATTGCCGGTCGTCTTGGGTGGGATCAGGAAACGATGATGCCTTCGGGCGCTGCCGATCAGCGCGCCGACGAATTCGCAGCCATTGAATCGGTCCTGCATGCCCGCCGGACCGATCCGCGCATCGGGGAATGGTTGGAAACGGCGCAGGCGCCCGATGAAATTGGCGCCGCCGTATTGCGTCATGTGCGCCGCAGCTATGACCGCGCCAACAAAATCCCCGCGAAATTGGCGACCGATCTGGCGAAGCTGACGTCCAAATCCCAAGGCATCTGGGCCGCCGCCCGTGCCGACAATGATTTTGCCGCCTTTGCCCCGACATTAGCCGAGGTTCTGCGCCTAAAACGCGAAGAGGGCGCAGCATTGGCCGCTGGCGGCGCCATCTATGACGCGATGTTGGATGATTATGAACCAGGTGCCAAAGCGTCTGATCTGACGGCAATGTTCGACGCGATGCGCCCGCGTCTGGTAGCATTGAGAGAGGCCGTTCTGGCCCAGCCCGCGCCGAAACCCGTCCAAGGCCAATTCGACGATACCCAGCAAATGAAACTGTCGCAGTTGCTGGCGGAAACATTCGGCTACGACATGACCCGTGGCCGCATCGACAAAGCGGTGCACCCGTTCAGTTCGGGGTCGGGCAATGACGTGCGTATTACCACTCGCACTGCGGCTGATGATCCTTTCAATTGTTTCTATTCGACCATCCACGAAGTCGGCCACGCTTGTTACGAACAAAACATCGATCAGGCGTATCTGCTGACTCCGCTGGGATCTGGTGTGTCGATGGGCGTGCACGAAAGCCAAAGCCGCATTTACGAAAACCAACTGGGCCGTAGCCGTCCATTCACAGGATGGCTGTTCGGCAAAATGCGCGACGCGTTCGGTGATTTCGGCATTGATACCGAGGACGAATTCTATGCTGCCGTGAACCGCGTTCAAAACGGGTTCATCCGCACGGAATCGGATGAACTGCAGTACAATCTGCACGTCCTTCTGCGCTACGATTTGGAACGCGCGCTGTTGTCTGGGGATCTAGAGGTCGCTGTTCTGGAAACCGCTTGGAACGATCGGTTTGCCGCTGATTTTGGATTTGCCGTCGATAAACCTGCGAACGGCGTGTTGCAGGACGTGCATTGGTCGCTGGGCCTGATGGGGTATTTCCCAACGTACAGTCTGGGCAATGTCTATGCGGGTAATCTGTACACCGCATTGCGTCAGGCGCAGCCAAATCTGGATGATGATCTGGCAAAGGGTGATCTGACGGGCGCGACTGGCTGGCTGCGCGATAACCTGCAAACCCATGGCGGCCTGTATGAACCGCGCGATACGATTAAACGTGCCTGCGGGTTTGAACCATCCGAGGCGCCTTTGCTGGATTACCTAGAGGCGAAATTCAAAGATATCTATAATTTGTGACCCTACGGCCTATTTGAAATCTTTGAATAGGCCGTTGTCATTTTTGTACCCGTGATCCAACGTTTGGATGGGAGGATACATAATGACATTTGCACTGGATGCCGATGCGCTAAACGCGTTTTTGCAGGATGATTTTTGGCAGGTCAAAGACACGCTAAAAATCGAAGAGGTGACCGAGGAAGGCGTCATTGTACGCCTGACCCCGACGGCGGAAAACCTACGCCCCGGCGGCACGGTTTCTGGCCCTACGATGTTCATGTTGGCCGATTGTGCAGTTTATTTCGCCATCCTATCGAGGATCGGAATGAAACCGCTGACGGTCACAACGAACGCATCTATCGACTATTTGCGCAAACCAGCTGCGAACGCCGATCTGACATGTCACGTGCGACTGTTGAAAATCGGGCGCGTTTTGGCCGTGGGGGATTGTTTGGTCTATTCCGACGGCGTGGATGATCCTGTGGCCACCGCGCGCATGACCTATTCCATACCGCCCAAATAAAAAAGGCGGGGAACATGTCCCCGCCAGGTACAGGAAGAGCCGGGGATATCAGGCCCTCCAAAAGTATTTCGCAGCTTCGGTTTGTGCTTGTTCGCGGGTCAAACCGACATCGAATAGGATGTGATCGGGCATATTTCGCAGCGCCTTTCGGGTTTGGCGGCGGGTGGCCCATGTGTCCATCTTGACCGCGGCTGCAATCATGCCGCGCGATACAACAAATGTTGGCGCAGGGATTGTGATCGTTTGCGGGATGGTCGTGTTCACATAGGTCATGGGGTAAGCCCTTTACTTGTATCGGTACAATCGGATAGTGTGTCCGTGTAAGTTCGATACAATTTGCCGAACATCCTGTCGAGGAATAGATTGTTATGGGTACAATTTGGTTGCCAGATCTGGATCAGTCCAGCGGTCCAAAATATCGTGCGCTGGAAACAGCAATCAAAAAAGCCATACATGACGGTACTTTAGCGCCCGGAACGCGGCTGCCTCCGGTCCGCGAATTAGGGTGGGAGGCAAATGTAACCCCAGGAACCGTGGCGCGAGCGTACAAATCATTGGTTGATTCTGGCGTGTTAGAGGCCGCCGTCGGACGCGGCACATTTGTACCAGAACGATTACGGCCGGTAGAACGGCCCACATTTGATCCGGGCGCGACATTGCTTAGCCCTAGGTTGCCGGACATGGGGCAGGGGGATCTCATTCGGCAGGGTTTTGTTGAATATTCTCATTCAGCTTCGGCTGAAGCGTTGCTGCGTTATCCGCGCCGTGAATTTCACACGCCAGCGCACCAAGCGTTTGCAAAATATCACGCAGATGCACCCATTGGGCCTTTTACCGCGGACGACGTGGTGATCACGCATGGCGGCCAGAATGCGATCATCATGATTTTGCAGACCGTATTACGTGGCACCGCGCCTGTCGTGATGATCGATGACCTGACCTATTCGGGTTTTCGGCGCGCGGCTGAATTGTGTCGGGCCAAAGTGGTGAGCGTTCCGTGGGACGATGACGGACCGGATGTTGTGGAATTCGAAAGGTTGATCCGCGAAGAGGGCGTTCAGGCCTATTGTACCTCTGCCGATGTGATCAATCCCACCGCGCAAAGCGCGACATTAGAGCGACGCAAAGAAATTGCAGAGATTGCGCAGCGGTACAATATTCACGTCTTAGATGACGATTGTTACCGCAACGGACCCCACGAAGGCCCAAGCTATCGACAGCTGTTGCCCGAATTGGGGTGGTACACGACCTCTCCGTCGAAATCAGTTAGTGCTGCGTTACGAATTGGGTTCGTTGTCGCGCCTACAGGGTGGGTCAATCCGTTGATCCGTACCGCGACCTTTAACAGCTTTGGTGTACCTGTCGCGATCACTGCGGTTTATACCTATGTCCATAGCCACCCCGAACTGCCCGGAATTCTGTCTGCCGCGCGGGCGCACATGAACGGAATGCTGAACAAAGCGGTTGATCGACTAAAGCGGTACAATATCCGGTGGCGCAATAATGTCCCGTTTATCTGGCTGGAATTGCCCTATGGCTGGCGCAGTGGTGAATTCTGTCAGGCCGCCGAAGCCCAAGGCGTCTATCTGAAATCATCCGAAGAATTCGGACTGCGCCACAGCCAATCTGTCCACGCCGTGCGCATTGCCTTGAACGGAGAGATCGCTCAATCCGCGTTTAACGACGCCTTGGACAAGATTTGTTATATTTTGGATCATCCGCCTGAACAAATTACCGTTTAAGTTTGGGGTATTATGATACCATATTTGCAAGTCGTTGTTTTTGAACACTTTTTGCGTGAATAAACCTGTTGACTGTGTTTTTGGTGGCTATATAACCCGCCCATCGAATGTAACGGGGGCAAACCCCGCCAACCAGTCATGGTGTGATATGAAAACCTTTTCTGCTACTCCGGCAGACATCGAAAAAAAATGGATCCTGATCGACGCCGAAGGCATCGTTCTGGGTCGTTTGGCTTCGATCGTCGCCACTCGCTTGCGCGGTAAGCACAAGCCATCCTTCACCCCCCACATGGACATGGGTGACAACGTGATCGTTATCAACGCTGACAAAGTTCAGCTGACCGGTAACAAGCGTGAAAAACCAAACTACTGGCACACTGGCCACCCAGGCGGCATCAAATCCCGCACCACTGGTCAGATCCTGGAAGGCGCGCACCCAGAGCGCGTTGTAATGCAGGCTGTTAAGCGCATGCTGCCAGGCAACCGCCTGTCCCGCAAGCAAATGACCAACCTGCGCGTCTTTGCCGGTGCTGAGCACGGCATGGAAGCCCAGAAGCCCGAAGTTCTGGATGTTGCATCCAAGAACAAGAAAAACACGAGGGTCTAATCGATGGCTGATCAAATCAACTCGCTAGAAGAGCTGGGCGCAGCAGCCGGTGAAACCGTTGTTGAAGTCGCAGCACCACGTGAACCAGTACGTGACTCGCTGGGTCGTTCGTACGCAACCGGTAAACGTAAAGACGCTGTTGCACGCGTTTGGGTTAAGCCAGGTTCGGGTAAAGTCGTTGTAAACGGCAAAGACATGTCCGAATACTTCGCACGCCCAGTGCTGCAGCTGATCGTTAAACAACCTGCACAAATCGCAGGCGTTGAAGGTCAGTTCGACGTGATGGCAACCGTTAAAGGCGGCGGTCTGTCGGGCCAAGCTGGCGCTGTAAAGCACGGCATCTCGAAAGCTCTGCAGCTGTACGATCCATCGCTGCGCGCTGCACTGAAAGCAGCAGGCTTCCTGACCCGCGACAGCCGTGTTGTTGAACGTAAGAAATACGGTAAGCGTAAAGCTCGTCGTTCGTTCCAGTTCTCGAAGCGTTAATCTTCGATTACTTACCAATTACGAAAAGGGCTCGCTTTTGCGGGCCCTTTTTGCTTTGGTCGCGCCATGTACCAGCCTGATCATTTTAAACAAATTGACCCATCCGCGATTGACGCCCTGATCGCAGCGCACCCTTTGGCTGCGGTGTCCTATGTGGTGAATAGCGCACCTGACGCGGACCATATCCCGCTATTGCGGGTCGGTTCTGATTTGGTTGGGCATATTGCGCTGAATAACGATATGCACCTCATGTTGACTGATGGGGCGGCGGTATTGGCGATTTTTAAGGCTGAAAACGCCTATGTATCGCCCAATTGGTATCCATCCAAAGCGGACCACCACAAGGTCGTCCCGACGTGGAATTATGACGTTGTGCATGTCCATGGTCGGATCCATTTCGATCACAGCGAAAAATCGAAACGCGCGGTTGTGGGGCGATTGACCAAACATTTCGAAGGGTCGGGTGGTTGGCGCATGGCTGATGCGCCCCCCGATTATCTGGACGGCATGATCGCCAATATTGTCGCCGTTCGGATCGAAATTGACCGGATCGATGCGAAATCCAAGCTGAGTCAGAACAAAGAACAGCGTGACATATCAGGTGCCGCAAACGCGATTGAAGCGAACGGCGGCACAGATTTGGCAGAAAAGATGCGGCGCTATTCGGATAGCGGTTCGAAATAGGTCACGCCGACAGCCGCTGCGCGCGCAAGCGTTGGGTCCAACGACATTGGAATATACTCTCCGCGGCGCCACAGATCGCCCATATCATCATAATAGCGTGACAGCGGATGGCCGGATTGCCCCGTCGAAATGATGAACACAGAACTGTCTGGGTCGGCCAGATCATACACTCCGCGATACCCCGCAGCGTGGACATTTTCAAAAGGTGCGGCAGGGTCGCCCGAGGTCAGGCCTCGCATCAATGTTTGATCACCACCCGAGGTAGACTGCTGGATATTAACGACCCATTTCAACAACGGAGCTTCGTGCAAAATCGGATGGTTGTGAACGGCATTATGGGCGTCGCCCCAACGCAGCGATTCCAGCGCGGGACCATAGGTTTCTTCGATCCAGATGATCGCTTCGTCCAGTGATTGACGGGCGATATCGACACAGGTTTCCGTCGCTGCGGATCGGATAATATCACACCATGCTGCAGCCCCGCCAATGTTGCGATAAACCCGTTCGATGAACAGTGGATCAACATGCGTCAGGCGGTCTGCGGTATTGCCCAGTTCGTCGCGGATCAGGCGATCCTGCAGCGCGCGCATCCACGCGGCATAGATCAACGGTTCGGGCAGATGTTCGTTCATTTCGCCGTTCCACGCCGCCAGCATTTCCAGCGCATGTTGGCGTTGACGTTCGGGCGTGCCGTCTTGTGCCGGATCGCCGGTGAACCAAAGCTCGGCACCGACCAGCGGCAGCAGCGACCGCGCTGCATAGCTGACGGTGTCCAACTGCGCTTCGATAAAGCTTTCTCTGGTGTGGACTTCACGAGCTTGCATCAGGCGCTGCCAACGATAGATCCGCTGACTGTCCCCCCAGACGTAAGATACGTGATCGGGAAAGACGTCGGTGGTGGTTTTATTGTTGGTGTTTCCCAAAATCCCGCCGACCGGATCAATGATTTGCGGGGCATCTGCGTAGTTGCGCATGCCTTGCCATTGGTTTTCGGGCAGATACCCAAATGACGGCATGCGGCCTTGGGTGATGTGGCCAGCATCGCGGACGGGTAGGGCGCCAGCCAATTTCATGCCCAAACCGTTGCGGTCCGCCACCATGAGGTTCACAGCGGGCGCAATAATTGGTTCTGCTGCACGAATTGCGGCACGCATGTTTGGTGCGCGCATCACGTTCAGCCAGCCCGCAATGGTCGTGTCTTGGTCCGACAGGCCGGTCCAATTCATCGTGACCACGTGGCCAGCGGGACGGATGGCGGCCAACCCGAATTGATCAGGTGGCAAGACGGGGCCGTTTTCCGTCCATAGTAATTTCAGAGTGATGGCGGGCGCATCTTTGATGCGGATGATGCTGTCGCGGGTTCGGAACGCTGCCGTTCCGTCAGCGGTGCGATACCGACCTGCGGTTTGCGATACCTGTTCCAGATATAGGTCCATATCATCGACCCAAGCGGTCGTGGCGCCCCAACCCAGAACCGCGCTGCGACCCGACATGATCACCGGTATGCCCGGCATCGTCGCGCCAATGATCCCGCCCGACTGTAGTTCCAACCGCGCGAGATACCATTGGGCCGGCGCGGTTAATAGGTTGTGGGGATCGTTCGCCAACAGCGTGGACCCCGTCGTTGAACGGTTTGGTCCCGCGGCCCACGCGTTTGATGCACCTGTAACGGCAGGGCCGCCGATCGGGTCAATGATGTCAGCAAACTGGTTCGACGGCAGGTTGGGGACCAACGCCGCATAGGACGGTAGATCAACGATGCTTTGCCCCGGTACATCAGGCAGAATATCGCGCAGGCGTTCCTCGGGCAAAAGACGCGAAATATCCGCACGCAGGACTTCGGCCTGTAGATGTCCGCTAGACCGCAGCGCATGAAGCTTCATCAGCGCGATACTATCCCCGGGCTGCCACGGCGCGATAGGCTGATTGAACAGCCACATTTCGGGTGCGCCGCGCCCACGAACGCCGTTGTTCACTTCGTCGAACCATGCGTTGATGCCATCACTGTAGGCATTCAAAACAGACAACGTGTAGTCGTCTTGGTCGTCAACCGACGCGAGCGATAGGTTATACAAATCCAATCGCCGCATCAGAATGTCAGACGGTAGATAGCTTTGCCCGAACAGCTCTGCCATGCGTCCTTGGGCTGTGCGGCGGGCCGTTAGCATCTGCCACATGCGATCCTGCGCATGGGCGAATCCTAACGCGAAAAAGACGTCCGGATCGGTTTCGCCAAAGATGTGCGGTACGTTCGAATTGTCGCGCACGATTTCGATGGGTGCCGAAATATCCGTCGTTTCAATCCGTTCATCGTAATCGGGCAGCGAACGGGACGCGAAATAATAGGCCAGAAACGTCGATGCGACGATCAATCCGAACAGGATTGTCGCAAGGTATAACATCCATCGAAACAGATTGAGCATTCCGGCCCCTTTGGCAGCATCGCTTGGCTGGTCGAACGGACAACCCTAACCAGATAGATTAGGGAATATTCTGACACGCGCACGGGAACAAGTGCGAACCTTATCTTTACTTGGGCAGGCAACCCTTTGCCCACAAAGAAAAACGGGGCCGCTGGGGCCCCGTTCGATGTTTAGTTTTCAGGTAGCAACCCGCGCGGGTTAAACCGCAAGACCAAGAGCAGGATAAGACCCATGGTAAATAGGCGCATGTGGGGGGCTGCCTCTGCCATGCGGACCGCGAACCAGTTCGTTGGGTCCAGTCCAGCCGTAGTGACCTGCGCCAGCCATTGGCCCATGGGTTCCACTTTGACCCAGAGCCACCAGATCAGGAAACCGCCCAGAACCGAACCCAGATTGTTGCCCGATCCGCCGACGATCACCATCACCCAAATCAGGAATGTGAAACGCAGTGGGTGATAGCTGTTTGGTGTCAGCTGGCCATCTAGGGTGGTCATCATTGCCCCCGCGATCCCGCAAACGGCAGACCCTAGGATAAAGATTTCCAAATGGCGGCGGGTGACGTTTTTACCCATCGCGCGCGCGGCTGTTTCGTTGTCGCGGATCGCGCGCATCATACGGCCCCATGGGCTGTGACGCGCCAGTTGCGACAGGACCAGAATGAACACCAGCACCGCAGTGAACATCAGCGCGTAACCGATTTTCACGTAGAGGGTCGACGCCGTTACCGGATCCAAGCCCAATTCTGCGGCTTTGGCGACGAAATCGGCGCTTTGCTGTAGGTCGATTTCATAAGGCACAGGACGCGGCAGACCGTTGACGTTGTTCGCACCGCGCGCCAGCCATTCTTCGTTCTTTAGGATGGCGACGATGATTTCTGCGATGCCCAGCGTTGCAATCGCCAGATAGTCAGACCGCAGGCCCAATGCCGTTTTACCGATGATCCACGCAGCGCCCGCCGCCAACAGGCCGCCCACGGGCCAAGCCAGCACAACAGGCAATCCCAGACCGCCCAGATAGCCTGACACGGATGGGTCGATCGCCTCGACCGCGTTTACGCCGCCGTCGAAAATACTGCGATACGCAGCAAAGCCGATGACCAACATGACCACTGTCGCGATTGCGCGATTGCGGCCTTCGGGCATTTTTTTGCGCAAGAAAATGGTTCCGACCAGAAATGCGGCGCCAACAGCCAAGCCTAGGAAAATACGCGGACCACCAGCGGCCCACGTTTCCTGAACCGGGGCCATCGACGTGATGACCACAGCCAAACCGCCCAGGGCGACAAAGCCCATGATGCCCGTGTTAAACAGACCCGCGTAGCCCCATTGCAGGTTCACGCCCAAGGCCATGATCGCCGATACCAGCGCCATGTTCAAAATAACCAGCGACGTGTTCCAAGAGCCCGAGAATACCCACGTATTTGTGGTGCCTTCTGCGATGAATAGTACCGCCATGATGGCGAAAAAGAGTGATGCTCGTACAGTTTGGGTCATACCGATTGCCCCTTGAACAGACCGGTTGGTTTGAACAGCAGCACGATAACTAGGATCGCAAAGCTGACGGCGAATTTATATTCGGTGGACATCAATTGCATCAGGCTCGATGGTTCTAGGTTTTCTGGCATCAGATAGGTCAGCACCTTTTTCCAGACGTGGGTGATCATGACTTCGGAAAAGGACACGACAAACCCGCCGACGATGGCGCCCAATGGGTTACCCAGACCGCCGACAATCGCTGCGGCAAAGGTGGGCAGCAACAGCTGGAAATAGACGTAAGGCTGATACCCTTTGTCCAGACCGTATAGAACGCCCGCAGTCGTGGTCAGCAGCGCCACAATGATCCACGTGACAATCACAACGCGGTTGGGGTTGATGCCCGACAGCAGCGCCAAATCTTCGTTGTCGGAAAAGGCGCGCATGGATTTACCGGTGCGCGTTTTGTTCAGGAACCAGAACAGCCAAGCCACGATTGCGACAGCGACAACCACGGTCAAAACCTGCGTTGTGCGCAGTCCCAGAGGTTCGGCCAAACCTGTCATTTCTTTGAAATCACGGGCTTTTATAATGAAACGCGTGCCGTCATCGAACGATATGTTTTTCACGCCGGCCAGAAAACGGACAAAGCCGTTCATCATCAGCATCACGCCTAGCGACGCCATGACAAAGATGATCGGAACTGCGCGTTTGGCGCGATAGAAACGGTAAACTGCGAAATCCGTGCCGACCAACAATGCCGCTGTCACAACGACGGCAAAGGGCAGGGCCAAAAGGGCAGTTGGAAGCGGGCCCAGCGAAATGCCCCATGATTGGAACACTGATGTGATGCCGATGGTCACGATCGTGCCAAAGGCCATCGTGTCACCATGGGCAAAGTTCGAAAACCGCAGGATCGAATAGATCAGCGTCACACCCAGCGCACCCAGCGCCAGCTGCGCGCCATAGGTGGTTGCCGGAATGATCAAAAGGTTGGTGATATTCACCAGAGCGTTAAGAAAATCCATCTTAACCTCCCAAGAATGAACGGCGGACTTCGGGGTCTGCCAATAGCTCTTTGCCGGTGCCGGTATGCGCATTTGCGCCCTGCACCAGAACATAAGCACGATCCGCGATTTCCAGCGCCTGTTTGGCGTTCTGTTCGACCATCAGGATCGGAATGCCTGTGCGGCTGACTTCGATGATGCGATCAAACAGTTCGTCCATCACAACAGGGGAAACGCCCGCAGTCGGTTCGTCCAGCAACAGAACTTTTGGCTGAGTCATCAGCGCGCGGCCCACGGCCACCTGTTGACGCTGACCGCCAGACAGTTCGCCCGCCGCCTGATTGCGTTTGTCGCGCAGGATCGGGAACAGGTCATAAATCTGTTCGATCGTGCTGCGGAAATCGTCGGTACGGATGTAGGCGCCCATTTCCAGATTTTCTTCGACCGTCATGGACGGGAAAATATTGCGGACTTGGGGGACGAACCCCATGCCTTTGATCACGCGTTCCTGCGGAGACAGTTTTGTAATGTCTTCGCCGTCCAAACGGACCGAACCGGACCGGACGTTCAGCATGCCAAAGGTGGCTTTCATCGCCGTCGATTTGCCAGCGCCGTTCGGGCCAACAATCACGGCGATTTCGCCAGGGTTCACCGCGATGGTACAGTTGTGCAGAATATCGGGGCCGCGGCCGTAACCGCCGGTCATATTATCCCCGATCAGGAAAGGTTCGGTCATGCGCCCACCTTGTCTTTGTTCTTTAGGCCGGTGCCCAGATAGGCCTCGATCACCTGTTCGTTCGCTTTGATTTCAGCCAAGCTGCCTTCGGCCAGAACCTTACCTTCGGCCATACAAATGACGGGGCCGCAGATTTTGCCGATGAAATCCATGTCGTGTTCGATCACAACAAATGTGTACCCGCGTTCTTTGTTCAGCTGCAGGATCGCGTCGCCGATGGTCATCAGAAGGGTGCGGTTCACGCCTGCGCCGACTTCGTCCAAGAACACAATCTTGGCGTCCACCATCATGGTGCGGCCCAGTTCCAGCAGTTTTTTCTGACCGCCAGACAGGTTGCCTGCCTTCTCATCCGCCAAATGGCTGATCGTCAGGAACTCTAGCACTTCGTCTGCTTTGGCGCGTAGGGCGCGTTCTTCGTCTGCGATGCGTTTGCGGCCGAACCACGTGTTCCACAGGCTTTCGCCCGACTGGCCCGCAGGGACCATCATCAGGTTTTCGCGGCAGGTCATCGAATGGAATTCATGCGCGATCTGGAACGTGCGCAGCAGACCTTTGCCGAATAATTCATGTGGCGGCAGGCCTGTGATATCTTCGCCGTCCATGGTCACGCGGCCCGAGGTTGGCTCAAGAACGCCCGCGATCACATTGAAAAGAGTGGTTTTTCCCGCGCCATTCGGCCCGATTAATCCAGTGATCGAACCCTTTTCGATCTCTAGACTGGCGCCATCCACAGCGTGGAACCCGCCAAAATGTTTATGGAGGTTGTCTACGACAATCATTTGTATCCCCAGCGACGCTTTACGCGTTCATCTTATGGAAAAACGGCGCGGAGATTCCCCGCGCCGTAAATTGGTCTAATCGTTCAGATTAGCGGTATTCGACGGTGACCATTTCGCCACCCGACATTTCGATCACGCGGTAGGAACCAGCAGCTTCGCCGCCGTTCACCAGCTCAACGCCAGTTGCGCCAACCAGATCAACGTCGCCGCCTTCGGCCAGAATATCCAGCGCTTTGCCCAGCTCGCCTGGCATGATTGGTTCACCCGGTGCGTTTGCAACGGCCTCTACGAACTCTTTATAGACGTTCGGGTCGGTCGAACCTGCCGCCTGCATCGCCAGCATGATCAGCGCAGCAGCGTCATAGGACTCCGACGCATAGGTGCCTTCGCCGTTGAATGCGTCGCCAGCCAGTTCAACAAAGGTGCCGTAACCTGGGTTGTCGGAACCTGGTGCCTGACCGAACGATCCGTCGATTTCGTCGCCGAACGTGCCGCCCAGTGCGTCACCGATCATGCCGTCTGGGAAATGGAAGGTGTCGAATGCGCCAGCGTCCAGTGCTGCGCGAACGATGTCGCCGCCGCCTTGGTCAACGTAGCCAGCAACGACCAGACGGTCGCCGCCTGCACCCGAAAGCGCCGCAACTTCAGCCGAATAGTCGCCTTTGCCAACTTCGTGCGATGCGGAAATCGTCACGGTGCCGCCGATTTCGGTGTAGGCCGCTTCGAATGCGTCAGCCAGACCTTTGCCGTAGTCAGAGTTGATGTAGGTCACTGCAACCGATTCAACGCCTTGGGACATCAACAGTTCAGCCATGACAACACCCTGACGTGCGTCAGATGGTGCGGTGCGGAAGAACAGGCCGTTGTCTTCGACGGTCGACAGACCTGGGGACGTTGCCGATGGCGAAATCATAACCATGCCGTTTGGCACAGCAACGTTCGACAGGATCGCGCCGGTCACGCCCGAACAGTCAGCGCCAAAGATACCTGCAACGCCTTCGGCGATCAGTTCTTCGGCTGCGGTGGTTGCTGCGGCTGCGTCAACACAGGTCGAGTCTTTGCGAACCGGAGTGACAGCCATGCCGCCCAGCAGGTTACCTGCTTCGGTGACTTCGGCCATTGCCAGTTCAGCGCCTGCTGCCATGTCAGGGGTCAGCGATTCAATCGGACCGGTAAAGCCCAGAATCACGCCCAGCTTAACTTCGGACCCGTGACCTTCGGCGGAGGCTGCACCAGCAACCAGAGCGGTGGCCGCAGTGGCCAGAAGAAGTTTTTTCATTTTTAGACTCCCTATCGGATGTTGTTATCCTGATCACACGCTAAGTTGACCAATTGGAAAAGTGAAGCGGTGACGGAACGAAAATAGCCCGCGAAAGCAGTTTTTCACGGGCTATCCTATGCGTTGATCAACCATTCCGCGCAAATTGGACGGATCATTGGTATATTTGAGGTTATTCTTTCCGCCCATGCGCACCGCGTTCACGGTACGGGGTCGTTTCATAATGCGCGCGGTAGCATTTCGAAAAATGCGAAGGCGACGTGAAACCGCAGGCAAGGGCGACGTTAATCACGCTCATATCCGTTTGCATCAACAGGTTCCGCGCTTTTTGCAGGCGCAGTTCCATATAATACCGTTTTGGTGACCGCGCGAGGTAACGGCGGAACAGGCGTTCCAACTGGCGCGTCGACATGCCCACATCTTTGGCCAACGTCGCGGGGCTGATGGGTTCTTCGATATTCTTTTCCATCATCTGAATGACGCTGGACAATTTGGGGTGACGCACGCCGATCCGTGATGGGATCGACAGACGCTGTGTGTCGCGGTCGGTACGGATGGACGAATAAATCAGCTGATCCGCCACAGCATTTGCCAATTCTTCGCCGTGGTCGTCGGCAATCAATTTCAGCATCAAATCCAACGATGACGTGCCGCCAGCCGCTGTCATGATGTTACCATCGACCACGAAAACCGATTTTGTCAGCAAAACTTCTTCGAAATCTTCGGCGAAACTATCTTGATTTTCCCAGTGAATGGTGGCGCGTTTTCCGTCCAACAGCCCCGCTTTGGCCAGCGCGAAACTGGCGGTGCATAGCCCGCCGATGGTCACGCCGCGACGTGATTCTTTGCGGAGCCAATTCAGCACGCGTTTGTTTGTCGCTTTTTGAACATCGACGCCGCCGCACAGCATTAAGGTATCGTCACGACCAAGGTCGGATAGGTCTATGTTCAGTTTAAATTCTGTCCCGTTTGAACACGTAACAAAGTCGCCGCCGTCACCAGCAAGAACCCAATCATACAGGGATTTGCCCGACATCCGGTTCGCAATCCGAAGGCATTCAACGGCGCCCGCGAAAGACAAAAGTGTAAAATTTTCCAACAGAACAAAGACAAACCGACGTGTTTTGCCGGTTGTTTCTACGTCGACAATTTGAATGTCGCTTTCCATCGTGGCCCCATCGCTTCGGTGAATGATGGACCAGAACATTTTTTTTCAAAACGACGCAAGAGGGTAAAGTCAAAGAATTTGCTTAGCCTTTCACCGAACGCCCTAACTTTAGGCAAAAACCGTTTTTGCATTGCCCCAATCGAGGCAGTTTATATAAATGGCCTCTGATACCGCTAAAATCGATTATAGCGGATCGTTGAAAAGAGACATTTTTACGGAGCAAGACAATGACCGAGTGGCAAAAATCTGACTGGCGCCAAAAGCCCCGAGTTCAGATGCCCGACTATACGGATGGGGCAAAGCTGAACGCTGTAGAAGCGAAGCTAGCCAGCTATCCGCCCTTGGTCTTTGCTGGCGAAGCCCGCAAGCTAAAGGCAAAGCTGGCAGCTGTTTCGCGCGGCGAAGCGTTCTTGCTTCAGGGTGGTGACTGCGCAGAGAGCTTTGGTGAATTCAGCGCGGACAACATCCGCGACACGTTCAAAGTGATGCTGCAGATGGCGATGGTTCTGACCTACGGCGCCAAAGTGCCTGTGGTCAAAGTTGGCCGTATGGCTGGCCAGATGGCAAAACCGCGTTCGGCACCGACAGAAACAGTGAACGGCGTCGAACTGCCTAGCTACCGTGGTGACATCATCAACGGTTTCGATTTCACGCCAGAGGATCGCATCCCTGACCCTGACCGTATGCTGCAGGCGTACACTCAGGCCGCGGCAACGCTGAACCTGCTGCGCGCGTTTTCGACCGGTGGTTACGCTGACCTGCACAAGGTGCATTCTTGGACCTTGGGCTTTGTCGAAAGCCCAGAGGCTGAACGTTACCGCGAACTGGCGAACCGCATTAGCGACACGCTGGATTTCATGAATGCGGCAGGTATGCGCGACGAAGCTGCGCACGCGATGCAGACCGTCGATTTCTACACCAGCCACGAAGCATTGCTGCTGGAATACGAAGAAGCCCTGTGCCGCTTGGATTCGACCTCGGGCAAATGGCTGGCAGGTTCGGGTCACATGATCTGGATCGGCGACCGCACCCGCCAGCCTGACGGCGCGCACGTTGAATTCTGCAAAGGCGTGATCAACCCGATCGGTCTGAAATGCGGCCCGTCGATGACCTCTGGTCACCTGAAATCGCTGATGCAGTCGCTGAACCCAACAAACGAAGAGGGCCGTTTGACCCTGATCGCGCGTTTCGGTGCAGGCAACGTGGGTGAACACCTGCCACGCCTGATCAAAGCCGTTCAGGAGGAAGGCGCAAACGTGACTTGGACCTGTGATCCAATGCACGGCAACACGATCAAATCGACCTCGGGCTATAAAACCCGTCCGTTCGACAGCGTCCTGCGCGAAGTGCGCGAATTCTTTGCCGTGCACAACGCCGAAGGGTCCGTTCCAGGCGGCGTCCATTTCGAAATGACCGGCAAAGACGTGACCGAATGCACCGGCGGCGTGCGCGCAGTCACAGACGAAGACCTGTCCAGCCGTTACCACACCGCTTGCGACCCACGTTTGAATGCGTCGCAATCGTTGGAACTAGCGTTCCTAGTCGCCGAAGAACTGTCGGCGCGCCGCGAAAAACTGGCTGACGTTGCGAACGGCTAATTAGCTGTTGTCGACAATCAAACGAAGGGCTGGCCGCTGCGCCGGCCCTTTTGTTTTGATGGGGGCATCATTCGTCCACACGACACGTTCCGCAATGTGTCCGCCATGGTCTGCGATGTGAAATTTGGGGCTGCGCACATAAGATGGGCTATCGGTGATGATCGCGCCCATAACGCGGGTCGGTAATCCGTTATGCCCAGCCAAAGGCAGCAAGATCATTCTGCCGTGGATTTTTGCCGCTGGACCACGGTTTGCAAACAAAGTCAGGCGTTTGATCGACGGCCCATCGAAACAGTCATTTATGATCTGGGCCAGTTCGGCGCGACTGTCATTGTGGAAAAAACACGACAACGGCATCCCGCGTGTTTCCATCAACATCATTTCATTCACTTTCTGGCCGCTGACCCGAAACCGTGCCGCACCTTTGGCCACGCGTTCCAGAATGAAAGAATAAGGTAAAGCCATGTCCAGACGCGCAGGATCAAACGACGACCGTTTGGGCAGGCCGGACAAACCGCGCATGTCTTGCCAATACGCTTCGATATCAGCGATGACATCGCGATTGTCAGGGGTGTTGATCTGATTGATTTGAATAACGTCCATAACCGGCTCCATCGTAAACTATCGCCAATTTAACTTAACTCTTCGTACAGATCAGTTACCAAATGATGAACTGGTTAAAGGGTTAATGCCAAAGCCTTGATACCTTTGGCATATACGCTTAATCACCTAGGCAGAGGGAGGACCGTAAATTGATCCAGTCGATGACCGCCTTTGCCAGCCGCACCAGTGAAATTGATGGGGCGAATTGGGTATGGGATATGCGCAGCGTCAACGCGCGCGGCATTGATATACGTGTCCGATTCCCCGAAGGCTATGCAGCGCTGGAACAGATCATTCGCCAACGGATCGCGAAAACCTTTGCACGGGGCAATATATCCCTGACCTTGCGCATGACGGCCGATGACGCACACAGCGCGATTGAGATTGATCAGGATATGTTGGCGCGTGTCATCGCGGCCAGCGGTATTGCTCGCGCGCAGGCCGAAGCAGCAGGTATTCCAATCGCCGCGCCAACGGCGCTGGATTTTTTGAATGTCAAAGGCGTCATGGTGCCGCGCCAAACCTCGGCAGGGAATATAGACACCGTCGTTACGGCGTTGACCCGTGAATTTGATCTGTTGCTGAATGATTTTGCGTCCATGCGCAAAACCGAAGGGGCCGCGCTGTTTGCGGTGATCTCCGACCATCTGGCGACCATCGAGGCGCTGATTGATCAGGCCGCACAGGTCGCCCTAGACCGCCAGCCGCATATGGCAGCATCATTGAAACAAGCTGTTTCGCGGATCATGGCGGACGCCGATACGATCGATCCAGATCGTTTGGCCCAAGAAATCGCTCTGGTCGCCGTGAAACAAGACGTCACCGAAGAGATTGACCGATTGCGTGCCCATGTGATCGCAGCGCGTCAGTTGATCAATCTGCCTGAACCTGCGGGGCGAAAACTGGATTTTCTGGCCCAAGAATTTAACCGCGAGGCAAACACTTTGTGTTCCAAATCGCAGTTCCGCGAATTGACGGCTGTCGGTCTAGACCTTAAGGCCGCGATCGAACAGATGCGCGAACAAATCCAGAATGTGGAGTAAACCATGACCGAAATGCGCCGCCGTGGCCTGCTGATTATCCTTTCTTCGCCGTCTGGCGCGGGCAAATCGTCTTTGGCCAAACGCCTGATGGCATGGGACCCATCGCTGAAATTTTCGGTCTCTGCCACAACGCGCCAACCGCGCCCGGGCGAGGTTGATGGTGTTGATTACTATTTCAAATCCCACGAAGAATTTGAAACCTTGATCGCCGAAGGCGGTATGTTGGAACACGCCGAAGTTTTCGGGAACTACTACGGCAGTCCACAAGGCCCAATCGACGACGCCATCGCCGAAGGCCGCGATACGATTTTCGATATCGACTGGCAGGGCGGTCAGCAGATCCGCCGTTCGAAATTGGCCCAAGACGTTGTTTCGATTTTCATCCTGCCGCCATCTATTGCTGATCTGGAATCCCGCCTGCGTGGCCGCGCGCAAGACAGCGAAGAGGTGATCGAAAAACGCATGGCACAAAGCCGCAACGAAATCAGCCATTGGGCCGAATATGATTATGTCATCGTTAATCGCGATTTGGACAAAGCCGAAGAAGAGCTTAAGACTATTCTAACAGCTGAACGTGCCCGCGCATCGCGCCAGCCGCAATTGACCGAATTTGTGCGCGGCCTGAACAAGGAATTCGAACAACGATGATTTATGAACTGGATGGAATTGCGCCCGAAATTGCCCCTGACGCATGGGTTGCGCCCGATGCGAATGTGATCGGTAAAATCACCCTAGGGCCGCGCAGCTCTGTCTGGTTTGGCGTGACGCTGCGCGGTGACAACGAACGGATCACCATCGGCGAAGGCAGCAATGTTCAGGAATTGACCGCGCTGCACACCGACATGGGGTTTCCACTGACCGTTGGGAAAAACTGCACCATCGGTCACAAGGCGATGCTGCACGGCTGCACCATTGGCGACAACACATTGGTCGGCATGGGCGCGCAGGTCATGAACGGCGCAAAGGTCGGCAAAAATTGCCTGATCGGGGCAGGGGCGTTGATCACCGAAGGCAAAGAAATCCCTGACGGATCGCTGGTCATGGGCGCGCCGGGCAAAGTCGTGCGCCAATTGGACGACGCCGCGATTGCCAAACTGGAAAAATCTGCGCTGAATTATCAGGCGAATGCTGCGCGTTTCCGTGATGGCCTGAAGGCGGTTTAGGTTTCGTCGCAGGACTGTCACACTGTTCATCGATAGTCTGACGACTGAATATTTGGAACGGCGCGAAAATATGACGACCCCGATTGAACCGGCTGATTTGGTGAATGCATTCCCGCTGACTGCGGTGTTGATTGGACCAAACGAACGTATTTTGGCAGCCAATCAGTTGGCCAAGGATTTGTTCAGTTCGGAATGTGTGGGTCAGCATTTCATCAATGTTCTGCGACAGCCCAACGTTCTAGACGCGATCGAGACTGTAATCGTGCGCGGTCAGCACATGGAAACACGGTATTTGGGCCGCGATGGTGGTCGCGATACGACTTACCGCGTTAATGCGGCCCCTGTTGCCGCGCCAAATGGCCCTGCTGTTTTGCTGACATTCGAAGACCTGACCGACATCGAAGAAGCCGGCAAGATGCGCCGCGATTTTGTTGCGAACGTAAGTCACGAATTAAAAACGCCGCTGACGGCTTTGATGGGGTTTGTTGAAACGCTGCGCGGACCTGCGCGCAACGATCCCAAAGCTCAAGATCGGTTTCTGACAATCATGGAACGCGAAGCGTCGCGTATGTCCCAATTGGTTCAGGATCTATTGTCGCTTAGCCGCGTAGAGGAACACGAACGCGTTCGCCCCACTGAACAGGTGGATTTGGTCGCGCTGGTCGCATCTGTCAAACAATCGCTAGAGCCTGTCGCAGCATCGTCCGATGTGACGATCAATCTGGATGTGCCTGATACGCAGGTTCAGGTTTTGGGCGATTCCAATCAGTTGCGTCAGGTGCTGACAAATTTGATTGAAAACGGAATCAAATACGGCGGCGCGGGAAAATCGGTCGATGTGTCGGTTTTGATGCCGCAGGATCAACCTTTGCTACGGGGCAAAGGTGTCACAATTTGTGTCACAGATCACGGTGAAGGAATCGCCGAACATCACATTCCGCGCCTGACCGAACGTTTTTATCGCGTCGATTCACACCGTTCGCGCGAAGTTGGCGGTACTGGATTGGGTCTTGCGATTGTAAAACACATTATCAATCGTCACCGCGGTCGTTTGCGGATTCATTCTGAATTGGGTCAAGGTACTGTTTTTTCAGTAATTTTACCTGTTTTGGAATAAAGTTTGCATTTGAACCCAGCCCTGTCATAAAACTTTTACAAAAGTGTCACAAAAGCGTGGTGAGGCGCACTTAGGACGTCCCTCGAAGGCTACGGGAAACGCCCAACGCCTATGACTGACAGACTGGAGTTAAATATGTCTTTCATCAAACTGACCGCTTCGACCCTGGCAATTGCTGCCGTTACCGCGACCGCAGCTGCTGCACGTGACAACGTTCAGGTTGCAGGTTCGTCGACTGTTCTGCCTTACGCTTCGATCGTTGCCGAAGCATTCGGTGCAAACACCGACTTCCCAACACCAGTTGTTGAATCGGGCGGTTCGTCCGCTGGCCTGAAACGTTTCTGCGAAGGCGTTGGCGAAAACACCATCGACGTTGCAAACGCATCGCGTGCTATCCGTGAAAAAGAAATCGTTGCTTGTGCAGAAAACGGCGTAACCGACATCATCGAAGTTCGTATCGGTTATGACGGCATCGTATTCGCATCGCAAATCGACGGCCCAGCATACGACGCTTTCACTCCATCGGACATCTTTAACGCTCTGGCACCAAAAGTGATGGTAGACGGCGAACTGGTCGACAACCCATACACCCAGTGGTCGGAATTCAACGCTGACCTGCCAGCCGCTGACATCCTGGCATTCATCCCAGGCACCAAGCACGGCACCCGCGAAGTTTTCGAAGAAAAAGTTATCGCAGCTGGCTGTGAAGCAACTGGCGCAATGGAAGCGATGATTGCTGGCGGCATGTCCGAAGACGACGCAGAAGACGCATGTCTGGAAGTTCGCACCGACGGTCGTTCGGTCGACATCGACGGTGACTACACCGAAACTCTGGCTTCGATCGCTGCAAACAGCAACGCTATCGGCGTGTTCGGTCTGGCATTCTACGAAAACAACACCGACAAGCTGAAAGTCGCGACCATGTCCGGCGTTGTTCCTTCGACTGAATCGATCGCAACCGGCGAATACCCAGTATCGCGCCCACTGTTCTTCTACGTGAAAGCAGCACACATCGGCGTTATCCCAGGTCTGAAAGAATACGCACAGTTCTTCGTATCTGACGATCTGGCAGGCCCAGACGGCCCACTGGCAGCATACGGTCTGGTTTCGGATCCAGAACTGGCAGCGACCCAAGCTGCTGTTGAAGCCGAAGCAACCATGAACTAATAGCCCTAGGGCATACACATCCCGAAGGGGCGGCTGTGACTGCCGCCCCTTTACCATTTCAACGAATTACCCATATGGGGGGCTAATGCCTATTTTATGGCTCATCTGTGCGGTTTTGATCATTGCCGCAATCGGATTTGTAATTGGACGGACCCGCGCAATTTCTAGCGGTCAGGGTGACATCCGCAACTTGCACTCTTTGCCCTCGTACTATGGTTGGAACGTTGCACTTAAAACATTGGTGCCAGCGTTTCTTGTTTTGATTGTCTGGCTGATTGCGCAACCACTGATTATTGGTTCGATCACGTCATCGAAACTGCCTACCTCTGCGATCCCCGAAGGATCTAGCGCCGGCCTAATCATGAGCGAAGTCCAGCGGACATCGAACGGTGTAACGGCGGCCGTTGCATCGGGTGATCTGGATAGCGCTGTCTTGGCTGACCCGAACGCGGATCTGTCCGTTGTCACTGACGCACTTAAAAGCGCGGGTCAGATTGTGACCACCGACTTGACCCAGCCGATCTGGGATGCGGCGCTGTTCTATCGTTCGACGTCGAATGCGGGCACGATTGCAATGTGGGCTGTCGTGATCGCATTGGCAATTGCCGGTATGGTCTGGGGCCTAAGCCAATCCAGTGCCGATTTTCGTGCGCGCAACACGGTGGAAACCAGCATTCGATATATGCTGATCGCAGCCGCATCGATCGCGATCCTGACGACGGTTGGTATTGTTCTATCGCTGGTCTTTAACACGATCGAATTTTTCCGCCTGTATCCGATCTCGCATTTCTTCTTTGGCACCGAATGGGCGCCTAGCTTTTCGGGCCGTGGTGGATCGTCTGAACTGGGCATTCTGCCACTGCTGTGGGGTACGCTGTACATTTCAGTCGTCGCATTGGCGGTGGCCGTGCCGATTGGCCTGTTTGCTGCGATCTACCTGTCGGAATACGCATCGAATTCGGTTCGTTCCGTTGCCAAACCATTGCTAGAGGTTTTGGCAGGCATCCCGACCATCGTTTACGGTCTGTTTGCACTGTTGACCGTTGGCCCGTTGTTGGTCAGCGTCTTTGGCGAAGGCGGATATTTGGGCGTCGATTGGCAGGGCGGTGGCCGCGCGGTGATGACCGCAGGTATCGTCATGGGCATCATGTTGATCCCGTTCGTATCGTCGCTGTCTGACGACATTATCAACGCAGTACCACAGTCGCTGCGCGATGGTTCATACGGATTGGGCGCGACCCAGTCGGAAACGATCAAACAGGTTGTTTTGCCCGCAGCGTTACCTGGGATCGTTGGTGCGGTTCTGTTGGCTGCATCGCGCGCCATCGGTGAAACCATGATCGTCGTATTGGGGGCAGGGGCCGCCGCGCGCCTATCGCTGAACCCGTTCGAAGCAATGACCACCGTGACCGCAAAAATCGTATCGCAGTTGACGGGCGACAGTGACTTTTCGTCACCCGAAGCCTTGGTCGCTTTTGCACTGGGCATGACCCTTTTCATTCTGACGTTGGGCCTGAACATCTTCGCGCTCTACATCGTTAATAAATATCGGGAGCAGTACGACTAATGACCGACGCTACCAACTCGGGGGCACAGGCCCCAAAAACGTCGCTGATCGCACATGACGCCCGTACGAAAAAACGCAACTCGGCTGAAAAACGGTTCCGCGCATATGGTATGACCGCCATTGGCATTGGCCTGTTTTTCCTGACCGTCCTGTTCTATTCGATCCTGAAATCGGGTCTGCCTGCGTTCACGACAACTGTTCTGTCGGTCGAATTCACAATGACCCAAGAACAATACGAAGAAGCCGAAGGTACGATGCTGAAGACAGCAAAATACCAAGGATTCTTTAACGACGGACTGGCCGCGCAGTTGGCCGAAGCCGGCGTAGAAGTCGCGTATGATGCGAAAACGATTGAACGGATTGCGGGCAAAACCGGCAACCTGATCCGTGCGCATTATCAGGAAAACCCGAACGACGTGGGATCGCCTGTTACGTTCGATCTGCCAACGTCATCGCGCGTGAATCGCTATATCAACGGTGAATTCACCAAAGACGAAGTTGAGGACAGCCGTTTCCTAGAGGCAGCCGACCTTGATCTGGTGGATGTCATGCTGGAATCGGGCACGATCCGCACGGTGTTTGACTGGAATTTCATCACTGGCAAAGACTCCGGCGTGGATAACCCAGGCGGGGCAGGGATCGGCGCATCGGTTATCGGGTCGTTCTTTATGATGTTGGTGGTCTTGGTTCTATCGCTGCCGATTGGCGTGGCTGCGTCCATCTACCTAGAAGAATTCGCACCGAAAAACCGTTGGACTGACCTGATCGAGGTGAACATTTCCAACCTAGCCGCAGTGCCGTCCATCGTGTTTGGTATCTTGGGTCTGGCTGTGTTCATCCAGTTCATGCACCTGCCACAGTCCGCACCTTTGGTCGGTGGTTTGGTTCTGACGCTGATGACTTTGCCGACGATCATCATTTCGACCCGTGCATCGCTAAAGGCCGTGCCGCCGTCGATCCGTGACGCTGCACTGGGCATTGGCGCATCGAAAATGCAGGCGGTGTTCCACCACGTTCTGCCTCTGGCCATGCCGGGAATTCTGACCGGTACAATCATTGGTCTGGCACAGGCCTTGGGTGAAACGGCGCCGCTGTTGTTGATCGGTATGGTTGGCTTTGTCGCGCGTGAATACCCTGAGGGTTTCATTCAGGGTTTTGTCGAACCAAACTCTGCTATGCCTGCACAAATCTACACCTGGGCGTCCCGCGCGGATGCCGGTTTCTACGAAAAGGCGTGGGGCGGTATTATCGTACTGCTGGCTTTTCTTCTTACGATGAACATCATCGCAATCATCCTGCGCCGCCGCTTTGAGCGCCGCTGGTAATCGAGCAGGAGGACATAAACATGAACGACATGCGACTAATTGATAGAGCGGTGGACATGAAAGACATCAAAATTTCGGCCCGTGATGTACAAGTATTCTACGGCGATAACCACGCGATCAAAGACGTGAACGTTGATATCGCTGACAAAACCGTCACTGCATTCATCGGCCCATCGGGGTGTGGTAAATCCACGTTCTTGCGTTCGCTGAACCGTATGAATGACACCATCGATATCTGCCGCGTCGAAGGTAACATCCTGCTGGACGGCGAAGATATCTACGACAAACAGGTTGATCCCGTGCAGCTGCGCGCAAAGGTCGGCATGGTTTTCCAAAAACCGAACCCATTCCCGAAATCGATCTATGATAACGTGGCTTACGGCCCGCGTATTCACGGTCTGGCGAAAAACAAAGCCGACCTAGACGACATCGTTGAAAAGGCGCTGCGTCGCGGTGCGATCTGGGACGAAGTAAAAGACCGTCTGGATAAACCGGGCACAGGCCTGTCGGGCGGTCAGCAACAGCGTTTGTGCATCGCACGTGCTGTCGCAACCGAACCAGAGGTTCTGCTGATGGATGAACCATGTTCGGCGCTGGACCCGATTGCGACCGCTCAGGTCGAAGAATTGATTGATGAACTGCGTGAAAACTATTCGGTCGTTATCGTGACGCACTCGATGCAACAGGCCGCGCGTGTCAGCCAGAAAACCGCGTTCTTCCACCTAGGGAATTTGGTGGAATACGGTGAAACCGGTCAGATTTTTACAAACCCGGTCGATCCACGTACCGAAAGCTACATCACAGGCCGTATCGGTTAAGGGCAGGGCAGATATAATGACAGATCAACACATTCTTTCCGCATACGACCGCGACCTAGAAGCTATTCAGGCGTTGGTTATGAAAATGGGCGGACTGGTCGAAGCCGCCATTCTGGACGGCGCGCAATCGCTGGAAACCCACGATATCGAATTGGCGGATAAAGTCCGTCAGGGCGACAAAGCCATCGATGCGCTAGAACTTCGCATCAACGAAGAGGCCGCGCGCACCATCGCGCTAAGAGCGCCTGTTTCCAAAGATTTGCGCACCGTTCTTACGGTAATGAAAATCGCGGGCAGCTTGGAACGTATTGGCGATTACGCGAAAAACATGGCGAAACGCACCCATGTTCTGGCGGAAATGACGCCGATTAGTGGGCCGGATGCCGCGCTGCGTCGTATGGCCCGCGAAGTGCAAGGTATGCTGCGCGACGTGCTGGACGCCTATGTGCGCCGCGACGCCGAATTGGCAGAGCAGGTCCGCATGCACGACCAAGACGTCGACCAGATGTACAACGCGCTGTTCCGCGAATTCCTGACATTCATGATGGAAGACCCGCGTAACATTACGGCCTGCATGCACCTGCATTTCATCGCGAAAAACGTGGAACGCATGGGCGATCTGGTGACCAACATCGCCGAACAGGTGATTTATCAGGTGACCGGCGAAATCCCCGACGAGGCGCGCCCAAAGGGCGATATTACGACATCGGTGTCTAAGGTAGAGTAACATGTCTGGCCAAGCTCATGTCTTGATTGTCGAAGACGAACCAGCGCAACGCGAAGTTCTGTCGTATAACCTAGAGGCCGAAGGCTATCGTGTTTCGGCCGCTTTGAATGGCGAAGAGGCGTTGCTGCTGGTTTCAGAAGAAGCCCCAGACGTCATCGTGCTGGATTGGATGCTGCCGAACGTTTCTGGCATCGAGGTCTGCCGCCAAGTCAAAAGCCGTCCTGAAACCCGCGAAATTCCTGTGATCATGCTGTCCGCGCGGTCAGAAGAAACAGACAAGGTGCGCGGATTGGAAATTGGCGCTGACGACTATGTGACCAAACCGTATTCGGTCAGTGAACTGTTGGCGCGCGTTCGCAGTCAGCTGCGCCGTGCGCGTCCAACGATGACCGGTCAGGTCATGACGTTTGATGACATTCAGCTGGACAGTGAAACGCATCGCGTCACGCGCAACGGCGAAATGCTCAAACTTGGGCCAACTGAATTTCGTCTGTTGTCGACCTTTATTGAAAAACCAGGTCGGGTTTGGTCACGAGACCAGCTGCTGGACCGCGTTTGGGGCCGTGATGTCTATGTCGATACCAGAACCGTCGATGTTCATGTCGGGCGTTTACGCAAAGCGTTAACCGCGCATGGCGGGGCAGATCCAGTGCGCACAGTCCGCGGGGCTGGCTACGCATTAGGCTAAAGTCGCAGTTCAGTGTTTGTGTAATCAGTATTATGTTAAATAAAGAGGCGATAAAGCTATTGGTTGCTACCGTTTAAGATGATATTAGCAGTCAAGATTAAGTTATTGACCATACGGGTGTGTTTTGACTGACTTTCTGGAATACCTTGACGGCTTGGCAAATTCAGCCTCGGTCGAGGAATTGTGGAATTTACACACAGACAAAATGGCGGCCTATGGATTTGATCGGCTGATCTTTGGATACACGCGATACCGCACGGAACGGTCTTTGGGTGATCCGCAGGATTGGGTTGTTCTAACGAACCAATCGCCTGAATACATGAAAGTTTTCATCGACGACGGAATGTATTTCCATGCACCGATGGTTCGTTGGGCTATGGAAAACTCTGGCGCATGTAGCTGGAGCTGGATTCGGGGCGCGGTCGAACGTGGCGAACTGAACGAGAAAGAGCTAGAAGCCTTAGCTTTCAATCAAAAGATGGGCGTCACGGCCGGTTACACGATTAGTTTCCATTCCATGAGCGCACGGACCAAAGGCGCGATCGCCCTCACCGCCCCTACGGGTGCGAACCAAGACGACGTTGACGCGATTTGGGACGAACACGGGCGTGAAATTCATCTGGCTGCCAATGTTGCTTACCTAAAACTGCTCACGCTGCCGAATACGCATGCACGGCAGTTAACCAAACGCCAACGCGAAGTTTTGGAATGGGTTGGCGACGGCAAAACGACCCAAGACATCGCCCAAATCATGGGGCTTACGCCTGCGACTGTTGAAAAACACCTACGTTTGGCACGCGAATCTTTGGATGTAGATACGACGGCTCAGGCGGTATTAAAGGCGTCTTTTTACAACCAAATGTTCGTCTTGGATTTTTGATTCAACAGTCAAATAGTTAAAATACATCAACTATTTCAAATGGTCAGGTATACCTGACTTTCATTACCTAACGTCAATCGTCATAACTGAATTGTTCCGTGAGTGGTGGCCTTAGGCCAGGGACACAAGCGTTTTGGATCCCTAAACATTTTTTAGGTTCCCCAAAGCGTGCCGGTTTTCCGGTGGCTGGTTGCGATAGTTTGCTATCAATTCCGGCGTACAGTTATGCGGCGAACATCCCATCCTTTTCGTTGCATGACGGTGTTTCTGGGCGCTGTGTCTTATGACCAGCGCCTTTTTTTTATTGGCTATAGATAAAGAAAAAGGCCCGCCAAAATGGCGAGCCTTTCGAATGCGATATGATCCAGAAATTACTGGTTCATTGCAGCAACTTCAGCTGCGAAATCGGATTCTTCTTTTTCGATGCCCTCGCCGACTTCCATACGGATAAAGCCAGTGATTTCAACGCCAGCTTCTTTTGCAGCAGCTTCGACGGTCAGGTCCGGGTTCACAACGAACGCTTGGCCCAGCAGAGTCGATTCAGCGATGAATTTCTTCATGCGGCCTTCGATCATCTTTTCGATGACTTGTTCTGGCTTGCCCGATTCACGTGCGATTTCGATCTGGATCGAACGCTCTTTGTCTACGATCGCTGCGTCCAGGTCAGCTTCGCCCAGTGCGGCTGGGTTTGCTGCTGCAATGTGCATTGCAACCTGTTTGCCGAACGCGTCGTTTTCTGCGGACAGAGCAACCAGAACACCGATTTTGCCCATGCTGTCTGCTGCTGCGTTGTGGACGTAGGTCACAACCGAAGCGCCTTCGATCGAAGCCATGCGGCGAACCGACATGTTTTCGCCGATGGTTGCAACTGCATCAGTGATGGTTGCTTCTACGGTTTTGCCGCCCAGATCAGCAGCTTTCAGCGCGTCCACGTCTGCAACGTTCAGTGCTACGCCTGCGATTTTGGTAACCATTGCTTGGAACTTTTCGTTCTTAGCAACAAAGTCGGTTTCGGAGTTAACTTCGACAGCAACACCTTTGCCGCCTTCGATAGCTACTGCAACCAGACCTTCGGCAGCGGTACGGCCAGCTTTCTTAGCAGCTTTTGCCAGACCTTTGGTGCGCAGCCAGTCTACTGCTGCTTCCATGTCGCCGTTGTTTTCAACCAGAGCTTTTTTAGCATCCATCATGCCAGCGCCAGTCGACTCGCGCAGTTCTTTTACCATTGCTGCGGTGATCGCCATTTCACATCTCCTGGAAATTATAGTGTCCGGCCATGGATGTATTCCATGACCGGTAACATTTGTGCAAAGCCCCTGCCCTTATTGAGCAGCTGCTTCCTCTGCCAGTACTTCTTCTGCCATTTCTTCGACAGCACCCAGGTCAAAACCTGCTTTTGCCATCTGAGCGGACATGCCGTCCAGAGCTGCGCGAGCAGCCAGGTCACAGTACAGAGCAATCGCACGAGCAGCGTCGTCGTTGCCTGGAACTGGGTAGTCAACGCCGTCTGGCGAAGAGTTGGTGTCAACGATGCCAACAACTGGGATGCCCAGTTTCTTAGCTTCGGCGATTGCCAGATCTTCTTTGTTTACGTCGATAACAACCATCAGGTCAGGAACGCCGCCCATTTCGCGGATGCCGCCCAGCGAAGCTTGCAGTTTAGCTTGCTCACGCTCTGCGTTCAGACGCTCTTTCTTGGTCAGACCTTCGAAACCACGCTCTGCGGATTCGTCGATTGCTTTCAGACGGTTGATCGACTGCGAAACAGTCTGCCAGTTGGTCAGCGTGCCGCCCAACCAACGGTGGTTCATGTAGTACTGAGCGCATTTTTCTGCAGCGTCAGCGATAGGCTTTTGTGCCTGACGTTTGGTACCAACGAACAGAACGCGGCCACCTTTTGCGACGGTGTCACGGATGACGTTCAGAGCAGCGTCCAGCATTGGAACGGTCTGGGTCAGGTCGAAAATGTGGATGCCGTTACGCGAACCGTAGATGTACTGTTGCATCTTAGGGTTCCAGCGCTGTGTCTGGTGACCAAAGTGTACGCCTGCTTCCAGCAGCTGACGCATGGTGAACTCGGGTAGAGCCATGTCTCTTTCCTTTCCGGTTTAGCCTCAGCGGGGGATCAGACGAACGTCCAACCGGTGGATGCATGGGATTTCTCCCCACGTCACCCGCCCCCGCTTGCGGAGTTGAATGGCGCGCGTTTACCCCGCGCGCCCCAGAAAGGCAAGGCCCGAATTACAATAAGGTGCGTTCAATCACCCACCAAACGCCCATCAAACCAATCGCGATGGATGCAGGGATCGCAATGACGCTGCGATACCATGGTTTATGTCCAAACCAGAACCCGACCAGCGCGTAGGCGATCGCGATAACGAACAGCTGTCCAACTTCGACCCCGATGTTGAACCCGATCAGCGCAGCGATGAAACCGTCTTCGGGCAGTCCGTATTCCTGCAGAACCGATGCAAACCCCAAACCGTGCAACAGACCAAAGGCAAAAATCACGATTGGGCGGAACGGGCTTAGTCGACCTTTTGCTGTGATGTTTTCAAACGCGACGAATGCAATGGACGCAGCAATCAATGGTTCGACGATTGACCCCGGTATGGTCACATAGCCCAACGCGGCCAGTGCCAAAGTGATTGTATGTGCCAGCGTAAAGGCCGATACCTGCCATAACAGCGGGCGCATCTGCATAGAGAAAAAGAACAAGCCCAAAACAAACAGAATGTGGTCCAACCCTAGTGGCACGATGTGTTCGAACCCTGTCGGGATATAGTTCAGGAAGGTTTGCCACCATGGCAACGCGTCGCCACCAGTCAGTGAAATATCCCCCGACGACGTCCCGCCAGACAAAGTGCCGGTATAGGGTTCGTCCACGCCGTTCTGACGCAAAATGATAAAGCCCAACGTTTCATCCCATGAAAACGCGACGGTCTGAGATTCAGAAACATCACCCGCATCAAATGTGAAAACCGTCAGGCGTGCCATATCTACGTTGTCGGTCGATGGTACGTCCACGGACCGCAGGGTTAGATCACGCGACTGTCCGTCGACCATCACGTTGATCTTTGATTGTACATCGGCCCATTCAGCCGCAAAGGTCGTGGCGATATCATCTGCTGCCATGGCGCGATAGTCGTCAAAGGTCGCCGCCCGTGGCGCGTCATTGGTATCGGCAAATTGGCTTAGGTCGATATCCGCCAAAATGCCTTCTATTGCCATTTCGACCTCGAACACCAGTTGGTCGTCTTGGACCTCCATATTGGCAATGGCTGGCATAACTTCGTGGGCCACGGCGTTTTGAAACAGCCCCGACCCCAAAACAAAGATTGACACAAACCCAATCAGAGCCAGTTTGGTTTGTGTAAATAAGGATTTGATCATCATGCGCAGTCTACTCTCTGCATTGGCCCTATTATCGACGCCTGCCATGGCGCACGAACTGTGGCTTGAACCACTGGACTATATCGTTTCGAACGAGGGTAGATTGGTGGCCAATATTGTCAACGGAGAAGACTTTGACGGCGCAAATCTAGTGTATTTGCCAAGCAGGATCGCCCGCTATGAAAATTATGCCGGCACAGAAATTTCCGCGATAGAAATGCGCGCCGGTGATCGGCCAGGGTTGGATGTGGCGCCTATTTCTGATGGGCTGAATGTCGTTGTGTATCAATCAACGGCCGCGCGTTTGACCTATACCGAGCTCGCGAAATTTCAGCGCTTTGTAGACCACAAGGCGTTGCCAGATCCAACCAGCGCGCCCTATCCAACCGCCCTGCCCGATAACGGCATTTTGGAAACCTATTGGCGCTATTCGAAAACGTTGATTGGCGTTGGTGATGCGGTTGGTATTGATCAACCGACAGGTATGCTGACTGAATTTGTGGCGCTGACCAATCCATATTCGGACGACACCACCGAATTCAAAGCGACACTGCTATACAGCGGCGAACCACGCGTTCGGGCTCAGGTCGAAGTTTTCGAAAAATCACCCAGTGACGAGGTGACAATTTTTACCGTCCCAACAACGGATGACGGAGTGGTAACGATACCCGTGAAAGCAGGCTACGAATACATGCTGGATGCGGTTGTGCTACGTGCCCCCGAATTAGAAGAGGCGATTGAAATGGGGGCAATGTATGAAACCCATTGGGCAAACCTGACGTTTGCCGTTCCGGAATGACTTGCGTATGCCGTTGTGTCGCGTCATGACGGGTTTATGATCAAATCTATCGACATTCTATGCATCGGGTCCGTTCTGTGGGACGTTGTTGGGCGGTCTCCTTCGGTGATGCGGTTGGGGTCCGACGTTCCTGGGCGTATCGAACGGTTGCCCGGCGGCGTTGCGATGAACATCGCGATGACGCTGGCGCGGTTTGGCATGACGCCTGCTTTGCTGACAGCGATTGGCCGCGACCGCGAAGGTGATGAATTGATGACCGAGGCGCAGAACATGGGCCTTGTCACCGATTATGTTTATCGGTCCGATGACTTGCCCACCGATAGTTACATGGCTGTCGAGGGTGCGAATGGTCTGATTGCAGCGATCGCGGACGCCCATTCTTTGGAACAGGCGGGCGCTAAAATCATCACCGCACTGGGCGACGGTCGGTTAGGTGATGACGCCAATCCCTATAGCGGTCTAATCGCGCTGGACGGCAATTTGACCGTTGATCTGCTGCGCAAAATTGCCATGTCCCCATTGTTCGCTGCCGCTGATTTGCGCGTCGCCCCCGCAAGCCCCGGCAAGGCGGATCGACTGCTGGCGCTGCTGGGCCATCCTGTCGCGACGCTATATGTCAATTTAGAAGAGGCGAACCTATTAACGCGGCGCGACTGTACCAGTTCGGAACAGGCCGCGCTGGCGCTGATTGAACGCGGTGCAAAACGAGTTTTGGTGACAGATGGCGGCAAATCCGCGTCTGATGCCACCGCCGACCGCGTGATTACCAAACAACCCCCATCGGTATTGGTCACGCGCGTGACCGGTGCAGGTGATACATTTATGGCCGCACATATTGCAGCCGAACGCCGCGGCGAAACGCGCGATGACGCGTTGGAAACAGCATTAAACGCCGCAGCGACCTACGTTTCAGGAGAACACCCAAGATGATCCCTATGTCCTTTTCTGCCGAAGTAGCAGAGGCGATGAAAAACGACCAACCTTTGGTCGCGCTGGAAAGCACCATCATCAGCCACGGGATGCCGTACCCGCAAAACGTAGAAACGGCCCGTTTGGTTGAACAAAAGGTCCGTGACAACGGCGCCGTCCCCGCCACAATCGCCGTTATCGAAGGCGTCCTGTGCATCGGTTTGGATGACGATCAATTAGAAATGTTTGGTCAGGCCAAAGGCGTCGCAAAACTCAGCCGCGCGGATATCGCTGCCTGTCTGGCGTCTGGCGGCACAGGGGCAACAACCGTTGCAGCAACCATGATTGGTGCGCATCACGCGGGGATCAGCGTTTTTGCGACGGGCGGCATTGGCGGCGTTCACCGCGGTGCGGACCAGACCTTTGATATTTCGGCGGACCTGCCCGAATTGGCGCAAACCCCAGTGACCGTCGTTGCTGCTGGCGCCAAAGCCATTCTGGACCTGCCAAAAACATTCGAAGTACTGGAAACCTACGGCGTTCCCGTCATTGCATTCGGCCAAGATGAAGTGCCCGCATTCTGGTCCCGATCGTCAGGCATCCCTGCCCCGCTGCGTATGGATACCGCTGACGAGATCGCAAAATCTCACCAGATGCGCGGATTGCTGGACCTGCCGGGCGGTCAACTGGTGGCAAACCCAATCCCCACGGACGCCGAAATCGCCACCGAAGAATTGGCCCCAGTGATTGACGCCGCATTGGCCGAAGCCGAAGCCGCGAAAATCGCAGCCAAAGATGTGACGCCGTTCCTATTGAATGCGATGTACGAAAAAACCGAAGGCCGCAGCCTGACCGCCAACATCGCACTTGTGCTGAATAACGCGCAATTGGCAGCACAAATTGCAACGTCTTTGCACAAGCTGACATCGAAAACCGACTAAGGTCGATAACATCCATTGTAGGCGCGCATGGACGCGCCTACATTAAGCCAAACACATTTATTTTGGCTTGATTGTGAATATCCAAACTCCTCCTGAACCGCCCAAACGTCGCTCTGGTTTGATTTCCGGACTGCGCAATAATTTTCTGGCGGGCATTGTTGTCATTGCGCCGATTGGCCTGACCATTTGGCTGATTTGGTCGGTTGTGGGGTGGGTTGACGGGTTCGTCTGGCCTTTAGTGCCCGACTATTATCATCCAACGCAGATCGTGAACCGTTTGTTGGGTAATGATAACCCGATGAGCCCAGACTACATTCAGGTCAATGTCCGCGGATTGGGCGTAATCCTTTTTTTGGTGGTCACTATTGCAGTTGGCTGGATCGCCAAAGGTATCATCGGCCGCCGTTTTTTGGTTTGGGGAGAAAGCCTGGTCGCGCGGATGCCTGTCGTGCGGTCCATTTACAATGGCGCCAAACAATTGGCGGAAACCGTATTTGCGCAATCCGAAACCAGTTTCGACGAAGCGTGCCTAATTGAATATCCGCGCAAAGGTTTGTGGGCGATTGGGTTCATTTCCACCAAAGCCAAAGGCGAAATGGCCGAAAAAGTACCCGCAGACGACGAAATCATGACTGTCTTTTTGCCCACAACGCCGAACCCGACATCTGGTTTTCTGCTGTTCGTGCCGCGCTGTGATCTAACGATGCTGGATATGTCTGTCGAAGATGCGGCCAAATTGGTGATTTCGGCGGGATTGGTGTATCCGAACACCAAAACGCCGAAAATCGATCCCAAAACCCTGCCTAAACGCTAATCAAACATTTCGTGTAGATCGACGCTGCCGCGTTTTCCCAGATCCTTTTTATGGTTTTTCAAAAAACGATCCATGGAATTGCGGCCCGCCTCTTTGAGCCGTGACAGGACAACGGGCAGCGCGATCATTTTTGTGGCCAGACCTAGCTCGGTCATCAATGCTTCGTCTTCGACCAGATGAACATTGACGTCTTTCATTGCACCCTTTTTGATCGACCCGTCGGCAATCAGGCGTTTCACAAAACTGATCGCCCGCAGTTCCCGCAGTAGCGACGTGTTAAAGCTGATTTCATTGATCCGGTTTTGTATAGATTGCCCATCCGTTGGGATTTCTTCGCGGTATAGCGGGTTGATATTCACGATGACGATGTCGTCGGGCAAATGCTGTGGAAACAGCGGAAACAGCGCAGGGTTACCGGTATAGCCTCCGTCCCAATAGGCTTCGGTTTTGCCGGTCTTAGCGTCATGAATTTCGATGGCTTCGAACAATGTCGGCAGACAGGCCGAGGCTAGGATTGCTTGCGTTGTGACCTCTTCATCCTTGAAAACACGTATTTTTCCGGTTCGGACGTTGGTTGCGCAAACGTGCAATTCGGGCCCGTCCGACGCGCAAATGGCATCCCATTCAAATTCTTTGATGATCCGTTCTAACGGATTGGCGATGGACGGGCCGAAATTATACGGCGACATCATGCGAATGGCCGTTTCCCACCACATAAAGGCTGGTGAATACGTCAGCGCGTTTGCATATAGTTCGGTCGCGGGCGCAAACGGTTCCATCCATTTGTTCACGGTCGGATCGGTAATCGCGCCAACGCGGCGCCAAACCCAATTCAGGTTTTCCCGCGCGCCTTCGCGGCCGCCATTGACCAGCCCCGCCTTGAACGCTGCCCCGTTTAGCGCCCCCGCCGAAGTTCCTGAAATTGCAGACACTTCTACGTCGTCTTCATCCAACAAGCGGTCTAATGCACCCCAGGTGTAGGCCCCATGAGCACCCCCACCTTGCAAAGCAAGATTGATACGAAACGTCATGTTTTCCCTACTTTTCTAAAAACAGAAATTCGGACACGATTGAACGCAATAGCGTAGCCAGTGTCGTGTTCCCGAAGATTAGGCAGGTACATCACCGTACCTGCCTTTTCTTTTACAACGCGGTCCAACCACCATCGACGCTGATCGTGGTGCCTGTGATTTGTTCCGCAGCCGAAGAACACAAAAACACAGCGGTGCCGCCGATTTGTTCCACTGTCGCGAATTGTTTGGACGGCTGACGTTCCAAAATGACCTTCTCGATCGCTTCTTCTTCGGTCATGTCGTATTTTTTTGCGGTGTCGGGGATCTGTTTTTCCACCAAAGGCGTGTGGACATAGCCCGGGCAGATCGCATTGGCTGTGATGTCCTCTTTCGCGGTTTCCAGAGCGACAACTTTGGTCATCCCCACCACACCATGTTTTGCCGTAACATAGGCCGATTTGTATGGCGACGCGGTCAAACCATGGGCTGATGCGATATTCACAATGCGGCCCCATCCACCTTTGCGCATCAACGGCAGTGCCGCTGCGGTCGTATGAAAGGCCGAGTTCATATTAATGGCGATAATCGCATCCCATTTTTCGACAGGAAATTCGTCAATCGGCGCAACGTGCTGGATCCCTGCGTTATTGACCAGAATATCGCATTTGCCCGCCTTTTCGATCAGCGCGCGGCATTGATCAGCTTTGGACATATCGGCCTGAATGTAGCGCACGGTGACGCCAAACTCTGCTGCCATATCGGATGCCAGTTTGTGATCGTCGTCGTTGTCTGTAAATGAATTTAGAACAATATCGGCGCCCGCTTTGGCCAATTCGCGCGCAACGCCCAGCCCGATACCGGAATTTGATCCTGTAACAACGGCTGTTTTACCTGAAAGAGACATGTCTTCCGTCCTCTGTATGTACGAAAACCTGTCTTTGATAATGCTGCGACTGCAAAATAATTCAATGACTCGGCGTTAAAACAGCACAAAGAATCGCCGATTCCGTGGCCGATTCCACGCAGTTTTGATGACCCTGAAATATGCGGAAAGCCCAATAAAAAAACGCCGGCACAAGGCCGGCGCTAAGTCATTGAGGCAGGTTTCATACAGGCAAGAAACCTATCGAGCAGTGAGTTCTTTATAAGCAATTCCACGCCGATATCCAAGGATAAAAGTTTGAACTGACCAAAGCGCCCAGATACGGTCAAACAAAAGCCGCTGGCACTACAGGGATTGTTAACAAAATGAGATCAATGACTTTATCCGTTCTTCGGCAAACGGGCGCTGCGTTCGCGTTCATGGCGTCTATGGGGATTGCAGGTGCCGAACCAATGCACGGCATCGCAATGTACGGTGAACCCGCTCTGCCCGATGGATTTGTCTCTTTGCCTTATGCAAACCCCGATGCCCCCAAAGGCGGCATTATGGTCACCGCCGAAGTCGGCGGGTTTGATAGCCTGAATCCCTACGTCGATAGCGGCCGCGTCCCGTGGCAGCTGTCCTATCTGATCGGCGAAAGCCTGATGGGTCGGTCGCTGGACGAACCGTTTTCGCTGTATGGTCTATTGGCCGAAAGCGTCGAAACCGATGAAGACCGCAAATGGGTTGAATTCACATTGCGCCCAGAGGCCGCTTTTTCAGACGGCACGCCGGTCACGGTCGATGATGTGATCTGGTCCTATGAAACGCTGGGCACCCAAGGCCACGGGCGGTATCGCAGTTTCTGGTCGCAAGTAGAAACGATCGAACAGACAGGCGAACGCAGCGTCCGCATCACGTTCAACACCGACAACCGCGAGCTGGCATTGATTGCAGGCATGCGCCCGATTTTGCAGAAATCCCAATTCGAAGGCGTCGATTTTGCCAATGACGGTCCCGATATGATCCCGGTCACATCTGCGCCCTATACCGTTACCGATTACGAACTGGGCCAATATGTCGAACTGACCCGCAATCCCGACTACTGGGGCAGCGACGTTCCGTTCCGTCAGGGCACCGCAAATCTAGATACACTGCGTTTGGAATTTTTCGGCGACGAAACCCCTGCTTTCGAAGCGTTCAAAACAGGCGACGTGCATTTCACCCGTGAATTCAGCGAAAGCCGTTGGGAAAGCCAGTATGATTTCCCGCGCGTCCAATCAGGCGAAGTGGTCAAAGAAATCCTGACTCATCAACGCCCATCTGGTATGACCGGATTTGCGATGAATACCCGCCGTGCTCCGTTCGACGATTGGCGCGTCCGCGAAGCGTTGATCACCGCTTTCAACTTTGAATTCATCAACGAAACGATCACTGGAGGACAACAGCCGCGGATCACGTCCTATTTTTCGAACTCTCCATTAGGGATGCAAGACGGCCCAGCAACTGGCCGCGTGCTAGAGTTTCTGGAACCCTACGCCGATCAAGTGCTACCAGGCACGATCGAAGGATACGCACTGCCGCAAACGGACGGGTCTGAAAACGACCGCCGCAGCCTGCGGTCCGCGTTGGCATTGTTTGCCGAGGCTGGATGGACCCCTGATGACAGCGGTACATTGCGCAATGATGCAGGTGACGCACTGGAATTCGAAATCCTGATGAAAACGGGATCAAGCGAAACAGAATCCATCGCGGATATGTACATTCAGACCCTGTCCCGATTGGGGATCGAAGCGCGTTTAACCAACGTCGACAGCGCTCAATATGTACAGCGGTCGGACGCCTATGATTTCGATATGATCTATTATCGCCGCGGGCTATCTCTATCGCCCGGTAACGAACAATACGCGTATTTCGGCACGGAATATTCAAACACCCAAGGCGGGCGGAACCTGATGGGGGCCAATAGCCCTGCTATTGATGCAATGATCACGCATCTTTTAACGTCAGAAAGCCAAACCGACTTTATCGCGGCTGCGCGGGCTCTTGACCGCACCCTGACTGCTGGGCGATATGTTATTCCGTTCTACCAATGGAATATCAGTCGGATTGCATATGACCAAAACCTGCATCACCCCGAAAACATCCCAATCTTTGGCGACTGGCCCGGCTGGCAGCCGGATGTCTGGTGGTATGAAGAGTAAAGTCGCGCTGATCGCAGCGCTGGCATTGCTGGCTGGTTGCAACACGGTCGCGGGCGTCGGTGACGATATTTCCGAAACCGCGCGAACCGTTCAAACCTGGTTCTGATAATTGGCCCTACGGGGCCTTTTATTTTATGTGATCGTCGTAACCCACAGGATGGTCGCATCTTCGGTGCTGGTCGACACCACATTATGCCCCATCGACGCATCGTAATACGCACTGTCACCGCGTTTCATATCAATGGGTTCGTAAAATTCGGTATATAGTTTGATCGTCCCCGTCAGGACATACAAAAACTCTTCTCCGTCGTGGCGGACCCACCCATCAAAATCATTCATGTCGCGCGCACGGATCCGCGCCCGATACGGTAGCATCGATTTTTTGGTTAGCTGATCGGCCAATAATTCATGTTCGTAGGTCGTTGTGATCTGGCGATTGCCTTCGCCCGATTTGGTCGACACCATGCGGCCATTCACCTGATCTTTGCTAGGCGGCGTAAACAGCTGCGGTACGGAAATGTCCAAACCCACCGCCAGTTTCTTTAGCGCTTCATAGGTGGGCGACATCTGGCCGTTTTCAATTTTGGATAGGGTGGATCGCGCAAGCCCTGCATGCTGGGCGGCCTGTTCCAATGTCCAATCACGTTCTTTACGCAATTCACGCACACGCGCGCCCAAATCCAACGGAGCCGCTGTTTCAGCATCGCCAGAGGCGCGCGCAAGTCGGATCAGGTTTCCGTTGTCGGTATTTGTCATTTTGTGTCCAACCTATGTCCGCGAATACCAGCTATTCCTATACTACCATTTGCGGCGATCCCATAGGGCCGTTACAACACCGGTGACCACGGCGATATGTGCTGACAAAATTGGAAGATGACTATGGTAAAACTCGATATTTTCGCTGATCCATCCTGCCCTTGGTGTTACGTGGGCAAAGCGTATCTGGATCGCGCATTGGAAAAATCGGGGGACCATCCGTTCATCGTTGAATGGCATCCGTTCCTATTGAACCCTGACATGCCAGCCGAAGGCATGGATCGGGCCGATTATTTGGAAATTGTGTTTGGTTCCAAAGAAAAAGCGATCGAAGCGCATGTAGAATTGATGGACCATGCCGCGCGCGCCGGTATTACGTTTGATTTCGAAAACATCAAACGGACTCCGAATACACTGGACGCGCATCGTTTGGTGTACTGGGCCGGACTGGAATCCAAACAGACACCAACGATGACCGCGTTGATGCAGGCCTATTGGCGCGACGGTCGCGATATTTCCGATCACGAAGTGCTATGTGATATCGCAGATAGCATCGGGCTGGATGCCTCTGTTATTGCACGACTTTTGAAAACCGACTCTGACATCGACAGCATTCAACGTCGCGATGCGCATAGCCGCGAAATGGGCGTGAAATCTGTCCCGACGTATATCGTCGCAGGTCAGCATGCAGTCCCTGGCGCACAGAACACCGAATTGTGGCTGAACGTTATTTCTGACATCCAGAAGTTGATTGAAGAATGATCCGCAAGGAATTGAAAAGTTGAATAAAATTCAAATCGACACAAACGGTAGAGCAAGTGTCGAATTCATCGGTCTGATGGCAACGTTGACCGCAATGGTCGCGTTCAGCATCGATTCCATGCTGCCTGCTCAGCAAATCATCGCATCAGAATTATCGCCCGACGCACCACAACTGGCGCAGCTGATTGTGACAATCTTTCTGTTGGGCCTAGGTGTTGGAACCATTTTGGTGGGTCCGCTTTCTGATCGATTTGGGCGTCGCCCTGTGCTGATCGGCGGAGCTGTTCTGTACATCGGCGGCGCAATTTTGGGATATTTTGCGAATTCAATGTCCGCATTGCTGGCCGCGCGATTGATTATGGGCATTGGGTCGGCTGGTCCGCGCATCATGGTCGTGGCGGTTGTGCGCGACCGTTTTTCGGGCCGTGAAATGGCATCGGTCATGTCGTTCATCATGATGATTTTCGGCGTCGTACCCGCCATTGGTCCAACGGTTGGCGCGGGTTTGATCGCGTGGGGCGGATGGCGGTTTTCGTTTGTTGCCTTTGTCGTTTTTGCAGCCGTCGGGGCCGTCTGGGCCCTTGCTCGCCTGCCAGAAACCCTAGCCTCCCATAACCGCCGCGATCTAGCTGTGCGGCCAATCATTGTGGCGATCAAAGAAATCGTTTCGAACCCCGTCGTTATGATTGCGACGATCATACAGACATTGGTTTCCGCCATGCTGTTCACTGTTCTGTCGACAACGCAGCCCATTTTTGAAACCATTTTTGACAAAGGCGCACAGTTTCCATTGTGGTTTGCCGTGATTGCCATCACTGCAATGGCCGCGTCGCCTATCAACGCAAGGCTGGTTCCCCAATTGGGGATGCGCAAAATTCTGATCGCAGCCCTTTTCGTTCAGTCTGTCGTGACGCTGATCGTCGCTGTGGTCATGATGTTGGATTTGCCCGTATCAGTTGCGTTTCCTATTTACCTGATCTGGACCATCGGCGTCTTTTTTCAGAACGGGTTCACCTTGGGCAACTTAACCGCCATCGCGATGGAGCCATTAGGCCACATCGCCGGCGTTGCCGCATCCGTCATTTTGGCGATTGCGACCATTGCATCATCTGTTCTTGCGATCATTATCGGCCAAATCGTCGGCGTTTCGATCGCGGGACTGGCCGCGATGTTGTTCCCGCTGGCGGCGGTTAGCCTAGGCCTGATGTTCGCGATTAAACGGTAATCAGGCCTTTTTCTTGGCTTCGGCAACTTTTTCGGCAAGGTCACGGGCAATCGCAAAGGCGCCCTTGATCTTGTCCGCGTCGGTTTTCCAATCGCGGCGAATGACGATTTTGTTGTCTTTGACTTTGGCCAGACCTTTTTGCGCGGTGATGAATTCAACCAACCCTTCTGGGGACGCGAATTTATCGTTGTGGAACCGAATGGTCGCGCCTTTGGGGCCGCCATCCAGATGGCTGATCCCTGCCCGTTTACACATCGCTTTGATGCGCACGATCAGCATCAGGGTGTTCACCTCTTTGGGCAGTTTGCCGAACCGGTCGATCAGTTCCGCGGCAAAGCCTTCCAGCTCGACCTTTTTCGTGAGGCTGGACAGACGGCGGTACAGACCCAGACGGACGTCCAGATCGGGAACGTAATCTTCGGGGATCAGGACCGACACGCCCAAATTGATCTGAGGCGCCCACTGGCCGTCATTGTCAGACAGCGTCACGCTGCCCGATTTGATTTTGGCAATCTCGTCTTCCAGCATCTGTTGATACAGCTCGAACCCGACCTCGTTGATGTGACCGGATTGTTCTTCGCCCAATAGGTTACCAGCCCCGCGAATATCTAAATCCTGCGACGCCAGAGTGAAACCAGCACCCAAGGTATCAAGGCTGCCCAACACCCGCAGACGTTTTTCCGCCTGAGGCGTCAGTTTCGCCCGTGGTTTCGTCGTCAGATAGGCATAGGCGCGCGTTTTCGAACGTCCGACGCGGCCACGGATCTGGTACAGCTGCGACAGGCCAAACATATCCGCGCGGTGCACGATCATCGTGTTCGCTGTCGGGATATCCAGACCGCTTTCGACGATAGTTGTTGCGATCAGAACGTCATATTTACCGTCGTAGAACGCGTTCATACGGTCGTCCAATTCGCCCGCCGCCATTTGTCCGTTGGCAACGACATAGGATACCTCGGGTACCTCGCGTTTGATCCAATCTTCCATCTCGGCCAAATCGGATACGCGCGGGACAACCAAGAACGATTGCCCACCGCGATAATGTTCGCGCAGCAGCGCCTCGCGGATGGTGATCGTGTCCCATTCGCTGACATAGGTGCGGATCGCCAAACGGTCGATGGGCGGCGTGCCGATGACAGATAATTCGCGTACGCCCGACAGCGACAATTGCAGCGTCCGCGGGATCGGCGTCGCAGTCAGGGTCAGCACGTGAATATCCGACCGCATCTGTTTCAAACGTTCTTTGTGTTGAACGCCGAAATGCTGTTCTTCGTCGATGATGAGCAGGCCAAGGTTTTTGAAATTCACGGTCTTGGACAGCAGCGCATGGGTGCCGACAACGATATCGACCTGCCCGTTGGCGATACCTTCGCGGGTTTTGTTTGCCTCTTTGGTGGATACAAATCGGGACAGCGGCGCGACATTGATCGGGAAACCACGGAACCGTTCGGCGAACCCTTTGTAGTGTTGACGCGCCAGCAGTGTCGTTGGCGCCACAATGGCCACCTGCACACCCGACATCGCCGCCACGAATGCAGCGCGGATCGCGACCTCGGTCTTGCCAAAGCCAACGTCGCCGCAAATCAGGCGGTCCATCGGGCGGCCGGAATCCAGATCGTCCAGAACGTCCGAAATCGCCTGTAGCTGATCTTCGGTTTCGGCGTATGGGAAACGTGCAAGGAATTGATCCCACATGCCATCTGGCGGCGTTAGAACCGGCGCTTTGCGCAATTCGCGTTCGGCAGCCACGCGGATCAGGCGTTCGGCCATCTGGCGAATGCGTTCTTTCATCCGCGCCTTTTTCGCCTGCCATGCGCCGCCGCCTAGTTTGTCCAGCAGCCCCGTTTCATGGCCATATCGCGACAGCAGTTCGATGTTTTCGACCGGCAGATACAGCTTTGATCCTTCGGCGTATTCCAGCAGGATACATTCGTGCGCCGCGCCCAAGGCTTTGACGACTTCCAGACCCATATAGCGGCCAACGCCGTGATCGACGTGAACGACCAAATCGCCCGGAGTCAGGCTTTGGGTTTCGGTCAGGAAATTTTCCGCTTTGCGTTTCTTTTTCGACTGGCGGATCAGACGGTCGCCCAACACGTCTTGTTCAGAAATGACCGTCAGGTTGTTGGTTTCAAACCCTTTTTCCAGCGGCCAGATGGCCAAATGGATACCAGATTTTCCAACGCGGGCGTAGTTTTTGACGGGGATAACTTCGCCCAGTCCTTCGTCCTCTAACAGGCCAGTCAGGCGTTCGCGCGCGCCTTCGGAATAGGATGCGATGATAACGGGGCCGTCGTCTAAACGTTTCTTAACATGATCGGCCAAGGCACCGAAAAGGCTGATGTTTTCCTGCTGGCGCTCAGGCGCAAAATCCCGCCCGATACGGCCGCCGGCATCGATAACACCCAAACCCGTCGATTGTTTCAGCGGTTTGAAATCCAAGATGCGCCGCCCTGCAACAGCATCCATCCACGCATCATCATCCAGATACATCGTACGAGGCGGCGCAGGTTTATAAACGCTATCGATCCGCCCTTTTTGCGACATCGCAATCTTGCGTGTCTCATAGGCGTCGTCGATCATCGTCCAACGTGCATCACGCGCCGCATCTATTTGATCATCATAGGTAATTGTAGCGTTGGGAACATAGTCAAACAGAGTTTCAAGACGTTCGTGAAAGAACCCTAGCCAATGTTCTGCGCCTGAATGTTTGCGGCCTGCACTGATGGCTTCGTACAGTGGGTCGTCAGTGCCTGCGGCCCCAAATTCAATACGATAATTCTGGCGAAAACGGGTAATTGCGGCATCATCCAAAATAACTTCGGACACGGGCGCCAATTCTATCACATCAAGTTTTTCGATTGTTCGCTGCGAAGCTGGATCGAACCTGCGGGCACTATCCAGAACATCACCAAACAGGTCTAGGCGAACGGGGCCGCTTTCCCCTGGGGGAAAGATATCAATGATACCGCCGCGGATCGCATAATCACCTGGCTCCATCACTGTAGGCGATTGGGTAAATCCCATACGAACCAGATAGTTACGCAGCCCTTCTTCGTCCATGCGGTGGTTCACATGGGCGGTAAAGGATGCGGATTTCAACACATCGCGCGCTGGGATTTTCTGGGTCGCCGCGTTCAGCGTGGTCAGAACGACAAATTTGGCTGGCATCCCGTGGCACAGCGCCGCCAAGGTCGCCATACGCGCCGCAGACACATCCGCATTGGGCGACACGCGGTCATATGGCAAACAATCCCACGCAGGAAAAACCACGACGGGCATGTCGGGCGCAAAAAACGCCAAAGCGGCCTGAATTTCGGTCAAACGCCGATCATCGCGCGCGACATGCAAAACAGGCGCGCCCGTTTTTTCGATTTCGTTTAGAATAAGCTGGGCGTCAAAACCTTCTGGTGCGCCGCAGACCGTGATGTGAGAGTTCTGAGCCATGCGCGTGACCTATCCTGCCCGTCCGTGAAGTCAATCAGAACCCGTAAGCTCCGCCCAAGTTTTGGTACATGCCGAAAATCGCGGTTACAAAAATGGACGCCATCCCGATAAATTGGGTATAGGTCCGATGTCGGCGCAATCGACCAAACAATGTCGTTTTTTCCAGCCCCTCAGCTTCGATGATATGCGCGGTGTAAATCGACAACGCACCGACCAAAGTCATCGGAAAGGCCATCAAAATAACCGCTTGGGCGAATTCGATGTGGTAAAATGCGGCCAGAATAAACAGTCCGGTCAACACGAACGTCATGAACCCTGTCAGCCACAGGCCCGACCCGCGTGCGATGAACAGCAAACGGTTTACGTTGACGCGTACGATGGATTGCAGATCGTCGAACGCCTCTCCGCCTTCTCGGGCGGCGCGTTGGATCAGGTCAAACGGGACGCCCAACACGTAATGGGATGCGGTGGACCACAAAACAGCCAACGCGATCCAGTACCACAGGTTTGAAAATGACCGCAGGTCGATGACTTCGAAAATCGTTTGCGTCAGGTTCACGAATACCGTCCGTTCATTGTTTGTGTCGGACACTATCGACCCAATTGGGCAAAGCCCAGACTTGTTCCCGTCAAAAATCCGTGGCACCCATGATTTGTGACATGAAAGGCCCGCTATGAAACCCACCGTCGCTCCGTATCCTACGTCCCGACTGCGCCGTTTGCGCAAATCCCCCGGTATCCGCGCCATGGTGCGCGAAAACACGCTGACGCCTGATGATTTTATCTGGCCTGTGTTTTTGATGGATGGCGAAGACGATGAAACACCGATCCCGTCTATGCCCGGCGTGCGGCGTCAAACCATTGACCGCGTTGTCAAATCGGCTGCGATGGCGTCGGATCTGGGCATTCCAGCGATGTGTCTGTTTCCCTATACGGCCATGGAACATCGGACCGAAGATTGCGCCATGGCGTGGTCGCCCGACAACCTGACAAATCAGGCCATCCGCGCGATCAAAGACGAAGTGCCAGAAATGATGGTCATGACGGATATCGCGCTGGACCCTTATAACATCAACGGCCACGATGGATACGTCGACAATGGCGAAATCCTTAACGATGAAACGGTCGAGGCGCTGGTCAAAATGGCTCTGGCGCAGGCAGAGGCTGGCGCGGATATCCTCGGACCATCTGACATGATGGATGGCCGCATTGGCGCGATCCGTTCTGCGCTAGAAAGCGAAGGATATCAGAATGTTGCGATCCTTTCTTATACTGCGAAATATGCCAGCGGGTTCTATGGCCCGTTCCGCGATGCTGTTGGCGCATCGGGTGCATTGAAAGGCGACAAAAAGACATATCAAATGGACCCCGCCAATTCCGAAGAGGCCATGCGGCTTGTCGAACGCGACCTGATGGAAGGCGCGGATATGATCATGGTGAAACCGGGAATGCCGTATCTGGATATCTGCCAGCGCGTAAAATCCACCTTTGGCGTGCCGACCTATGCCTATCAAGTGTCGGGCGAATACGCGATGATCCAAGCGGCTGTTCAAAACGGCTGGCTGGACGGTGAAAAGGTCATGCTGGAAAGCCTGATGTGTTTCAAACGCGCGGGCTGTGACGGCATCCTAACCTATTTCGCCCCCGAGGCCGCCCGTATCCTAAACGGTTAACCGCCGACATACAGGTTGTGGATGACACAAACCGCGCAACAGCGTATAGTTGCGCGGACAGAGCGGGAAAATCCGCCATACAAGAGGCAAGAGCAATGACCCTTATCACTCGTCGTAATTTCGGGCTGGGCGCGGCTGCGGCTACGCTATCGGCCTGTTCAAACGGGATCGGCACAAACGGTGCGGCGACGATCGACGCGCGCGTCGATTCCACATTGTCCTACATGTACAGCCGCTACCCCGGCACCCGTGACCTTATGCTGAAATCGGCCGGTATGTTGGTTATGCCGCTGATCACCGAAGTCGGTTTGGGCTTTGGCGGTGCATATGGCCGCGGCGCGTTGCGGATCGGTCAAACGACCGTTGATTACTATTCTGCCGCCAGCGCCAGCGCGGGCCTGCAGTTGGGTGGTCAGCAATACAGCCACGTTCTGTTTTTCATGACCGAAGAATCGTTGATGGATTTCCGCCAGTCGTCCGGCTGGGCAGCCGGTGCGGATATGGAATACGCACTGAACGATCAGGGCGAAAACATCCGCGCAGAAACCACAACGTCGCTGGCCCCTGTGATTGCGGTCGTGTTCGGTCAGGCGGGTTTCCGTGTTGGCGCCACGCTAGAAGGCACCAAATACACGCGCGTTCTGCCTTAAATCCAATCGGGTTTATAAATATCTTGCTTGTCCACGTCTGTGGGCAGGCCTTGTTGTCCGCGCGCGTATAAACGCGCGCCAATTTCGCGCGCCGCCGCCGCTAGAGCCGGATCGTCGCAATGCGCAACGCCATCCAGCCGTTTAAACATTGCTTGTTGGACTTCGACCGCGCCGGCGGAATAGCGGGCAAGTAGGTCGACAGACGTATAAAACGCGCGATGCAGTTCAAAGACTGGCATCCAAATACGGTCGCAGCTGGGGGGAACCTGATCTGGCGCCTCAAAAATGACTGACATAATGCGATCTATCATCCAGATCGCCGTGCCGGGGTCATTCACACCGGGCGACATGGCCTTTACGCCAATTTCAGACAGCATGACCATTCCGATTTCGGGGTCTTGCGGGATATCGCGATGTAGTCCGATATCGATGTGCCGTTTGATCGCGCGGTTCATTGCGTCAATGTCGCCTGAAACATGGCCGATAACTTCGCCTTGGTTGACGTAATCGCCTGGTTTGACGGTCAGCCATATGTATCCCTGACAGTCCATCGCAGCATTCTGCAACGCATGGACAAAAACGCGGACAATGTACCCTGACCGATCAGCACGCACCGTCACTGCATCGGCTGGGATGATAACATCGGGCGTCAGTGGGTTGGCCGACAACGCTGGCTTTGACAAACATTCGTTCAACGCGCGCACCGTGTCATCGCGAATAGTATTCGCCGTTTGTTCCAAGCTGCCAAAGGTTTGCAAATGCAGAACCCAACGCAAAATGGTCGCCACAATCATGACGATCACAACGATCGTCATGGCAAACAGAACAACGATTTCGCCTTCGGTGAAAAATGGCGTGTGCAGCAAAATGATCGACAATAGCGCATAGATATACGCGCCGACAAAGGTCGCCAAAACAGTTTGGGTCCGCGTGTCTTTTAGCTGAATACGGTGCGCGCGCGGTGTCCATTGTGATGCGACCGATCGATAAACGGATACCATCACCGACAACGAAAATGTCGTAACGGCCAACATCGACGACGCGATGATCGTCAACAGAGCATCAACAGCCTCTGCTCCGATTTTTTCGCTGATGCCATCTGGGATGAACCCGCCAAATAATTTGGCCGTCGGGACGGCAATAACCGCCAATCCCCCGACCAGCAGGACACGCCACGCCAATTGCTGAAATAATAGACGAAGCCGTTGTAATATCGATAAAATCAAAATTGCACCTAATTTGCTTATCCGAATGGTAGGCCGACGATCTGCATTGCCAATGGCGAAAAGGAATTCCGATGACCGCTATTTTATTTCCTGCCTCTGGTTTGTCATCACGCATGGGCGGACAAGACAAATTGACCAGACAGATTGACGGCGTTCCCCTATTGGTTCGGCAAGTGCGACGCGCGATAGCGGTCGGTTGCCCCGTCTTTGTTGCCGTTCCGTCGATGGATCATCCACGTGCGCAGATGTTGGAAAATTCGGAAGCGACCTGCGTTCTGGGCAGCCCGACGGGCATGTCCGACACGTTGCGGATGGCCGTAGGTTCGATGCCACAGACGGACCTGATGATTTGTCTACCTGACATGCCAGATATCGAAACCAATGATTTCAGCAGGTTGATACAGACCCGTAGCGCGCAGCCAAATCACAAAATTTGGCGATATGGGTCGAACGGCAGAATGGGACATCCCGTCCTTTTTACATCAGACCTTTTACCCCTGTTCGACGATCTATCCGGCGATAATGGCGCCGCCAAAATCATTCGATCCCATCGCAAACAGATGTTCGTGATCGACACCGATGATGAACGATATGTTCGCGATCTGGATACGATCGATGCATGGGACAAATACGAAAAAAGCCGGCGATAACCGCCGGCTTCTTTTTTCTTAAAACTCTGATCTCGGTTTAGCGGATCAACAGTTTGGCTTCGTGACGTTTCAGCGCCTTACGTGCCGAATGGTAGTTATCCAGACCATTCTTCAGTTTCAATTCTGGGAACAGTTCCAGAATTTCATTGCGCTGACCATTACCGATACCTTTCAGGCTGTAATCACCTGGCTGGAAGCTTTCGGTCCACGATCCGTTCGAAAGAACCACCTCGTGGCGTTCGAACATAAAGTGGATGTAGGTCGTCTGCATCACGTCAACGCGGTGAATACCTTGGCTGCCGACCAAATGTTTCGCCGCTGCCAGAACTTCGCGTTCTTCGAAATACAGCTGCGTCAGGTCGGACGACACCAGAACACGGTGGTTCGGCGATACCAGCATGTCACGTTCAGGCAGCCCCTGCCCCAAAGCGCCTGCCTTGATCAGCACAGGTTTCAGGTGCGGGTTGTTGACGAACTGTTTGCCGGACATGTCTTTGTGACCCAGCCACGCGATTTCCTGAATGCCGTTGTCGCGGGTGATAACGCGGTCACCGACACATAGGTCTTCGACAGGGACTTCGCCGCGGATCGTTGCGATCATCGTACCAGGCGTAAAGCACGGCACAACATTTTCGATTTCCGAGAATGTCATGGTCGACCCATCAAGGAAGGTAACCGTACCGTCCTCTTTGTCGTCGCTGGTGTAGGTGATGAAATCTACGTTCGAACCGGTCAGATCCAGTACGTCAACATCGTTGCCGTCCACGTCTTCGCCGCCGACGACAGTGTCACCACCTTGGCCACCCAAGAACGTGTCGTTGCCAAAGCCGCCCGACAGATCATCCGCACCTTCGCCGCCAACGATGGTATCATTGCCATCGTCGCCCGAAATTACGTCGTCACCGGCATCGCCAAACAGAACGTCATCGCTTTCGCCGCCCATGATGGTGTCGTTGTCAGCACCACCATAGATCAGATCAGCATTGTTGCCGCCCTGAATGGTGTCGTTGCCTTCGTTGCCTTCGATGTAGTCATCGCCGCCACCGCCAACGATACTATCGTCGCCCAGACCGCCAAAGATGCTGTCATTGCCGGACATACCGTCGATGGTGTCCGCACCAGTTCCGCCGTAAATGACGTCAGCATCAAAGCCGCCCAGCAGTGTATCGTTGCCGTCGTCACCGGAAATCGTGTCGTTGCCGCCGTTGCCGATGATGTTATCGTCGCCTTCGCCGCCCGACACCACGTCATTGCCGTCGCCAGCTTTGATCGTGTCGTTTCCAGCTTCGCCCAAGATGGTGTCGTCACCGCCGTCACCATAGATGACGTCATCGCTTTCGCCGCCCATGATGGTGTCGTTGTCAGCACCACCATAGATCAGATCAGCGTTGTTGCCGCCCTGAATGGTGTCGTTGCCTTCGTTACCTTCGATATAGTCATCGCCGCCGCCGCCAACGATGCTATCGTCGCCCAGACCGCCGATCAAAGTGTCATCGCCAGACATGCCGTCCATGACATCCGCGCCATCGCCACCATAGATGGTGTCAGCGTCAAATCCACCACGCAGGATGTCATTGCCGTCTTCACCAAAGATGGTGTCGTTACCGCCGTTACCAATGATCGAATCGTCGCCGATGCCGCCATAGACTTCGTCATCGCCAGTGCCGGCCGTGATGGTGTCGTCGCCTTCGAAACCGTAGATCAGGTCATCATCGCCAACATCGCCCGGAAGGATCGCATCGTTGTTGTCAACCATGTCGCCATCTGGGTCACCGATATAGGTGCTGTCGATAATATCGTTACCTGCGGTGCCTTCGACGGTGCCGTCACGCGGATCATCCGATACGGCCACGCGCACAGTTGCGGTATCTGTCAGGCCTTCTTCGTCAGTGATCGTGTAGGTGATGGTTGCTTCACCTTCGAAACCATCGTTCGGCGTAAAGGTGATCGTGCCATCGCCGTTGATCGCGACAGAGCCATCTGCCGAAACCGCATCGGTGACGGTTAGGTCATCACCATCAACATCGAAATCGTTCGCCAGAACATTAATGGTCACAGGCGTTTCGAATTCGGTTGCCGACACATCATCGACGGCCTTTGGGGCATCGTCCACCGGCGCAACCGATACGGTCACGGTCGCGGTGTCGGTGTTGCCCGCAGGATCGGTCACTGTGTAGGTGATCGTCGTGTCACCGTTAAAGTTTTCGTCCGGCGTGAAGGTGATGGTGCCATCCGGGTTCACAT
>NZ_JBSWXL010000008.1:0-142164 GCF_056160585.1 Marivivens sp. ABH4_498
TCGAAGTGCAGCCAGAGATCGACTACGTCATGCACGCAGCATCGATGGGCGCGCATGCGGTCAAAGCGGCGAACACCGACCAGCTAGAGGCTGAAATCATAGCCGCGCGGACCCGCAACATCCCGACCGTGATCGTCATCGACACCATCGCCAAAGACTTCCCCGGCACCGGCATCGAAACCACCGCTGGTTCCCACGGTTACTTCTGGGACGTTGCAGTCCCACAGGTGTCAACTCGTGAAAAACAACAAAAACGGTTCGAAGAATACCTCGGACAGATCATGCAACAATCGCTGGTGAACTGATATGGCAGACCTACTGAAAAAACCGTTCGGTACACACGGAAAAGTCCACGAAATCACCCCGCAGTCTGCGGGGTGGCGCTATGTCGGATTTTCGCTGTACCGTTTGCGTGCGGGTGAATCCATCGCCGAGGCGACCGGTTCGAACGAAGCCATTCTGGTCATGGTCGAAGGCAAAGCCACGATCAACGCCGCCGGTGAAAACTGGGGCGAATTGGGCGAACGGATGAACGTTTTTGAAAAGACGCCTCCGCACTGCCTGTATGTGCCAAATGATGAAAACTGGGACGCGACCGCGACGACAGATTGCACGATTGCTGTCTGTCTGGCGCCTGGCAAATCGGGCCACAAAGCGCGCAAGATTGGCCCAGACGGCATCACCCTGACCCAGCGCGGCGAAGGCGTGAACACGCGCTACATCAACAACATCGCGATGGAAAACGAAGACTACTGCGACAGCCTATTGGTGACCGAAGTCTTTACCCCCGCTGGCCACTGGTCGTCGTTCCCGTCGCACCGCCACGACGAAGATGATTTTCCAAATATCACCTATCTGGAAGAGACCTATTACCACCGGATCAACGCCGAAGGCGGTTGGGGCATTCAGCGCGTCTACACCGACGATCTGACCCTGAACGAAACCATGGCTGTTTATGACGGTGATGTCGTCTGCGTCCCACGTGGTCACCACCCCTGCGGTGCGCCCCACGGGTTCGAGATGTACTATCTGAACGTCATGGCCGGTCCACTGCGCAAATGGCGGTTCATCGCCGCGCCAGAAGTCGAACATTTGATGTGATGATACGTGCACTGAACCAAAAAACCTGTCGCACACTGTCATTTCCAGACTATCTGGACATGGCGGTGGCGACAGGCTGCGGCGGCATCGAGGCTCGCAATGACCTTGGCCGCCCAATATTCGATGGGATGGACCCCGCTGCTGCAAAAGCGCTGATCGCCGAAAAAGGTTTGCACCTTTTTGGCGTATCCGAGGTTTACGGGTTCAACGTTTGGTCCGACGATATCGCTCAACAGATAACAGATTTGGCGCAGCTGGCGGATGCCGCTGGGGCACAAACCATGTCTTTGATCCCGACGGTGGACGATCGGCCAACGCTGACCATTCGTGAAACACTGCGGGAACTCATGCCCATTTTCCGTGGTCTATCTGTCAAACCACTGATCGAACCGATTGGGTTTGAAACGTCTTCGATCAAAGGCAAAGCAGATTTGGTCGCCGCAATTGATGAAATCGCGCCAGAGATGTTCGCGATCGTGCATGACACGTTCCAGCACACAATTGCGAACGAAACCGAAATTTTCCCTGACCATACCGCAATGGTCCATATTTCGGGAATTTCGGATCCTAAGATAGCACTGGATTCCGGCGCAGATGCGCACCGCGTATTTGTTAATCCGGATGACCGTTCCGCTGCGATCCCGCAAATTCGGGCGTTTATCGAACGCTGTTACACAGGCGCGTTTTCGTTCGAATGCACAGAGCCTGCGGTGATTGATATCGAAAATGGCGATCTCATTCGTGGATCGTTCGAATGGATCGAAAGCCAGATTTGATGGCCCGCCCCAATTGGGGCGGACGACCACAAACAGATCGATCAGCGGAACCGCAACATATCGCGGCTTAGCTGATCAATCGACGTACAACCCATCAACTGCATATCCCGCACCAATTCATCGCGCAGCTTACCGACCGCGCGTTCGATACCCGGTTGTCCAGCCGCGGCCAATGGAAACAGATAGAACCGGCCCAGACCAACCGCCTTTGCGCCCAGTGCAAGCGCCTTGAGCACATGGGTCCCCCGCTGGATCCCGCCATCAATCATCACATCCATACGATCACCGACCGCCTGCACGATTTCGTCTAGCTGATCAAAGGCCGTCCGCGATCCATCCAACTGACGGCCTCCGTGGTTGGACAAAACAATTCCCGTACAGCCGATATCTGCCGCACGGATCGCATCCTCCACGCTCATCACGCCTTTTAGACAAAACTGCCCATCCCATTCACGGACCATTTTTTCAACGTCGTCCCAGTTCATGGACGCGTCCAGCATATCGTTCAGATATTTGCCGATGCTAACTGGATCGCCTTTGATATCGATATGCTTTTCCAACTGGGGAAGACTGAATTTTTCATGGGTGACATAGTTGATCCCCCACTGCGGTTTCAGAACAAAATCCAGCATCCCGCGCAGATTCAGACGCAGAGGGATCGAAAATCCAGTCCGCAAATCACGTTCGCGATTTCCGCCCGTAATGGTGTCCACGGTCAGCATCATGACCTTGATACCGTTGTCTTTCGCGGCCTGCATCATCGCGGAATTCAATCCGCGATCTTTGTGGAAATAGAACTGATAGCACTGCGGATTGGAATGCTTTGCCGCCAATTCCTCCATCGCGACAGTGCCAATGGTGGACACACCGAACATCGTTCCGAATTTTTCAGCCGCCGCCGCAGTCGCCCGTTCCCCCTGATGGTGGAACAGACGCTGCAATGCAGTTGGCGACAGATAAACAGGCAGATCAATTTTCTGGCCCATCACCGTCGTCGACAAATCCACATTTTCGACACCGCGCAACACATTCGGCACCAAATCGACGCGATCAAAACTGGCCGTGTTTTCCCGCAGGGTTAGTTCATCGTCCGCGCCGCCTGCGATGTAGTTGTACAAAGGCGATGGCAAACGACGTTTTGCCAGTTTTTGAAAATCGTGAAAATTATGGCAATTTGAAAGACGCATCAGCTTTCCTTTAGCAGTCGAGCCCAATCTTGAGCATATTGGGTAAATCTATCATCAACGGGATTTTCGATGGGTTTGGTTTCGGGGCTTTGCGGGCTATCCATAGCCAACAACGCGGCGCCAACACTAGTCCCTGTTGCCGAAGCGGCAATCCGCACATTTGGACGCAGCGCCGCAAGCATCTGCAGATAGTCGGTGTTACGACCAAACGGACCTTCGACAATCACAGGGCCCGTGGCATCGATCAGCGACAAACAGGTGTCCGTCATCAAAGCAAGATAATAGGACAGCGCGATCATTTCCTGACCGGCGGTCGCTGGCGTTTTGGACCAAGCCATCTGACGCCCAATAAATGGCCCCGACGTAGGTTCGACCGCTGGCAACAGGTGGATACCATCTAAAACAGCGTTTCGATCGGCATCGGTCGGTATTATATCGCGGCCCGCGCGGATCAGTTCAAATTCGCGCCCGCCCATAAAACGGGCCGTTGGGACCGCCTGCCCCAACGCATTCACATTGATTAACGTATCGCGAGACGGGTCCAGTGTGGGAACCGTGCCGCCCATGGACATACAAACCACCCAAGTGCCCGTAGACACGACAGAAAATGGCCCCTTCGCGTCCAATAAATACGGATACAAAGACGCGTTTGAATCGTGAATGCCGCAAACCACAGGAGTTGACGCTGAAAGACCCGTTTGTTCGGCGACTTCGGCCCGAACAGTCCCCAATATGTCGGTAGATTTTCGTGCTGGTGCGATCAGGTCCGCGATGCCCAGATCATTCACCAATTTTGAATATTGGCCCGAATGCGGGTTCCACAGATCGGTGTGACAGCCCAAGCTTGTCACATCGGTCGCCACCTGTCCTGTCAACCGATACCCCCAATACTGCGGATAGGTGACAATGGACGCAACGCGATCGCGCAGCGATGGATCATTTGCGAACAGCCAATGCAACTGCGCCCCCGCGTTCAACCCCATCGCCAATCGCGGAGACCCTGTTTCAGCAAACTCGGGACGCAGGACATCATAGCCCTTGGGATCCAATCCGCCAAATTCGTAATCCAACATCGGGATGGCCTGCCCGCCTTGATCGATCAACGTGACCGCCGCGCCATGCGTGGTAATGCTGATTGCATCAACGCCATGCTGCGATTGGAACTGCGCCAGCGCATCAACGAAAAAACCCCAATGCCCGTCCAGATCAAAATGCGGATACGGTCCGTCGGTCAAAACTCGGTTTGGACGGGTAAGAACTGCGATTTCTTGCAACGTCGTGCTATCAACCAACGCCAGCTTGGCATTGGTTTTACCGACATCAATGACAGCAATATGAGTCATGGCATGTGAAAGACGTTGATCAGCGGGGTCGCCACAGGTTCGTTGTTTGGGTGGGTCGCCATGATATCTGCCATATGCGCCCACCATTTTTGCATGACTGGTTGGTTTGGCAGGTCGTCCATGCCGTGATCATCCGTGCGCCATAAAACGCCGAACAACACATTCGTATCGGCATCCAGATGGATCGAATAATCCGACACGCCCGCCTGTCTCAGCAGATCAACCAATTCAGGCCAGATTTCATCGTGACGACGTTGGTATTCGTCCAACTGACCGTCGTGCAGCTGCATTTTGAACGCGTATTTTTGCATCATGCCCTCCACATCGCCCATAGGCGCGGCAGTGCGATCACACCGATCAGCAGTGCGCCGATAAAGATCGACATGACGATACCGGGTACGTTCAACAGACCCAAACCAAAGGTCACCATACCCATAACAAAGGCCGCGATCACAACGCCTGGAATAGACCCCGATCCGCCCAAGATATTGACGCCGCCCAAAACGACCATGGTGACGACCTCTAGCTCCATCCCCAACCCGATGGACGGGCGGGTGGACCCTAGGCGCGATGTCAAACACACCGCCGCAACGCCGGACATTAGGCCCGTTAGAACGAACAGGATGAATTTGACGCGGTTGACGCGGATACCTGAAAATAACGCTCCTGTCGCGTTATTGCCAATGGCGTACACCGCGCGGCCAAAGTTGGTTTTGTGTAGCAAAACACCATAAATCACGGCCAAAACAACGAACAAAACGAATTCAAAGCTGATCACCCAGAACACGTATCCCTGCCCGAAAAAGGCAAAATCGCTTGGGTAACCACGGAACGCCTGATCGCCCAAAACGATATAGCTGATGCCGCGAAATAGGCTCATTGTACCGATGGTGACCACGATGGACGGCAGGCCCATCACCGTGACCAAAACAGCGTTGAACGCGCCGCAGATAACCCCGACGGACAGGCCCGTCAGAACAATGGTCAGCGTGGTTACATCAAACTGCGCCACGGCCCCCATCGCGGTCGATGACAACGCGATGATCGACGCGACCGACAGATCGATTTCACCCGCCACGATCAACAGCGCCATGGCAAAGGCAATCATCGCCTTTTCCGTAAAATTGAATGTCGCGTCAGACAAGTTCCACGCATTAAGAAAATAGGGGGACGCAAAACTGTTCGCGATGAAAATCCCGATAGCGACAGCCAACAACAGGCTTTCCCAGCTTTTGATCCGTTTCTGAAACGGCGATTGCAGGCGGTCGGGAATGATGCGTTCGACGTGGCTCATTGGGTGGCCTCTGCTTTTTTCAGGATGATGCGGCCTTTGGTGCGGCCAGCGCGGGTGTTCACGGCGATTGCGATAATGATGGCAGAGCCAGAGATCGCCATTTGCCAAAACGGGCTGATATTCACGACAGGCAGCGCATTTTTAATGACGCCCAGAAACAGCGCGCCCAGAACGGCTCCGCCGATGGACCCGATGCCGCCGGAAATGGCGATCCCGCCAATAACGCAAGCGGCGACCACGTCCAATTCAAACCCCAGCGCGATATCGACATAGGCCACCGCATAGCGCGACACCCATAGGTATCCGACCAACCCTGCCAAAGCGCCCGAAAAGGTGAACGCCCAGAACTGCGATTTACCAACGTTGATGCCCGTATAGACCGCCGCGTGCGGATTGCCGCCGACAGCGTAGAAAGACCGCCCCAGCGTCGTCCGCGTCATGATCGTAAAGAAAATTACGGTCATCAAAATAGCAGTCCAACTTAGCATAGGCAGGCCCAACAATTCAGCCCGCGGGAATGCCTTGAACGCGGGGGACATTTCGTGGGAATTGACCCATTTCCCGTCGGAAATCAGGAAAATGATACCACGGAAAATGGTCATCGTACCCAAAGTCACGACGATCGGCGGAATATCCAATTTCCACACAAGGATGCCGTTGAACGCACCCAAAATCGCGCCCAGACCGATGGCCACGGCCACGATCACAACGACAGGCACACCCGGCACCGCGACGTTGATCATAGCGCAAACCATCCCCGTCAGCGCCAGATTGGCGGCAACCGACAGGTCGATACATTTGGTCAGAATGACAATCATCTGACCAATCGCCAGTAGGATCAGGGGCGACGTGTCATTGAACACAGCAACCAGATTGGATGGCGCAACAAACGCCGGAAAACGGGTCGCGACCAGACCCAGCAGCACGACAATCGCGCCAGTCAGGATCATTTCGCGGGATTTAAGGATATTCATCTACGCCTCCGCAATGCCCGCAGCGTGGCGGACCAGAGTTTCGGGGGTCATGTCATCGCCGGACACTTCGGCGGCGATACGGCCTTCGCGCATGACAATCACGCGGTCGGACATGCCTAGGACTTCGGGGATTTCGGAACTGACCATGATGACGGCCAACCCTTGGGACGCCAGTTCAGCCATGAAATCATGAACGGCGGCTTTGGATCCGATATCGATGCCTTTGGTCGGTTCGTCCAGAATGATGACTTTTGGCTTTGTTGCCAACCATTTAGCGATGACGACTTTTTGCTGGTTGCCGCCCGACAGATTGCCCACAGGGGTATCCAAAGACGCCGCGCGCAAATCCAAACGCTGGGTATATTCACGCGCCATTGCGAATTCTTCGGCCAGTCGAATAAACCCGTTTTTCGACGTCTTTTTCAGCGACGCAAGCGACACGTTTTGAAAAATCGGCATGGGGCGAATAGCGCCTTGCAAACCGCGATCTTCGGGGACGTACACGATGCCAGCCTCAACTGCAGCCGCGGGGGACCGGATGACGGTGATTTTGCCGTCGACTTTCGTCACGCCTTTGGACGGTTTGGTGATGCCGAACAGGGACTGCATGAATTCAGACCGCCCTGCCCCAACCAGACCGTAGAAACCTAAAATCTCGCCTCGGTGCAGTTTGAAATTGATACCTTCGAATTCGGTCGGGTGGTCATAACCGACGACTTGCAAAACTTCGGTCCCCAATAGGCTTTCGCGTTTTGGAAACACCTGATCAACAGACCGGCCCACCATCATCTGAACCAATTCGCCTTCGTTAATGTCGGCGATTTTGCCGTTGGCGACATACTGACCATCGCGGAAAACGGTGTAGCGATCGGCAATTCGGAAAATCTCGTCGAATTTGTGGCTGATAAACAGGATCGCTTTGCCCTGTGCCTTTAACTGATCGACCAGATCGTAAAGTTCGTGAATTTCCTTGTGCGACAGCGCTGCGGTGGGTTCGTCCATGATGACAACCCGCGCATCAATCGACAGCGCGCGCGAAATCGCAACAAGGTGTTTCGACGCAATACCCAGATCGCGCAGACGCGTTTGCGGATCAATGTCCGCGCCGATGCTGCGCAAAATTTCAGTCGCGCGGCGGGTTTGGGTTTTCGTGTCGATCAAACCCCATTTGGTTTTGGGCGCGTGACCCAAGAATATGTTTTCGGCAACCGTCAGATCGTCAAACAGGACGGTTTCCTGATGGATCGCTGTGATGCCATGGGCAGCGGCGTCTTGGGCGGTCGGAAATGTAACCTGTTCGTCGCCCACATAGATCGCGCCGCCATCGGGCTGATAGATGCCCGTCAAAATCTTAACCAGCGTGGATTTACCCGCGCCGTTTTCCCCGACCAGCGCAGTCACCTGACCCGGAAATAGGCCAAGCTGCACCTGATCCAGCGCCTTAACGCCCGGAAATGTTTTGGTTATTCGGTCGAGCCGCAAAACCGGCGCGTCCGTTGAAACACGTTGTTGCATTGATAGTCCAATAGGCGGGCCGGCACCCATGATGCCGACCCTTGGGAGATTAGAAAATGTCGACGAAGTCAGCGATGTTCGATGCGTCGTACACAAACGGATCGGCCATAGCGCCCGAGTTGGTGTCATCCAACGTTACTTCGCCCATGCGGCCCATCGGGATCGACGCGCCTGGTTCTGCGGTTGCTTCGCCAGTTGCCAGAGCGTGCGCAATCATTGCAGCCGAATAGCCCAGATCAATCGGGTTCCAGATCGCAAAGGATTTCGATGCACCCGATTCAATCGCGCCAGCCATTTCCGATGGCAGACCCAGACCTGTCACGTTGATTTCGCCTGCTTTGCCAGCATCAGCTACGGCCTGCGCAGCCGCCACGATACCAACCGAAGTCGGCGCGATGATCGCGTCCAGATCAGGATAAGACTGCATGAGGCCTTGGGCTTCGCGATAGGATTTATCGGCAAGGTCATCGCCATAAACAGTCGCCACGACTTCGACGCCTGGGTAGTTGCCCATGACTTTGTTCATTTCGTCGATCCAGATGTTCTGGTTCGTTGCAGTCGCCGAAGCGGATAGAACCGCGACTTCGCCGCCCTCTGGCAGATGGTCAGCCGCCAGTTTGATGATCATATTACCGATCAGTTCGTTCGACGATGGGTTCAGGTGCATCATGCGGCCTTCGGGGGCGACGCCAGAATCCCACGAAATTACGGTGATGCCGCGCTGCATTGCACGTGCCAGCGCAGGTGCAACCGCATCAGGGTCGTTTGCGGAAATTGCGATCGCATCAACGCCTTGGGCGATCAGGCTGTTGATCACTTCGATCTGGCCTTCGGCGGTGGTGTCGGTCGGACCGGTGTAAATGATTTCTACATCGCCCAGTTCGGCAGCAGCCTCTTCGGCGCCTTTTGCAGCCGCTTCAAAGAAACCGATGCCCAGTGCTTTTACCACCAGTGCGATGCGCATGTCTTCGGCCTGTGCAGCCGTACCTGTAAACGCAGCCGCAACAGCCACAGTCGACAGAATTTTCTTCATTACACTCATTGTATCCTCCCTAAAGTGTAACCAGCGGGTCTAAGAGGCCGCCTCCTCTGCTTCCGCAGCCTCGACAGGGGCTACGATCAGCTTAACCTCTGCTGCCTCCAACATGGCGGCAGTTTTGTCCGTGATGCCTTCGTCGGTGATCACGGTGTCGATCCGGTCCAGCCCACACAGCACAAGGCTGCTGCGCTGATCGAATTTCGAACTGTCCACCAAAACAACCAATTCATCCGCCTGACCGATCAGTTTCTGTTCGGCTTGAATCAGCAGCGGGTCCGCCTCCATCAGACCCAGCGGTCCGATGCCTTGGGCGCCCATGAACATGCGGCGGGCATAGAAATTGCGGGTCACGTCATTTTCAAATGGCGACAACACAATGTTCTGTTCGCGGTAAATAACCCCGCCCGACAGCATGATGGTGTTTTTGGTGTTCTTCAGCAGATGTTCGGCAATCGGGAACGAATTGGTGAAAACCTGAACACGGCGCGTGGCCAACGGATGCACCATCTGGAACGTCGTTGTGCCGCCGTTGATGATGATAGGATCCCCGTCATCGCACAATTCAACGGCTGCGCGCGCGATTGCTTGTTTCTGCTTGATATTGATCGTTTCGTTGATCGAAAATGGCCGCCCCGCCAGCCCAACCACTTGTGGTGGGGTCAAAGCTTCGGCGCCACCGCGCACACGGCGCAGTTTCTTCGTTTCATGCAACGTCGCAATGTCGCGACGAATGGTGGCTTCGGACGCACCGGTCAGGCCACACAGGTCAACCACCGTCACGACCGGACGGTCCTGAACAGCAGATAAAATAACCCTATGGCGTTCTGTTTCGTGCATTGAGTCCTCCCTCGGATTTGGATGTTGCGGGATTTTGACGCGCATTGTCAATCATTAAAAATCATTTTCAATCATTCTGCAGGTGCAAACGATCTTTTATGATTGTTTGTGATTGACATTCGGTCGCAGTCTCGTCAGTTTTGATTGGAAAGTTATTACCGCGTTTTTCAACGCGAAGGGAGGATATCATGTCGAATTCCGGTGCAAATCAGCGCCTTGTTAACGGTTGGGATGACGCCAAAGCCGCATCCATGTCCGAGTCGGAAAAACTTTTGTACCGCTCGAATTTGCTGGGCTCCGACAAACGGATCACCAATTACGGTGGCGGCAACACATCGGCAAAAGTCATGGAAAAGGACCCTTTGACTGGGGAAGAGGTAGAGGTTCTGTGGGTCAAAGGGTCGGGCGGCGACGTCGGTTCGATCAAAATGGACGGGTTTGCCACCCTATACATGGACAAACTGCGCGCGCTGAAAGGCGTCTATCGCGGCGTCGAATTCGAAGACGAAATGGTCGGCTATCTGCCGCACTGCACGTGGAACCTGAACCCGCGCGCGGCATCCATTGATACCCCGCTGCACGCTTATGTCCCGCGCAAACACGTAGACCATATGCACCCAGATGCGATCATCGCGATTGCAGCATCCAAAAATTCGCGCGAACTAACGGCCGAGATTTTCGGCGATGACATCGGTTGGCTGCCTTGGAAAAAACCAGGCTATGAATTGGGCCTGTGGTTAGAAAAATTCTGCGTCGAAAACCCGAATGCCAAAGGCGTCGTGCTGGAATCGCACGGGTTGTTCACTTGGGATGATGACGCAAAGACGTGTTACGAACTGACGCTGGACATCATCCAAAAAGCAATGGACTGGTTCGCCGACAAAACCGCAGGTCAGTCCGCATTTGGTGGCGCTATTCACACGTCGCTGGACGCAGATGCCCGCCGCGCTGTTGCCGCGAAACTGATGCCTGCGATCCGCGGCATGGTGTCGGGCCAACAGCATATGGTCGGTCATTTCGACGATCAGGATGCGGTTCTGGAATTCGTAAACTCCAAAAACATGGAGCCTTTGGCCGCGCTAGGCACATCCTGCCCTGACCATTTCCTACGCACCAAAATCCGCCCATTGGTGGTGAATTTTGACCCAGCCAAGAATAACATCGACGACGTGCTGGCGGGTCTGCCCGATCAGGTTGCCGATTACCGCGCGGACTATGCGGCCTATTATGACCGCTGCAAACACGATAACTCCCCTGCTTTGCGTGACCCGAACGCGGTGGTCTATCTGGTGCCAGGCGTTGGCATGATCACCTTTGCCAAAGACAAAGCAACTGCGCGGATCTCCGGCGAATTCTATGTGAATGCGATCAACGTGATGCGCGGATCGTCGGCTGTGTCCGAATATTGCGGCCTGCCCGAACAAGAAGCGTTCGACATCGAATATTGGCTGCTAGAAGAGGCGAAGTTACAGCGCATGCCAAAGCCGAAATCGATGGCGGGCCGTGTGGCATTGATCACCGGCGGCGCGGGCGGCATCGGCGCGGCAACGGCCCACCGTTACCTGACCGAAGGCGCATGCGTCATGCTGGCCGACATCAACGAAACGGCATTGGAAGAAGTGCGCGCAGGTTTCGCGAAAACGTTCGGTGCTGATGTCGTGCGCACCGTGCAGATGAACGTCACCGACGAACAGGCGATCATTGACGCCTATGCCTATACAGCAGTCGAATTCGGCGGCGTTGATATTCTGGTGTCGAATGCGGGCATCGCGTCGTCGGCGCCGGTCGAAGAAACATCGCTGGATCTGTGGAACAAAAACATGGACATCCTGTCCACGGGTTATTTCCTAGTCAGCCGCGAAGCGTTCAAGGTCATGCGCCAACAAAACATCGGCGGATCGATTGTCTTTGTTGCATCCAAAAACGGCTTGGCGGCATCGCCAAACGCGTCGGCCTATTGCACGGCCAAGGCATCTGAAATCCATCTGGCCCGTTGTTTGGCGCTAGAAGGTGCAGATGCAGGCATCCGCGTGAACGTCGTGAACCCTGATGCCGTCCTAAAGGGTTCGAAAATCTGGGAAGGCGAATGGCTGGAACAGCGCGCAGGCACCTATGGCACGGACAAAGAAGGCCTAGAGGAAATGTACCGCAATCGTTCTATGCTAAAACGGTCCGTCCTGCCCGAAGACATCGCCGAAGCGGCCTATTTCCTTGCGTCCGAAGCATCGGCAAAGTCCACTGGCAACATCATCAACGTTGACGCTGGCAATGTCCAAGCGTTCACACGCTAAGGTGCGGCTATGAAGACCTTTATCGAATCCGAAAACGCAAAACGCATCGACGATCTGAATGCCGATTACGATGCCATCTGCGAACAGCTGGATCGCCGCGGTATTGACGCCGCAGCGATCAAAGAACGCGCAAAGACCTTTGGTGTTGCTGTCCCGTCATGGGGCACCGGCACCGGCGGCACCCGTTTCGCTCGTTTCCCGGGCGAAGGCGAACCGCGCGATATTTTTGACAAACTAGACGACTGCGGTGTGATCCACACCCTGACCCAAGCCACGCCAAAAGTGTCCCTGCACATTCCATGGGACAAAGCCGACCCAAAGGCCATGCTGGAAAAAGCAGGCGAATACGGTCTGGGCTTTGACGCGATGAATTCGAACACGTTCCAAGATCAGCCCGATCAGGAACATTCGTATAAATTCGGGTCGCTGTCCCACAATGATGCCGCGACACGTCAGCAAGCCGTAGATCACAACATCGAATGCATCGAAATCGGCCAGGCCATTGGGTCGAACGCGTTGACCGTGTGGATCGGCGACGGATCGAATTTCCCTGGTCAAACACACATGGGCCGTCAGTTTGATCGCTATATGGCGTCGATGCAGGACATCTATGGCGCGCTGCCAGATGACTGGCAGTTGTTCAGCGAACATAAAATGTACGAACCCGCGTTCTATTCCACTGTCGTACAGGATTGGGGCACATCCCTGATGATCGCACAGGAATTGGGTGACAAAGCCAAATGTCTGGTCGATCTGGGCCACCACGCGCCGAACGTGAACATCGAAATGATCGTGTCGCGCTTGATCCGCGCAGGCAAATTGGGCGGCTTCCATTTCAACGATTCCAAATACGGGGACGATGATCTGGATAGCGGCACAATCGACCCCTACCGCATGTTCCTAGTTTGGAACGAACTGGTCGATGCAGAAAGCCCTGACCTGAACCTGTCACATATGATCGATCAATCGCATAACGTGACCGACCCGATCGAAAGTCTGATGATTTCCGCCATGGAAATTCAACGGGCCTTTGTTCAGGCATCGCTGGTCGATCGTGAGGTTCTAACAGGATATCAGAACGATAATGATGCGCTGATGGCATCGGCAACCCTGCGCCGCGCCTTCCGCACGGACGTTGAACCGATCCTGCAAATGGCGCGTCTGGAAACGGGCGGCGCGATTGACCCGATCATGACCTATCGTCAATCGGGGTATCGTGCGCAGGTCGCCAGCATCCGCCCCAAAGTATCCGGCGCGGGCGGCGGTATCGTGTGATAAATGAAAGGCCCGATTGATCATCCAATCGGGCCTTTTTTATAGGATTTCGTTAAACTCTAACACGTTACCATCTGGATCGCGGATAAAGATAACCCGCCGGCGATCGCTATAAATCACAGGCCCTTCGGTGATTTTGATCGCATTATCGTCAAACATCGCGATCAAATCATCCATATCGGTCACCACAAATGCCGCATGGGTAAATCCCGCCCATTTGATGGGTTCGTCTTGCAACACGTTGCGATTGTCAGGTCGCTTTGCACCATTGAAAATCAGGTTGATATAAACGCCCGCGTCATTGACCATTTCATTCGCATGATATTGCGGCAGGTTCTTTTCTTCGCGCCAACCAAGTGATTGGTAAAAAGCAATCGCACGATCGCGATCAGTGACGCGTATCCCGACGTGTTCATAGCGCGTGATCGAAAACCCCATGATTTACAGTTCTGGCATGGTGACGAAACGCGGCAAAGATTTGATGCGGTCGATCCATGCCGCGACATTCGGATGATCGCCCACGGGAATGCGGCCTTCGTGACCCAGTGCGACGTAGGGGAAACACGCAATATCCGCGATTGTTGGCCGATCTAGCGCCAGCCATTCCTTGCCCTCTAGCTGGGCCTCTAGCAGCGTTAGCACGCGTTTTGCTTTTTCGACGGCCAGCCCGTGGTCCAATTCATATCCGAATTTGTCGTGCAAACGCGCGTCATTCGGACCGCGTGCAATTTCATTTTCGGCCATCATTACCCACTCCATGACCTGAGCCATCGATGCGGCTTCGGTCGGCAGCCACGCTTCGCCGCCGTATTGACGCGCAAGGTAAATCAGAATGGCCTGACTGTCGCGTAGGGTCAGCGCGCCGTCCGTCAAAATCGGGATTTCACAAAATGGGTTCATGTCCGACAATGGCGGCCGTTTATGAGCGCCACCCAAAAAATCAACTGGGATCAGTTCATAGGACTGACCAATCAGCGATAAAAACAGGCGTACTTTGTAACAGTTACCCGATAGTTCTAGGTCGTATAATTGCATCGTTTTCCTCCCAATCGGTGCAAGTGTTGCCGCATCTAAACGTTAAGGCGACAGGACTAAGGTAGTGTTTCGCCTTTGCACGCATTCCGATAGTCGGTTGTAACGGATTGTATGTTTCCGATTTTTGGAAAGGTCGTAGATGGACAAATTGCGCGCCATGCAAGTTTTCAGCACCGTCGCAAGGGCGGGCAGTTTGTCGGCCGCAGCCCGCGAAATGGACACGCCCCTGACAAACATCAGCCGCCAGCTTAGCCAGTTGGAACATCACCTTGGCGTTGCATTGATAACGCGTTCGGCCCGCCGAATGGAATTAACGCCCGAAGGCCGCGAATATCTGACGGCCTGTCGTTTGATCATCGACGACATCGATCAGGCCGAGGCGCGAATTTCGGGGCAAATCAGCGCGCTGAACGGCACAATCACAATCACTGCGCCTGAAACCTATGGCAAAATGCATATCCTACCAATCGTCACCGATTTTTTGGAACAGCATTCCAATATCGATATCCGTTTGCTGTTACAGGATCGTCGGGTTGATATGATCGAAGAAGGCATCGATCTGGCTGTCCGGATCGGAACCCTACGCGATTCAGGTCATTTGGCGACATTTATCGGAACACAGCGAATGGTGACCTGCGCCGCGCCATCATACCTAGCCCGACACCCTGCGCCGCAAAATGCGACAGACCTAAACAATCACGTCTGCATTTGTTTTGCTGCACCGCCCAGTGGGCTGCGTTGGGTCTATGACCATTCCGAACACGGCCGCAAAACGATACGGGTGCGGCCCCGCCTTACTGTCAACTCTGCCGAAGCCGCCGTTCGCGCGGCAATTAACGGATTGGGCATAACGCGCGTCATCGGGTATCAGGCGGCAGACGCCATAGCAAAAGGCCAATTGGTTCCCGTTATTCCCGATGCGGACAATACCGAAATTCCAGTAAACATTTTGCGCTGGCCAAACCGAACCGCCCCACGCCGCGTTACCGCGTTTATAGAATTTGCTGCAGCTAGATTGCGTGCCAACGCAAACGCGACCGTTTACCCGAAAACCAGTCCCTGAAACAGTTTTCGCGCTGTACGTAACGTCCCCGCCCCTATCACAGCACCGTTTTCATCACGTCTAATCACGACATCAGCAGCGCCGGTCGGATGTTCGATGGAAAACACGTCGCCTTTGGGCCAATTGGCCAAATCCGCCGCCGGAGAATTCGGTAAAGTGCAGGCCGTCGCGACAGATACAGCCGCAAAAACGCCGATCGTTGCGTGACAACGATGAGGGATAAAGCTGCGCGTGTTAATGGCACCACCGTTTTGTGCAGGGCTGACCAATGTCATCTTAGGCACTGATTTTCCGGCCACATCGCCCAACCCCATCATGGGGCCAGCCTTAAGCCGGATCGCTTCGATCTGCGATTTCAGTGAAATGTTAGAATCTAATTCTTCGCGACTTTCATATCCGGTCAAACCGAATGCATCGGCACGCATGACAACAATGGGCATTCCATTATCAATCAACGTGCATTGGACGTCATCAATCAGGTCAACGCTGTTCCCTGTGGGCAATAACGCTGGACACATAGACCCAGCCAAACCCGAAAACATCAATGAAACTGGCGCGTGCGATCCTGGAACCCCATCAATGCGCGCCGTACCGTCATAGGTTAAAACCCCGTTCGGTGTTTGGACAATCGCGTCAGACGATTCGCCTGTGTTTTCCATGAAAATACGTACGCGGGTTTCATTGCCGCTGGGATTCACCATGCCCATTTCGATCGCTGCGGGGCCAACGCCCGCCAAAATGTTCCCACATGCCTGCGCCCCCGACACAATCGGTTCATCCACAAACACCTGTAGAAACAGGTAATCGACATCTGCATCATCGCGCATGGACGGAGACAATATCGCAACCTTGGAACACAGAGGATCGGCCCCGCCTATACCATCAATTTGGTTGGGATCGGGGCTGCCCATGATACGCAACAACAGCGCATCACGATCCGCATCGTTCGCTGGCAAATCCGCGGCGTTGAAATAAGCGCCTTTGGACGTGCCCCCACGCATCCAGATGCAAGGGATGCCATTAGACATATTTCAGGCCCATTGCCTCTAGCCGTGGACGCATATCGTAGATATCCAGCCCCAATTCACCTGCGGCCAGTCGCACGCGCTTTGCCTCTTCGGCATCCAAACGTTTTTGCGTCGCTGCAAGCACAGCTTCGGCATCTTGGCGACGAACGACACACACACCGTCGTCATCTGCGCAGATGATATCGCCCGCATTGATGGTTTGGCCTGCGCACACGATTGGAACGTTCACGTCGCCCAAGGTCGCTTTGACTGTGCCTTGGCATGACACCGCTTTGGACCACACAGGGAAACCCATTTGTTCCAGATCGACAGTGTCGCGCACGCCTGCATCAATAATCAGACCCCGACACCCACGTGCCTGCGCCGAAGTTGCAAGCAAATCGCCGAAATAGCCATTATCGCACGGGGACGTAGGCGCCAGCACCAGAACATCACCCGGTTGCAGCTGTTCGATCGCAACATGAACCATCCAGTTATCACCCGGAGGCGCCGAAATAGTGATAGCAGATCCCGCAATTTTCGCACCCTTATAGATCGGGCGCATATAGGATTGCAGACAACCGATGCGCCCTTGGGCTTCGTGTACGGTTGCGACGCCTGCATTGCCTAGGGCATCAATGACAGCCTGATCTGCCCGTTCAATATTTTGAACAACTACGCCCATATCAATGATCCTTTTCAACTGGAGGCGTGCCGTGGGTGTGGAACGATTCAATCGTTTTCAGCCCCCAGGCTTGACCCTTCATTCGGTCGGCTTGCGTCCATTTGATCGGTTTCCAATCAGGCGCCATGATCAAACGCGCACCGGCGTTTGCCAATTCGACGCGATTGCCCGCAGGTTCCCAAACATACAGGAAGAAAGTGCCCTGAACCGCGTGTTTATGGGGGCCCGTTTCAATATGGACATTGTTTTGCAGGAAAATATCAGCGGCGCGCAGGATATCTTCGCGCTGGTCCGTTGCGTATGTCACGTGGTGCAAACGGCCCGTTGCGTCGGTATGATCTTCGGTACAAGCAAGATCGTAGGTTTTGTTGTTCACTGTGAACCAGCAACCACCCATACGACCATTATCCAGTTCGATATATTCGGTCACACGGCTGCCCAGACAGGTTTCCATAAACCGTTTGAATTCGCGCACATCGGTCGACAACAAATTTAGGTGGTCGATACGGCGCGGGGCGGCACCTTTGAACGCCGAAGCGGTATTTTTCAACGCAGCGCGTTCTGCTTCGATTTGTGGTTCGTACCAGTTGGTTTCGTAGAAAATTTCAAAGACGTGACCAAATGGGTCTTCGAACCGAAACGCGCGGCCATGGGACAGATCCCCGTCGACCCAGCCGTGCACTTTATATTCGCTGTCCTGAATGACCTGCACGCGGCGCTCTAACGCTTCGGGCGATGCAGCGCGATACCCGATATGTGCAACACCCGTAGTATCGGATTTAGTCAATTTCAGCGTGCAGTATTCGTAATCATCCCAAGCCCGCAGATAGGCGGACGTTTCATCCTGACCCGACAGGACAAGCCCGTAAACTTCGGTAAAAAACGCAAGGCTTTCATCGAATTTGTTCGTGAGCATCTCGACGTGGCTAAGATGCGCCAGATCAAAGGACGGATTGGTTGGATCGGACATTTCGTTTCCTATCAGTTCAGACCGCAAAGCGATTATAGTTCATCAACAGTGCGCGGGAAAATGCTTTGGAAACCTTCGGCGTATTGGCAATCACGCCCGCCCGATTGCCCACCAGAGTTGCGTTTGAAATGGTTAGCACGCTGCTGTGCAACACGCGTGTAGTATTCCCAAAGGTGAATTTGACCTTCGTTACATTCCATGGCTTTGCGCTTTTTGTCCCATACAGAGGTGATGTCCAGGAAATGGTCCGGCTTCCACCCCATCTGTTCGGTCTGATGCGGTTCAAACAGATACAGCTGCGGCGCACCCAGTACTTTTTGACCTGGGTTATGGCCCCACGCCTGCGCAATCATGCGCGCTTCTAGCGCGATCTGCGTCATGTACATGTGGTCAGTATTATAGGGGTCGTATTGGCTGTGGCTTAGCATAAACGACGGCTGCACGTCGCGGATAAGATCGACAAGCTTGAACTTGTCCTCTCTTTCCAAATGCAAAGGATAGTCGCCCAGATCAAAGCATTCCAAACGCGCAACGCCCAATGCATCGGCTGCTGCCTCTGCTTCGCCGCGCCGGATCGCTTTGACTTCGTCCAGCGATTTGCCTTCTTTCCACAGACGGGCGCTTTCGCCGCGTTCGCCAAACGACAGGCAGGCAACGGTCACATCATACCCTTTTTCAGCATGCAGCGCGATGGCCCCGCCACACCGCCAAACGAAGTCAGCAGCATGTGCAGAAATTACAAGTGCGGTCTTTTTTGTGGTCATTGCATACTCCCTAAGCTGCGCACATCTGTCCCATGCCATAGCGGTACAGGCAATTTGGTTTATTGCCTGTTAAGATAATTTTTGGTTATAAGGCCGAATTACCTTGGCCTTATCGACAACGCATAAACGGATGAAACACTGACATGCCGATTTCACGAAACCTTCGACATTTAAGGGTATTTTTGACGGTTTCTGACGTAAAATCGCTGACTCTTGCGTCTGACATTTGTTCGGTGTCGCAGCCTGCCGTCAGTCAAACATTACATAAGTTAGAAACCGAAGTCGGTGGACAACTGTTCAAACGCACGCGCCAAGGTGCGTTCCCAACAGAACGCGGAGAAGCGTTAACAAAACGGGTCAGACGGGCCTTTGCATTACTGGATCCCGTTCTGAAAACCTTGTCTCCGCGGCTACCTGTCACGGCCACGCACACGCAGCTTCAGGCGATGGTGGCCGTTGCGGATGCCGAAAACTTTACGCTCGCCGCCAAACGTCTGGGCCTGTCTCAGCCTTCGATCCATCGCGCGGTCAGCCAGCTGGAAACAGAATGCAATTCTGCCCTATTCGAACGGGCGCAGCATGGGATTATTCCGACCAAAGCGGCGCTTGCATTGGTTCAAGCCACGCGACTGGCTTTTGCCGAATTCGATCAGGCGGACGCTGATCTGGCCGAATTCGACGGACGTGACGCAGGTAAAATCGTCATTGGCGCCCTACCGTTGTCGCGATCGGCTATATTACCCAAAGTTTTGGCCAAATTCCGCGAATTGCGGCCACGCATTGCCATAGAAATAAACGACGGCCCTTACGAAGACCTACTGACGGGCCTACGGCGCAGCACGGTTGACGTCATTGTTGGCGCATTGCGGACACCAGCGCCAATCGGCGATGTAAACCAGCAGGAACTGTTCCGTGACTATCTGGCGTTTGTATGCGCACCAGACCATCCGTTAGCCGGCCAAAACGTTGAATTGACGGAATTGTCGGACCACTCTTGGGTTGTGCCGCGGCTGGGGTCACCATCACGGGACCAGTTTGATGCCTATTTCAAACGCACGAATTCCCCGCGCCCCGCATCCATCATTGAAAGCGGTTCGGTGCTGTTTATGCGTGAAATGCTTTTGACCGCCGATTTTATCGCCTGTGTTTCAGGCGTCCAAGCACAAGCAGAGATAGAAAAGGGGCTGTTGGCGCGCATCCATGTCGCGGGAAATTGGCCGGGCCGCGCGATCGGCATAACAACACGAAATGATTGGGAACCTACGAAATCTCAGTCTATTTTGCTTGATTTATTACGCTCAGCGGCGCCAATCGAAAATTAACTATAGCTAAAAATTATACCGAAAACCAACAATTGAATTGGTTTTATTGACGGCCCTCTCTCACAAACTGACAGCGAACGGGCACATGCCCAAACTGTCTGATTGGGAGGAAAGACATGCGTAAATTTACTGCTATCGCTGCGACCGCTGCTACCGTTTGGGGCGGCGCTGCAATGGCCGAAGACCTGAAATTCGCCAACTTTATGCCACCGATGCACCCATACGTCGAAGGTGCGTTCCAGCCATTTGCTGATATGGTCAGCGAAGCCACTGGTGGCGACGTCACAGTGACCATTTATTCGGGCGGTGAATTGGGCCCAGGCCCCGTAGAACAATACAGCCGCGTTGTTGACGGCGTGGCCGAATTGGCGATTTCGCTGGCGGGTTATACCGCATCGCAATTCCCAATGACTCTGGTTGCCGAACTGCCTGGCGTCACGAACGAAGAAACAGGCACAGTCGATCTATGGGAAAACATCGATCTGCTGGCAGATGAATATCGCCGCGTGAAGCTGGTGTCGCTGTGGTCCAGCGCAGGCAACGCATTGTACATGCGTGATGTTGCCGTGGATTCGCCAGACGATCTGGCCGGTCTGAAAATTCGCGTTCCATCGCGCAACGCGGGCCTAGTGATCGAAGCATGGGGCGCAACGCCAGTTTCGATGCCTGTCACCGAAATTTATAACGCAATGCAAACTGGTGTGATCGATGGCGCTTACATCGACACCACTGCCACCCGCGCATTCCGTCTGGGCGAAGTCGCAAATTACCTGACCATGGGTATGGACACGACCAATTCGCCATTCTTCATCCTGATGAACCGCGACGCTTATGCAAACCTGAGCAGCGAAGAACAGGCCGCAATCGTTGAAGCCGGCAAAGCCGCGTCAATCCTAGCGAACCAAACCCAGCTGTCAGTAGCTGCAGGCGGCGTTGAAGCATTCGCATCGACCGAAGGCAAAGAGGTGATCGTTCTGACCGAAGAACAAGCCGAAGCCTTTAACGTTCTATCCGCCGAGGTTACCGCCGCAGTCGTCGCCGAAACAGGTGGCAACGCGCAGGCGATCGTCGACGCGCTGGCAAAGTAAAGAACGATGTTCGGATATCAAACCACGGCATGGGCGAAACTATTCGCCCGTACCAACTTTATCCTCGCGGTTTTTGGCGGCATTTGCCTGATCGGGCTTGTCGTCATTATCGCGGTCGGCGTGATTATGCGATACGCGCTGGGTACGCCGATCTTGGGCATCAACGAAATCGTACAGCTGACTGCGCTAGCTGTTGTAATGTCGTCCCTGCCGTATGCGACGCAGCATCGTGTCCATGTCTCTGTCGATGTTTTTGACCCGTTTTTGGGCCGAATTGGCCGAAAAATCGGCGACATCGTTTCGCGACTGATTTCTGGCTATGTGCTGTTCCTGTTGGCCCGCCGCGCATGGCTGAAATCGCTAGATGCGTTTGAATGGGGCGACGCGACAAATATGCTGAACCTGCCGATCTGGCCACTCTATGCCATTTTGTCTGTCGGTGCTGGCTTATGTGTCGCTGTGTTCGCGGCAGACATCGTTTTGATCCTGACGAACAAGGACTCCGAATAATATGACCGATACAACTGTTGGGCTGTTGGGCATTGTCGCCCTGTTTGCCCTGATGATTCTGCGCACACCTGTGGCATTTGCCATGCTGATCGTCGGTTTCTTCGGCTATGGCATTTTAGAAGGCATGCGGTCTGCATCGGCCCTGTTGCTGACAGAAAGCTATTCGGCGGTGTCCAACTATTCGTTGATCGTTGTGCCTATGTTCATTCTGCTGGGCAACGTATCGTCCGTGGCCGGATATTCGCGCGGCCTATATGATGCTGCATTTGCATGGGTCGGACGGTTCAAAGGCGGCCTGGCATCTGCCTCTGTCATCGGTTGCGCGGCTTTTTCGGCAGTTTCGGGTTCATCCGTTGCAACAGCCGTCACATTGGGCAAAGTCGCCCTGCCAGAAATGAAGCGCGTTGGATATGCCGATAGACTGGCAACGGGATCCATCGCTGCGGGCGGCACATTGGGGTTCCTGATCCCGCCGTCGACCGGTTTCGTGCTATATGCGATCCTGACCGAAGAAAGCATTGGTCGCCTATTCATGGCAGGCATTCTACCGGGCATGCTGCTGATGGTGCTGTTCATGGCTGTGGTCTGGATTATCGCCACGCTGGATGAAACAGCAGGCCCATGCGGCGAAAAAGTCCCATTTGGACAAAGGTTCAAATTGTTGATCGCCGCCGCACCGCTGCTATTTGTTATCGTTGCCTCGATCGGCGGCATTTATCTGGGTGTCTTTTCACCTGTCGAAGCATCGGGCATCGGCGCTGGTCTGGTTATCCTGCTGGCTGTTTTGCAACGCAAATTGACCTGGGATAGCTTCAAAGAAGCCGTGATGGGCACGCTGCAAACGTCATCCATGCTGTACATGATCGTGATCGGCGCAAACATCCTGAACCCGTTCTTTTCGGTCACACACATCCCGCAAACTTTGGGCGATGGATTGGGCAATCTGAATTTGGGGCCTTATGGTACATTGGCCGTGATTTTGCTGGCCTATGTCGCGTTGGGTATGTTCATGGATGGCCTGTCGATGCTGGTGATTACCATTCCGATCGTATTTCCCGTGATTACTGGCATGGGTTTTGATCCGATCTGGTTTGGCGTTGTCGCCGTGATCGTTATCGAAATGGGTATGATCACACCGCCAGTTGGATTGAACGTCTTTGTGGTGCGCGGCGTCGCAGATGGCGTGCCACTGACAACAGTGTTCAAAGGTGTCTTGCCATTCCTAGGCGCCATGCTGGTTGCGCTACTGCTGATCATAGCCTTTCCGCAGATCGCGCTATTCATTCCGAACTCTATGTTCGGTTGAACACATCGCTACTAATAATGCGGCGTTTCTAGGTACCCCCTAGGAACGCCAGCCCAATAATCGGGCATTTATCAATACATTGTCACCATTGCCCGTGCTGTGATGATTTTCGGCAAACACCTCTTTTCGTTTTTTCAGGGATAGGCCACAGTGCCCCCAAAAGGGGTGTCAAAATGGCAGATTATGTAAAACGCGCAGGATTGGACGTATCGGCGGATCTGGCGGCGCTGGTTGAAAACGAAATTCTATTGGGCGTATCATCAGACGATTTCTGGGCTGGCTACACCGCAATTTTGCGCGACCTCTTACCCCAGAACAAAGCGTTGATCGAAAAACGCGATCACTTACAGCGGCAGATTGATGATTGGTACCGCCGTCAGAATGGGCGCGATTTCGATGTCGCCGCATCCAAAACATTCCTGACCGACATCGGATATTTACAGCCCGACCCCGCGCCTTTTGAAATTCACGTTGAAAATGTCGACCCTGAAATAGCGACTGTCGCAGGCCCACAGCTGGTCGTGCCTGTCATGAACGCCCGGTTCGCATTGAATGCTGCGAACGCTCGCTGGGGATCGCTGTATGATGCGCTGTACGGCACCGACGCGATTTCCGGCGCGCCGCAAGGATCAGGCTATGACGCAGAACGTGGCGCAAAAGTTGTCAGCTGGGCACGTGCGCATCTGGATGCAGTCACCCCATTGGCGCAGGGATCATGGGCTGATGTGACAAAATTGGACGCTGGCGAAACGCTGACTGTTTACATTGGTGACATGCAAACTGCGCTGGCGGACGACAGCCACTATGCAGGATATCGCGAAAATGGCGATGTGATACTGCAGGTGAATGGTTTGCTCATTCACATCTGTATCGACGCCAACAGCCCAATCGGTTCGACGGATGCCGCGAACATTGCAGATATCCGTTTAGAAAGCGCCCTAACCGCGATCCAAGATTGCGAAGATTCCGTCGCCGCTGTGGATGCTGAAGATAAATGTATTGTCTACGCAAATTGGCTGGGCCTAATGCGTGGCGACCTGTCTGAATCCTTTGAAAAAGGGGGCAAAACGGTCACCCGCCAATTGAATGACGATGTGACCTATATCGGGCGCGACGGTGCGCAGGTGACGCATCCGGGTCGTGCGCTGATGTTGGTGCGCAATGTGGGGCACCTGATGACAAATAGCGCCGTTCTAATGGACGGCGAAGAAACCCCCGAAGGCATCATGGACGCCGTCATCACAGTGGCTGCGGCAATGCATGATCTGCAAAAAACAGATGGCATTCGCAATTCGCGTACGGGGTCGGTCTATGTCGTCAAACCCAAAATGCACGGCCCCGAAGAAGTCGAATTTTCCAACACCCTATATGGTCGCGTCGAAGATTTGCTGGGCCTGCCGCGCAACACCGTAAAATTAGGCATCATGGACGAAGAGCGACGCACGTCGGTGAACCTTGCTGCCTGTATCGCCGAGGTGCAATCGCGCTGCGTTTTCATCAACACCGGTTTCCTTGATCGCACAGGCGATGAAATCCACACGATGATGTACGCCGGTCCCGTCATTCCGCGCGGACAAATGGCCAGTACCGGCTGGCTTGGTGCTTATGAAAATGGAAACGTCGATACTGGGTTAGCCGCTGGATTGACCGGACAGGCCCAGATCGGCAAAGGCATGTGGGCCAAACCTGATGATATGGCCGAAATGCTGAGGGTGAAAATCGGCCACCCCAAATCTGGCGCAACGACCGCTTGGGTACCATCACCAACGGCTGCCACACTGCACGCCACGCATTATCACCACGTGAATGTCGCTGATGTTCAAAAATCCCTGATGAACCGCGAAAAAGCATCCAAAGACGCGCTGCTAACGCCGCCTATTATGATGTCGCATGATCTAACACCTGATCAGATTACACGCGAATTGGACAATGCCTGCCAATCTATTTTGGGCTACGTTGTGCGGTGGGTCGATCAGGGTGTCGGATGTTCCAAAGTTCCCGATATCGACGATGTTCCCCTAATGGAGGACCGCGCGACACTGCGGATTTCGTCACAGTATCTGGCGAATTGGATCGAACACGGCATCTGCACGAAAGATGATGTCGAACAGGCGTTCAAACGAATGGCACCCAAGGTCGATGCCCAAAATGCGAACGATCCAAACTATATCCCTATGGCCCCGTCGTTCACGGGCGAAGCATTCAATGCAGCGCGAGCTCTTGTTTTCGAAGGCATTTCTCAGCCGTCAGGCTATACCGAACCATTGCTTTATGCCGCACGCTTGCGGGTAAAAGCTGCGCGATCATAAATCAAAAACGGCAGGGAATTCCCTGCCGTTTTCACATCAGCCCAAATGACGCATTCGTTTGAACAAGGCCGATGTATCCCACCGACCGCCACCCATTTTCTGAACATCTTTGTAAAATTGATCGACCAGCGCAGTGACCGGCAGGCTTGCGCCGTTTTCATCCGCAGTAGACAGGCAAATCCCCAAATCTTTGCGCATCCAATCCACCGCAAACCCGTGTTCGAAATGATCGTCCAACATCGTTTTATAGCGGTTGGACATTTGCCAACTGCCTGCCGCGCCTTGGCTGATGACTTCGACGACGGCCTCTCCGTCCAGTCCAGATTTTTCGGCGAAATGCAGGGCTTCGGACAATCCTTGAACCAATCCTGCAATCGCGATTTGATTGCACATTTTGGTCAATTGACCCGATCCGCTATCGCCGATGCGGCGACAAATTCGGGCATAGGCCGCAATGATGGGCTCTGCCGCGTTGAAATGATCCTGAGCGCCACCACACATGACCGATAGAACGCCATTTTCGGCGCCGGCCTGACCACCGGAAACTGGCGCGTCGACAAATCCGATATCGTTTTGTTTCGCCGCCGCAAATAGGTCACGTGTAACCGCAGCGGACACTGTCGTGTGGTCTACGAAAACAGAACCCGCGTCCATGCCCGCAAATGCGCCATCATCGCCCAAACAAACGCTGCGTAGGTCATCATCATTCCCCACGCAGGCCATGACAAACTCTGCACCCATAGCTGCCTCGCGCGGGGTCAGCGCATGGGCGCCGCCATGTTCTGCGACCCATTTTTCAGCCTTGGATGACGTGCGGTTGTAAACAGTCACCTCGTGGCCTTTGGATTGAAGGTGCCCCGCCATCGGATACCCCATCACCCCAAGGCCAATAAACGCCACTTTCGCCATTCTGAGTCTCCGTCACTGTGTTATTTGGCAACGGGCCGTGTGGTAGACTGCCAAACTGAACCCGGTCCCGCGCATGTTGGACCAGCGCTTTGCGTTGTTCAACCTTTGTTGGGATTTACGTTCACAGGTCATTCATCGGCGCTGATTGCCCCATTGTTGATGCGCTCTCATGGCTCTACTGTTTGCACATCAACTGCATGGATAGTCGATTATGATCACAGTCAATATCATTGGTGCTGGCAAAGTGGGCGCAACCTTTATCCAATTGATCAGCGCCCATTCAAAATTTGCGTTAGGAGACGTCTACAGCCGTCGACCAGATGCCGTAGTAGATCTATTAAAAGGTCGTTCCACTGGCCGCGCCGCGACGACAATCACGGACATGCAGCCTGCCGATTTGTGGTTGATCACGGTGCCCGACGACCAAATCAGCGCCGTTGCCGATACGCTATCGAACGTAGGCCACCCTCCATCGGTCGCGCTGCATTGTAGTGGGTTTTTATCATCCCAGGCTATGGCATCGCTTGCGTCACACGATTGGCATGTGGGCAGCTGCCATCCTGTGCGCAGTTTTGCAGACCCCGCGACCGCAGCCGCAGATTTTGCAGGCACCTACTGCGGGATCGAAGGCGATGTTGCAGCCACGCAGTTGGCACATTCATTTATCAGCGATTTAGGCGGTAATCCGTTCCCTGTCACAACGGATAGCAAAGCGATCTATCACGCCGCAGCGGTGTTTTCGAACAACTTTACCGTGGTCTTGCAAGCGATCGCGCAAGAAGCATGGGCAGAGGCTGGCGTGCCGGCAGAAATAGCGAAATCTTTGGGTGATGGTTTGTTGAATAACGCGGCTGTCAATGTCGCCAAAACAAATCCCCAAATGGCGCTGACCGGACCCGCGGCACGCGGCGATACGAATGTTTTGCAGCAACAACAGGCGGCCTTGTCCAACTGGAACGGTGACATCGCCAATTTATACGCCGAGATGAGCAAAATGGCGGGTCGGCTGAAAACAAACGGGCAAATCACATAAGCCCCACGTCCACCAAACACGAACGGCACCATGCATTCGTGGTGCCGTTTAGTCAATCATCCCAACCTTTAGCTTAGGCTTTGGCGACGACCGAGGCTCCGCGCATTTGCATCAAACGGCGTGTCATCATCGCCCCAGCGATAATCGAACCCAAAGCAAACAGCGCAGACAGGCTCAGCGTCGAGCCGCCCGTTAGGCCCGCGCCAATCGTGCAACCGCCCGCCAAAACACCGCCGGCGCCCATCATCGCACCACCGGAAACATAGCGCAGCGTTTCTGCGCCGTCCGAAAAGCTGACAAGACGCAATTCCGAACGAACAGCCGCGCTAAAGAACGCACCGACCAGTACCCCGCCGATCAGGCCGACCCCGAACCCTGCGGGGATTGCCGTCGATGCGATCACCCAAAACAAGCTATCCGCCCAAGGTTGGGTAAACGATATCGACTGCACAGGCGTGGGATCAAATTCATCCATCAACAAAGTCGACGTGCCGACCCATCCCGCGACGATGACCAGCCCGATCACAGCCCCGAACGCCAATTGAACGACCGACGCCTTGGATTTTCGGGCGATCATAATCGCCACCACCAGCAGAACGGTTGGAAAGACAAAGGTTAGTGCAGGCAATTCGGCCAAGCTACCAAACGGCAGCGTTGTTGTGACCGATGACAGCCCCAGACGTACGGGTGCCAAAACGCCCTTCATCATGGCATGGGCAACCACGGCCACGACGACCAACACGGTTGCGGCGCGCAAATTACCCGTGGCTGACAAAACCGTTAAACGCGTGATGCACCCACGGGTCAAAACCATTCCCGCGCCAAAAATCAAACCACCGAAAATAATGGCCGAAACCGCTATGTCAGATGCCAAAAACCGATGATCGCCCAATTCGATCCAATCCGTCGCGATACCGATCTGACTGCCACCGATTGCAACCGCAAAGGCCAACAGCCAAACAGAAAGAGCAGACAAATCTGCACCATCTTCGCCCGCAACGGCGCGCCGTAGGCAAAACCGCGATACCTGCGCTGCGATTCCAAATAGCAGGCCCAGCAACAGTCCAAACAGAACCTGAATGTTCAGATCAGAATTGACGTATTCCAGCAGCATCATCGCACCTTTTGATGTTATTTCGGCGTGATGTGCGTTCCAAAACGGACAGAGTCAAAGCCCCCGTCCAGAACATTTAGCCTACACTAGACGGCTATCAGGAATAATTTTCCGCAATCGACAGGAAGCAAAGACAGCGTCTACACAACGTTTCCAATCCCGAAAAACTCACCCTTTGTTGCCAATTTTTGCGAAAATTCACGCAAAAAATTGGTAGAAAACATGTGTACGGAAATATTGCTGTCAGCGCGGATACTTAGCGGTCACCCTTAAAAATTGACCATTTTTACGCGGGCGATCGATATGTCAATTTATCAGGCTCTCCATCGGAAAATTGCATCGCAAGTTCCTGCAACTTTCCGTGGTCTGGCGATTTGATACACACAGGATCAGCGGCTGCGGGATCGCCCGAAATCGCCAACGCCTGACATCGGCATCCCCCCAAATCCTTGAGCTTGTGTTCACAGGACCGACACGGTTCTTTCATCCATTCGGTGCCGCGATAGGCATTAAAGGCAGGGCTGTCATACCAAACCTCAGACAGCGAATGATCTGCCACAGACCAGAATTCTAAATGTTTTATGGTCTGTGCCGCATGACAAGGCAAAACCGTGCCTTCAGGTGTGACATTCAACCCGACCGATCCCCAACCGTTCATACAGCGTTTCGGATAATCTCCGTGATAGTCGGCAGGCACAAAATCGATCACCAAAGTGCCCTTCAAACGGTCGCGCGCCTCGGTGACGATCATCTCGGCCTCGCGGGCCTGTTCGCGGGTCGGCATCAAGGCATTTCGGTTCAACATCGCCCAACCATAGAATTGCACAATCGCAACCTCGATCCGGCGCGCGCCCATGTCTACAGCCATCTCGATCGCGAGGGGCAATTGATGCAGGTTCTGCCGATGCAACACGCAATTCAACGTCAGCGGAAACCCGATGTCCTTGATCCATCCAGCAACCTGCATCTTGCGGTCGAACCCACCACGATAGCCGCCAATACGGTCAGCCGTTTCCGCATCCATCCCCTGCAACGACAACTGAACATGATCCAGACCAGCGGCATCCAATTCATCCAATCGCGCGCGCGTTAACCCGATCCCGGATGTAATCAGATTTGTATATAGGCCCGCATCGCGCGCGCCTTTGACCAATTCCACCAGATCGCGCCGCGTCGCAGGTTCACCGCCCGACAAATGCAGTTGCAAAACGCCCAAATCTGCCGCCTCGCGGAACACGCGCAACCACTGTTCGGTGCTTAACTCGCGTGACCGTTGCTCCAATTCCAAAGGGTTTGAACAGTATGGACAGGACAGCGGGCACCGATGCGTCAGTTCCGCCAACATTGCCATAGGCGGCGGCGGTTGGGTCATATCACCTCCAGAATGCGGCGGGCCGCTAGCGTGTTGATGAACCCTGCAACATCCGGTCGGATGTGTTCAACAGGCGCATCGTATTTCGACGCCAAACACGAAACGATTTCGCCAAAATCAGACCGATTATCGATCTCAGAGATAATGGCCTGTCCAATCTTATCCAGCGCGATGGTTTTTTCGGGCGCCAATAGAACCCAACGGTTCCGCGCGCGATCATTGTGCAACCGTACACCGCGCGGAACGATCGGGATCGCGCCATCGGCAATCATGCGGCCACCGCAATAATATGCGTGCCTGGCTGCCAGCCTCCGGGCGGGATACGACCAGGCGCAACATAGGCCGAATGCAGTGCATCAAGCTGGGCCCACAAAACATCGGTTTTAAATTCTAATGCCGCTGCGGCTGCGTCCTGTTTTTCTTGCGTATCGGCATGATCCAATACCCACCCCAAACCAAAGGCCACGTCTTTGGGCGCCTCATTCAACCGCCGTTTAAAATAGGACAGCGATCTATCATCTGCGAAATCATAATTCGCCAACAAACCTTCAATCCGGTTCGCGTGAATTTTCGGCGCGAACAATTCAGTCAAAGACGACGCGACAGCCTCTAGCAAAGTTTTGTCGCGCACAAACCGCACATAGGCATCACAGGCAAATTTTGTTGCAGGTAGAACGCCTTGGCGCGATGCAACATAGTGCCGATCCAGCCCGACGGCATCGGCCAACCGCAACCAACGTTCAATCCCGCCTTCGTTTTCGCCATGACCGTCATGGTCTTCGATCCGCGAACGCCACGCACGGCGCAAGGCTGGATCTTCGACACGCGACATGAATGCCGCGTCTTTCATCGGGATCGTATGTTGATAGTAATATCGATTAATGACCCAAGCCCGCACTTGATCGGGCGTACAGCCGCCCGAATGCAGCAAATCGTGAAACGGATGTTTGTCGTGGTACCGATCTGCCCCGATTTGGCGCAATCGGGCTTCGAACTCTGCGCGGCTTTGCGTCATATCGTTATCTCCATCCCATCGCGGCCAATGATCCATCCGCCCTGCTCTGCCTGTTGGGTCTGATCTGACCGCGGGTCCAGCACAGGGTTACTGTTGTTCATATGGACATAAATCTTTTGTTTGATGTTCAGATCCCGCATCGCGGCCATGCTGCCATTAGCGCCCGAAATCGACATATGTCCCATGCGCTGGCCTGTCTTTTGACTTAGCCCTGCGCGTACCATTTCATCGTCCGACCAAAGCGTGCCATCAAACATAACCAGATCAGCACCGCGCAAACGGTCTGCCAGATCGGCGGGCACATGGGCACAGCCCGGAATGTAATAGGCTCTTTTGTCGCCCGCGACTAATTCGACGCCGACCGTCTGTTCACCGACCAAATCCGTTTTGACAACTTCGCCCTCTAGGTACAGCGGCACTTTGCCAGGTACGGCAAATAAGGTTGCAACTAGGTCGGGCACCAATTCAAACGGCTGGCCTAGGGCAATCCGGTTTCGCGCCACGCAATCGCCGCGCAGTGCGTCAAAAATGGGATTTGCCGCCAAAACATCGTGAATTTCAGATGTCGCGAACAACGCAAACGGCTGACTTTCACGCAACACTAGCAATCCCGCAACGTGATCAATATCACCGTTCGTCACCAGCACCGATTTCAACGGCAACTGTCGCAAACCGGTGGGATGCAGCGCCGGACATTTCGCCATTTGGTCGCGAATGTCTGGGGATGCGTTCAGAATTGCCCAACCGCGCCCATTGCCGCTCACCGCGACTGAACTTTGCGATTGTGGCGGGATGTGCCCCGCTCGGGCTGCGTTGCAATTGGCGCATCCGCAATTCCACTGAGGGAGACCGCCACCAGCGGCCGCCCCCAATATGCGCGCGTTGATTGTCATGTGTGTATCTTTGCGCGGGGTGGGTTCTTAGAACAGAACGCCACCTTCATCGCCCGAATCTGGGCCGTACATGTTGATTTCCATGCCGCAGTCGATTTCACGCAATACAGGTTTTGCCCAAGCCATGATGTTTCCTCCCTCTTGGCTGTCATGATTGGTCGATTGGTGCAAATAACAGGGGCCACGGGCAATTATACGATAGTCGCATTTTCGGCATCTGAACCGAATCTCAGCATGTGATTTGCGAAGCGAACACAATGAATATCCACGCAAATTCAGCTGATTACCCGCAAGGTGGCGGATCAATAGCCGCGCGCGAAAATAGGGGGCATCCCCCATATTGGGGAAGCCGTCCAACGCAGTTTCCACAAATTTGCGAATTTTTGACCAACCATACAACTTCTATAGTTGCGTCAGTCAGCAAACCCTTACTTGAGCCGAATCCGCGCTGCCTCCAGCGTTTTGCGCAATTTAAGACCATTCATTTTATCATGCCGATTTCGGCCAACACATTGCCCAAGGAGGAACAGGCAGTGACTGGCGAAGTACGTTTATTAGGCCCGATTACAGCCAAATCCCAAAACGGCAGCCCCATCGCGTTTGCCAGCAAACGCGAAAAGGAACTGCTTGCGACTTTGGCCGTGAAACAAGGCAAACCCGTAAGCCGCGATTTCATTTTGGATCGTATTTGGGGGCGCGACGACCTGACCGCCAAAAAGGCGCTGAACACATCTCTGTGGCGATTACGATCTGCCATTAAGGACGCAGGTTGCGCCCCCGATCATTGGGTGGCCTCCGACAGCGACGCACTATGCCTGCTGTACGATGACGGGCCATGGGTCGATGTCGACACTTTCCTAAGGCATAGCAAAACGCCGAATTGTCTATCCAGCGTTATGGAAACCGTAAACCTATACCGCGGGGACTTTGCCAATGATCTGACCTCTGACTGGATCGAAGACGAACGGCGAAATCTATGTGACGCCTATACACAGCTGCTGTCACTTACCGTTGAGATGCTGCACGACACTGACGACCTGAAAACTCTGCAGGACTATGCCAGCCGTCTGATCAGCCATGACCCATTCGAAGAACAAGGCTGGCGCGCTTTGATCCACGTTCATCTGGAACGCGGAAATCGGGGTCAGGCGCTGCGCCTGTATCAAGACCTTGAAAAAAGGTTGCAGGACGAATTGGGCGTTTCGCCGTCGGTTCAGACGCGGGCTTTGTATCATTTTTGCTGTGACGAAGGCCTGGAAACCACGAATGTCGCCCGTCAGATGCAAGACCTAAGCGACGAGGTCAAAGACCTAAGAACGGCGCTGCGGGCGGCACTATCTGACCTGCGGGCCGTATGCGATTCTTTGGCAAACCTATGATTTTATTGGGTTGTGTCTGATTTGTGATCCTATGTGACCCCCCTGTATCCGCCCTGTGACACCTTAAACCTGTTCTTATTTAGGAGGTATTAAGGTGTTCAAAATTACCAATGACGATCAGGCCGAAGGTTTTGGCGAATTTTTCGACCAGTCCTACGCCGATGATTACAATGAAATCCCTGAAATGTGCGCTGACAACGCGGACTGGGAAGCATTGTATGCAAATGGCATCGACTACCGCGGCGCTGCGCGACTTGCGCTGACTGGTTTCGAAACGCTAGATGACGAACAGGTCGATCAGGCGCTGGCTGATATGTTCGACACGATGTCGCCCGAAGATGTCGAAAATTTCATGCGGACCTTGGGCCAATTGGGCCGCACCGCTGCGGGGATCGCGTCCAAGGCAATGCCCGTTGTGGGACAGGCCGCAGGAACGGTTCTGGGCGGTATCATCGGCGGCCCAATCGGCACGACGATTGGCGGGCACGTCGGCGGTGCTGTCGGCAATCTGGCTGGCGCCGGTCTGAATCAGCTGGCCACACAACAACCGCGCCAACGACGCCCACGCCCGAAACGTATTCGCATTCGTCCGCGTCGCCGCACCATGCGCAATATCGGCCGCCGCGCCAACCGTGTGGGCCGTGCCGTGGGCCAAGTCGTTTCCCAACAAGCCACACGCGGTGTTTCGCAGTTGAATACCCTTTTGCAAAATCCAAACGTTCAGCAGGCAATCGGATCCGCGACGACCAATTTTGCGGGGCAAATTACAAATGCCGCAGGTCAGGCCCTGTCCCAAGAAGAAGCGAACATCGCGATCATGAATGCCATCGCTGACATCGCTGCGGAATACGAACAGGCGCTGGATGTCGAAGGTGTGGCCTATGACACCTCCGAAGCCGAAGAGTTCCTCGCCTCGGACTAAATCATCATGACCGATACCCCCCACCACGACCGGACAGCCGCGATCATTAACGCGATGACAAACGGTCAAGGCGATAGCCAGTTAGAGGAAACGCTCGCGCTGCTTCGTCAGGTACGCGATTTGCGCGACGCGGCCACCGCTCCACGCAAATCGTCCCGCACCTCGGCCAATGTTGTTCGGTCCATGCAGCGTCAAATTCGCAGAATGGAAGAGCACAGCGAAATGTTGGCCTGTGCGCTGGGGGCGTGTCCTGCGTGCTGGGGCAGCGATCCCGACTGCCGACAATGCGCAGGCGAAGGATCACCGGGTTTCTTTTTACCAGACGAGGCCTGTTTCGACCGTTTCGTCCTGCCGGTGATCCGAAAACTAACCCAGACCGACCGGCGTCCTGCCGCTCGGTTCACCCAAAATCGACCTGCCAACCCATTTCGGCAGGACATCCCGAATGCGTTCAAATTCAAAGGAGATTTAGAATGACTAGCGCAATTGATCAGAACCAACTGCTACGCCTAATGGCCATGCAAGGTGCCATGCAAGAAAGCGACGATTGGGACGACGAAGACGATTATTACGACGACGAAGATGACTTTGAATTCGCCGATTATGACGATGATGATGACGACGAAGGTTTCATGTTCGATTCCGATGACGACTATGATGACGACGATGAAACCTGGGATGGCGAAGCCCGTCGTCGTCGCCGCCGCCGTGGGCGCAAAACCAGCTACCGCAAGGTCCGCAGCCGCAACTTGCGCAAGATGAAAGGCGCCAAAGGCACAACACTAAAGGCCCCGAATGGCCAACAAATGCGGGTCAAATTCGGCGAAAGCTTTGCCAAAGCGAAAGACGTCAACAAACTGATCGCTGACACAGAATCCAAATTTAAAGCCGCGTTAAAAGAACGCCGCGAAAACCACGCCGCATTGTCGAAAAAAATCGCGACTGTGGATGGCGACGTCAGCAAAGTATCGGGGCGCGTCAAAAAATTGGAAGGCAACGCCCAAACATCCCAATTGATGTCGTTGCTGTCATCCCCGCCCAAGATCGAAAGCATGACATTCGAAGACGTCCCCGGCGCAGACAATCAGGTCAAAGTCAAAAGCGTCAATTACGCCAAACAAGACATGATGCTGCCCCTGATCCTGAGTGGTGCGTTGGGCGATACGGGTGGTGACAATTCTGCGCTTCTTCTGATGGCGCTAAGCCAGAACAAATAAGGATCCGGATATGTCTATTGATATTGCAACCATCTTGCCGCTGATGAAACTCACCAGCGACACCCCCGATGCGGTTCGGACCTCGGCCATGTTGAACATTATGGCGCGGAACAACCCGACCGTTGCTGCCATCGCCAACGCACAGGTTGTGGAAACTGCATCTGATCTAAATGCAGAGAAAACAACATTGTCGTCCGAAATCACGACTTTGAAAAAACGCGAAGACCTGTTGCTAAACCATGCGGTCACCAAAGCTAAATTAGCACTGGCGAAAGAAACGTTGGTCAAAGCAGTGGATCTGGCAGTGAAAAACGCGGCGACAAATATGACAATCGACGACGCGCTAAAACAGATCGCATCAGAATGACAAACCCGCGTGCAGGGCCAATCACGGCCCTGCACCAAATAGCGGAGCATTCCCATGAAACCCGAAAAACTAGGCTTTGCCTTTGCCGCACAACGGCTAGGCACCGAAAAAGCTGTGCCATTCCTTGCGCTTGATCCTGACATGCCCACGGCGGCAAAGCTGCTGTTGGTCCAGCGTTTGATCGACGATCTGGAAACCAAAGATGTCGCCGTCCAAACGTCAGATACGGTCACCCACCGCATCACAGAACTGGAAACCCAGCTGAAGCAGTCAGAAGATTTGGCTGCGCAATACGAAACCATAGCGGCTAATGAAACCGAACTTTTGGCTCGTTTCGAAGGCCCCCTACGCGCCATGTTCGCAGCAGATAGCGATATGTCTCGGGCTGATCTGGCTGGTTTTCTAGAAAATATTTCCCGCGAACCGCCCGACCTTGCGCGCGAACAATTACTGAATTTGCCATATTTCGACGGCATCATTGACGCAAAAAAATCGTCCCCAAAAACGATCAAAGCGATTGCGCAAAAATTGGTCGGTCGCGACGACCTGACGGCAAAACAAATCCGCACGGAAATCGACCACCTAATCACAATCGAAAAAGCGTATTCCAAGTTCATCCAATCAGAGGATTCAACCCGCGCTGAATTGATTGAACGCATCGCAGAGATCGACGCCAAAATGAAAGAAATGGGCGGCGAAACCGGATTTTATGCACACGCCATTCTTTCCACTGATCCAGAAGCGGAAGACGTGGCCGAATTCATGAAGTTGATTAGCGCTGACACCCCGATAGCTACCAAAGCCCGCGCGGAGCTAGACGCATTTTTTGAGGCCTCTCGCCCTGAAGTATCAAAAATCATGGCTAAATATGTGGGCAAAAAATCCGCCCGATCGGGGGACTAATGGACCCTGCATTACGTGAACTGCTAGCCGAAGGCGACCCCATTGAAGAAATCGAAGCAATCTTGCGCCTTACCCCCGGCGCGACAGAATTACCTGCCGAAGCAACGGAAATAGCCCGTTTCGCTGAAATCATTACGGTGCGCATTCAACGTCAGGCGATTGAAACGGTTTGGTCCCATCCGTCCGTACAATCGCTCAAAGCGCCACGCGCACTGCAGTTCGATGAACCGTCTGATGACGGGTTAGGCGAATGGTTCGCAGGAACATCGGGTCGCCGCAGCTTTGGCAATCAAGGCAAAGGCGTTGTTGTCGGCGTCATCGATTGGGGATTTGATTTTGCGCATCCCGCGTTTTTAGACAAATCTGGGAAATCCCGCATTTTGGCCCTTTGGGATCAAAGGAACCAAGGCCCCAATCCGCCGCGTTTTGGGTATGGCACGGTCCACACACAGCGGGCGATCAATGCCGCCCTTGGCCATCAACGCCCCTATCAGGTTTTGGGCTACCACCCCGGCGATTCCGATCGCGGGATGGGCGCGCATGGCACACATGTCGCTGATGTTGCTGCGGGATCATGCCGCCCAAACGGCGGCGGCATGGCGCCTTTGGCTGACCTTGTGTTTGTGCACCTCGCCTCTGCGCCGCTAACGGGGCTTGCCAGTTTGGGCGACAGCGTTCGCCTGCTCGAAGCGTTGAAATTCATCGAAGAAACCGCTGCGGGGCGGCCTTTTGTTGTGAACATGTCTATCGGTCGGCACGGCGGACCGCACACAGGGCTCACGCTGGTCGAACAGGCCATTGATCGGTTTTTAGAAACGGGCCCCAATCGGTTGGTGGTACAGTCGGCTGGCAATTACTACACCGCGAAATCCCATGCCTCGGGCCGTATTCTACCGGGCGGGCGCGGTGATTTAACCTGGGTGACACGGGCCACGGACAAAACGCTGAACGAATTAGAGATTTGGTATTCAAACCGCGACGCGTTTCGTTTGGAACTGACCCCACCAAACGCCAGCACCCCGCTCACGGTCGATTTGGGCGGCGCGCGCGGCATTTTTCAGCCCGATGGCCGCGAAGCCGCCCGCATTTACCACCGCGCCTATGATCCCAACACACCAGATCACCATATCGAAGTTTTTCTGAAACCCGACGCACCGGCTGGCGAATGGAAATTGTCTTTGGTTGGCGACACCGTCGAAGACGGTCGATGGCACGCGTGGATCGAACGCGATAGCGGCAATCCAAAATTTAGAACTACATTCCAGACCGATCAAATCGATCCGTCAGGTACGATCGGGTCCATATGCAACGGGTTTTTGCCGATCGCTGTCGGCGCAATGCAACAAACAGCGGCAGGTCCGCGGCCCGCGGCCTTTGCGTCGGCAGGTCCAACGCGGGACGGGCGGCAAAAACCCGACCTTTGCGCCCCCGGCTATCGCATACGTGCCGCGCGTTCGACCCCCCGTTGGAGCCATCGCCCCCGCCCGGGCGTCACAACGATGTCCGGCGCGTCCCAAGCATCCCCATACGTCTGCGGTATCGCGGCCTGCTATCTGTCAAACAGCACCGCACCGCAATCGATCCACGACATTCGCGCTGGCCTGATGTCCATGGTCACGCCAGCTGCGTCTTTAGCACCCCATTCGGACCAACGCATGGGTGCCGGTTTCATTTCCCCACCACGATTTTCAAGAAAGGATAAGTTATGACATTTCATCGTTCCCATGAATGCGGATGCCAAACGGGCCCGCAGCAAATTTTGGATTCATTGATGTCAGCCAGTGAAGCCACGGGTTTGCCACCCGCTGATCTGATTTCGGCGGCCTCTGTTGGGACAGGCCCGTTGGCGGGCAAGGTTACAGCCATCACTGAAAATCTGACCGATGGCGATATTCTAATCGCCCGCAATCCATTCGACGAAAATGACCCCCATATGGAAATCATTGGCCTTAGCGTCAGTGCCGAAGCCGCCGAAACCTATAACGGTCCAATGGAATTTGATGCCTATCGCATAGACCCCGAATGGCTGGCACCTTTGCTAACCCAAGCCGCCAAAGCCGCCATTCCCGGTGCCGTTAGCAGCCTACTAAACGGTGCATCGGGGTCAGTTTCGTCTTTGATCACCGATCCAACGCTGCCAGTTCGGAACACGCTAAAAACAACGCAAACAGCAATTCAAACGGCCAGTCAGGGGATCGATCTAGGCGTCAAAGTCTACAATATCGGCAGCGCCGTTCGCAGATCACTGAAAGGTTTGAACTTCAGCGCAAAATCAATGGAACTACGTTCTGATTACGAAGCCCCCAATAGTGGCTACCATACCGATGTCTGGCGGTTCGAATTGCGGTGCAAATATGAACGCGGCGGCAGTGAATATGCGACCTATCCATTTCAAATTCAGGTCGAACACGATTGTTATTCCATTCGCAAAGCTGTGGTAACAGAACTATCCCCAACGGTCGGGTATCTTGGCCACGAACTGACCATCGATTTTTCGCCCGCACGGTCCCCCAGAAATAACTCTATCCCATTGTCGGGTCAGATCAGCGTGATGGGGCAATGGGACCCTGCCGATATGTTGGGCCGCATCCAAGAAGGTTTTTCAGGCGCCATTACGGTCCATGCGAACGGCAAGGTCGAAATACACAACATGCGATCCGATTTGGTTCGCCCCTATGGTCTACGCCATCTGAGCGGCCCATGGCGCAATCGGTGTGGATCAGCCTATGATCGGTTCCGCCAAGCACCTTCGCGCCCGTCGCCGCGACCTACGGGGGGCACGTATCGTCCACCGGCTGCATCCATCCGCGATCCGCTGAACGGGAAACACATCTTTTTCGGATCGGGCAGATCAAACAGCACGGGCGAAATCCGCGCGCTTGTCCAACAATGGTGGGGCACCCTGCGCCCGAATTTGCAATCCATGATCGCGAATGGCCAAATCGCCGTACGTGTCACAGGGCACGCCGACCCAACCGGCAGCGAAAGCGGCAACCGCGCCCTGTCCCATCGGCGGGCATCATTGGTTGGCGGACTGGTACAAGCACAGACAGGCAACAATGCGCGGGTTCATATCGCAGGACTGGGATCGTCCGAGGCCCGCCGCGCAGGCGTGCCATCTGGTCGGTCTGATCCAAATTGGCGACGCGTGACGATCAGTTTGGACAATGGAAATTCATTTCGGTGACGCGCTGGCCCTGCAAATTGCAGGGCCTTTCGTCCCAATTTTTTCGGAATAGTTGACCCTTGGTTAACTCCAAAAATCGATGCGCAAAAAATCATTAGTCTTAGATGTCGAAATTGATTATCACTTTGTCTACTAATGAAAATTAACCGATTAATGGACATCGCTCTTTGATCCGGGGCATGCAAGAAAGTGATATGATGACGAAAAATTTGAATGTCACAGACGCAGACCGTTTGGCCGCGCTATACGGTACGGGCCTATTGGACAGCCCATCCGAAGAAGTGTTCGATCGCCCCGTCCGGATCGCGTCTCATATCTTTGGCACGCCGGTCGCGTTGTTATCATTCGTTGATGAACGCCGCCAATTTTTCAAATCCCAACTCGGGCTCCCGACAGATGTAGCAGAGGCCCGCGAAACGCCTTTGTCCCATTCGTTTTGCCAACACGTCGTTGCGAACCAAGAACCATTGGTCGTCACGGATGCACGAAACGTGCCCGAACTGCGCGACAACAAAGCCATCAACGATTTAGGCGTCATTTCCTATCTGGGTGTTCCAGTCAAAGAACCGGGCGGCGAAATTTTGGGATCGTTTTGCGTCATTGAAAATGAGCCACGCAAATGGACCGATGACGAATTGGAAATCCTAGAAGATTTGGCAAAAGGGATCGAAACAGAACTGAAACTACGCGCACAATTGCAGCGCGCCGAAGCCGCCGAAGAACAGACAAAGCTATTGACGCAGGAACTAAACCACCGCGTCAAAAACCTGTTCACGATTGTGTCGGGCATTGCCAGCATGACCCTACGCTCTGCCGAAAACGTCAAAGAGGCGCGCAAAACACTGGTTGATCGTATCCAAGCGCTTGCAAGCGCACATTCGCTGATCCAACCCGCGTTGTCTGGGCGCCCAACTGACGATAAGGGCGCAACCTTTGATGTATTGCTGACAAATATCATCAAACCCTATCTGCATGACGGATTGAACGTCCGCGTGCAGGGGCCAAGCTTTGCGTTAACTGGACCGGCCACGACCGCGATGGCACTGATCATTCATGAATTGGCCACCAATGCCGCAAAATATGGGGCCCTTTCTGTAGACTGCGGCACCTTGGACCTAACTTGGACCCTAAGCGACGACACACTTACGTTCGTTTGGCATGAACAAAATGGCCCTACCATTGCCCAAGCGCCGACAAGCAACGGGTTTGGGTCCACGTTGATCAATTCAACCATTCGTCAGGATCTAGGCGGATCATGCGATAAAATTTGGGACGCGGACGGTTTGAAATGCACAGTGACCGTACCGCGTGATCGCCTAACCAAAGATAATTAGGCCCATTTCAAAACGGACTTGGCCGAACCATGGCAAACCATGTCCCGTTCCTGATCTGTCAGCGGTGCCGCATCAATCCAATCACCAGCCTCTGACGTTGATTCAAATGGATAATCGGCGCTGAACATCACACGGTCAGCCCCCAACATATCAATGGCACACCGCAAAGGCGCATCCGCGCACATCCCCGACGTTGTCACCCATACATTGCGTTTGAAATATTCGGACGGCGCCATGTTCAGCGACATCTCCCCCCGATTGGAAATGCCCCAACGGCTGTCCAGACGCCACAACAGATAAGGCAGCGTTTCGCCCAAATGCCCAAGAATGATCCCCGCATTCGGATACCGATCAAACAATCCCGAAAAAACCAAACGTAGCGCATGCGTCGCCGTTTCGACCGTCCAAGACCAAAGCGGCCCGAACAATTCAGGATGGTCGTTGTACATATGGACGCGTTCAGGCGGGTTATTGGGGTGAATATACACCGCGACACCCAGATCGCTTGCCCGTTCCCAAAATGGCGCATACCGATCATCGTCCAGATACGTGCCGCCCGTTTGGCCGTTTACCATCGCACCTTGCATGCCCAACTCTTTGATACAACGTTCCAATTCGTCGGCAGCAGCCGTCGGATCCTGCATAGGTAGATGGGCCAAGCCACCAAAACGACTTTGGCGGGCCATCTGTTCGGCCAAATAATCGTTCACTTTATGCGCCAGTGTGACGGCCTTTTGTACGTTTTTTTCCGCCTGCACGCCTGGTCCCGCCAATGACAAAACCGAAGTTTCGATATTCACGGCATCCATCGCCTCGATCCGTCTGTCACCGAAATCCAACAAAGCCTCTTTCGCTTTACCAAACAGGTTCGGACTAATGTTGATAGCCGTCGTCCCGAAGTAGTCGAAGAAATCGGGGTGCATGAAATGTTCTTCCAATGCGATTTTGGGTGTCTTTGTCATATCAGGATCCTTTGTGATCAATCGGGTCGATGCGGCGTGCCAAACGATCCAAATCGTCCGCGCAAAACGCCGCCAAATTTTCAGAAATGATATCGATGTCTGCTGCGCTTGGGAAAATCGGGAACCGCCCCAAACATGGCGAAACAATCAGATTTGGCACAGACCAAAGTGGATCATCACCGCGCAAAGGCGAGGTTTGAAATTCATCCAAAGCAGCACCAGCGATGCGATTTTGGGCAAGCGCGTCGATCAGAGCATTTTCATCGATCACACCGCCATTGGCCAATCCGATCAGATGCGCATCAGGCCGCATGGCGGCGATGACTGTATCATCGATGATCTTGTGCGTTTCAGCTGAATTTTCGCACAGCGCAATGACGATATCCGCGTTTGATACAGCCGCATGGATGCGCGCGCGCGGGAAAATTTCCGAAAATCCCGTCACCTCGGTTCGGCGCGTCACGCCTGTCACCGTTGCGCCGAAAACCGACAGCATCGACGCCAGCTTTTCCGCAACTGCGCCCACGCCCACGATGCATACTGTTTTGCCTTGGATCAACGGCTGCGCCCAACGGTCCCAAACGCCCATCCGCTGGTTCATCATGGACCGCGACAATTTACGAACAGAGGCAAGCATCAACAGCATCGCCAGCTCTGCCATTTGCGCAACAGCATCCTCGCCGGTTACGGTCAGCACAGCGTTGGCTGGCGCAACATAAGGCGGCGCGACCAGATGCACCCACCGTAATCGGCTGGCGTCGTCGTATAGCTTTGACGACATCATCGCCCCCTGAGCAATCAGCCCCGTCGCATCCCCGATGGCACGTTGGCAATCGGCCGAAACGGTCGCTGCGATCAATTCCGCCTGCGGAACGCGTTTCGATAGCTGATTTACAATGTCATCCGCTGCGGGATCAAAAACGACAACGCGCATCAGTACAGCAGCCCAGGTAGCCACAGCGCGATATTCGGCATCGCAAATAGCAGTCCGACCAGAATAACAGGCGCGATCAGAAACGGTATGACGCCTTTGTAGATCGCTTTCATGGGCAGGTCTGGAACCTGAGCCCGAATGATAAACAAATTCATACCCACGGGCGGCGTAATTAGACCCAATTCCACCAGAACTGCGACCAAAACACCGAACCAAATCGGATCAAATCCATAGCCAGCAACCACGGGTAAAAACACGGGAACGGTGATCAAAACCATTCCGATGCCTTCTAAAAAGCACCCCAGTACCAGATAGATCGCCACGATCAGGCCCATCACGACCCAAACCGACAGATCCGCCCCTTGCGCCAGATTTAGCAATTGATCTGGCAAACGCGTCTGGACAATGAAATTGGCAAACATTTTCGCGCCGATGATGATCATCAATAGCGCACAAGACACCAAGACAGAGCTTTGGATCGATTTCTGCAGACCATCCCATGTCAAACTGCGCCGGAAAAACCCCAGAGCGATTGCGCCACCTGCGCCCACCGATGCGGCCTCGTTCGGGGAAAATACACCCGTGTAAATACCGCCGATCGTCAGTAGGAACAGAACCACAAATTGCCACGGTTTTTTCAGCGCGCTTAGGCGTTCGCGTAGTGTTGCGGGTTGATCCGTCGGGGCGGATTTTCCTGCCACAAAGGCCGCGACGATCAAATACAATCCCAGCAAAGCCAGACCCGGGATCATTGAGGCCGCAAACAATTGCGCCACCGATGTTTCCGTAACAGATCCGTAGATCACCAAAATAATCGACGGCGGGATCAGGATACCCAGCGACCCACCTGCCGCAACAGAACCGGATGCAAACCCACGGTCATATCCCGCCTTGTTCATTTCTGGCATGGCGATGCGGGTCATGCTGGCCGCCGTGGCCACCGAACTGCCGCACAACGCGCCAAAGGCCCCTGACGCAGCGATTGCCGCCATCGCCAAACCGCCGCGAATACCTGACAGAACGGTCCGCGCCGCGCCAAATAGTTCTGCCGACATGCGCGATTGACTGGCGATTTCCCCCATCAGAATAAAGAGCGGAATAACGGCTAAATTATAGTTTGATGCTTCGTCGAAAAACGTTGTTCCAGCCACATATTGTGCGCCAAACGATCCATTCAGGATGTAATTTCCGACAATCCCGATAACAGCCAACGCAAGCCAAACCGGCTGCCTTAGGAACAACATGATCAACATTGTTCCCAGCCCCGTCATCCCAATCGCAAAACTGGTCACAGCGCGCCCTCCTCTGATGTGGCGGCGATTTTGATCGGGTCACGTAGCAACGATCGCATCTGCATTAGGTACCCCCAAAACGCACAGGCGATCCCAAAAATCGCAACAGACCATAAAATCCAAAGAGGCAATCCCAGTTCAAGAGACCTATCGCCATAGCTCCACGCATCTTTCGCGGGGGTCAGCATCGCCCAGCCAATGTAGGCGAAAATCGAAACGCCTAGCAGTGACGCGACAATGCCCAAACCGCGCACGACGACAGGCGGAACAATGTCATCGATCAAATCAATCGCAATTTCGGCCCGTTGCGCGATGACAGCCCCAATGCCAAAAGCCGTCATGACCAGCAAACAAATGCTGACGACATCATAGGCGCCGCGCACGGGCATATTGATAACAGCCCGACATAAAATATCAGCGATGACAACGATCACCATGATCATCAGCGCAACGCCGGCAATGCCCAGCATAATTCGAATTAGTGGATCTTTTGACATGGTCCCTCCGATCAGACGCCCCCCGCTATACAGGGGGCATCAAAATTATTCGGTATATGCGGCTAGAAAATCAGCTGCGGTTGGACCCGCCGCCGACACAGCAGAGTCGACTATGCCACCGAAAGTTCCCTGCATCCCCGCCAACTGATCGTCTGACAGTGACACAATGGTGGTGCCTGCATCGGACATGTAGGTGCGTCCTTTGGCTTCGCTTTCGTCCCACATACCGCCGAACCATTCTGCACGGTCAGGCCCGGTCGTTTGGGTGATTGCCGCCCTTTGTTCATCGGACAACCGGTTCCACGCCTGATCAGACATCACCAACGCAAAGGTCATGGACGCAATGCCGGGTTCTAGCGTGTATTTCGTCACCGGTCCCAAATGGAACGGCATTGTCGCCTCGAACGGGAATGTTGAAGCGTCAACCACACCCTTGCCCATTGCATCTGCAGTTTCTGCCGGTGGAACAGGAACGGGCGACGCGCCCAAGGCTTCGATGATTTGTTGCCACGTCAGCCCAGCGTACCGAACACGGGTGCCCGCAATATTTCCAACGTCCGACGGGTCAACATCGGCGAAATGCATTTTCAATGGCGGCGTCACGCCCATCCACAAAATATGCGCGCCACGATGTTCGTCAGCCAGCTGGTCTGCCAGCTCTGTCAAACGACGGGATGTGACTGCACTGTTATTTCCGGCGCTGGGATGCGTCAGAGGCAGCCCCGCCAATTCGGACAACGGGAACCGGCCCGGCGTTGCCGAATGCAAAATAACTGCAATGTCCGCCGCACCAGCGCGGATTAGATCGAACTGGCGTGGCGGCGGCCCTAGTTGCGCCGACGAATACATCTCTAATGTCAGCTCTCCGCCTGTTGCCTCTGTCAATTCGGCACCCCACGCTTCGATCGCGCGGTTAAAGGTGTGCATCGGCGGCAAATAGCTACTGACCTTGAGAGTTTCTGCCGCGACCGGCGCGGCCAGCAGCGCAATTGCCGCTGCAGTCGTGAAATAGTTCATCTTTTTTCCTCCAAGTGAATGTCCTTCGGGCCTCCTCTCCCTCGGGACGTTAGAACAACGTTTTATCTGCTCCTTTCAGGCCCAAAATGTCGCGTGCCTCGTCTGGTGTGGCGATTTCGCAGCCTAAATCTTCGACGATGCGACGTATTTTCTGAACTTGCTGCGCGTTGCTTTCCGCCAATTTGCCACGGCTGATGAACAAACTGTCCTCTAGTCCAACGCGAACATTTCCGCCCATTTGACTGGCCGTGGTCGCCAACGACATCTGTGCGCCGCCAGCCCCCAAAACAGACCAACGGTAATCGTCCCCGAACAAACGATCAGCAGTGCGTTTCATAAACACCAGATTGTCGATTTCAGGCCCGATGCCGCCCAGAATACCAAAGATAAACTGGATAAAGATCGGCGCCTTGAACAACCCGATATCCATGCAGAATTTCAGGTTATACAAATGCCCAACATCGTAACATTCGTGTTCGAATTTGATGTCATGTGGCGCCAATTGGCTCGCCGCGTTTTCAATGTCTGCGAATGTGTTGCGGAAAATGTAAGTATCTGAATTTTCCACATATTCCTTTTCCCAGTCGAATTTCCAATCGTCGTACCGTTTGGCCAGTGGATGAAAGCTAAAGTTCATCGACCCCATGTTCATCGAACACATTTCGGGTGAAAATTTCAGAGCCGGCGCGATACGTTCATGGATCGTGTTTTTCAGGCTGCCGCCCGTGGAAATATTGATGACGGCGTCAGTCGATCCTTTGATACGAGGGAGAAACGCGCCAAACGTTTCCGGATCGATACTAACGCCGCCATCGCCAGGCCGCCGTGCGTGCAAATGCAGGATGGACGCACCAGCGTCAGCTGCGGCAGTGGCCTGATCTGTGATGTCATCAGCGGTATACGGCAGTGCATCCGACATTGTTGGCGTATGAATTGCGCCCGTAATCGCGCATGTGATGATGGTCTTTTGTTTGGCCATTGGTCAGTCCTTTGGTGATTGCACACGGCGGGACAACGGGAATAATTCGATGCCACGATTACCGCGGACCAGTCCCCACAACCCTTTGGGTGCTTTAAGCATGATGATGATTGCGACAGCGCCTAATGCGATCAGGTAGATGGTCCCCAAATCAGCCAGCGTTTCGCGCAGCGCAAAGAAAACGATGGTGCCAACAATCGGGCCTTCGATTGTACCGATACCGCCGATGACAACGATAAAGATCACAAAGGCTGTCCAGTCGTTTGCCGAAAACGCAGCATCGGGCGAAATTCGCAATTTTTGCAGGAAAATCAACGCTCCGACCAGCGTCGTAAGCGCGGCGGTGATGACATAAACAGTGAACTTTGTCCGCCAGATATCGATGCCTAACGATTTTGCCGCCAATTCATTGTCGCGAATGGCCATCAGGGCCACACCCTTGCGGGACCGCAGTAGAAAGAACGCCGTTCCAACGACCAACACGGCCACTGACAAAGCCAGCCAATAGGCGGCCGCGTCACGGGCATCACGGCCATCGGCCAACTGTTTCACGATAGAAACGGGCAACGACGTTCCCGACCCGCCGCCCAATGCCGTCATCTGCGCAAAGGACAAACGGAACACTTCGGCGGCGACCCAAGTGCCAATCGCAAAATAGGCCCCCCGCAAACGAAACATCAGGACAGCAACTGGCGCGGAAACGGCGGCCCCTAAAACCACGACGATCGGCAGTGCAACAAAGGGATGAACGCCCCATAGGATCGTCGCAGCGAAAAACATGTAGCCGCCAAAACCGACGTAGGCTTGTTGACCAACGGATACCAGGCCAGCATACCCCGCCAGCAGGTTCCACAACGTGGCAAGCGATAGGTACAAAAACACCTCGCCCAATAGTCGCAACTCTGCACGGCCAGCCCAAAAGGGTGCGGCAACCATGACCACGACAGCAAACGCCAAAATGATCATTGCGGTACGGGACAGATTTGTTGAACGCGAAACTGTATGCATCTCAGTCAATCCTTGGGAATAGGCCGCGCGGACGCACAGCGAGGATGATCAGGAAAACGATATGGCCAGCAAGGATCTGAAAACCCGGGTGCAGTTTTGCGCCCAGCGTTTGCGCGACACCCAAAATGACACCGCCCGCCAATGTGCCCCATAGGTTCCCCAAACCGCCGATGATGACGGCTTCGAACCCGAAAATCAGACGCGATCCCCCAACGGCCGGATCAAACGAGGTACGCATCCCCAAAAAGACGCCCGCCAGCGCGGTCACAGCCAAAGACAACGCCATGGCCAATCCGAACACATGCGCGCGGTTAAGGCCCATCAACTGCGCGATATCCTGACGGTCCGACGTTGCACGAAATGCTCGGCCAAGTGCGGTTTTATAGAAAACCCACTGAAGCCCACCAATCACCGCAATCGCTGTCGCGAAAACGATCAAAGGCATCACTCCGACGTTCAATTCGCCCATCGGCACACTGGCCGTTTCAATCGAACCGGCATTCAATTTTTGTGGATCCGCCGTATAGACCGTCAGTAACGTGTTTTGCAGGATCACCGACAATCCAAAGGTCACCAGCAAAGGTGGCAGAATGTCGTCGCCCATCGTTTGGTTTAGCACCAACCGCTGCAACCCATACCCAAAGGCAGCCATAGCAGGGACAACAACAATCATCGCCAAAATCGGGTTTACACCCAAAGCGATTGTGACAGTCAGCGCCAAATACGCGGACAGGACAATCAAATCGCCATGGGCGATGTTTACCAGTCGCATCACGCCAAAAATCAGGCTCAGCCCTGCAGCGAACATAGCGTACAGCCCGCCCAGCAAAGTGCCTTGAACAATTGCATTTACCCAATCCATGTCAGACTCCGAAATATGCGGCAGAGATGGCGTCGCGATCCAAATCGTCTGATGGACCCGACAAAGACACCCGCCCCTCTTGCAAACAAATGACCCGAGACGACACGGACAGCGCTTTGGCGATATCCTGTTCAACGACGATGGCGGTTAGGCCTTCTCCGACAATTCCGGGCAACGCGTCGTAGATTTGGCGAATGATAACGGGCGCCAAGCCTAGGCTGATTTCATCCATCATCAGCAAATCAGGGTTTGACATCAGGGCGCGACCGATTGCGACCATCTGTTGTTGTCCCCCAGACAGCGCAGTTGCAGGCACGTTGCGCCGTTCTTTTAAAATGGGGAACAGGTTATATAGTCGATCAAGATTCCAAGGCCCCTTACGACCCATTTGACCGCCGATGATCAAGTTTTCTTCGACGGACAGGGATTGGAACAGCAACCGACCTTCGGGCACCAATGCAATACCTTGCGCCGCGATTTGATCGGCGCGATCAGCCCCAATGGTACGACCCCGCCATTGGACCATATCGGAACCGTTTTTGATCAATCCGCAGATCGACCTCATCAGTGTGGTTTTACCAGCGCCATTCGCACCGATTACGGCCATAACTTCGCCCTGAGCGACGGAAAAATCGACACCGTATAGGGCCTGAAAATCACCGTAATGGGCTGTTAAACCGTTGATTTTTAATAGATCAGGCATCTGCTTCGATCCCTAGATAGATTTCTTTGACTGCGCGGCTGTCCATGATTGTACGGGGGTCGCCGTCAGCAATTTTTTTTCCGAAATCAATGACAATCAAACGGTCCACCACAGCCATTAGGGCGTGAACCACATGTTCGATCCAGACGATCGAAATGCCTGTTTTTCGAAGGTCATTGATCGTTTCGATCAGGCTTTTGCATTCCCGTTCGGTCAGTCCACCTGCAATTTCGTCCAGCAACAAAACCTGCGGCTTTGCACACATCGCACGGGCCAGTTCCAACCGTTTACGGTCCAGCAAGGGTAAACCGCCGGCAATAACATTGGCTTTTGGCATCAACCCTGTCTGGGTCAAAACCTCGAGACAGGTTTTTTCAGCCTCGGCGCCGGATAAACCGGCGCCTTGGGTTGCCGCCACATAGGCGTTTTCGAAAATAGTCATTGCGCCGAACGGCTGAGGCACCTGAAAACTGCGGGCGATGCCAGCGCGGCAACGACGTGCCGCAGACCAGCCAGAGATATCCTGACCACCCAAACGAATGATCCCGCTATCTGCAGGCAAAGTACCCGTTACCAGATTGAACATCGACGTTTTGCCAGCCCCATTTGGGCCTAAAACGCCCAAAGCTTCGCCTTTTTGCAAAGTCCAGCTTTGATCATCCGCCACAGTGACCGCGCCGAATGATTTTTGAACGCCCGACAGTTCCAGAATTGCCGTCATACCATCAGCCCAACAATTGCAGTTCGCCAGTGACAGGAATATCGGGCGCTGTGGCGTTCGATACGATTTTCAGGTCGATGCCATCGCCGTCCGCCTGCCATTGTCCCGCGACCAAAGGCGTTTTAGTGACGTTTTTGACCGGACCGTTCGACCAATTTACCGACCCCACGATCGTATCGATATTCGTACCCGCAATGGCCGACACGATTGCCGCTGGATCATCTAGATCTTCGGCCCGAGCGACGACGTCGGCGACGACTTCGAACAGCGCGTGTTTAAACCCGATCGGCTGCGTCCACGGGCGGCCCGTCGCGGCGGTATATCCGTTGGCCAAATCACCCGCAGATGCGCCCGTCAGCGACGATGCAAATGGGTGCGATGGCGACCACCAAACCTCGGAGCTAAGCCCCAAACCACGGTCACCCAAACCTTGGATCACAGACGGGAACAGCAATGCTTTGCCGATGGTGACGATCTTTGGGTTGAACCCTTGCTGCGCCGATTGTGCCCAGAAGGTCGCAAAATCAGGGGGGATCATATTGCCCGTTACGATTTCGCAACCGGCCTCTTTGAATGCATTGATCTGGTTGCTGAAATCGTCCGACATCGGCTGATAGCGGCCCGGATCAATCAGATCGTAACCCGCTGCGGCCAGTGGTTTTGGCAGACCCAATTCAGCATCGCCCCACGCATTGCCATCGGCATCATTGGGGAACAGACCGCCGACCTTTTTAGCAACACCAGCGGCGTCCCACATATTCAGGAATGCGCCGATAACGTCCTCTAGCCCCCAAAAGAAATGGTAGGTGTTTTCGAACCCTTCGGCTGGATTGCCCCCACGGCCAAAGAAATACGGCTGCCACGGGCAATCGGTGGTGATGCATGGCACTTCGTTCAGTTCGGCCTGATCAGAGACTGGATTAACCGTATCGGGGGTAGACGCCGCGACGATAATATCGACTTCGTCCGATAGGATCAGTTCACTGGCGACTTCGGCGGCGCGGTTCGGGTTGGATTGGCTGTCCTTCGAGATGATTTCGATCTGATAGGATTTGCCGTTGTTATCGATGCCCGCACCGAATTTTTCCATAACGGCCTGTAGGATGTAATCATCCGCTTCGGCAAAACCGGCCAAAGGACCAGTGCGCGGGCTAACGTGACCAACGCGGATAACTGGCGATGCGGCATACGCGCGGCTGGATGTCAGAATAGCGGGTGCGGCCAAAAACGAGGCCGAGCCTGCCAAAAAATGACGGCGATTGGTTTTCATTGTTCTCTCCTCCCTAAAAATGCGCGGTTTTCCCGCCGCGCGGCGGGCCTTTAGTCGTTCAGTATGGTTTCCAATTTTTGCAGATGGGTCGTGACACGGTTGCGGACCTTTTCGGCCTCTTCCGGTGTCCAATTGCGGAACCCCTGCCCTGATTTCATGCCCAGTTTCTGATCCGCAACCAGCTGCTGTAGATAGGGCGACGGTCCTTTGCGATCCTCCAAATCGGCAAGAACCGTGTTGTGGATATCCAGCGTCAAATCCGTCCCAACAAGGTCGGCATTTTCCAAAGGTCCCAACACGGACAAGCGGCGCCCGAAACAGGATTTCACAACAGTATCAACGGATTCCGCGTCGCAAATTCCACGTTCAACCAGCGACACCGCCTCGCGCCATAGCGCATGTTGCAGGCGGTTACCGATGAACCCAGGCACATCGCGTTCAACGCGGACAGGCGTTTTGCCCGCATCCGCCAGCAACGCCACCATCTGATCCATGGTGTCATCATCGGTCCATTCTGTGCGGATGATTTCGACCAGCGGGATCATATGCGCGGGGTTCCACCAGTGCGTTCCGACAGCGCGATTGCGCATGGTTAGACCCTGCATAATCTGCGTGATCGGCATCACGGATGTGTTTGACGCAAGGATCGCCGTCTCTGGCGCGTGCTGTTCAATCTCGGCAAAGATTTGACGTTTCAGGTCCAGCTTTTCTGGGGCTGCTTCGAACACGGCATAGGCATCTTTCACGGCGCCCTGAATGCTGTCGAAAATTTCGATCTTTTTCAGGATTTTGGCGATGCGTTCTTCGGTTTCGCCCATCAGCCGCAGGCTGTCGGTCACGCGTTGCGGCAGAGCCGCGCGAGCGGCGGGCACCGGATCAGTGATCGCAACGTATTGCCCCGCACGGGCCAAGGTCAGGGCAATGCCATGCCCCATCAATCCCGCGCCGATAACAGCGATTTGCAGGTTCTTGTTCATACCCTAGCCCGCCGTATAGCCGCCATCGGCGTATAGAATGTGGCCTGTGTAGAAATCCGACGCCTTGGACGACAGGAACAGCAATGGACCCGCCAAATCTTCTGGCTCGCCCAGACGGCCCTTGGGAACGCGGGCTAGGAAACCGTCGCGGACCTTTGTTGCTTCTTCGGTGTCTTCAAACATCCAAGCGGTCAGCGGGCTGCGGAACACGGTTGGCGCGATGGCATTCACGGTGATCCCCGTTTGGCCCAATTCGCAACCCAACGCTTTGGTGATGCCATCAACAGCGGCCTTGGACGCGCAATATGCGGTGTAGCCGTTGGGGTGCCCCAGCAAACCGCGGGCCGACGATACCAGAACGATTTTGCCGCCCGACCCTTGGGATTTCATCTGTTTCGTTGCGGCACGCGCCAATAGCCACGACTGCGTGACGTTCGCATCCATGACCGACAGGAACGTATCTGGCGACATGTCTTCGATTTTGGCGACTTTGTTCATGCCCGATGCCACGACCATAATGTCCAGCGCGCCAAAGGCATCAACCGTCTGCGCGATCAGATCATCAACCGCGCCTTCGGAATCTGGTCGGCAGTTGACCGTGGCCACGTCAGCCCCGCCTTCGCGGCATTCGTTTGCAATTTCGTTCAATGCGTCCGCATTGCCCGCCGCCAAAACCAATTTGCACCCCGCGCCCGCCAGAATGCGTGCCGCAACAACACCAAACGCCCCAGACGCGCCCGTAATCAACGCAACCTTGCCTTTGACGTCAAACATGGAAAGAGGATTATCAAGCATTGTCAGGCCTTTGGAGGATAGGGGATCACCACCAGCATCGTGCAGACGTGGTTCGATCGGTTTTCAATTTTACGGACTTCGTTCGGCGGAATGGTGCAGCTGTCGTATTTGCCCAGCACAGTTTCTTGCCCGTCCACGATGACGGTCATTTCGCCATCCAACACGACGTAGACCTTTTCAAACGGGGTGCTGTCGGGGCCTGCGCCACCGCCCGGCAGGAACTGAGACAGTCCAACCCATTGGTTTTCTGGCCCGCCTTGTTCAAACCCCTGTAGCCGCAGCCCAACAACTCCGAAATGGTTCGGCGCGTCATAGGGCGCAGCGTCGTCAAAACGCTTTAGATGCATGGCATCTCTCCTCCCAATCGATTGATGGGGCCGCCGTCTCCAGTCAGCGGCCCCAAAAGCGGCTTAGAATTCTTCGCCGGATTCGATGCGGTACTGCTGGTCTTTGTCGATCATCGCGACCAGACGTACGATACAGCCGTCACCGCGATCCCAGTTCCATGGGAAGAACGCAAAGGTGCAGCGTTTGCCAGTGACCGCGTCCAGATCGCCGCCCACGTTTTCGATGCCCATAATGCCGTTCTTGAACAGGATGTTGTGGCATGGTTCCCATTCGGGGAAATCGTCTTTCCAATCGCGGCCGCCGGACCATTCTTTGTATTCTTCGGCCAGATGCGGCAGCAAAGGGCCGTTGCGCTGCGGGCCAATCGCGGTTGCCAGCGGGTGGTCGTTTGCTTGGGTATCGTGGCCGACGACTTTGATGCCTTTTTCCACCATCCATTCAGCAGCCGACGGCACAAAACCGGGGCAGTACGCGAAATAATCACCGTCTTCGTAATCGTGGTGCCAACCGGTGTTTACGATCAGAACGTCACCTTTGCGGATCGCGTGACCGCAGGCTTTTTCCAGATCTTCGCCAGTGATCGGTTCCCACTTTTTCTTTGGGATCGACACAACGATGCCCGAACCAAAGAAATGCGGCAGCGGAACTTCGTCGATGAATGGAGTGCCCTGCACCACGTGCGCAGGGGCGTCGATGTGAGTGGTCGCGTGCATGGTGGTCGTGATGCGTTGCGACAGCACGCCAGATTTGGCCATGTAATGGATGCGTTCGATTTTCGTATCCTGAAAATACGGCCAATTCGGGTTCTGGAAACCGAAACGGTGGGACAGGTTGTAGAACTCTACGCCCATCGAGTTGTCAGTGTTTCCTTCGAATTCAATCCCGCGGACTGTAACCATTTTGCACTCCTCCTCTGTTCGCGGACTCCGATCAATTCGGCCCGCGGTCGTGCGATTTAAAATGTCTTGGGGGCCTCCTCGCCCGTCCCGCATAGTGATGCATACGCACCGCATTACGGTCAACAAAAAACTGTAATTCGGTTTGACTGTACCGCATTGCGGGAATAACCTGCGATTTGACCGTAATTTTGCCCACCTCAAATCGGCAAAACGTAATAAAGTGATCAAATGACCGAAATTGAGCCCGAAAAATCCCAGTCGAAAAATGGCATTCAGGTAATTGCACGCGCGGCGTCGATCCTCAGAACGCTAAGAGATTCGCCCAAAGGCATGTCGTTGGGCCAGATCGCGGATCAGGTTGGATTGGCCCGCAGTACGGTGCAGCGGATCATCGCAGCGCTGCAGGATGAACGAATGGTGGTCAGTACCGGCAATGGCGGGCTGCGGTTAGGGCCAGAGATTACATCGCTGGCAACAGGCGCCCACTTTAGCGTCGTTGATTTATGCCGACCTCATTTAACGGAACTTGTGCGGTCTACGGGTGAAACCGTGGATTTATCCTGCTTACGCGGCACTGGTATGATTTTCCTGGACCAGGTCGCGGGCACGCATCGTCTGCGCACCGTGTCCTTTGTTGGCGACATCTTTCCATTGACCGACACAGCAAACGGGCGCGCGGTTCTAGCGCTGATGCCACGTGATCAGGCGAAGAAGATGACAATCGCGGAATGGTCGGCACGGGGCATAGACGGCGATTGGGATAGATATTCAATGATGTTAGACCGTGTTTCAGCCACAGGCATCGCCTATGACGAAGATGAACACAGTATGGGCGTTTCGGCGATGGGGATCGCCTTTGCCGACTGGAGCGGTGACCTGCACGCGATATCCGTCCCAATGCCCAGCAGTCGCTACGAGCGGCTAAAGCCAGTCGTCGAACATCACCTGGCTACGTTGAAACGCACAATTTCTGACACCGTAATTGGCAGCAAAACCTAACGTCCTTCGACGATCGATAGATCAACATCAGCGCCTTTGTCGCGTTCAGGGATCGTCGCCTGATAGCCGTCCCCGAAATAACAGTCGCGCGCGGCCTGCATCGATGGAAATTCCACGATCACAGTGTGCGGTCGCATGTCGCCCGATACCGTTTGCTGTTCGCCGCCCAAGGCCAAAATTCGCGCGCCAGCCTGTTCCAACACAGGCGCTGCCGCCGCGCGATAGGATTGATACGTCGCTACGTCCGAGACTGTGACATGCGCAATCCAGTAGGCTTTGGTCATTGGTCCACCTTTTGTATCAATTCCAGAACAACGGGCCCGATTTCATCAACGATAACCGACACACCCCCAGCGTTCGGATGGATGCCATCCGGTTGAAAAAACGCCCGAGCCGCAGAAACATCACGTTCTGCGACCAGCGGCCCCAAGAAACTGGGAAAAAACAGCGCGTCATAGTCTGATGCCAATTCAACATACATGCTGTCGAACGCTGATTTATAATCGGGGCCATAATTGTTTGATGCCTGCATCCCGACCAACAAAACAGGGATTTGTGCATTTTCCGCCGCCTGCATAATGCCGTCTAGGTTGGCACGGCTGACGGCAGGGTCGATACCGCGTAGCAAATCGTTACCGCCCAAGGTCACAATCATTGCATCAACGTCCGGCGACAATGTCCAGCCGACCCTAGACAGACCGCCCGCTGTTGTATCGCCCGACACGCCCGCATTCAGCACAGCAGCATCCGCGCCTTGATCAGATAACCATTGTTCTAACTGCGGCACGAAACCGTCACTTGCAGGCAATCCGTAGCCTTGGGTCAAACTGTCACCCAGCGCAGCAATCGTTACGGTTTGTGCCTGCGCAGCGCCCGCCAACAAAACGACGCTGGCGATAGCATTGCGAACCAAACGATATGCCCCATATCTGTTTATAACCATTGTACCGAAAGACCTCTTTATGACCGACACAGCCATTTCTTTGGATAATGTTTCATTGCGCCTGCGCGGCAACGCCGGACCCGTAGATATTTTACATGGGATCACATTGGACGTCACGCAAGGTGAGACATTGGGCCTGATTGGGCCCAGTGGATCGGGTAAATCGTCGCTCCTGATGCTTATGGGCGGGTTAGAGACTGCAACTTCGGGCAAAATCACAGCGCTTAGCACTGATATCACGCATTTGAACGAAGACGCATTAGCGCGGTTTCGCCGTGAAAACATGGGGATCGTGTTCCAATCGTTTCACCTGATCCCGACCATGACCGCGCTGGAAAATGTGGCCACACCTTTGGAATTGGCGAATGTGCCCGACGCGTTTGAACGCGCTCAGGCGGAACTGGACGCCGTCGGTTTGGGAACGCGGGCGGGGCATTATCCTTCGCAACTGTCCGGGGGCGAACAACAGCGCGTTGCGCTGGCACGGGCCTCTGCCCCACGTCCGAAACTATTACTAGCGGATGAACCGACGGGAAATTTGGACGAAACAACCGGCGCTGCAATCATGGACCTGCTGTTCAGCCTGCGTGATCGCCACGGCGCGACTTTGATCATGGTCACGCATTCGCCCGAACTGGCGCAGCGCTGCGACCGTACCATTCGCCTGCGTGATGGCCGGATCGAGGCAACAGCATGAGCCTACGCCTATCCTATCAATTTGCCCGCCGCGAACTACGCGGAGGCGTGCGCGGATTTCGCATTTTCATCGCCTGCCTTGCCTTGGGTGTTATGGCGATCGCGGCCGTTGGATCGGTCCGTTCGGCGATCAATGCTGGATTAAAGCGTGAAAGCGCCGCGCTATTGGGCGGTGATGCCGAGGTAGAGCTGACATATCGGTTTGCGAATGAAACCGAAACCGCGTGGATGGACAGCATCGCAACGGCCATATCCGAAACGGTTGATTTTCGATCCATGCTGGTTGTCGACCGCGAAACAACCGAACGCGGACTAACGCAAGTCTTGGCCGTCGATAATGCGTACCCGCTGATCGGCGCGGTGCAATTGGAACCAGACATTCCGCTGGAACAGGCACTTGCAGGATCAAACGGGCGCCCTGGATTGGTCGTTGAACAAATACTGGCCGATCGGCTCGCCATCGGTGTTGGCGACATCGTCAAACTGGGCACACAGGAATTCATCCTATCCGCGATTTTGGCCAAATACCCCGACAATGCGGGCGGCGGTTTCGGATTGGGCCCACGGACAATCGTTCTGACTGACAGTTTGTCAAATTCAGGGTTGTTGGCGGACGGGACGCTGATGGAAACGCAGTACCGATTGCTTTTGCCCGACGGCACTGATCTGGACGCGTTAGAGGCGGAAGCCGAGGAAAAATTCCGCGACACCGGAATGCGATGGACCGACAGCCGAAATGGCGCGCGCGGCGTCGAACGGTTTGTGGATCGTCTGGGATCTTTTTTGGTGTTGATTGGCCTGTCGGGTCTAGCCGTTGGCGGCGTTGGTGTGTCCGCAGCGGTGCGCAGCTATTTGTCCCGCAAAACAGCCACCATCGCGACCTTTAAATCATTGGGCGCGACGCAAAAGACGATCTTTCAAACCTATTTTATTCAAATTGGCATTCTGTCGATCATCGGGATCACGATTGGCGTCATCGCGGGTGCTGCGATCCCCGTTTTATTTGCGCCGATCATTGCAGCGAATTTACCAATACCCGCAGAGTTTTCGATTTACCCCGCCCCATTGTTCGAAGCTGCGATTTATGGCGCTTTGACTGCTGCAATCTTTACACTTTGGCCGCTGGCTAAATCAGAACAGGTCCGCGCAGCTACGTTATTCCGAGGATCATTCGACGATATCGATCAGCGACCCACATGGGGATATCTGATCGTGATTTTCGGGTTGGTTGTTTTGCTGGTTGGCCTATCGGCATGGTTTACGGACGCATTTCGTTTGACCCTCTGGACAGCTGGAGGCATCTGTTTTGCCCTGTCGTTGCTGGTCGTTTCAGCGTGGATCATTCGAAAAACCGCTGGCCGTTTGCGCCTGAAAATCCGCAAACGCCCTGCATTTCGGCTCGCCCTAGCGTCGATCAGTGCGCAGGGCGGCGAAACCACATCGGTGGTGCTGTCGCTTGGTCTGGGGCTGGCCGTACTGGCAGGTGTCGGGCAAATTGACGGAAACCTGCGCAATGCAATTTCGGATGAATTGCCTTCGGTCGCGCCATCCTATTTCTTTGTGGACATCCAGCCCGATCAAATCGACGGATTTATCGCCAGATTAGACCCTGATGCAGGCGTTACAGACTACGAAGCGGCCCCAATGTTGCGGGGGATCATCACGCGGATCAACGGCCAACCCGCATCCGAGGTTTCAGACCACTGGGTCGTCAGGGGCGACCGCGGCATCACCTATGGCGACCAATCCCCAGACGGCACAACCGTGACCCAAGGCGAATGGTGGCCTTTGGGGTATGACGGCCCCCCACAGATCAGCTTTGCCGCCGAAGAGGCAACCGAAATGGGGCTGGTGCTGGGCGACGAAATCACCGTGAATATTCTAGGCCGCGACATCACCGCCACCATCACCAGTTTCCGCGAGGTTGATTTCAGCAACGCGGGCATGGGGTTTGTTATGACGATGAACCCCGCAGCCCTAGCCGGCGCGCCACATAGCTGGATCAGCACCGTTTATGCCGACCCCGCAGCCGAAGCCCAACTGCTGCGCGATTTGGCAGGGGCCTATCCAAACATCACCGCCATCCGCGTGCGTGATGCCATTGATCAGGTCATGACCGTGGTTGCCGGCATCGCCTCGGCCACGCGTTATGGAGCCCTAGCAACCCTAGTCACTGGATTTTTGGTTTTGATCGGCGCCGCAGCATCGGGCGAACGCAGCCGCGCCTATGAAGCCGCAATTCTAAAAACCACGGGCGCGGAACGATCCACGATTTTGTACAGCTTTGCGCTACGGTCGGCGTTGATGGGTTTGGCGGCGGGCGTTGTTGCCCTATGTGCGGGGATTGCAGGCGGGTGGGCAGTAACCCAGTTCGTCATGGACGCGTCATTCACCCCGATTTGGTCGAACGCAGCCATGATTGTTCTGGCAGGCACCATCGTCAATCTGATCGCAGGTCTGGTTTTTGCGGCGCGGCCTCTGTCGGTAAAACCTGCACGACTACTGCGCGCAAACGAATGAAAACGGGGCCCAATCAGGGCCCCGTTTATTATCAACCGATAGGCGTCGGTTTATTTCGTTCTGATTTCTTAATCGAAAGCATCAACATAGCGGGAGTGACGATCAGCGTCAGAATAGTCGCAAACATCAACCCGCCCGCGATGGTGGAACTTAGCTCTAGCCACATTTGCGTTGATGGCGCGCCATAAACGATTTCGCGGTTAAAGAAATCAAGGCTGATACCAAGGACCATGGGCGCAAGGCCCAACGCCGTCGTGCCCGAGGTCAAAATGACAGGGCGCAGACGTTGCGCGCCGGTGCGCAGCGCGGCCTCTAGGGGCGACATACCCATGCGGCGCAAATCATTGAACGTGTCGATCAATACGATGTTGTTGTTCACAACGATCCCCGCCAGCGCGATCACACCGATACCGCCCATGACGATACCAAATGTCCGGCCCGCCAAAGTAAGCCCAAGCAAGACGCCCGCAATCGAAAACACAATCGCGATCATGATGACAAAGGCCTGATAGAAACTGTTGAACTGGATCAATAACACCACCAGCATCAAACCAATCGCAGCGCCAAAAGCCCCGACTAGGAAAATCATCGCATCGGCCTGATCTTCGGCTTCGCCTGCAAAGGACCATGTGACATTGTCCGGCATGTCACTGTCAGCGATCGCTGCGCGCAGCGCGACGATTTGATCATTCACCAACAAACCGGGCGATACATCAGCGGACAACGTTGTTACGCGTTCCTGATCGACCCGCGTGATCGTACCGCTGCGCGGAGCAGGTTCAAACGTCACAAAGTTCGTGATCGGCACCAAACCCGAGGTGGTTGGCACACGGAGATTTTCCAACTCTGCCAAGGACCGTTCATTGGCTGGAAAACGGATACGGATATCAACCGCATCTTCTGCGCTGTCGGGACGATAATCGGCAATCGTGATGCCTTGGGTCAGCAACTGTACCGCCTGCCCCAGCAGGGCAACATCAGCGCCGTACCGTGCGGCTTCGGATCGATTTAGGCGCAGTTCCCATTCAACGCCCGGCAGTGGGGTCGTGTCGGTGACATCCGTAAACCCGCCGATATTATCCATCGCGGTCCGCACGATCGCGATTGCCTCTAGTCGGGCATTCTGATCATTAGAAACCAGTTCTAGGTTTACGGGTTTGCCCGCAGACGGGCCGCCATCCTGCACCTGAACCTGTACGTTGATCCCAGGAATAGTCCGCATTTCTGCGCGGATATCTTCGATGATTTCAACGGCGGGGCGGCGCGTGTCCCATTCTGTCAGCTCTAACTGAACAGAGCCAATCACCTCTTCGCCCGTCATATTGCTGGACCCTGTGCGCGCATAGACGCTGGCCAATTCGGGCATACCTATCAGACGGCTTTCCACCTGACGCACCAATGCATCTTTTTCATAGATCGAAAAATTGTCGCGCGCGCGCACTTCGACCTGAACGAAATCGGGTTCGGATTCAGGGAAAAACGTAATGCCTGTGCCAAACTGACCATAGGCGACGAACGACGAAACCAATGCCAACACCGCAAAGACGACCGTTCTGCGTGGACGCAATAGCGCCCATTGCAACGCACGCACATACAGGCCGCCTGCCCCTGTCATTTTGCGCGGATCACCATATTCGGCCGAATAAATCTGCATCTGCGCTTTGGCCGTTTGCGGCTGGCGTTTGCCAATGATGCCACCCAAAACCGGAATAAAGATCAATGCCATGAACAACGATGCCGTCAGCGTAAAGATCACCGTGATCGGCAAGAATTTCATGAATTGGCCAACCGTCGACGACCAGAACAAAAGCGGGAAAAACACGCTAAGCGTGGTCGCCGTCGATGCGATGATCGGCCACGCCATTCGTTTTGACGCGATTGCATAAGCCTCTTTCGGGGATTTGCCGTCGCTTAGTAAACGGTCTGCCAATTCGACGGTTACAATCGCGCCGTCCACCAACATGCCGACAACCAAGATCAAGCTGAACAGAACAACGATGTTCATGGTGTAACCCATGAAAAACAGGATCGACACACCCGCCAAAAATGCACCCGGAATGGACAAACCAACCAGAATGGATGACCGCAGGCCCAAGGACCAAACAATCACGATCATCACCAACAAAACGGCTGCAATCACATTGGATTCCAAATCCGCCAGCATGGTTTTCACCTGCTTGCTTTCGTCTTGGAGGTAATTGATGCGCACGCTTTCGGGCCATTCAGCCTGAGCCGCTGCAATCGCCTCTTTCACCAGATCAACTGTTTCGATGATGTTTGCACCGCTGCGTTTGGTAATTTCCAACGCAAGCGCCGGTTGGCCATTGATCCGCGCGAAACTGCTGGGGTCTTCGAACGTGTTACGAACTGATGCCACATCGGCAAACGTCACGACGGTATCGCCCGACACTTTGATCGGCATTTCCATTACGTCGGACAGATCTTCGATCAGGCCAGGTACCTTTAACACCATACGGCCTGCGCCGTTTTCAATCGCACCCGCCGCGATCAACAGGTTATTGCGGCTGATCTGGCTGGTCAGTTCACTGAACGACAGATTGTAGGTTTCGAACACCGTGGGGTCGATCAAAACCTCTAACATTTCAACGCGTTCGCCTGCGACGTCGACCTCTAGAACACCGGGCACAGCTTCGATGCGGTCTTTTAGATCGTTGGCCAATGCGTTCAGTGTGCGTTCGGGCACGGCCCCAGAAAGGATACCGGTCAAAACAGGAAACAGCGCTGTGTTCACTTCGGTCACTGTGGGATCGCTGGCATCTGCAGGCAGATTGTTTTTCGCCCGATCGACAGCTTCGCGGACTTTGTCCAGTGCGGTGTCGGGGTCAAACCCCGGATCAAATTCCAATTGAACACTGGCGTGACCTTCGGACCCTGTTCCGGTCATGCTGTTCAAACCCGTCAGGGCCGACAATTCGGTCTCAAGCGGTTTGACCAACAACCGTTCGGCGTCTTCGGGGGAAATACCATCCAACGATGTCGACACATAAACGACAGGGATTTGAACCTCGGGAAAGCTTTCTTTCGGGATCGACCGATAGCTAAGGAACCCGATTAAAAGTGTGCACAGCAGAAATAGGATAACGACCCGAGTTCGGCTAAATGCTGCTTCGATTAAGGCATTCATTCCTGCGCCTCCGCCATGTCGACCGTTACCGGTGCTACAGTTTCACCAGCAGATACAAACCCCTGACCAATCGTGATGATCCGTGCAGTTTCGGGCAAACCACTGACCCAGATGCCGTCTTGTTCAGCCAGTTCGATAACCACTTCGTGGAATTCAACAACGTCGTCTTCGGTCACGGTTTTGATGCCCAAAACGCCTTCTTCGTTTAGCGATAGGATCGCGGGCGATAGGAAATGCGCATTCACATCCCCTGTTGGCACGGTCACTTGGGCCGACAATCCAGATACGATCTGTCCATCAGCGTTCGGCACGGTGATTTCTGCGCGGAAGGTACGCGTATCGGATTCCGCATCGCGGCTGATATAATCAATGGTCCCCGAACGGGTTTCACCAGTGATGAAACTGACCTCTGCGTCGGCACCTTCGCGGATTTGGGCCAACGATTGTTGGGGAATTTGCACCACAACACGCAAGGGATCGGTATCCAGAATATATCCCAATTCGGTCCCTGCCGACACATAGCCGCCCAGTTCCAAATCCAGACTGTCCAACCGCCCGTCAAATGGCGCGCTGACGATCGCATTGTTCAACGCCTCTTCGGCTTGCGCGACGCTTGCTTGGGCCGATGCCAAATCTGCGCGCGCTTGGCGCAATGCGCTGGCCGATGCGATACCGCGATCTGCCAATGATTGCGTGCTGTTAAAATCCTCTTGGACGCGGGCCAAAGTTTCCTGAGCCGATTGCAGAGTCGCCTGTAAATCGCGGGATTCAAATTTGGCAATCACCTCGCCCGCGCTGACCATCGCCCCTTTGGTTAGCGCCAATTCAATCACTTCGCCCGACGTCCGCGCACGCAAAGTGGCACGGCGATCAGGTTCGGTCTGCCCTTCGGCGGTGAATGTTTTTTCGACCACCCCTGCCGTGCTATCGATCACTTGGACAGCGACCAATGGAATATCCGCCGCCCCCGCTGGTTCCGCCGGTTCGGCATCGGGGCCAACCATGCCGCTGCCCATCCAGCCGACCAAACCCAAAGCGAGCAGGCCCGCGACCCATTTCGAACGGGACGATCCGTGTTCGTCGTCAAATTTAATCGGTTGTGGGGTCGTGGTTTCGGTCATTTGAAACTCTCTGGTCTGGGCAAAGGCAAAATTAGGGTGGTCATCAAACAGGGCGTCATATGGTTTCGCTCCGCAAGCTGGACAATATCAATGCGACATGCTGGCGATGCATTTGTTGCACGTCCGGCACCTGAATTCCGTCAAACACTGTACCCCACAGCGACAACATCATCGCAGGCGCCATGATCAGCGTTGGGTCTAGGTCCATTGCTTGGGTTTTCAACTCTCCGCGTTCGACGCCGCGACGTAAAATGCCGCGCACAACGTCAGCGCCGTTTTTGATCACCAAGTCTTCGTATTTTTTCACAAGGTCCGGAAACCGATGTCCTTCGGCTAACAGAACCTTGAGGAATATAAACGAACCGCTATCCACCAGCTGTGCGCGTATGTTTTCAAAATAGCGCAGCAGCATTTCTTCGGAATCGGCGTTGGTGGTGCGCAAGTTGTCAGCGCGTTCCATGGTTTTGGTTGAAATCTGTTCTTCGACCGCTGCTTCGAAAACCGCCTCTTTGGACGGGAAATAACGATAGACGGTGCCTTTTGCGATGCCGGCACCCTTTGCGATGTCCTCTAATCGGGTCGCTGCAAATCCGCGTTCTTTCCACAACTCGACTGCCGCCGCGATGATTTCGGACGGTCTCGCCTCTTTGCGGCGCTGTCTGGGTTTTCGGGTGCATTCAAACACGAGTCGGCCAAAAGCATGGTTAATGACTTTTCGGTCATTAACCATGCAATCGGTCGTATGCAATATTTTAGCGATCAAGGAATCGCGATTTTGACCAATACGTCAGGTCATTTGCATCTAGGCCTTCGATTGGCCGCAAATTCGTGGCCAATAGGTCATTTATTCAGCGTCCGACAAAACAGTTGCCAACCAGCCATAGGCCTCTTGGACATCATAATTGCCGGAATGCGGCGTCATCCAAGGCAAGGTAAAGTTCACGTCCTTCACGCCTTCGGTTCCCGCAACGGCCCGATACAGTGCCAGTTCCACGGCAAAGGACGTATCGCGATCAATCATACCGTGACGAATGTACCAATAGGGCGCGCTGTCCGCGTTGCCCAGTAGGAACGCCTGCGGATCTGTCAGCTTTATTTGGGCAGCAATAGCCTGTCCGGCGTCCGTTTGCAGGAAATCGTCCCATTCCAGACCAGTGTCGTCGGCGCCACTACCGTCACCTGCGACTTCGTTCATGTTCCAGCCAAAGGGCGTGAAATTGCTGTATTCCAGCGCAGCAGCGCCGAACAAACTATTTTCACCGTCAACGCCTTCGTTTCCGGAATTGGCCGTCCGATCAAACGCAGGAACGTCTTTCAATGCGCTTGTCTGGGTCACAAATGTCAGAAAATCCTGCACATCAAATGGCGCAATCACGCCATCAACAATCGATAGCCACGTATTTTCGACCTCAACCGTTTGACCACGGCTGGTGAATTCAAACATCTCACCGATTGCGGGAACGCTGCCGCCTTCGTCGATGTGATCCTGAATTTCTAGGGTCACAATCTGCATCAGAAGATCATTCATATTTTCAGCAGTCAGTGGCGTTCCATCGTCCAACGCAAGGCCCAAGGATTCAAGATACGCAGGGTACTGCGACCGCAAGGTTTGCGAGGCTTCCAGCGACACGCCCGTTAGCTGGTCATCGCGCTGCACCTGATACAGCCATTCATACGCCATATCCGCATACCCCAACGACGTGATCGGGCAGTATGCAATTGTTGCGAAAACATCATCGTTCAGGCTGCTGACGCCATTTGCATCAATACCAGCCGCGCCGATCTCTGCCAGATATGGGAAATAGTCAGCTGCGTTGCCACTGGCAGCGACCGCTGTCGACAGACCGCCACCGCCCGACGTGCCGGTGATGACGATACGTTCTGCCGACCCCGGCAAAAGATCATCGTTCAAACGTAGAAACCGAATAGCCGCTTTGGCGTCCACAATAGCCGCCGGAGCCTTGCCCGCAGCGGTGCCATCAGCAGCGTTAATCCCGCGCCCGCGTGTACCAACATCAACAAATACATAACCAGCCGCAAAAGCCGCGCCGACGTTATCGGTATCCGACGTGGACACGTATTCACCACCGTTTTCCACGCTGGTGCGCAATTCGCTGGCAAACCAACCAGCATTATTCACTGCAAAAATCATCGCTGTCGATTGATCGTCAATCGACGTTTCTGGCACGTAGATCGCCATTTTCTGATAGGTCAATAGATCAGCCAATTCTTGACCTTCGGCAGAGGCAGGGCTGCCGCCCGGACCCATCCGGCGCGCAGGTTGAACCGACGCCATTGCGACGGGATTACCCGCATAAACAGCCTCGTACCGCCGCACGACCAGTGGTTCGCCATCAACAGTTACGGTCAGTGTTTCAAAAACGGCAGGATCGATGCGCAACGCATCGTCATAGGCCCCTTGGGCAACGGCGGTCAGCGCAGTACCGGCCAGCAAAGATGCCGTGCAAAGGATTGGAATAAGTTTCATAGGACTGTCCTTTAGCGTTCAATGCTTATGACGCTAAAACGATCAGCCCTATGACTTCAGTCGCAGCTATACGGTAAATCTATGCAACTTAACAAAAACTTATCGAACGATGGCAGACGCCGCAGCCCTATTTGGGTCTAAACACGCTCTAGCGCCACGGCGATGCCCTGACCAACGCCGATACACATCATCGATAGCGAACGTTGTCCGCCAGTCTTTTGCAATTCGATCGCAGCAGTGCCCGTAATGCGCGCGCCCGACATACCCAACGGGTGCCCCAACGCGATTGCCCCACCATTCGGATTCACACGTGCATCATCATCTGCAATGCCCAAATCACGCAAAGTGGCCAGCCCTTGGGATGCAAACGCTTCATTTAGTTCGATGACATCGAAATCGGTTTGCGACAGACCCAAACGGTTCATCAGCTTTTGGGCCGCAGGCGCGGGGCCAAATCCCATGATACGCGGGGCAACACCTGCGGTCGCGCCACCCGTAACCCGAGCAATCGGCGTAAGCCCATATTTTTTAGCAGCCTCAGCCGACGCGATGATCAAAGCCGCAGCCCCATCATTCACACCAGACGCATTGCCCGCTGTCACTGTGCCATCGGCTTTGACAAAGGTTTTCAGTTTCGACAGCACTTCAATCGTGGTCGCACGCGGATGTTCGTCTGCGTCGACAACGATTGGATCACCTTTGCGCTGCGGGATAACAACTGGCGTAATTTCCGACGCCAACCGCCCATTCGATTGCGCCGCCGCTGCCTTGTCCTGCGACCGAAGGGCAAAGGCATCTTGATCCGCACGATTGATACCGAAATCTTCGGCCACATTTTCCGCAGTTTCAGGCATAGAATCCACGCCGTATTGGGATTTCATCATCGGGTTCACAAAACGCCAACCGATGGTGGTGTCATATACTGCGTTGGATCGGCTAAATGCTGTTTCCGCCTTTGGCATCACGAACGGCGCACGCGACATCGATTCAACACCGCCTGCGATAATAATCTCTGCCTCGCCCGCCATGATCGCGCGCGCGGCCGTGATGACGGCGTCCATACCAGACCCACACAGACGGTTCATCGTCGTTCCCGGAACCTCTATTGGCAGCCCCGCCAACAGGGCCGACATCCGCGCGACGTTGCGATTGTCTTCGCCCGCTTGGTTGGCGCAGCCATAGATCACTTCGTCGATCGCAGCCCAGTCCACACCAGCGTTTCGTTCCATCAGCGCCTTGATCGGAATAGCGCCCAGATCGTCTGCACGCACGGTCGACAGCGCCCCGCCAAACCGCCCAATCGGCGTACGAATGTAATCGCAGATAAATGCTTCGGTCATTTGAAATTCCTTACAGATCTGGAACAATCAGATCGCCCACAGGACCATCCGTATGCAGTACCGCGCCGGTCAATTTTTGCAAATCTTCCATAGAGATAGCGGCGACCTTTTCCCGCAGAACGAAATGTCCGCCTTCGACATCAATAACAGCAAGGGACGTATAAATACGCGTCACGCATCCAACGCCCGTCAAAGGCAAAGAACATTTTTCAACCAACTTTGGCGCGCCCTTTTTGGTGACGTGATCGGTCAGAACAGCAACGCGTTTTGCGCCATGTACCAAATCCATCGCGCCGCCCACTGCGGGCACTCCGCCCGCGCCGGTCGACCAATTCGCCAGATCCCCGTTTTGCGCAATTTCATATGCACCTAGGATCGCGACATCCAAATGGCCGCCACGCACCATAGCAAAGCTATCCGCATGATGGAAAAACGCGGTACCAGGTTTAATGGTGATCGCTTTTTTACCGGCGTTGATACAATCCCAATCTTCTTCGCCCGGCTTTGGTGCCTCGCCAAAGTCCAGCACGCCATTTTCGGTGTGAAAAATCGCCTGACGACCTTTGGGTTGGAATTTGGCGACCATCTCCGGGAAACCAATCCCCAAATTTACATAAGCACCATCTTCGATGTCTTGGGCTGCGCGCCACGCAATTTGCGCGTTAGATAGCTTTATTTCAGTGATATCGATCATGGGTAAACGGCCTCTGCGCGGTTCAGCAGCTCTTCTTGGGCTGGGTTTGGGACCTCGACGATTTGGTTGACGAAAATACCGGGAGTGACGACCTGTTCGGGGTCAATCGACCCGAGCGGCACAACGCGGCTTACTTGCGCAATGGTCGTTTTGGCAGCGGTCGCCATCAACGGGTTAAAGTTCCGCGCCGCCATACGATACGTCAGGTTCCCATGAGCATCACCCTGCTCTGCCTTGATCAGTGCGAAATCGGCCTTTAGCCAACGTTCCTGAACATACATACGGCCATCGAATTCAGCGGTTGGTTTACCGTTGGCCAAATCCGTACCGAAACTGGTCGGTGTGTAAAACGCAGGAATGCCCGCGCCGCCTGCGCGAATACGTTCGGCCAAGGTGCCTTGGGGCACCAATTCCAGTTCGATATCACCCGCCAGATATTGTTCCGTAAACACCCGAGGATCCGCAGAGCGCGGGAACGAACAGATCAATTTGCGAACTTGTTTTTGTTCGATCAGTGCGGCCAGTCCAACATGGCCGTTGCCTGCGTTATTGTTCACAACGGTCAGGTCTTTTGCACCGTGGTCAATCAGCGCGTGTATCAATTCGATTGGCGCACCAGAGCCACCAAAGCCGCCAATCATGACGGTCGCACCGTCAGGAATTTGCGCCACGCCTGCGGCCAATGTTTCGATTTCTTTATCCATGAGGCAGTCCTCCTGCGGCCATCGGTATGCCCGCATCCGATGGTTTGCCAGAAAAACCCTACAGCTGATGAACTTTGTTCAATCTACGAACATCGCTGTTCACAATGCGAACAGATAAGCCAAATTTTCGCCCAAACCGCAAATATAATTGTTTTACATGCGTTCATATATTGAACATATTCCACGCATGGTAAAATCAAAAACCGATATTGTTGGGTCGTTTGTCAAAGGTTTGGCCGTATTGGAATGCTTTGGTGCAGACAAACCAAAACTGACGATTACCGATGTCTCCGAAAAATCAGGGTATGATCGCGCGACGGCGCGGCGTTGTCTTTTAACATTAGAACACGAAGGATACGCCGAATTTGACGGGAAATATTTTACCCTAACGCCGCGCGTTCTACGGCTGGGCATGGCTGCCCTTGCGTCTCTGCCTATGGTGCAAATTGTTCAGCCTTGGTTAGACCAATTATCCGACAATGTTGGCCACAGCTGTTCGGTTGCCATCCTTGACGGTCCTGAAATCGTTTATATCGCCCGCGCAGCACAGCGCCGCGTCGTTGCAATTAACCTGCTTCCAGGATCTCGCCTGCCCGCCCACTGCACGTCACTGGGGCGTGTGTTGCTGGCGAACCTGAACGATACGAACCTATGCCGCGCTATCGAAACTGCGGACCTTAGTCCCAGAACGCCATTTAGCCTGACGGACGCGAACGAACTAATTGAACGCATCCAAAAAGTCCGTGACGATGGCTATGCGATCATCGATCAAGAGGTCGAAGCCGGTCTACGATCAATCGCTGTTCCCCTACAAAACAGCCGCGGAAAAACGGTAGCTGCGTTGAACATTGGCATGGCGGCGACACCAAATCCTGCGTCAGAATTGGCAGAGCTGTATCTGGATCACCTGCGCCGCGTGCAATCAGGGCTGGAACGGCTGCTTTAATCGCGGTCCCATAAAATCCGCCGCTTTTCAGACATACGCATCCGGCGTTCGTTTTCACTGCCTTGCCTAAAAGCGCGTTCGACAAAATCCAAATGGGCTTTGGCTGCTGTTTCAGCTGCAACAGGGTCACCGGCGCATACGGCATCGACCAGATCATGGTGCTGTTTCAACAATTCTTCGCCCGCCGTGTCGATAGACCGCAGAAAATTGCGATTATAAAAAATCCCGCGCCGCGTGAGTTCGTACACAGACCCCATCATATGAATGAGCGTCGAATTATGGCTCGCGTCGACAATGGCCGCGTGCAGGCGCATGTCTGCCTGTTTGGATGCCTCTTGATCACCCGCGTCATGGGCGGCATCCATGCGCGCCAGAATTTTGCGAATTATTTCTTTGTCCGTTTCGGTGGCGCGGGTCGCAGCCAACCGCGCGGCAAAGCTTTCTTGTTCGCGGCGATATTCCAGATAATCGTAAAACGCTTCGGGGTGGCGCGCATACAAATCCAAAAACGCCGGAGTCATCGCGGTGCCTGTCAGCTTTGCCACAAATGATCCTTCGCCGTGGCGCACGATCAGCAAACCGTTCTCTTCTAGCTTTTTCAGGGCCTCGCGCAGTTTTGGGCGCGATACCTCTAACAGCTCCGCCATTTCGCGTTCGGATGGCAGGCGCATTTCCTCTTTTAGGATGCCATTCACGATCATCGCTTCGATCTGATGCACCACAGCATCCGCAACCGAGTCGTGATCGATCGGATCAAAAATCGCCTTCGCCGTCTCCATGACTTCCTCCACGAACCCGAAAATTGGTAATTTTTCTTAGCCAATTGTTGCGCACTTTATGCCCCTGATCACACTGTATTTCAACATTTTATCACGTTTTGTGGCCGACGCATCGCGGCACGACGCTGCAACAGTGGTAAACTTTATTGTTGACTCGATGCAGTGGTTCATTCTTTTTACCACTCCATCAAGGCCCGCGATTGGGAGATCGGGCCGACAGATTGGAGGAGATACCCATGACGAAATTCACGGCCCTAGCAATCGCGACCATCGCGGCGACTGCAACATCCGCCCACGCCGAAGATGACCGCATTTTATTGAAAACACCCGTTGCGTTTTCGACCGAACTGCCCGGACTGGGAACGCCCATTCCACGCGTTGCAGAACAGGTCGAACTGATGTCATCGGGTTCGATCCGCATGCGCGTCTATGAACCAAACGAACTGGTCCCCCCGTTCGAAATCCTAGAGGCCGTATCGACGGGTAAAATCAATTCCGGCTACACCACCGCAGGATATTGGGCAGGCCAAATTCCAGCCGCTCCACTGTTTTCGGCTGTACCGTTCGGTCCCGAAGCCGGCGAATACATGGCGTGGCTGTACTACGGCAACGGCATGGACCTGTATCAGCAGATGTACGACGATGCAGGCTATAACGTCCACGTCCTACCATGCGCTGTCATCGCGCCAGAAACATCCGGCTGGTTCGCCGAAGAAATCAACGCTCCAGAGGACCTGCAAGGGTTGAAAATGCGTTTCTTCGGACTTGGCGGCGAAGTCATGCAGAAACTGGGTGTCGCGACTTCGCTGCTACCGGGCGGAGAGATTTTCTCGGCTCTTGAAAACGGCGCTATCGACGCAACCGAATTTTCGCTGCCCGCCGTTGATACCCGACTGGGGTTCCACAAACTGGTTGAATACAACTATTTCCCTGGCTGGCACCAGCAAGCAACCGTTTTCGAACTGCTGATCAACGGCGACACATGGAACGGCGCATCTGACGCACAGCGCGCAATCATCGAAAACGCGTGCAAGGCATCTATGGCAGACAGTTTCGCCGAAGGTGAATACATGCAGTACAGTGTGATGCTGGACAACGTGGAAAACAATGGCGTCCAAATCCGCAAATGGAACGATGTCATGCTGGATACGTTCCGCGCTGGTTGGGAACAAGTCGCCGAAGAACAAGCCGCTGCCGATCCATTCTTTGCGGCTGTTTTGGCGGACATGAACGAATTCCGCGACGGGTATCAGGTCTGGAAAGAAAACGCGTTCCTGCCGCGTTAATCCCTGATGTCCCAACGGGCGCGCCAGATGTGCGCGCCCGTTTTACATTCATGATCCGCATAAAAGAGTAGTCCCATGTCCAACATCCACGACGATGTGGTTGAAACCTATGAATCCATTTCGGAACATCCCGAACACGACCAACAGACTGCCGCCATCATGTTGGACCGCGTGGTAAAAACGATCGGGTCTGTTGTGATGTGGGCCAATCTTGCCCTTGTGCTTGCGATCGTTTCGCAGGTTTCTTTCCGTTATTTGCTGAACAAAAACTTTCCTCAGCTGGACGAAATCCAGTGGCATTTCTACGGTCTGGTCACGATGATCGGCATTTCCTATGCCATGGTCACCGACAGCCACGTGCGGGTCGATGTTCTGCACATGAACCTTAGCCAGCGGAACAAACGCATCATCGAGGTACTGGGAATTCTGACTCTGTTGTGCCCGTTCATTTATCTGATGATTGATCAGGGATATGACTATTTCTACCAAAGTTTCCGTGTAGATGAACGATCCTCTAGCCCATTGGGCCTGCCCTACCGCTGGGCGTTCAAGGCGATCATTCCGATCAGCTTTGTCTTACTGGGTTTGGCGGCTGTCGCGCGCCTGATACACGATGTACACGCGTTGATGTCCGGCCCCGCCACCGAACGCGCGGGCGGCGGGTTGCGCACGATTTTGATCACAATGGCTGTATTTGTGTGTGTTGCGTACGCGCTGACCTTTGCTGTTCACTATACCGAAGAAAAACTGGTCATCGTGATGTTCCTAACGTTCATCATGCTGCTATTCACAGGATTTCCAGTCGCGTGGACGTTGGCAGGGGTTGGCGTTCTGTTTTGCGGTGTTGCCTATGTATTTGATACCGGCGCGATGGATTGGACGGGTTGGGAATCGACATTCACGGGCCTGGATTATCTGACGTTGGGCGCGACTGTGAACCGTGTCTACGCCACCATGTCGAACCCCGTTTTGGTTGCGCTGCCGATGTTCATTTTCATGGGTCTGATGCTAGACGAAAGCGGGGTGGCAGAGAGATTGATGACATCAATGCAGCGCCTGTTTGGCACTGTGCGCGGCGGCTTGGCGATCACCGTCACCCTAATCGGGATCATCCTTGCAGCCTCAACCGGCATCATTGGCGCGTCTGTTGTTCTGCTGGGCGTTCTGTCGATGCCGACCATGATGCAGCAGAACTATAGCCCGCGTTTGGCGGCCGGCGTTGTCAGCGCATCCGGCACATTGGGCATTCTAATTCCGCCATCGATCATGCTTGTGATAATGGCCGACCAAATGGCCCTATCTGTGGGCGACCTGTTTATGGCGGCGGTGTTTCCGGGCGTCATTATCGGGTGTTTGTACCTGACCTATATCTTTATCATCGCGTTGATCAAACGGGATGTCGCCCCAGTTCCAGAAGGCGCCAAAGCCCCCGATTGGGCCGCTGTCAAAGACGTGTTGATCGCCGTCTTGCCAACACTGGCGCTGATTTTATCGGTTTTGGGGTCTATCTTTGCAGGGCTTACAACCCCGACCGAAGCCTCTGGCGTCGGCGCATTGGGGGCGACTTTGCTGGCGTTGCTTTATCGTAAACTTACCCTGCGAAAATTGGTCAATGTTTTGAAATCGACCTTCAACACGACCGCCTATATCTTTGCCATCTTTTTGGGTGCGACCGTATTTTCCTATGTTCTGCGTGAACTGGGCGGCGATGAATTGATCGAAGACATGATCAAAGGCGCTGGCCTAGGTCCGCAAGGCACGATCATGCTGATCCTGTTCCTTGTGTTCCTGCTGGGCTTTGTTTTGGACTGGATCGAAATCACGCTCATCGTCTTGCCGCTGATGCGCCCGATTATCAATTCTCTGGGGTTGGATATCCCCGGATTTGGCGAAATCGATGAACCTGCGCTTTTGTGGTTTGTCATCATGGTCGCTGTGACGCTGCAAACCAGTTTTCTGACGCCGCCGGTTGGCTTTGCGTTGTTCTATCTCAAAGGCGTCTGCCCACCTCAGATCAAACTCACCGACATTTACAAAGGCATTATTCCCTTTGTCCTTTTGCAGCTTACCGGTCTGGCGCTGGTATATGCATGGCCCGCGCTGGCCACGTGGTTGCCATCGGTCGCCTATTGATTGGGGGCAAGCGCTATGAAACTGAAACACTGCCACAACTATCACGATTTTCGCGAACTTGCCCGTCGCCGCCTGCCCGGCCCGATATTTAACTATATCGACGGCGCGGCTGACGACGAAGTCACTTATCGCGAAAATTCGGCCTCGTTTGATCGGTGCGATCTGTTGCCATCCGTTTTGACTGGCGTGTCCGATGTCGACATGTCGGTCACTGTGATGGGGCAAAAACTGGATATGCCGATCTATTGTTCGCCGACAGCGTTGCAACGGTTGTTTCACCACCGCGGAGAACGCGCCGTCGCGGCGGCTGCGGAAAAATACGGAACGATGTTCGGCGTGTCATCTTTGGGAACCGTCAGCCTAGAGGAGCTGCGCCAGAAACACAAAAATCCGCAGGTTTATCAGTTCTATTTTCACAAAGACCGGGGTCTGAACCGCGCGATGATGCAACGCGCCAAAGACGCCGGAGTCGAAGTGATGATGTTAACTGTAGACAGTATCACAGGCGGCAACCGTGAACGTGATTTGCGTACAGGGTTTTCGATCCCATTTCGCCTGACGTTGCGCGGAATGTATGAATTTGCACGAAAACCTGCTTGGGGTATCAACTACGTCACCCATGAAAAATTCAGCCTACCGCAACTGGATGAATTCGTGAACATGGGCGGCGGCGCATCATCGATCGGCAATTATTTCACCAACATGCTGGACCCATCTATGAATTGGGACGATGTCGCCGAAATGGTGTCAGAATGGGACGGCCAGTTCTGTCTAAAGGGCATCATGACAGCCGCCGACGCGCGGCGCGCTGTTGATATAGGCTGTACGGGAATTATCCTATCGAACCACGGCGGTCGGCAACTGGACGGATCGCGCGCACCGTTTGATCAGCTAAAGGAAATCGTTGATGCTGTGGGCGACGATATCGATGTGATAATGGATAGCGGCATCCAACGCGGCACCCATGTGATCAAAGCGCTATCGCTGGGGGCCAAGGCCGTTGGCGGCGGACGGTTCTATCTGTACCCTCTTGCTGCTGCGGGTCAGGCGGGCGTTGAACGTGCGTTGGGCCTGATACGTGCAGAAATTGAACGCGGGATGAAATTGATGGGCGTCACATCCGTTGACCAACTTGGCCCTGAAAATCTACGGTTTCGGTGATAGGAAACGCAATGAACGACGCAACCTGCATAAACCGCCTGAAATCCATTGTCGGACGGCGCCATACATTCACTGCCGATCGGGCAACGAAACGGTTCCGCAAAGGATTCCGATCGGGCGAAGGCGACGTTTTGGCCGTTGTTCAACCTGCGACCCTGATCGAATATTGGAAGGTATTGGAAACCTGCGTTGCGGCCGACAAAATCGTAATCATGCAGGCGGCCAATACCGGCCTGACCGAAGGGTCGACCCCGAACGGGGTCTATGATCGTGATGTTGTGCTGATCAATACCCGCCGCATGAACAAACTTTGCCTGATAAAAGACGGCAAACAGGTCATCAGTTTCCCAGGCGCTACATTATTTACGTTAGAAAAAATGCTGGCGCCTTTGGGGCGGCAACCCCATTCCGTGATCGGGTCGTCCTGTATTGGCGCATCCGTCGTGGGCGGGGTCTGCAATAATTCGGGCGGGTCTTTGGTTGAACGCGGACCAGCCTATACGGAAATGGCGCTGTTTGCCCAAATTGACGAACAGGGGCAGCTTTCTTTGGTTAATCATTTGGGGATCGACCTAGGGAACGATCCCATTGAGATCCTGAACAATCTGGAAAACGGTCACTATGGGCCCATTGCGGATTCTAACCAAAAAGGGTCGGACAGCGATTACCGCGCGCGAGTCCGCGATGTTGATGCGCCAACCCCTGCCCGATTTAACGCCGACAAACGCCGCCTATACGAAGCATCCGGCTGCGCGGGAAAATTGGCCGTCTTTGCGGTGCGATTGGATACCTTTGAAAAGAACGACACTGAAATGACGTTCTATATCGGCGCGGATACCATTGGGCCGCTGACCGAATTGCGGCGGCGCATTTTGCGCGATTTCAAAAACCTACCCGTCAGCGCCGAATATCTACATGAGGACGTGTTCGATATCTCTGACCAATACGGCAAAGACACGATGGTGATGATCGACAAACTGGGCACTGACCGTTTGCCCACGTTTTTCGCGATCAAAGGCTGGGTCGACGCGCGTTTGGAAAACATCGCGCCTTTACGTCATTTCACTGATCGTTTCATGCAAGTGCTTTCGCGGGTATGGCCCGATGTTCTGCCCCGCCGTTTGCGGGATTATCGCGCACAACATCCACATCATCTGATCCTGAAAATGCACGGCGCAGGAATAGGTGAAGCCCGCGATTTATTGACCGAAATGGCCCAAAATAAAGCGCTATCCTTTTTCGAATGCACACCCCGAGAAGCAAAAATGGCCGGCCTTTTGCGTTTTGCTGCCGCAGGGGCCGCTATTCGCTATGCCGCCGTTCATTCGGACACCTGTCAGGATATCATCGCACTAGATATCGCCTTGCGGCGCAACGACTCTGAATTTCTAGAAACACTACCGAACGAGATTTCCCAGCACCTATCGCACGCGCTATATTACGGGCACTTTATGTGTCACGTTATGCATCAGGATTACATTGTCAAAAAAGGTGCCGACCCCAAAGCGATCAAAGCACAAATGCTAAAACTGCTAGACGCCCGCGGCGCAGAATATCCAGCAGAGCATAACGTCGGCCATCTATATGCGGCAAAACCTGATCTGGCGAATTTTTACAAATCCATTGATCCCACAAACAGTTTGAACCCAGGCATCGGCAAAATGTCCAAGCGCCGCAACTATGGATAACTGTAGACGCACTATTTACATGGCTTGATGCCATTGTCAGGTTAGGCCCAGTTATTTCAGGGCGTTACCATGCGATTTATTCATTGCGCTGACCTTCATCTGGGCAAACCTTTTGGACGGTTCGACGAAGATACCCGTGTCGAATTGCGCGGCGCGCGTTTGCGGGCATTGGACACGATTGGCCAAATCGCAACGACCCATGATGCGCCCTATGTCCTGATCGCAGGCGACACGTTTGATGCCGAAACGCCTCCTACAAAACTGGTGCGTCGCGCATTGGATGCAATGGCAAAATACGACGCTGTTACGTGGATTCTCATGCCGGGAAATCACGATTCACTGGCCGCAAGCGATCTATGGGACCGTATCGCACGGGACTGTCCACATAATGTCATCCTTGCCTTGGACCCCGCCCCGATCGATCTAGGAAACACGGTTGTTTTACCCGCCCCGCCCACGAACCGAAGCGCAGGTTTTGACCTAACAGAATGGATGGTCGCAGCGCAGTCGGATGATAAAATCCGCATCGGTTTGGCACATGGTGGCGTCACAAATTTCGGGTCAGAAGACGGCGGATTAGACACTATTCCACCCGATCGCGCAAAGACGGCTGATCTGGATTACCTTGCTTTGGGTGATTGGCACGGCCAGATGCAGATTTCTGATCGCTGCTGGTATTCAGGGACGCCTGAACCCGATGGATACAAACACACCAATGCGTCCGGTGTATTGTTGGTCGAAATCAATCATCGCGGCGACCAGCCGGTTGTCACCCCGATCCCGACAGGCAAATACATTTGGAAACGGATCGACGTTGATTTTTTCGCGGGCAATGATCCGATCGAGGTTCTTTCCAACACGTTTCCCGACAAAGACCGTTCAAACCATATCCTGCGCTTTATGGGCACTGGGCGATTGCGTCTGCTGGAACTGGCAGACCTTCGAAATGCGCTGTCTGCAATGGTAGACGAATTTCACCATATGGAATTCGACCTGTCGCGCATTGATGTGGAACAGAACATTGATGATCTGAACCTGATCGCGGAAACGGGCGCGCTGCGGGTCGCGGCGGAAACACTTTCCGCGCAGACATCGACGGATGGCCGCACAGCAGAGGACGCACAGATTGCGAAATTGGCTTTGTCCCACCTGTTCCATTTGGCACAAGAGGTGGGATCATGAAACTACGGCACCTCACGCTGACGAACGTTCGCCGCTTTGCTGGCCGAACCGCGACCATCGGGCCGTTCGGCGATGGGCTAACGACCATCACCGCCGAAAACGAAAGCGGCAAAAGCACCTTTTTCGACGCGCTGCATCACCTAATTTTCACCGACCACGGTTCGTCGCGCAAAGATATCCGCGATATGCAGCCCTATTCTGGCGGCCCGATTCAGATCGCAGCCGAAGTTGAAATCGACAATGCGCGGTATCGCATCGAAAAAACCTTTGCTTTGAAAAAGGCGGGATCATCCGCGGTCATAACCGACCTGACTACGGGCACGATCATCAAACAATCGGATGATGCGGAAAAATGGATTTACGACCGCATTATTTCAACACATCAGGGACCTGCGGGATTGCTATGGGTTCGACAAGGCACCGTGACCGTTGATCCCGACAAATCCGAAGCCGCCGGAATTGATACCCGCCGTGACCTGATGTCCAGCGTCAGAGGCCAAATTGATGCCGTCACTGGCGGTCGCCGCATGGACGCTATTTTGCAGAAATGCCATGCCGAATTAGACGAAATCAGCACAAAACAAGGCAAACCCAAAGCTGGCAGTAAATGGAAAGCCGCCGAAGATCGTGTTCAGGAGCTAGACCAGCTTTACACAGATTTGGCAGAAAAGGTGCAGCATCTTAGCCGCGACCTTGATCTGAAAAAGCGTACCAAAAAACGGCTAAAGGATCTGAACGACCCACAGCTGCGCCAAGAACGCAAAGATAAAATCACAGCTACCTTAGCGCAGTTGGACGCGGCCAAAGAACATGACCGCAGACTGCAAGACGCGGCCAAAGACGTGACGATCAATGAAAATCAACTGCGCGAAATTCAGCGCGGGATTTCCGAAATCGAAACAGCCCGCGCAAAACGAACCGCGCTAAAGGCCGAGATCACGCAAACCCTGTCGGCATCCCAAGCGGCCGAAAAACTGATGTCCTACAAGGCCATTAAAATCGAAGAGGTTCAGTCCCGCATCCAGCTGCTGGACCAAGAAAGAAAAACAAAACAAGCCGAAGCGCTAAAAATCAGACAACAAGAACGGCTGTTTCAATCGCACAGACGGTTGTACCAATTGTTCGATTTGATCAGTCAGATTGACCCAATTGAAAAACGTATCAGTGATGCAAAGCAGGCTCTGAATAGGCCCAAAATCACGACAGCGGATGTTAATCAGCTACGTGATTTGGAACGCCGACATGACATTGCGATTGAACGCCGCAAAGCGCGGTTTGGCAGCTATACCATGCGCGCCGATGATGCGTTGGCTACGATCGATGGGGCGACTGTTCCGAACGGAGTCCCCCAGATTGTCGACGCAAAACGGGATATCAAATTACCCGGTTTCGGGCATATCACGTTGGAACCCGCAACGGTTCAATCCCATGACATCGACGATCCAACGCAGTTGGCGGCAGAACTGGAAGCGCAACTAGCGGATTGGGAGCAACCGTCGATCAACGACCTTGAACGCGCATTGACCGTCCAAACCGCGGCCGAAAACGCTCTGGCGGCGGCAACAACCGAACTGCGGACAATTGCCCCTGATGGCGCGTCGACGTTGCGGGATGAATATCGCCAACTTGCCGATCAGTTGAACCATCCAGTTGGTGAAAAGCCTACATTGCCGGATGCAACGGATGTGCGTTCGGACAAGATTGACGCCGATATCGACGCGATTGAACGCCAGATTGATACAGAGCGTGAACTATTGAAAGCAGCGACGCTCGACCACAGCGAAACCTCTAGCACAGCGGCAGAACACCGTGCGATCCTGAACCGTCTTCGGTCCGACCTTGATGCAATCACGATCGCGCCAGATGAAGCCGACGAGTTTGACCGACTGAACGAACAGCTGTCCACACAAACCGCTAATCTAAAATTGGCCGAAAATCGCTATACAGAACTGCAAAGCAAGGCTCCTAATCTGCCGGCTTTGGAAACGGAATATGAACGGGCCAAATCAGCCGACGCAAATGAGATTCAGGAAATTCAGAAACTGGAACACGACCTGATCCGCCTGAATACGGTCATCGAAACCCATGCGGAAAACGCGATCGAAGAAAAGTTAGAGGAAACCGCAGGCCGATTAGAGCGCGCAAAACAACGCGCCCAGCAATTCGAACAACATGCGAAATCGCTGACCTTATTGATCGAACACCTAGAGGCCGCCCGCGCCCAAGCGCAAGACGCCTATTTTGAACCGATCCGCGCAGAACTATTGCCGTTGTTGCGCCAATTGCACGTCAATTCCGATTTTCAGATCAATCCCGACAACCTGCTGGTCGATACGATCACACGCAACGGCGTCGTCGATCACGTAGATAGATTATCGGGCGGCGCCTATGAACAGATCGCTATTCTAACCCGACTGGCATTTGCCAAACTGTTTTCCAAACAGGGTCACCATGTCCCGATCATTCTGGATGACGCATTAATTCATACCGATGACGAACGGATTTCGACCATGTTCAACCTGCTGGCCCAGATCGCATCGGACCAACAGGTCATCGTACTAACTTGCCGAACACGTGCGTTTTCGGATTTGGGCGGCGCACGCGCCTACATCGAAGAAACTGTTTAACCTTTGGCCAACAGGCGTTCGATGTGCGCGGGGCCTTTAGGGCGGATACCGTTGGGGTTTAGCGCCTTGATCGAATAGTAGCCGCGCGTGATGTGATCCATGTTGACGGTTTTCGACACACCCGGCGTTAGGTACATGCGCTCCATCAAATTGGATAGCTTTGGATAATCGGCGATTTGACGAAGGTTGGTTTTGAACAATCCATGATATGCCGCGTCAAACCGAATAAGCGTCACAAACAAACGAATGTCCGCTTCGGTCATGTCGGATCCGAACAGAAAGTCCCCTGTTAGTCTTTGCTCTAGGTCGTCCAGCATGGCGAACACACCATCGACCGCTTCGTCGTAAGCCTCTTGGCTGGTGGCGAACCCCGCTTTGTAAACACCGTTGTTTAATTGGTCATAAATCTGCGCGTTCAGCGCATCGATATCATCACCCAATTCTGTTGGATAAAGACGCACTTCCGAAGGTACGATGTGTTCAAATACAGTGTCTAACATACGCAGAATGTCGGCACTTTCGTTATTGACCATGACATCCTGTTTCATGTCCCACAGCACCGGCACGGTTGCGCGACCCGTAAAATGCGGATCAGCGCGCGTATAAATTTCGTGCATGTATTTTGCACCGAACAGCGGATCATCGTCTGCCTGATCATAACCGCCGAATTGCCACCCCTGATCGGACAAGCTGGGGTTCACGACCGTTACGGAAATGATGTCCTCTAATCCTTTGACGGCCCGCGCGATCAAGGTGCGCGACGCCCACGGACAAATATACGCAACATACAGCCGATAGCGGTTTGGTTCCGCCTTGAAACCTGCCTCTCCGGTTGGACCGGCAGACCCATCTGGAGTAATCCAATTGCGAAAACTGGATACCTGACGGACAAACCGGCCCTTGTCGTCGGATTTCTGAACGGGCTGCCAATTATCAGTCCATTTGCCATCAACTAACATGTCTGGCTCCTACTATCGTGCGTGAAAAACAAAGGACCGCATCGACACGGACCCCAGATCAATCGAATCCGTCATGAACGTCAGATCGTCTCCATCGTTTGCGGCACCAGCGATCGTAAGTGCGGGCAAATAGTGATCGACCGACGGATGGGCCATTGTCAAAAGCGACCCAAGCTTTTTCCGATCCGCCAAAGTCGCAAAATCACGATCAATCAACCGATCCGCAAAGATTTGGTCGAATTCAATTGCGAAATCTTGAGGTCGGCCGTTGAACCGCAGCGCACGAAGGTTGTGAACCACATTACCCGATCCCAAAATCAACACGCCACGATCACGCAAATCGGACAGCAGTTGACCAATCTCTAACTGGTACGACAGGTCTTTGGACATATCGATAGACACCTGAAACACCGGGACATCCGCATTCGGATACAGGTATTTCAGAACCGTCCACGCGCCATGGTCCAATCCCCATGTGTCGTCTTCTTCGGCGTGGTGGCTTGCCAATAGGGTTGTCACCTCTTTGGCTAATTCAGGCGCACCTTGGGCGGGATATTGTTGCGCAAACAATTCGTCAGGAAATCCATAAAAATCGTGAATGGTGCGCGGCAAGGCAGACACGTCAACCAACGTCGTCCCGCGCGTCATCCAGTGGGCGGATACGACCAAGATCGCTTTGGGGCGCGGCAGTTGCGCACCCAGATCAGTCCAAGCGCGGCTATAGCTACTGTCTTCGATTGCATTCATCGGGCTGCCGTGACCCAGAAACACCAAAGGCATCTTATCGGTTTTTTCAAACCGATCGCGCAAGGATTGCAGTGATTGAACCGTTGTCATTGTGACATTCCTTTCGTCTGGGCAAATCAGTGGGCCCGTTGCGATAGGAACCTAATGGCATCTATTTCGAATGATAATGGCGAATAAGCGGAATGACTATGAACATAATGTTCGCAATAAAGTAAATTTGATCATCACGTTTCACGAAAAAAACAGAATTGGTTATCATTCTGACCACAACCCGACGTATCAGATATATCACTGCCGTTTTTAAGAGAGTTCACCTGTCATGTGCCACCTATGTATGATCGCGCTACAACAAACGACCAGCGAAATTTCAGCGGATCAAAACGCGATCTATGGCACAATAGGTAGTTATGTCGATGAAACCAGCGATGCTGCCGCTTCGACCGATACATCGTTTTCCATCGACGATGGTGAATTTTTCTACGGCACTCTTACAACCGGCGATTCAGATTGGATCGAGGTCACCCTGACAGCGGGCGAAACCTATGCTTTCGGCCTGACCGGCCTAGGTGCAGCCGAAGGTGGCGTCGAAGATACCTACCTTCGCCTTTACAACGGCTCTGGCGTTTCGGTCACGCTGGATGACGATAGTGGTCCGGGGCTTTTCAGTGAAATTACCTATACCCCGACAACAACGGGCACCTATTTCATTGCGGCATCGGCTTATTCAGGGTCCGATACGGGCACCTATGGGCTGAGCTTTAGTACCGGAACCATTCCGACCTATTCCGTCGATATGATTGTCGCCACTCTGCTGCGGTCTGAATCGTCATGGGCATCATCCCCTGAAACCGCGGTAGAAGTCACTTGGGCGTTTCGGACAACGGGCGCAGCCGAAGACGGGAATGGGTCGTCTACAACATTCTACCAACTGACCAACGGACAACAGGCCGCTGTCACCGCTGCGATGGGATATCTAGAGGGCATTTCAGGCCTGACCCTGACGCAACAGGGCGTGGGCGGCACGTCCGACGATGCAACGATCCTGTTTGGCGCGTACCAATCCAGCAATGACTACACCGGCGCATACGCATATTTTCCCGGATCTACCGCAAGTTCGAACTACTCTGGCGATGTTTGGCTAAACAACTATTATGTTGACACGGGCGCAATCACATACGGCACATATTCCGATTTTGTTCTATTGCACGAAATCGGACATGCATTGGGCCTGTCGCATCCGGGCGATTACAACGCAGGCACAGGCACAATCACGTATGCAAACAGTGCCCAATTCACTGCAGACAGCCGCCAATATTCCGTGATGAGCTATTTTGACGAAAACGTCACAACCACGAATATGCCCGTCTATCCACAGTCGTTTTTGCTGTATGATATCGCCGCGCTGCACGCGTTATATGGCGCGGATTATACCTATAACAGTGGCGACACCGTTTACGGGTACAATGCGACCGTAACTGGCGCGTTTGATTTCGACGAAAACAGCACCCCTTTGCTATCAATTTGGGATGGTGCTGGGATCGATACGATCGATCTGTCGGGATATAACAGCGATCAAATTCTATCGCTGGTCGAAGGCACATTTTCCAGCGTACTGGGATATGATGGCAATATTTCCGTGGCTTATGGCGCTGAAATTGAAAATGGCATCGGCGGCGGCGGAAACGACACGATAACCGGTAACGATTTGTCGAACGAATTGATCGGCAACACCGGTAACGACCTGATCTATGGTGGCGCAGGCAATGATGTTATCTACGGCAATCTAAACCACGACACCATCGAAGGCGGCGCAGGCGCAGACACCATCCGCGCAGGTTGGGGCAACGACTCTGTCATGGGCGGGTCGGGCAACGATATTATTTACGCCTACCTCGGCCACGATTGGGTTTATGGCGAAGCAGGAAATGACACGATTTATGGCGACCGCGGCCGCGACGTATTAAACGGCGGTACGGGCGATGATTATCTGCATGGCGGCGGGGATAACGATTTTCTTGCTGGCGAAGAAGGCAACGACACAATCATCGGCGGCGACGGAAATGACCAGCTATTTGGCTATATCGGCGACGACATTCTAAGCGGTTGGGCAGGAAATGACACCCTGCGTGGCGGCGATGGCAATGATTTCCTGGCGGGTAACGCGGGCAACGACAAACTCTTCGGTATGGACGGCAACGACCAGCTGTTTGGCGATGTTGGCACCGACACGCTATCGGGCGGGGCCGGTGATGACCTGATGCGCGGCGGCGGAGGCGTTGACGTCTTTATCTTTGACGACGGCAATGATGTCATCGGCGATTTCACAGACAACGTCGACACGATCCAATTGGACCGCTCTGAATTGGGACTAAACGGATATTCCGTTCAGGATGTAATCGACATCGCGGCGGTATCGGGTTCCGATTTGGTGATCGATTTTGGAAATGGGAACACCTTGACCCTGCGCGGCGTGACGGATGCGTCGATCCTGTCAGATGATTTGGCGTTTATTTAATGGGTCAACCTTTGCGCCAAAACTTTCTGGGTTTTGGCGACGTCTAATGGTTCGTCCAGCCATTTGAAAACAGGCTCTAACCCGTGCGGATCGTCGGAAAAATCTGCATAATTTGTCTGTATGGCCCGTTCAGGAAACCGCTGGACGTAATCCGCAAAACGCGCATCCATCTGATCAACCAAATCGAAAACTTGCGCCTGATCCCAATCGCGCCACCACGCAGACTTTACGACTTCGTTTCGGTTTCGACTGTTAAAGATGAACCGCGCATTTTTGAAATGATGGTGCATAAAATCCAACATCATCGGGAAATCATCGCCCAAAGCGTTATAGCGGATTTCTTTGAACCCCATCCATCGCACGCTGGGTGGCGGCACGATGACGTTATCGACAAACGCATCTACCATCGCCGCGCCGAACCGCACTGGACGCATTTCATGCGCGCCGTGCCACGGGTGTTCGGGGCCTTTGGGTTCGGTCCCCCAACTAAACCGCGTTTGCCGAATGCGCCGCGCCGCGCCCCAAATACATTCCATCACGTTATGGTTTTCACCACGGATGACCGTATCAGGCATTGTCATCAGCAGGTTTTGCAGCAACGTCGATCCTGACCGCCCATAAGTCACAATAAACACTGTGCCTTTTAGGTTCGGGTATTTTTTGTCAAACCGATGCGTCATGACACCTGCCTGATCTTTGGACGAAAAAACAACCCAGACACCAAAGCGCGATAGATCGACAAACGCAGTTTTAACGGTCGTCCCTTCATCTGGCGATGGACCCTTAGCCAAAATTCCGCAACGCCTGCGTATCCAAACATGCGCAAACGTGCCGACGTTTCATTGCGGGCACCGTATTTAAATTTCCAGATCGTTTCCGGCCGAATTCGACCGTAGTTGACGCCTTTGTTTTCGGGCAGGTCATGCACAACGATGCTGTTTGGGACGAACAACCCCGGATGCGTTTGCGATAGCCTCAGGGTGTATTCGGCATCATCAAACCAGATAAAATAGTCGGCGATCGGCAGCCCGTGCGCTTTGATTGCCCATCTGGGGATCAGGCACGACACGAACGAACACGACTGAACCAAAAACACCGGGTTTTCAGGGTTATAATGGCGCGGCCAGTCCCAAACGGTATCGGGCGTGTTCATTTCGCAATGGGACCCATCCGTCCATTTCACATGACTACAGGCAAAGGGCGCCGCACGGCCCGTGTCTTGTTTAAAACGAGCCAGCCCCGCCAACAGATTTTGGACGGCATCAGATTGCGGATAGGCATCATCATCACTGACCCAAACCAGATCCGCGCCGTCGTTATAAGCCCGTTCGATCCCCAATGAAAATCCACCTGCACCGCCGATGTTTGCGTCCAGCCGAACATAGATCGCGCTAGGAAAATGATCGCGGACAACGTCAGCTGTCGCATCTGTTGATGCGTTATCAATGATATAAACGACGTCAGGTTTTCGCGTTTGGTCGTTCAACGCGCGCAGCACGCGGCCCAGTTTTTCCGAACGGTTGTAGGTTACGATGACGGCGGCCAGTTTCGTCACGGTTTCGTCCCGAATTCGCGATAATATTCGCTGATCACGCTATGCGCTGTTGGTCCAGAATAAAATCCCTGTAACGACGTTTTCAGACGCGCATAGCAATCTGCTGCAAATTGCCTGTCGCGCCATAGATGTTTCACCACGTTTTCTATTTCACGAATGGCCCGCACGGGCGAAGAGCCGACCAACAGGTCGGGTGGCAGCAATTCAGACATCGCGCCAACGTCAGAACAGATCGGAATGACACCCGTTTCGACAGCCTCGATAGCGACCAAGGCAAGGCCTTCGTTCGCGGACGGCAGGATCAGAACATCACTGCTGCGCAAGATCGCCCGAACATCAGCGGTTTCATCATGAAATTGCAGGTGATCTGCCAATCCCGACTTTGCGGCATAATCTGTGACAAAGGGCATAAACGGTCCCTGCCCTACCCAGCTAAACCGAATATCCACGCCCGCGATTTCGGCCCACCGCAGTAGCCGTTTCATCGCCAATATGACCGTCATCGGGCGTTTTTGGTAAACCGCACGGCCAACGAACACGACGTGCAATCCCCCTGTCGCCGCCAAGTTACAGGTTTCTGGTAAATCAGCCCATGTAACCATGCGCCCCAGATCGACGACACGACCAAATCGATCTTTGTAGAACTCTGCCAACGATTGGCTGATGACATGCGTACGATCAATATGGTTGGACCATACGCCCGAAATACGGACAAAGCCGCCATCAAAATATTCGGGAATATGCAGGCTATCGACAACCCGCACCCATGGCGTTTGCCGACGAATGGCACCCAAGGACGCATACATCGGAACGCAATGATGAATGTGTATTCCCACAACGTTTTCGCGCCGTATGACAGCGACGGTTTTATCGGGCCATTCGCCGCGCGACAGACCAGACAGATCTAAGAACTCTGCACCATCAGGTAATGCGTCGCCGGACGACGCATGTTCAGTAACCACAATGACCCGAAACCCTAACGCCAACGCCCATTCGATTGACTGCAGGGCCAAAGTTTCAGCGCCGCCAACCTTGGTCCAGTGCATCGCTATCAATATGGTTTCGCGGCCCGAATGTGCAGGGCATTTTGCATCACCGCGGACGGGCGCTGCGATGGGCTGCCATTGATGGCGCGTGATACCGCGCGCAAGATACCTTTCCCGCCAAAACAGACCCTGTTCCAGCGCAAGAGGCGCAATTTTATACCCACAGGTCAACGCAGAACGGTATGGTAACGACATATATCAAATCGGCCCTTTTGCTATACCGACCATAACGCGGTGTCCGATCCAACAAAAGCCAAAGGGGTTAACAGAAAATTTTTCTGTGAACGGTCGGCTAATAAAACATTGAAATTTAGCCGCCTAGGTTACGGACAATTTCCATGTCAGAGGCCGCTCATGTCCGATAACACCCCTTCCCTTCAGCTCCCTTATATTTTGCCTGCCCAAGCGCAAAAACACGTCACGCATAACGAAGCGTTGGATCAACTCGACCAATTGGTACAACTGGTCGTCACCGCATACGACGAAACGATTCCGCCCGCAGAGCCGCAAGAGGGCACCGCATACACAATTGGAAACAGCGCAACTGGGGATTGGGCCGGTTTGGACGGAAAAATCGCATGCTGGCAGAACGGTGGTTGGGTATACACAGCACCCAAATCAGGTTGGCGAGCCGCAACCCCCGCAGGCGATTTCCGTATTTTCGACGGTGCCACGTGGAAAGACGCACGTAGTTTCACGGCGCTGAATAACCTACCAGCGCTGGGTATCGGCGCGACTGCTGACGATATGAACCGCTTGATCGTTTCGTCGGATGCTTCGCTTTTGACCCACGCGGGCGCAGGCCATCAGGTCAAAATCAACAAATCGGCCGAAACCGACACCGCCAGCGTCCTGTTCCAATCCAACTGGACCGGCCACGCAGAGATGGGCCTAAGCGGAACCAACAATTTCAATATCAAAGTCAGCGGCGATAGCGGAGCCTGGATCAATGCGATGTCTATCACGCCTGATGACGGGGGCGTGACGCTTGCATCAATGATGACGCTCACGCCGTCCAATGAACCCACGACAGCCTTGGCAGGGACGGTTTATTTCGACAGCACGACCGCCAAACTGCGCTGTTACGATGGCAGTGTTTGGAACGATTTATTTTAATCAAAGGGCCCAATTCGGGACCTTTCACTTTGTTGCGCCGCATTCATCCAAATGCGGCGCATCACTTTAACGTTTGCGCATAGCGGACATCAGCGCATCACCCAATGCGCCATTGCCGCTGGACTGTGGTTTGGAACTGTAATTACCGCCCTTTGGACCTTTGGGTTTCGGGCGCGACGGGCCGCGTTCTGCGCGCGCCTCTTTGGCAGACGCACCGCCATCTTTGCGCATGGTCAGACCGATGCGTTTGCGCGGAACGTCGACTTCAGTCACGGTCACGCGGACAACATCGCCCGTTTTAACGACTTCATGAGGGTCTTTGACAAATCGGTCGGCCAATTGGCTGACGTGCACCAGACCGTCCTGATGGACGCCGATATCCACAAACGCGCCAAAGGCCGCGACGTTGGTCACTGTGCCTTCCAACGCCATTCCAGGTTTCAGGTCTTTGATATCTTCGACGCCGTCGGTAAAGGTCGCCGTTTTGAACGTCGGGCGCGGGTCGCGGCCAGGTTTTTCCAGTTCGGCCAGAATATCGCGAACCGTGGGCAGGCCGAAAGTGTCATCGACAAACTGTTCAGCGCGTAAACCGCGCAACGCCTTTTCATCGCCCATCAGGCTGCGCACGTCGCGCCCGCAGGCCGCCACGATTTTACGCGCAACCCCATAGGCTTCGGGGTGAACCGATGACGCGTCCAAAGGCTCTGACCCGTCGCGAATACGCAAGAAACCTGCGCATTGTTCAAATGCTTTGGGGCCCAAACGCGCGACTTTCAACAAATCTTTGCGCGACTGGAACGCCCCATTGGCGTCACGATGGGAAACGATGGATTCAGCCAATACAGGGCCTAAACCAGACACATGCGACAACAGCGCAGGCGAAGCGGTATTCAGGTCCACGCCCACGGCGTTCACTGCGTCTTCGACCACGGCTTCTAGGGATTTGGCCAGTTTGTGCTGGTCCACGTCGTGCTGATACTGGCCCACGCCGATCGCCTTTGGTTCGATTTTCACCAGTTCGGCCAATGGGTCCTGCAAACGGCGCGCGATCGATACGGCGCCGCGCAGCGACACGTCCAGATCAGGGAATTCGCGGGCGGCCAATTCGGATGCGGAATAAACCGAAGCGCCGGCTTCGCTGACGACAACCTTGGTCGGTGGGGTCACCGATTTGGGCAGCATTTTTATGGTATCCGCGACCAAACGTTCGGTTTCGCGGCTGCCTGTTCCGTTGCCGATCGCGATCAGGTTCACGCCGTGTTTCGCAATCAGCGCCATCAACGAGGCCTGCGATCCTTGAACGTCCATTTTGGGCTGGAACGGATAGATCGTCGTGGTGTCCAACACCTTGCCTGTTGGGTCCACAACCGCGACTTTGACGCCTGTTCGAATGCCTGGGTCCAATCCTAACGTCGCCTTGGCACCCGCAGGGGCGGCCAATAGCAAATCTTTCAGGTTACGGGCGAAGACATTGATTGCTTCGTCATGGGCGCGGCCCCGTAGATCACCCAGCAGGTCAAGCATCATCGACATGGACAGTTTGACCCGCCACGTCCACCCCGCAACCGTTGCCAGCCATTTGTCGCCCGCCGTTCCGTGTCGCACATCTAGATGGTGCGAAATCATCGAAACAGCGCGCTCAACACCGGCTTCGTCCGGAGCGATGTCGATGGTCAGGAAACCTTCGTTCGCGCCGCGCAGCATCGCCAACGCACGGTGCGATGGCGCATCCGCCCATTTTTCGCTGTGATCGAAATAGTCGGCGAATTTGGCGCCTTCGGTTTCTTTGCCTTCGATCACCTTGGCCGTGATCAGCGCATCGCGTTTCAGGAATTCGCGCAGTTCGCCTACTAGAGCCGCGCTTTCGGCCAGACCTTCGACCAGAATGTCACGCGCGCCGTTCAACGCATCACGAGTGGTCGCCACGTTTTCGGTGATGAACCCCGCGGCATGGGTTTCGGGGTCCGTCGCGCGATCCGACAGGATCAAATCGACCAATGGTTCTAGCCCGTTTTCCCGCGCGATCATCGCTTTGGTGCGGCGTTTGGGTTTGAAAGGCAGGTAGATATCTTCCAGCACCGCTTTGGTTTCGGCCTGATGAATGGACAGCGCCAATTCATCGGTCATCTTGCCTTGGGACGAGATTTCTTTGGCAATGGCCGCGCGTCGCGTTTCCAATTCACGCAAATACACCAAACGTTCAGACAGCACCCTCAACTGCGTATCATCCAATCCCCCTGTCACCTCTTTGCGGTAACGCGCGATGAACGGAACGGTCGCGCCTTCGTCTAACAGACCTACGGCCGCGCCAACCTGTTTCGGGGTTGCATTGATGTCTTTCGCAATCGTGTTCGCGATACGGGTAACAGTGTCCACTCGGGCCTCCTCAGGGGAATTGGAGGAACTGTTTAGACCCTGAAACCCGAAACGAAAAGCGGGATTTCAACGGCCTCGTTCGCGCAGGCTCTATTCCGCCAAACGCGCCAGGAACGCCATCAAACGTTCCATGTCCAATGGTTTGGCCATGACCAAATCTGCGCCTGCCGCCTGAAACCTGTCGATGTCGTTTCCAACGGCTGCGGCCGTTAAACCGATGATGGGGAAATCATGTCCCTTTTCGCGCAGACGTTTGATCAATTCGTCGCCTTCTAATTTTGGCATGAACAGGTCAGTGATCAACAAATCAGGCGAATGGTTTTCAAGATGATCCATGGCCAACTGTCCGTCCGAAGCCACGGTCACAGTTTTGAATATCTTCGACAGGCGCGATTTGGTCACCTCGGCGACCAATGCGTTGTCTTCGGCCAGCAGCACATTCATTTTTGACGTATGCGCCATGGGCAGCGATTTTTTAACAGGCTGAGGCGCTGACTGATCGGCGGCAATCGGTTCGGGCAACGAAATGGCGTAGCACGCGCCTTTGGAAATCGGCACATAGACAATCGAACCGCCTAACAATTCCACCGTAGTTTTTGCGATATACAGACCCAGACCACTACCGTCAGCCTGATTTCGCGGGTCCTTTCCGCCGCGTTCGAATGGTTCAAACAGGCGCGGAACTTCGTCTTTGGGAACGCCTACACCGTCATCACGAATAGTCCATTGGGTCCAGGTTTCGCCGGTCGCTTCTTTACGCTCTTCGAAATAGATTTCGACCTTTGTCCCTTTGGAATGGATCAAAGCATTGCGCACCAAATTGCCGATCAGTTGCTTGGCCCGCGTTTGATCGCCGACACGGCGCACATTCGCTCCTGCCCCCAAATTCAGCTCGATCCGCATCGATGATTTATGCGCAAGATCCTGATAGGTGTTGCGAACGGTTTCAGCCAATTGTGCTGGCAAATAACTGGATTTCACAATCGCCATGTTTTGCGCTGGATTCACGGCTTGACGCATGTCGGTCAAAACGCCCAGCAATTGATCGGATGCTTCCTCCATCCGGCTACGGGTTTCGTCCAAATTGGCGTGATCCAAATCCTCGATCAACATGGACAGAACGGATGCCGGAGTTCTGATTTCATGACTGATGATCGAAAACATGCGACGTTGTTTTTCGTCTTTTGCCTCTAGATCGGTCAATGCATGACGCAGCGCAGATTCCTGTTTGTAAGCTTCGGTAATGTCGACCACCAAACCATAGGCCAGGTTAGCGCCGCTTTCGCTGCGCTGTGCCCAGACAAAGATGCGGATCATCACATCGTTGCCGTTTTCATGTGGGACGCGCAAAATACGGTTAAACGACGTCCCCGGTTCAACAACCCCAACGGCGATCAGTTCCTGTTGCGATTCTGGCGCAAAACGGCTGTACACATCCGCCACGTTTGAAAAGACGCGCGGAATTCCCGTGACGCGCATACCTGTGTGATCCAATTGGATAACACCCGTTGATTGGTTCACCACGAAAATACCAACGCCCGCAAAGTCACGCGCCACATCCAATCGCGTAATACTATCAACGGCCGATGTTTCCCGTTCGTGTTGGGCGCCGCTTTTGGCCAGAATGATCGCCGCCAGATTTAGCAGCGCGATGGCGTAGTATTCCAATACACCTTCATTGGGCGATGCATAGACGACATCCGACAAATACACGCCCGTCGCGCTGGCGTATAAACCGACCGACACGACCAGTGCCAAAGTCGCGGCGTTGCTGGGCAACAGCAGGGCAAACATGGCAGCCACAATCGCCGCCTCGATCCCGCTGGGGCTGCCGTATCCCATCGAATACAGAACGGTCATGCCTGCGAAAACCGCGACGGGAAGCGCGATGTAATAGGCGTCTTTCCAGCGTGGGCGATTGAAAAACAGCAGGATGAAAACCAGGAAAACGGCACATCCACGCAAAACCCGCCGGAGCGCTAAATCAACATAATGGCTGTCGTATCCAGCTAAGGCTTGGGTCACATCGGACTGCGCCGACATAAACCAATCAAACCCGAAAACCAAAGATACGTTCAAAACGAGGAACGCAACTTGCCCTGCGAACGCCAAAACCATGTCTGCCGAATATGGCGACATCTTCGCGCGAAACAGGCCAAAGACCCACATAGCAATCGCGCCATTCAAGGCCGCCGCGCCAACGTTCAATGCGAAAATTATGACAACGACATGCGGTGCGGTTTGCAACAATTCGTACCAGTCAGACAAATCCACAAAGGGCAAACAGTACGGAACGAACAGTACGGCAACAAAGGTTAACGCCGGTATCCAAAATCGCTGCGGGGGATAAATCGCCAATCCAATGATCAGCGAATAGAAACCGATGGACGGCGAATACTGGATAATAAACGCGTTAGACCCATAAATCGCCGAACCATATGACAGCAGAATGGTCCAACCCATAACGATGGGCAACAAGAACAACAGAAAACCAAACGGGTGCCGCCTGACAATTCGGCGCAAACCAAACAGACGGGAAACCGCGAACCCGTCGCGCAAAGGCTCTGTGCGATCCTCGGATCGCCTCCGTCCTGTTCCTCCAATAGCACCTGTTACCACTTGCTGTAATGCCCCAAGCGAACGCGTGTTCGCGCCAAACTAACCTATCCTTTACGATGCGCAGGATCATATGCAGGATCAACCCCCTTCGGGGTAAGCATCTGGATAATTATGTTTTCATTTGGGCCAGCTAGCCCGCCACGGCAGCTGCAACCGCATCGGCTATCTGCGGGCTATCGGGGGTGACAATGCTGCCCCAAGTCCCGCCAATTGTGCCGTCGCGCAGAATAAGAACCTTGTTGAAATTCCATTCCGGTTCGAAATTCTGGCTTTCCTTGAACCAGACATACAGGGGATGCGCGCTCTGCCCCACAACATGGGTAATATCGGTCATCGGCATGGTCAGGCCAAAGTTCAATTCGCAGTAGGATTTCACCTCGTCGATGGCCTCCAACTCTTGGTCGAAATCGTCCGATGGGATGGCCAGAACGATCAACCCATCATCTGCGTATTCTTCATGCAAGTCCTGCAAGGCATCGAACTGAGGGGCGAACCCACATCGGCTGGCTGTGTTGACGACCAATACAGGTTTTCCGGCCCAATCGGCGGACCGAATAAAACCGCCATCCGCCGATACGAATTCGACTGACGGCACGGTCATCGTCGCAGCACCGACCTGTGCCGCCGCAATCGCCAGAACGGAAGCCACACCAAATTTACGCCAAAAGGTCATCAGTTCGCACACCGTTAACAAAAATCTGACTTTAACAAATGAACTTGTTCGCCCTAAGGTCAATAGCAAAGCTAGCCCCAAGTCATCACCTAAGCTAAGGAGGCCTCATGGAACAGATGACCTCCTTGCCCTGTTTGCGTCCATCGCGCGCCGCGCGGCTGCTGCATTGCGGGTCGCCGATCGACCACCCCTACATCGAACGATCCACTGGCGGGCGCGTTGCTACGATCCGCCCTACCCCCGTGCGCGCTGCCCTGTTGCGCATTCTGGATTGCCTGTGGTCCGGCGCACCGTTTTGTGTGACCAGCGGCGCCGATGTTGACTGCGACGACGACCCCGATTTCATCCATAGCCAAAGCTCTGGTTCGACGGGCGCACCGAAACGCATCAGGCGCCATGCCTCTAGCTGGACAACCAGCTTTGACCGCAACAAAGACCAGTTCGGAATTGGACCGTCAGACAGGTCTGTGATCTTGGGCAGCTTGGACAGTTCCTTGGCTCTTTATGCGCTATGTGAAGGTTTGTACCAAGGCATCACCGTCGACGTTGTGTCGGGCGAAAAACCAGCCGTTCAGAAAACAACCCTGCAGAACGCGACGATCCTATACGCCACCCCGACCCAAGCCCGCATTACGCTAAATCAGCCTTTGCCAAACCTTCGGATCATTGCGATTGGCGGTGGGCATCTGGACGACAACACCCGCAACGCAATCAAACAGAATGCCCCGAACGCGCGGGTTGTCGAATTTTATGGCGCGGCTGAAACCAGCTTTGTCACTTTGTCCGATGACAACACGCCAGCAGGATCGGTCGGGTCCCCCTACCCTTTGGTTCAAATTGAAATCCGCAATGCGGACGAAAACGGGATCGGTCAGGTGTGGGTGAAATCGCCGTACCTATTCGATGGATACACGTCGCCCGAATTGGGCCAAACGCGGACGGACGGATCGTGGGTGACCGTTGGTGAAATGGGCACCCTGCGTGACGGGTATCTGCACCTACTGGGACGTAGCGACCGAATGTTCACCGTTGCCGACCGCAACTATTTTCCCGAACCGATAGAGGCGAAATTGGCCACAATCCCGGGCGTAGACCACATTATCATTTTGCCACGCGCAAACGACATCCGCGGCGCGGTCCCAATCATCCTGTATCAAGGCAACATTACACCAAATCAGATGCAAGATATCGCGCGAGACCTGTTGAATACCGACGCCCCCAAAAAGGCGTATCGGCTGTCAACCTTTCCCCTGACCCTGTCGGGAAAACCGGACATCGCAGCCCTACGTGGAATGGTAGACCGTTTATGATCGACGCCCATATCATCGCAGCGCGCCGCACGATTGTGGCCCCCAAAGGCGGCGCATTGTCCACGCTGTCATTGCACGACATGGCCGCCCCTGTGATCCGCGCAGCGTTAGACGATGCCATGATCGGCCCTCACCAAGTCGACGAAGTGATCCTATCCAATGCGATTGGCGGCGGCGGCAATCCCGCCCGACTGGCTGCGCTCGCTGCAGGGCTGCCAGAACGCGTTGCAGGTTTGACAATCGACCGCCAGTGTGCGGGCGGTTTAGATGCCATCGGAATGGGCCTTGCAATGGTCAGATCGGGGCTTGCAAAGGTAGTGATAGCAGGCGGATTGGAATCTCATTCTCGTCGTCCTATCAGAATGGCCGTTCCTGTTGACGGCACGCCAGTTGCCTATGACAGACCGCCCTTTTCGCCATGGCCTGACCGTGATCCTGACCTAGCCGTTGCGGCTGACGCGCTGAACGTTCCCCGCGAACGTCAAGACGTCTGGGCGATGGACAGCCACGACAAAGCAATGAAAGCGCGAACTGCGCTGCGTTTTGAAATTGTTCCCCTAGGCGCGGAACTGGATGATCCGTTTACCCGCGATCTATCGCCGCGTTTAGTTGCGCGGGCACCTGTCATCACCGGTCAGTTGACGGCTGTCAACACTGCAGTCTCTGCCGATGCTGCTGCTGTTGTTGTAATAGTGGCAGCGGATTTGATTACCCGCGCGTCGGTCCGCATTGATGATTACGTCAGCATCGGCGGCGACCCCGCACAACCAGCTCTGGCTCCAATCGCAGCAATCAATCACATTGGCGCCGACAACATCGCGCAAGCTGAGATCATGGAAGCTTACGCCGCCCAATGCATCGCTACGGTGGATGCCACCGGCATAGATCCCAAGATCGTAAATCTTAAAGGTGGCGCGCTGGCGCGTGGGCATCCGATCGGAGCGTCGGGTGCCATTCTTGCCGTTCGTCTATTCCATGATTTGGCAGGTACAGAGAAATCTGGCATTGCCGCTATCGCAGCGGCGGGCGGCATTGGATCAGCACTGCGTGTGACAGGTTGACAGCTGTCAACTGTCAAATCCACGGAACGATGTGAACTCTGACAGATCCGCCCGTTCAGTTCTAAAATCATTTACAGCCGCATCCGCCGCGTATCCCAGCGCGACACCGGCGACCACGACCTGATCGTTTGGCAACTCCAAAACCTCATGAACCAAATCACCGTAGTTCGCGATAGCCCCAATCCCACACGCCGCAAGACCCGCGTCATGGACTGCCAGCAAAAAGGTTTGGATCGCCATCCCCATGTCCATCCAACACCCTTTGCCCATATCGCGATCTATCGAAACAACGATCCCCACAGGCGCATCAAAGAAACGATAGTTCCGTTCAAACTGCGCGCGCCGACCGTCTAGATCGCGTTTTTCAATGCCCAACGATTCATACAACGCATACCCCGCCGCACGTTGTCGCGCCTTTAGATGTTTGGGCATTGGATTTGGAAAATAGGAATATTCTGAAACCTGCGGCCGACCAGCGGCAATGCCGGTTGTCAACTGGTCGCTTAGGTCCATCAACGGTTTGCCCGTTAAAACGTGAAACTGGCCCGGCTGTAAATTTGCGCCAGACGGCGCACAGCGGGCCAGTTCCAAAAGACGAGCAATCGTGTGTTTATCGACTGCGCGATCTGTAAAAGCGCGCACCGAACGCCGTTCACGTATGGTGCGCGATGTTTCCATTAGTGACGCGACAACAGGCTTTGAGGACGAGCTTTGGCCAATGCACCGACGATGATTGCTGTCAGCACGACTTTGACCAAGTCACCTGGAATATAGGAGGCCATGATCGAAATCGACGTACCCAACGATTTGTCGGTCAGCATGTAAAATCCAAAGATGCCCATGGCGTACAAAACGACAATTCCGCCGATGAACGACGCGATACCCGATGCGACGGTTGGTTCAAACCGCAGCTTTTCCATGATCAGGCCAGTAACAAGCGCGGCCACAGGAAAGCCGATAATAAAACCTGCAGTAGGGGACGCAAAAACGCCCAAACCGCCGCGACCACCGGCTAACAACGGTAAACCTAGCGCGACAAGGCCGATAAACAGCAAAATCGACAGACCGCCGCGTTTCGCCCCCAGTACAGCGCCGGCAAGCATAACGCCCAAGCTTTGCGCGGTGACGGGAATACCCCAAGGCATCTGGATCGACGGGATCAAACCCAAAACCGCAACCAATGCGGCAAAAAGGGCGATCAGAACCAAATCATTTTCTTTCGATTGCATGTGCTCTCTCCCACGTGATGCTGAGCGTGCATATCAGGGTTTATACGCGCCATCCAGCCCACCTTTGGCGCGTAGAGCCGTCGCAACGTGGTCAGCGTCATCTAGGACGGACATGATCAAGGGCAGAATAATGTAAAATGTTGGAAACTTGGTCGACCTGGCTTTGAACGCGATCTGCATCTGATTGGCGCGTGTCAACAATACGGGCACGAAACGCACAACCAAAGCAATCGCCAACGAAAGAGGTTTGGGCGAGACACCTAAAAATTTCAGCGGCGACATCATGCGGTAGGTGACATCTATCAAATCATCCAATCGCGTTGTCAGCGTCACAAGATTTGCCAAAGCCACCGCAGTTGACAGCCGCAACACGATGGTAATCCCAGTCTGGGTATCTCCTGTGACCATGTGCCAGACAAAAATAAATCCAAGCAAAAACCGAAGAGGCCGCATAAGCCGCAGCCCAGTTCGGGCGAAATAGACACTGAATGACAGGTAAAGCCCTGCGGTCAAAACAGCGGCCAGCGCCAGATAAACGGGCGACTTGAGCCAGAATAGGGTCACAACTGCGACCGACATCAAAGCCAGCTTTAGTCCAGCGGGCCATTTATGCAGTGGGGTAGGGATATCAGAGGTCAAAGCCAGCATCGGCTGCCTCCATCGCGGACATGAAATCAGGTAAGACCGCGTTCGGAGACCCATCAGCCGCGATCTGCCCGCTTTCGATCCAAATCAAACGGTCGTAATCCCGCACCAAATCAGGATCATGCGTAATGTGAATCAGTGTCTGTTCCAGCCCAACAAAGCGTTTTTGCAGTGCGCGTTTCGTTGGAATATCCAGACCGCTGAACGGTTCATCCAAGACGATCACTTTCGGAGCCATCGCTATCACAGACATCAAACAGATCAGCTGACGCTGCCCCTGTGAAAAGCTTGAAACCGGACGATCCGCCCAATCCAAACGATTGAACCGTTTCAAAACCTCTACAGATCGGGTTTTTGCATCTTGTTTCGAGATGCCTAATTGACGGATCCCAAATCCAATTTCTTCGGCAACTGTCGGGAAAATGATCTGATGATCTGGGTTTTGAAAAATAATCCCGACCGTATTCAACGCTGAGGGTCGATCGTTCAAAACATCAACACCATTCACCAGTACCTTGCCGCTATCAGGTTTGATAAGACCGCAAATCGCCTGAGCTAGTGTCGATTTTCCGGACCCATTGCGCCCAACGATCGCGATACGGCGTTCTGTCAGATCCAAGCTGACATTGGATAGAGCAATCCTATCCCCATATTTGTACGTGAGCGATTGAATGTTGATATTGGTCATGGCGTGCAATGGGTATGAACCCTGTCCGGTTGTCAACTTGTTTGCCTTAGCAAGGCTACCATCATGGGCATGGGAGAGAATGATTTCCTCTCAGCTTTCTGCGTTAAGCGTCGTAGGTACCCGCCTGGAGATTTGATTTCTCCCATTCTTTGCAAAATTCCGGCTGCTACAACGGCAGTTGTCTGGGGACCCATGATTTTCATGGCATGGTCCCAAGTTTCTGCTGTGATGCCCATCATTGATTTGATGATCGACATAGATGAAATGAAATCATGCCAATTTCTTAGGGGTCTGTCTGCAAAATCCTGCAAATCGGGGCAAGCTTGAAGAACCATAGGCAGAGGCACGGTGGTCTGTTCAGAGTCAGCAGTATTTTTATTTGAATTAGAATAGTGCCGCTCATTTTGGATGTCATTGCCGCTCATTTTTGGTGTCTGGTTCAGTTCTATCCCCAGCCATTCCTTGATCTTATCAACAAGCACAATCAGTGTCTGTTTAAGCTGAGTTAGAGCCGATACATCCAATTTACGGCGTAAAAATTTCGCCAATTCAGCCAACCGTGATTTTGGTTCGTCTAATTCGTGCTTTAGGCCAATTTCGTGACTGTATTCGATCAGTTTGTCTGCATCACGTTTCAGAATGATGATCTCATTGCGCAGAGCTTTGCGTTCGGCATCTTTTTGTCGCTGTGTTTCGGCGGCGTCGATGATTTCGGACGCACGGACCAGTAGGGGCCGCAGATCAAATCCGTAGGCTTGAACGATATCTCCGTTGCGCGAGGTCATCGCGTAGCGTTTTCCATTCGGGCTATCGTTACGCAGAATTAGACCCGATTTAACCAGTTTTCCGATGTGCCGGCGTAGCGTGCTTTCTGGCATTCCGTGGGCACGATTTGAAAGCGTGGCGTTGGATGGAAACACGACTAACTGGTCTGTCTGATCCAGTTCTTCGGATTTGTGGAAACTGACCAAAGCGTTGAGAACCGCGATGTCACGATCGTTTAAGCCGAATGTTTTTTTCGCGGCGCAAAGTTCGCGTAAAATATCCCATTTGCGGACTCGAGGAAGGGTAGGGGCCTGCTGCCGCATTGCGGCGCGTTTGATTAGGCCAGCCGTTACCGGCCGCTGCCCGAAAGGCGTCGTTGAAATAACGTGCATATGTTTTCACATGGCAAAACTTTTTTGCCCGCCGCGCACGACGCCCGTTGACAGCTGTCAACAAATAGCTCATTTTCGGAGGTGCTAGAACCGAAACGGGCCTTCTGGGGTGTATGCCTTAGGGGGCCTTTTTCTTTTGTTTTGCTCGGTTGTGCCTCCTTGGTTTGTGTTTACTGCTCTTATTCTTCCGTCGACTGTTTCCAGTTACGGTGAATTTGGTCCAGATTGGCCAATAGCCATTCGTCAAATCCGTTGCGCGGCATCGTTAAAACCGTTTTCGACGGTTTGCGTGCGACACGCGCGATTTCTTCGCCTTCGACGCGAATGATGTCAGGCATGGGCGCGGGGGCCTTGGGCGGGGTTAAGGCCCCAAAGACGGCTTCGAAACGCGCGTCGGATGTATCGCCTTTGGCCGCGAAAACCATATCTCGACCGTCCAATTTGTCTGATAGTTTCAACCAACGATCGCGGCCGATGGATGGCGCGGCACCGATGGCCTCGATCAGGTCTAATGGAACGGTGTCTGCAACCGAAAGCATGCGTGAAATCAACGTCTTATCGACATTTAGGGCGTCACAAATCACTTTGCGTTCGTATCCGCCGTCACGCATCTGACGCGCAAAGTTGGCACGTTCGATAAATGACAAATCTTTGCGGGCAGAGTTTTCCTGACCTTGCGCAATGACCAATTCACGGTCATTCAGAACGCGGACCATCGCGTTGACTGGAATGTTCAGTTTTTTCAGCGCAGCGACGCGGCGGCGACCGTAAACAATCTGATAACGCTCTGGATCGTTCGGGTTTGGTCGCAGCAATACAGGAACTTGCTGACCGTATGCTTTAATACTATCGCACAGCGCATCAATATCGTCTTTTTCCAGACGATCTTTCATGCCGGCGTCGTCAATCATGCGCGGATCGACCTGAACGATTGAACGCGATTTCAATTCAGCGATGGATTGGCTGACCGCGCCGATTGCGCCTTTGGCGTAGCGCGGCTTTGCTGGATCTACCCGTGTTTCGGTCTGTGGTGCTGCGGCCTGGTCCATCAGGCCGTTCAGAATGCCTTTACGCGCCATTGTTGCGTCCCCATGCGTCTTGAATCAGTGTTTCGATTTCACTGCAAACGTTGGTGATACTTTCGATTGCACGATCATAAGTCGAACGTGTGAACTGCGATTTTTCGATTTCCCACAAAGTTTGCTTTGTCAGGCCTGCATCGGAAATCGCGGTAGATTTTAGCATTGTGTGGTTCAGCACGTGTTCGCCAAACATGGATCGCATGAACGACACCATTTGGTTCTGCGGACCATCACCGGGTTCATAACGGGTCACCACGTACCGCAGCCAGTCATAGGACATATCGCCACCAGCCTCTGCTACGACACCCAATAGGTTCGATGTCATCAACAAGAATTGGCACATCGACATAACGTCCAGCATCTGAGGGTGAACCGTCACCAATACCGCCGTCGCAGCAGATAGGGCAGACATCGTCAGGAACCCCAACTGCGGTGGGCAGTCGACGATGACCACATCGTAATCAGCCTCTACTTCGGCCAAAGCATCGCCAACGCGGGTAAAGAACAGATTCCCATCCCGTTGCGCCAAGGCCCGCGGCGTGTCGTGTTCAAACTCCATCAGGTCCAGATTGCCTGGAATGATGTCCAGATTGCGGAAATAGGTTTTTTGAATCACATCGCGGATCGACACTGGGTCATCATAGCGGATCGCATCGTATAGCGTGCCGCCATCCAGTAGGTCGAATTCGGGCTGAAAACCGTGCAACGCAGAAAACGATGCCTGAGGGTCAACATCGACCGCCAAAACGCGATAGCCATCCAGCGCCAATTTTTGCGCCAAATGTGCGGATGTTGTGGTTTTACCAGAGCCACCTTTGAAGTTGATGACCGAAATAACCTGCAAATGGTCACCGGGGCGACGTCCAGGCATATAGGTTCCGGGTACCTTGGCGCCTTTTTCCAGATATTCACGCAAGGCAACAATATCGTCGGGCGAATAAAAGCGACGACCGTTGCCGCGAATTTCTGGGTCGGGGCCTTTGGATTCGAGACTAAGCTTGCGCAGGTAGGCATCTTTCACACCCAAAAGATCGGCCACTTCACCACTTGTAAATTTACGCAATTCTTTGCGCGCATGAGGTGGGAATAGCTGTGCGCGATGCGCCTGTAGTCGTTCAGACAGCATTGCAGCATGCTGGCCCACGATGGTATCAATGCGCAAATTCGCCTTTGGGTGTTGGCCCATCTGTCTCTCTTTCTTGCCTCGGCCGTCTAACCGTTTGTTACGGTTTTTGCCGTTATTTCCGCTTTTTGCGTATATACATGCGACAGGATTCAGATTCTGGCAAGAGTTTTCCACAGGTTTGGGTGAAATTGCCTGTTTCGCGAAAGCAGTTGTCTTTTCCCTATTGGTTGCGCCACTCTATAGCCGAGGAGAAATCAGCCCGAATAGTTATGGATATGACGCATCAAAACCATGTGGACCGCGTGATACAAACGCTGTCGTCAGGATCGGCTGCGGCACGGTCGCGACTGGCCGCGAGTTGGCAACGGTCGGCGCGGAACCATGGGCTTGATCCGTCGAACGCGCGGGGGCGTGATGGTTTGATGTGCCAAAACCTGGCTGAACGCAAAGAGCGGGCAGGGGCGTTTCTAAAAGTCGCGAATCCGCAGGTGGATAATCTGTTTCGCATGATTTCGCATTCGGGCTGTGGTGTTTTATTAACAGATGCAGACGGCATCATTTTGGAACAACGCTGCGCTGATGCGGATACCGATGCATTTGCCGATTGGGGCCTCGCTGCCGGTCACGACTGGAGCGAAGCTGCCGAAGGGACAAACGGCATTGGCACCTGCCTAGTTGAACAGCGGGCAGTGACGATTCACCGTGGCGATCATTTCATGGCCCGAAATATCGGAATGAGCTGCATCGATGCGCCAATTTTTGGCCCCGAGGGCGATTTGATCGGAGCATTGGATGTATCATCTGCCCGCGCGGATCAAACCGAAGGCTACAATCGGTTGATGGGGGCGATGGTGCTGCAAACAGCACAAACAATCGAAACCGAAGTGTTTCGCCAAACCTATGCTGGCAAACGTATCATTGTGACCGAAGGCGACGGCGCCGCGTTATTGGCGGTTGACGGCGATGACATCGTTGTGGGCGCAACCAAGGCGGCGCGTCGGGCGTTGGGGCTCGTATCTAGTGGCGCGCTCGCGCCGCGTCCTGCCGTTGATCTGATTGGGCGCGACGGAGATGGCGCTGGTTTAGATCGTGCAGAAAAAGCTGCTTTGGCACGTGCTTTGGCCCGTGCAGACGGCAATGTCACGGCGGCAGCGCGCGCTTTAGGCATCGGTCGGGCAACGATTTACCGATTAATGAAACGGCACGGATTGAATTAGACGGAAAAATTGACCTGATCTGATCAATCATGGCTGGCATGGGGCGTCGAAGCGGCTACCATGAACTGCATTATAGCCGAGTCGTTTGAGGTCAGTTCTTTGATCCGCACAACCCAAGAAGAAGGATACATCCGTCACTATTTCATAGGTGATGTAGATGCAGCGCAGGTGCGAGAGTGGCACGCCACGCTGGATATGTCTGTGGAAACGACGAACGGCGAACTTTACGTGTTCATCGACTATTCAAAGGTTAAATCCGTATCGAAAGAGGCGATGGACCTCATTATTGAAATCCAAAAAGAAGCCAAGAATGCAGGGCTTGTTCGGGTGGCCGTTGTCGTCAATTCGGGGTTCTTACAGCTCCAGACGGAACGGTTGGCACGTACGTCGGCCATTCACAGTGTCGAACGGTATATTTCATCCGATCGTACGCCAAACTGGGAAGACGTGGCAAAGGCGTGGATTCGTCATGGGATCGAACCTGCCGCCTATCGGGCGGAATAACGACGCTTAGAACTGTCTCAGATCTGAGACAAATCCCAAAATTGCGACTTTGGTCCGACTCCACAGGGGCGCGTGCGTTCGTCATGGTGACCCCATCCCCACGAGAGGACGTGGGTTCAGAGGAGGAACTATAATGAACGAGATGACTCAAGTCGTTGACTATTTCGTCAACCCATTCAAAGACCGCTACGACAACTTTATCGGCGGTAAATTTGTGGCCCCTAAAAACGGCAAATATTTCGACAACATCACCCCGATCACTGGCGAAGTTGTTTGCCAGATCGCACGTTCCGACGCAGCAGACGTCGAAGCGGCACTGGATGCAGCACACGCAGCGAAAGACGCTTGGGGTAAAACCTCGGCTGCGGAACGTTCGAACATCCTGCTGAAAATCGCAGATCGTTTGGAAGAAAACCTGCACATCCTGGCGTCGGCTGAAACCTGGGACAACGGTAAACCAATCCGCGAAACCGTAAACGCAGATATCCCGCTGTCGGTTGACCATTTCCGTTACTTTGCTGGCGTTCTGCGTTCGCAAGAAGGCAACATGTCGGAAATCGATCACGACACCGTTGCGTACCACTTCCATGAACCTCTGGGCGTTGTTGGCCAGATCATTCCTTGGAACTTCTCGATCCTGATGGCTGCATGGAAATTGGCACCTGCGCTGGCTGCGGGTAACTGTATCGTGCTGAAACCAGCAGAACAGACCCCAGCTGCGATCATGGTTCTGGCTGACATTATCTCTGACCTACTGCCTGCTGGTGTTCTGAACATCGTAAACGGCATGGGCCCAGAAGTCGGCGGCCCGCTGGCTACATCGTCGCGCATTGCAAAGATCGCGTTCACTGGTTCGACCGAAACCGGCCGCATCATCATGAAAGCTGCGACCGAAAACCTGATCCCAGTAACGCTGGAACTGGGCGGCAAATCGCCAAACATTTTCTTCAAAGACGTTATGGCCGAAGACGATGCATTCCTAGACAAAGCCGTCGAAGGTTTCGTTCTGTTTGCATTCAACCAAGGCGAGGTTTGCACCTGCCCATCGCGCGCACTGATCCAAGAAGACATCTACGATGAATTCATCGCACGTTGTATCGAACGCGTAAAAGCGATCAAACAAGGCGATCCACGTGACATGAACACCATGGTTGGTGCTCAGGCGTCGCAGGAACAAAAAGACAAGATCCTGTCGTACCTGACCATCGGTCGCGAAGAAGGCGCAGAAGTTCTGGTTGGCGGTGACGCCGCACGTTTCAACGGTGATCTGGCAGATGGTTTCTACATCCAGCCGACCATCCTGAAAGGCCACAACAAAATGCGCGTCTTCCAGGAAGAAATCTTTGGCCCTGTTGTGTCGGTAACGACCTTCAAAGACGAAGAAGAAGCCCTGCAGATCGCAAACGACACCATGTATGGTCTGGGCGCTGGCGTCTGGAGCCGTGATGCGAACACCTGCTACCGCTTTGGCCGCGCGATCGAAGCTGGCCGTGTGTGGGTGAACAACTATCACGCATATCCAGCACACGCTGCATTTGGTGGTTACAAGCAGTCGGGTATCGGCCGCGAAACCCACAAAATGATGCTGGATCACTACCAGCAGACCAAAAACATTCTGATGTCGTACAACCCGAACAAACTGGGTTTCTTCTAGGTTTGTATCCTCCAGCTACGGGCCGTGTTTTGGTCCGTAGCATCCCCCTCAAACGGGTCACGATTTTTTCGTGGCCCGTTTATTTTCAGGCGTATGCGTGCGCGATAGCGTAAGTGTTCTTGCCGGCGTCGATGTCTTCGACGCGGTTTAGCGCACCGCGCAGGGCTAGGATTTTCAGCTTGCGATGCGCGCGGTCGACGGTCCAGCCGGAATTGCGCAGCATATGAGCCAGTTCCTGGGACGAGATCGTCCCGCCGCAGGCCGCGATGATTTTCAGACAAACGTCGTCTTCGGTCGAAGGGTCGATATCGAATGAAAATTTACCAACAGTCATAACGGGCCTCTATGCTCCAGCTTACCTTGCGTCATTTACGACCTGTGGCCGCGCGTTTTAGGTTTAGAGGGCAGAGATTTTGAAAAAGTTTACAGCGCACGAGTGCCGACACTACCCACGACCAAAATGACCAAAGGTTGGCAGTGTTGCCAGATGTGCAGAAGGCTGTAAGGACTATCCTGTCGGACAGATTATTTGCGCGTTAGGCCTGCTTCGACTGCGCTGGCGTGTTTGCGGAAATGACGGTTGATCAGCGCGGCGGCCAATTCGCTGTTCCGGTCCATCAAGGCATCAAAAATGGCTTGATGATCGGTTCGGCTATCAATCGGCATGCGGCGCCACGGCGCGGCAATTGTCATATAGCGGATCCAATGAGTGTGATGCAGGTCGCGCATCGCACCCAGCCAACGGTTCCCGTGGGCTGATACGGTTGCATCGTGGAAATCGCGGTTCGCTTGTTCCCAATGCTTTGCCCGCTCTGCGGGAACGGCGGCTTCGATCCGAGCAAGACGATGGTGGGCTGCGACCAGATCAGCCTCCCATTGATCGTCGCCTTTAGCGATTGACTGACGCAGGGCTTGTTCTTCGATCATGCAGCGGGTGTCGACCAATTCGCGAAAATCTGTCAGGGATACATCGGCGGCCCGAAAACCGCGTTGTCCTTCGGATGTAACAAGGTTTTCCGCCATAAGGCGGGACAGCGCCTCACGGACCGTCGAGGCGCCTACGTTATACCGCGTGCGCAGTTCTTCGACTCGGAGGCGGGACGCCGGTGCGATCTCTCCACACAGCAAAGAGTCGCGCAAATCGGCATAGACGCCTTCGATGGCGGTTTTGTACCCGTCTAGGTTGCGTTCGTATGCCACGGTGGAAATTATCCCGTTCGTTCATTGCACCGCAGTATATCGACTGACCGCGCGGTTAAGTCAAAGGGATAGGATCGAATTTGCCAAGTATCGGAAAATCCAAAGAAATTTTTTCAAATTGAAAAGCCGTTTACAGATTTTCAATTTTGAAAGTAAAGGAATTTACAAAAAAACGTTGTTAGCGCCGTCAGTTAGGCGACCTTTGACAGACCTTTGTTGTATATCTTTTGTTAACGTACAGGGCTAATGGGAGTCGGCCTTGTTCAGAAAAGAGAGTTTGGGAGGACGTCATGACTGATAAGCTGTACCCGCCGTCGCAAGAGATTATCGACCGCGCTCATATCGATGCCGCTAAATACGAAGAAATGTATGCTGCATCTGTAAACGACCCTGAAGCGTTTTGGGGCGATGCAGGCAAACGCCTGGATTGGATCAAGCCATACACCAAAGTTAAGAATACCAGCTTTGAACATGGTGCTGTCGACATTAAATGGTTCGAAGACGGCGTAATCAACGTTGCTGAAAACTGCATCGACCGCCATCTGGCGACCCGCGGCGAACAGACCGCGATCATTTTTGAACCCGACAGCCCAGAGGACGAAGCCCAGTACATCACGTACAATCAGCTGTCCGAAAAAGTGAACCGCATGGCGAACGTTCTGCTGTCGCAGGGCGTCATGCGCGGTGACCGCGTTGTTATTTATCTGCCGATGATCCCAGAAGCCGCCTATGCGATGCTGGCTTGTGCGCGTATCGGCGCGATCCATTCGATCGTTTTCGCAGGCTTTTCGCCTGACGCGCTGGCGAACCGTATTAACGACTCGGGTGCGAAGGTTGTTATCACGTCCGACACCGCGCCACGTGGCGGCCGCCGCACTGCGCTGAAATCGAACTGTGATGCGGCGCTGCTGCATTGTTCGGACAAAGTGCGCTGTCTGGTTGTGAAACACACCGGCGATCAGACCACTTGGATCGATGGCCGCGATGTGGACGTGAAATACTTGATGGAGCACGCTTCGCCAGAGTGCCCACCACGTCCGATGAACGCCGAAGATCCGCTGTTCATCCTGTACACTTCGGGTTCGACCGGCAAACCAAAGGGCGTTGTGCATTCGACCGGCGGCTATCTGCTGTATGCTGCGATGACCCACCAGTACACATTCGATTACCACGAAGGTGACGTTTACTGGTGTACCGCTGACGTGGGTTGGGTCACCGGTCACAGTTACATCGTCTACGGTCCGCTGGCCAATGGCGGCACCACGCTGATGTTCGAAGGCGTTCCAACCTACCCAGACGCAGGCCGTTTCTGGGCCGTGTGTGAAAAACACAAAGTGAACCAGTTCTACACTGCGCCAACCGCGATCCGTTCGTTGATGGGGCAGGGCAACGAATACGTTGAAAAATACGACCTGTCGTCCGTCCGTATTCTGGGCACCGTGGGTGAACCAATCAACCCAGAGGCTTGGAACTGGTACAACGACGTGGTCGGCAAAGGGAAATGCCCAATCGTTGATACGTGGTGGCAGACTGAAACCGGTGGTCACATGCTGACACCGCTGCCGGGTGCGACACCAACCAAACCGGGTTCGGCAACGAAACCATTCTTTGGCGTGCAACCCGTTCTGCTGGACAGCGTCACCGGCAAAGAAATCGACGAAACCGCGGCCGAAGGCGTGCTGTGTATCAAAGACAGCTGGCCTGGTCAGATGCGTACCGTTTATGGCGACCATGAACGTTTCATGCAGACCTATTTCAGCGATTTCAAAGGGTACTATTTCACCGGTGACGGCTGCCGCCGTGACGCCGATGGATATTACTGGATCACTGGCCGCGTAGACGATGTGATCAACGTATCGGGTCACCGTATGGGCACCGCCGAGGTGGAAAGCGCATTGGTCGCACACGCCACCGTCGCCGAAGCTGCCGTTGTTGGCTATCCGCACGACATCAAAGGTCAGGGCATCTATTGCTACGTGACTTTGATGAACGGTCAGGAACCTTCGGACGATCTGAAAAAAGAACTGGAAAAATGGGTTCGTACCGAAATCGGTCCGATCGCCAAACCAGACGTGATCCAGTGGGCCCCTGGCCTGCCAAAGACACGTTCGGGCAAGATTATGCGCCGTATTCTGCGCAAGATTGCAGAAAATGACACCGGCAGCTTGGGCGATACGTCGACCTTGGCTGATCCTTCCGTGGTTGATGACCTGATCAAGAACTCGGTGCATAACCAGGCATAAGTCGCCTGAGGTCATAAAAATTTGCTGGTCGCGGGCAACGCGGCCAGTCCCCAAAGTGGGGAAGGGGGACAGACCGCTGTTTTGGGGCTGTCTAACATTTCCTTCGGTTGAGGAGCCGAAGGAGGGGTAAAATGGAGGAAGTCTTATGGCTAATCAAAGCGATAACAACGCTTACTGGGCCGCGAACAAACGGATCATCGGCATCAGCCTCGTGATCTGGTTCATTTGTTCGTTCGGCTTTGGCATTCTGCTACGCCCATTGCTGGCGAGCATTAATGTCGGTGGTACGGACCTAGGTTTCTGGTTCGCACAGCAAGGTTCGATCCTTGTCTTCTTGGTTCTGATTTTTGCCTACGCGGCAAAGATGAACAAGCTCGATAAAGAGCATGGCGTAGACGAATAAGGGGACCGGAAATGGATCAATTTACGCTCAACCTGCTGGTTGTGGGCGCGACGTTTGCGCTTTACATCGGCATCGCGATCTGGGCCCGCGCGGGTTCCACATCTGAATTCTACGCTGCGGGTCGCGGCGTTCACCCTGTCGTCAACGGCATGGCTACCGGCGCTGACTGGATGTCGGCTGCATCGTTCATTTCGATGGCCGGTATCATCGCATTCGGCGGCTATAACACTTCGGCTTATTTGATGGGCTGGACCGGCGGTTACGTTCTGCTGGCGATGCTTTTGGCGCCATATCTGCGCAAATTCGGCAAATTCACCGTGCCTGAATTCGTAGGCGACCGTTTCTACAGCCAAACCGCGCGTACCGTGGCAGTTATCTGTCTGATCGTTGCGTCGATCACCTACGTTATCGGTCAGATGACCGGCGTTGGCGTTGCGTTCTCGCGTTTCTTGGAAGTTGATAACCTGACCGGTCTGTTGATCGGTGCGGCGATCGTTTTCTTCTACGCTGTTATCGGCGGCATGAAAGGCATCACCTACACGCAGGTTGCACAGTACGTCGTTCTGATCATTGCATACACCATTCCTGCAATCTTTATCGCACTACAACTGACTGGTAACCCGATCCCAGCATTGGGTCTGTTCTCGTCGACTGCGACTGATATTGCGGGTGTTCCTGCTGGTGCGCCACTGCTGCAAACACTAGAAGGTCTGGTGACCGATCTGGGCTTTGCGTCCTATCTGGAACAGTCCGACACCACCCTGAACATGTTCCTGTTCACCGTATCGCTGATGATCGGTACCGCAGGTCTGCCACACGTTATCGTACGTTTCTTTACGGTTCCTACCGTGAAAGACGCACGTTCGTCGGCAGGTTGGGCGCTGGTGTTCATTGCTCTGCTGTACCTGACCGCTCCGGCTGTTGGTGCGATGGCGCGTCTGAACCTGATCGATACCTTCTGGCCAAACGGCATCAATGAAACTGCTGTTTCCGTTGAAGAAATCGAAACGTCGGATGAACTGGCTTGGGTCCGTAACTGGGAACAAACTGGTCTGCTGGGCTTTGAGGACAAAAACGGCGACGGCACCATCGAATATCGCGCTGGTGATACGAACGAACTGACCGTGAACCGTGACATCATGGTTCTGGCGAACCCAGAAATCGCTAACCTGCCTGGTTGGGTTATCGCTCTGGTCGCTGCTGGTGGTCTGGCTGCTGCGCTTTCGACTGCTGCGGGTCTGCTGATGGCAATCGCTTCGGCTGTTTCGCACGACTTGATCAAATCGCAGATCAATCCGTCGATCAGCGAAAAAGGCGAACTGTTGGCTGCACGTATCGCGATGGCTGTTGCAATCGTTGTCGCAACCTATCTGGGTGCTAACCCTCCTGGTTTCGCAGCGCAAACCGTTGCTTTGGCATTCGGTCTGGCAGCTTCGTCGATCTTCCCTGCACTGATGATGGGCATCTTCTCGAAGCGTATCAATAACAAGGGCGCTGTGGCTGGTATGCTGGCAGGTCTGGGTGTGACTTTGGTCTACATCTTCTTGCACAAAGGCTGGTTCTTCATCGGCGGAACGAACTCGTTCACTGATGCTGACCCACTGCTGCTGTCGATCAAATCGACTTCGTTCGGCGCGGTTGGTGCTTTGATCAACTTCATCGTTGCATTCGTTGTATCGAACGCAACGGACGAACCACCAGCAGAGATCCAAGATCTGGTCGAAAGCATCCGCATCCCACGTGGTGCAGGCGCTGCGGTTGATCACTGATCTTGACCTCGGTCATTTCTCACCGCCAATGTGAGATGTAATTTAAGGGCGCGGGTTTTGGCTCGCGCCCTTTTCACATCGGGGACCGACCATTGGATAACAACGACATTCAAAAATTTCTGGCCACAACCCATCCCTATGACGGACTGGATTCCGCCGCACGGGCAGGGGTTCAGCAAACGTTGGTTCGATGCGATATTCCAGCCGGAATCGATGTCTATCAGTTTGGCCAAAAATTGGATGGGGTTTGGCTGATCCAAAGCGGCACAGTCGAAGTCACCGATAAATCAGGCGCATTGGTTTCGATTTTGGGATCGCGGAACCATTTTGGTGAACGTGGTTTGTTGCGCGACGGTTTGGCAGCAACGACGGCCAAAGCGGCCACAGACGTCGTTTTGTACCTGTTCCCTGCCGGTCCATTCCTAAAGGCCGTACAAGATTTCCCAACGTTTAATCGCTATTTTTCCCGCGGTGGCACCAGAGGGTTAAGCCAAGACGGGTTGATGACGCTACAAGTGTCCGAAATGCTGGGTCATGAACCTGTGACCTGCAGCCCAGACACGACCATCCGTGACGCTGCGCGCATCATGCGCGACGAACGCATTTCGTCTTTGGGCATCGTGGATCGGGGTTTGCTGGTTGGGCTGGTGACCGTCCGCGACATGAACGGCAAAGTCGTCGCAGATGGATTAGACCCCAATAAACCAATTTCCGAGGTCATGACGAAAAACCCAATTTCCCTTGCGCCATCGGCGTTGGGGTCCGACGTCATGCATAAAATGATCGATCACAAGGTTGGTCATCTGCCAGTGGTCGAAAACGGTCATTTCAAAGGGATGATCACGCAAACCGACCTGACGCGGTTCATGGCAACGTCGCAGGCGCAAATGATTGCGGATCTTGGGCGTGCGACATCCGTTCAGGAAATGTCTGCGGTCACAGCGCGTTTGCCAGAATTTTTGATGCAGTTGGTGGGCAATCATTTGGCCCATGATGTCGTGACGCGCAAAGTGACCGATGTTGCCGATATCGTCACCCAGCGCCTGATCAAAATGGCCGAACATATATTTGGGCCCGCACCTGTCGCGTTTTGTTGGGCTGCGTGCGGTAGCCAAGGACGGCGGGAACAAACAGGCGTTTCGGATCAAGATAACTGTTTGATTATCCACGACAGCGCGACTGACGATGACATGCGATATTTTGAACAGCTTGCGCATTTTGTATGCGATGGTCTGAACGACTGCGGTTATGTGTATTGCCCTGGCGACATGATGGCCACTGCGGATCGGTGGCGGCAACGCGTATCCGTCTGGCAAAGCTATTTTGCGAAATGGATCAATGCGCCTGACGATACGGCGCAGATGCTGGCGTCGGTCATGTTCGATCTGCGGCCAATTGCAGGTGATGAACGGCTGTTTGCATCGATGCGTGATGGTGTTGCCGAAATGGCGGCGAAAAATTCCATTTTCGTCGCGCATATGATTGGTAATTCGCTGAAACACACGCCGCCTTTGTCGCTGTTTCGGGGGTTTGCCACCATCAAATCCGGGGAATACCGCAATAGTTTGGATATGAAACACAATGGCGTCGTACCAATCGTTGATCTGGGGCGTGTTTATGCACTGCGCGGTCAGATTGATGCAGTGAACACGCGCGCGCGGATCGATGCCGCAATCGAGGCCGGCACGATATCCGATACGGGCGGCGCGGATCTGTTGGCTGCGTATGACACCATCGCGACGGTTCGATTGGAACATCAGGCGGCTCAGGTCAGATCGGGTTCGAAACCGGATAACTATCTGGTTCCGTCCAGTTTGCCTGCTTTTGAACGGTCACACTTGCGCGATGCCTTTGTCATCGTGCGCACAATGCAAAGCGCGCTGTCGTCATCATCGGCCGCGCGATAGGGGGAATTTGGGATGTTAATGGAATTTTTGGCCGTGATAGTCGCGGGCGGTGCGATGGCCGGTATTTTTATCGGCCTGCAAAAATTGTTGAAGGGACGGTTGCCAAAATGGACAATCCCCGCTGCGGCGGGTACGGGGATGCTACTGACCAGCATCGCGATCGAATATAGCTGGTATGACAGTTCTCGTGCAAAATTGCCTGTCGGCAGCACAGTAATCGACACGGTCGAAGTTCAGGCATTTTATAAACCGTGGACTTACATTTGGCCCTATACCGAAGGCCTGTTGGCTGTCGGCCCGATCCAGACCGAAGGCGATTTTCGCGAAACAACAATTCACCGCCGCATGCGTTGGCAAACACCCGAAGAGGTCGCGATTCAGTTGGATTGCGCAAACAACACAATTGCGCGCGCATTGGTCAACGGCGGGTACGAAGATCCAGTAGAGTTATCCGAAACAGACCCTATTCTGGCCCAAGTGTGTAGTTTGTGATGAAAGATAAACAGATCATATTGGTCGAGGACGAACAGACCGTCGCCCATGCGGTCTGTGTTCTTATCCGCCAATTGGGCGGCAACGTTGTCCATACGCGCAGCGCCGAAGACGCATTTACATTGATGACCCGCAAAAGGCCCGATGCCTTGGTTATTGATGCAAATTTACCGGGAATGTCGGGGTATGCGCTGTGCCAGTCGATTGCCAACCGCAACGACATCCCGATCCTTTTGATGACATCCCGACGGGGTGAATTTGAAAAACGAAAGGCGACCGCTTTGGGCGCGATGGGTGTGTTGGTCAAACCCTTTACCGCCGAAACATTGCGAAATCGACTGACGCATTTGTTGGAGGAAGTTGATGAAGCTTAGTTCCATGCATCTAAGGCTAAGGGTCTTTTTATTTTTCGCATTCATCGCGATTGCTGGCTTTGTCATTTTTGTGGGCGGCCTTTGGTTGGGTGCAAATCGTGCTGATGGTTTGGTGCTTGCTGGTATTGTCGCGGGTTTCGGACTGACGGGTTTGGTCACGTGGGTTTGGTGGTTGTTTGATAAAAACCTTGCGCAGCCTATGCAGAAATTGGCGGGTACGCTGTCCGCGCGGGCACATGGCGGTAGTGCCGCGATTGATCGGGATGCCATTAAATATCTGGGCGATCTGGGGCCTGCAGCCTATCTGGCGGCCAGCCAAATGACCGAATACCACGGCAGTTTCACCGACAATGTGGCCAAAGAAACCAAGGCGGTCATTCAGGAAAAAGAAAGGCTGGCAGCATTGGCCGACGATGTGGCCTATGGCGTCGTTATGTGCAGTTCCCAGCACAGGATTGTGTTTTACAACGCTGTTGCTGCGTCAATGTTGGATCACGCCGAATGTAACCCTGGTTTAGGGCACAGCATTTTTGATTTTCTAGCGCGGGATACCATCTGCGGTGCCTTCGAACGTCTGCGGTCGGACGGTGGCGATGCGGGAATGCGGTTAAACGTTTCGACAGCAGATGGTGTGGGCAGAGTTTCCGTTCGTATGCGTTTGATACATGGCGGCGGCTACGTTTTGTCGTTGGATCCCGAAACTGCACATATGAACCAAAGCAGTGCGCTGCTTGCGTCTATTTTTACCGATTTGGGGCCGCGCATTATGTCATTGCGAACGGCGTTATCGCTTCGCTCTGAATTGCCAGAATTGCAAAATGATCCCGAAATGGATCAGGCCATGGCGACAGACCTTGGTGAACTGTTGGATCGTTTGTCCGCCATGACCGACGACTACGATCGACTGAGGGAAGATTTAGGAAACAAAGCTGAACCCGTTTCGGCAACACATATCGTGAACGGGGTAAAAGATCAGTTCCCTGATTTGGTCGTTGATGGGGCAGAGCTAACACTGCGAGTGGCGGCAACCGATATCATTGCGTTAATCGGCCATGTTATTCACGCGCTGCAATCGGAAACCACGGCCCGCGCGCTTAGCTTTATCATCGTGCCAGATCAAACGGGTGCGATGGCTGTAATCGGCTGGATGGGGGAGGCCGTTCATTACGATGACCTGACCCGCTGGTTGAACCAGCCCGTGTTGCATAATTTAACGGGTCAACAAATTCTACATGATCAAAACCTAGAGATCTGGCCCGAGGCAGGCCGTGTTGGACGCGCGGTGATAAAACTGCCGTTGCCGGTTGCAAAACCATCCGAGGTTTTGTCGATCCAACGCAAAGGGGCCTATGATTTTGGCCTGATTGAAAAATCGGTGCCTGACATTCTGACAGACACGGATTTGTCTGATTTGACCTATGTTGTGTTTGATACGGAAACAACGGGTCTGCATCCAGAACGTGGGGATGAAATTTGCCAGATCGCGGCGTTGCGCGTCGTAAATGGCCGCGTCATTCCGACCGAAGAATTCGACACCTTGGTAAACCCCGGTCGCGTCATTCCTGCGGCCTCAACCGCGATCCATCATATTACGAATGACATGGTGGACATGGCGCCCAGCATTAAAACTGTTGGTGCACAGTTTCATTCCTTTGCACGTGGGTCCATTCTGGTCGCCCATAACGCACCATTTGATCTGGAGTTCTTGCGCCGCAAGCAAACGATCATCGGTAAAGAGTTTTCAAATCCAGTGATCGATACCGTGTTGCTATCCGCCGTTGTGTTTGGCCAAGACGCTGAACATACTTTGGATGCGGTTTGTGACCGGTTAGGGATTTATATCCCTGATGACGTACGCCACACAGCGATGGGCGATACGATTGCAACGGCCGAAGCGTTTTTGAAAATGTTGGCGATGGCGCGGGCCAGAGGGATCATGACTTTTGGTCAATTGATCGCTCAGACCCGCAAACATCGACGGTTGATCGCAGATTTAAACGCTGATCACCTTTAGGTTGGTTGGTGCTGTTTCATCTGGTTTTTTCGGCGACCAAATGAGGTCGCTAATGTCGCTAGATGGATTGAACCCAGTTGGGGCCGACTGAATAAGATCGCGCAGGCGTTCGACGTCGAACTTTTTACAGGCCAGCATTAACTGATCCAGCAGCAACTCCAATTCAGGTTTGGACAGCTGTTTTTCATGTGCTGTCATGATGCGAGGGTGCGCAGTGCCCGACGGATTATCCCCGATCAGCAATTCTTCGTATAGTTTTTCGCCAGGACGTAGGCCCGTGATGCGGATGGCGATATCGCCGCCTTCGGATGTGTCGTCATCTTCGAAATAGGGGACAAGCCCGTGTAGGCGCGCCATTTGCACCGCCATATCGACGATTTTTACAGGTTGCCCCATGTCCAATACAAACACATCGCCGCCTTTAGCCATCGACCCAGCTTGGATAACCAGTGCGGCCGCTTCGGGGATTGTCATAAAGAAACGGTTGATATCGCGGTGCGTAACAGTGATCGGCCCACCTGCTTCGATCTGTTTGGTAAAGCGGGGGATAACAGAGCCCGAAGAACCCAGTACGTTGCCAAACCGTACCATAGAAAAACGCGTGGTCGATTGGGACGCTGCCATTCCTTGGCAAACCAATTCCGCCAGTCGTTTCGACGCGCCCATAAAGTTCGTTGGGCGGACGGCTTTGTCCGTGGAAATCAAAATGAAATTTTCGACTTTGGCAGCGATCGCTGCATCCGCCAGAGTTTTCGTTCCAAAGACGTTGTTACGGATGCCTTCGACCACGTTCATTTCTACCAGCGGTACGTGTTTGTACGCAGCGGCGTGGTAAATTGTTTGGATGCCAAACGTTTTCAGTGTCGCGGCAACGCGGCCTTCGTTCTGGACAGAACTAATGACGGGTACCAGTTCAATATCCAGGTTTTGATCTGTGATATGTTGGTTCAGTTCGTCGTGGATGGAATAAAGTGCGAATTCCGACACATCCAATAGAACCAGTTTGTTTGGCTTTTGGTCGATGATTTGGCGGCAAAGTTCACTGCCAATCGATCCACCAGCACCGGTCACCAAGACCGATTTGCCGCTAATGTTGCTTTGCATCAGCTGCGGGACAGGCGGAACAGGGTCGCGTCCCAGCAATTCTTCGATGGAAATGTTCCGCAGTTCGGAAAATTGGGCTTTGCCGTTAATCAGGTCGGCCATACCCGGCAGGGTTTTCACCTCTACCGCTTGGGTCGCGAGTTTATCAATAATCACGCGGCGCTCTTTGCGAGTAGAGCTGGGCATAGCAAGAAGCACAGCTTCGATATTGCATTTTTTGAATTGGTCTGCGGCTTCATCGTAGGACAAAACGGGCAGACCAAAAACAGTACGACCCTGCAGCGACGTATCGTCATCAATGAACAGGATCGGGCGGTATTCAGGCGAATGGTTCAGCGCGTTCAACAACTGCCGGCCCGAGTCGCCTGCGCCGTAAATCGCAACTGGGTCGCGATCGTCTTTGGCATTGCGACCGTAGGCCTGCCGAAATGCAAAACGTGTTCCGCCAACAGCCAGAAACAACAAAGAGAAATAAATGACTGGGACCGAGATAGGAACAGGCAGGCCGAATGTCGTGGCCGTGACCAGCATAACGGCGGCAGAAAACACCACGCCGATTGCAACAGCGCGCAAAGCCTGAAGCGAAAAGAACCGCACGACGGCGCGGTACAAACCCTGGCGGGCAAAGACGTAAATGGTCGCCGGCAACACGGTGGCCAAGACGAGCCACGCTTTTGGATCAAAGGCAAAATGTTCAAACCGCAAGGCCATCGCGATCCCAAAACAGGATGCGATCAATAGCGTATCGAACAAGACTTGGATGACGCGTTTTGCTGGGCGGCTAAGGCCCGCAATAGGAGTAAGGATACCAAACAACATTCAAAACCTTAATAATCGTCCTAAGGCCCGACCTCTTACTACTTTTGAACAAAAGAGTCCATCAATCAGGTATGTAACAGCAGGCAGTTATGCAAATAGGTTATCACGAGAAAAGGTAATCGCTTCGTTAACGTTGTCAAAGTGGCGTAGTGTTCCGTTTTCCAAAATGACAGCCCGGTCACATAGTTGGCGCAATTGGTCGGGATTGTGGCTGACGACAATTGCGCTGGCCGATTTGATCCGGTCGGTAAATATCTGATGGCTGGTTTTCCGAAAACTTGCGTCGCCGACGGATGTGACTTCGTCCACTAGATACGTATCGAATGGCAGCGCCATCGATAAGGCAAAAGCCAGTCTGGATCGCATACCGGATGAATAATCGCGCACGGGTTCATGGAAATGCCGTCCCAAACCTGCCGTGGTCCTAACCGTTTCGATTAGACTTTCGCTGTCTGCGCCATGAACGCGGGCGCTGAACCGGCAATTTTGAGCGGCGGTCAAATCGCCGTGGAACGATCCTGCAAATCCAACGGGCCAACTGACCCGCCCATTGCGCAAAACGGTTCCAGCATTCGGGCGTAAGGCTCCGGAAATAATCCGCAGCAGGGTCGTTTTGCCCGCGCCATTTCGCCCAATGAGCGCGGTGGATTTGCCTTTTTCAAAATCATAATTGATTTGCCGCGCGACATGGGTCACGCCGCTTTGGCCGCGAAACCCATGGCTGATGTCGCACAGGCGCACCGCAAAAGTCATGGTCTATCCCGCAAGGAATAATAGACCAAAGTGAACACAGCCCAGCCCATAAGACAGAAAAACAAAACGCCGCCAACGGTCGTCCATTTTTTGGGGTAGGTCGATTTTTCTGCCAGGGTCGGCTGGATATAGGCGGCTAAATACAGCGATTGCCGCTGCGCCTCGGCGACGGCGATATCATAGGCCTGACGCGCCGCAGTATATGCAAGTTCGGCAAATTCACGATCAGCCGCAAGTCGTTCATATTCAGCGATTGTTGCGACATAGGCCGCGTCGCTGCTGTCGCCCATGCCGAATTTGGCCCGTTCTTCGTCGATACGTTTGCCAATAACGTCAATGCGCCGGTTCAGTTGGTCTAGTCGTGGATCGGATGCGGTCACATTACCCAATAGCAGGTCATATTCGATCAGTGTTTCGGCCAATTGTGCCTGTAGCGTGGTTAGAAGGCCCATTTGCCCTTGAACATCTGCTTCGGGGTCGACGATTTGGTTGCGGATGCGAAACTCGGTCATGTCTTCGCGAATATTGCGCAGGCGATCTTCGGCGCGTTCCAGATCGGCCAATGCATAGCGCGTCGCGTCATCGCGCGCTTGTTCAGACAGCGCATTTACCATTTGTGTCGAATGATCATAGATCGCTTGGGCGATGGATTGCGCGTCCATTGGATCAAAAGCGCGCGCGGTAATTTCGATCAGCCCCGAATTGGTATCATAATTGACCATCGACATGCGCTGCCAATATCGCGTCAAATCCTCGATCGTGCCTGCGGGATTATAGCCCAACATCGGATCGCTGGACCGATGGCGGGAATACATTGCCGCAAGGTTGAGGTCCGCGTCGATGCGGGCAACGATATCTTGGCTGCGAATAAAGGCATCTAAAACATCGCTTTCGGTTGATGTGCTTGCGCCCAAACTGCGGCCAAGCCCGCCCAATAGGTCGGTTGAGATGGATTGGTCTTCGACCCGAACGGTAAAGCCCAGGGTCGAGGCATATTGGTCTTTGGCAACAGCGAACATATACCCAGCTGTGGCCAGAACAGGCAGGGCAACCATCACCAAAAATAACAAAGCCAGCCCGCGATGGCGCGGGCGTAGATAGGCTGGTGATGCGATTGTTTGGCTGTCCGTCATATGTCGATCGTTAGCCCAATTCGTTACAATTAGGTTTCACCTTACTGGTTTGCGGGGTTACGGCAACCCGAACCGACTGACCGCGTTTGCCGCGCATGCCGTCCATGATCGCGATGCGAAAAAACCGAAAATATTGGCGGCGTTCGTCACCTATCAAAGACAGGCCTCGGCGCGTCCAAATGGTTAGTAGATAGGCCATCGCAAATGGGGCCAGATATCCTGCCGCCATTTTGGCAACAAAGGTGCCATTGCGGATGGTGTAATAGTTTTTCCAAAGGGGCCGATATGCGCCGCCCAAGCGCAAGGTTTCGCAATCGTGGTGAAATTTGATTACGGGTTCATACCGGATGCGCCAACCCATGCGGCGCATGGACAGGCTGTACAAAATATCGTCCGAATATAAAAATAAATCTGCGTCAGGCGGTCCCATCGACCGTGCGACCTGACCGTTCAGAAAAAAACCGACAAATGTTGCGGCATCAATGTCTTGAGCGCGGTTTACCGTGAATCCTTTGCGGCCATGCCGAACCGCTGTCCAAGCCCGCGAAGATATGCCCCAGAACGGATTGATAAGCGGTTTGTTCATTTCGCACGGCGAGCCGTCCGGTAAATCGACACGCGTGGCAATTGCGCCGATGTTCGCATCCAATTCGCCAACCATTGCGCGAAATTGGTCTATGGACCCTGTGGTCGGTCGGGCGTCATCATCGAACAAGACTAACCAATCTGCATCCTTTGCTGCAGTCACGCCGTGATGAAAACCGCCCGCGCCTCCGGTGTTCGTCGGCAAGGTGATAACTAGCAATCGGTTATCTGATATTTGCGCCAAATAGCCTGCGGTATCATCGGTTGACGCGTTGTCGACGACCACGATCCTGTCGAAACTTTCACCCATTGCTGCGGTGATCGACTGGCGCAGTTTTTCGGCGCGGTTATGGGTTACGATGACGGCTGTGATCGTTGTCATAACGGGTCTGTTGCAAACGTTGGTAGGGGACTGCCCGCAGTGACAGCAGCGCAATAGGCTGCGGCAACGTCGATCGCAGCGCGAATGCAGGTGTCCATGTCCAGATAACGATATGTGCCCAATCGACCCGCAAAGGTGACATGCGGCACGGCGTTGCCCATGTTCACATATGATTTCAGTTGATCCCGCTCTGACAGTTTGCGTGTCGGGTAATATGGAATGTCAGTGGGGCCGCAGTCTTTGGACGTTTCAATCGAAATGATGGTATCGTCGTGGGATTCCCAAGGGCAAAGGTGTTTGTGTTCGGTTATGCGGGTATGAGGGACGGACATATCGCCATAGTTCATAACAGCGCAGCCTTGCCAATCGCCCGATTTACGCGCCATTTCAAAATCCAATGTGCGATATCCTAAACGACCGTGGACAAAGTCAAAGTAGCTGTCGATCGTACCAGTCCAAAAACAATGGTCATAGGCTGATGTGTCCGCGGCGCTGAAGGTCGTGTTTAGACGTAAATCGATCTGCGCGTGGTTCAGAATGTTTTGAATTAGCGCGGTATAACCATCGGCTGGAATGCCGCAGAACGGGTGATCGAAATACGCGTCGTCATAGTTAAATCTAACAGGTAGCCGCGCAAAGACTTGTGCGGGGATTTCGGTCGGATCACAGCCCCATTGTTTGATCGTGTACCCACGAAAAAACGCGTCATACAAACGGCGACCGATCAAGGCTAGCGCCGCCTGTTCGAAATTCTGGGGACGCGAAATGGGTTCGCGCTGATCGGCGATATGGGCGCGCGCTTCGCTGCTGTTAAAGGTTTTTCCAAAAAACTGGTTTATGGTCTGCAAATTGATCGGCAGCGAATAGACCGAAGATTGCACTGTTGTCCGCACGCTGTGGCGATACGGTTTCATCGTCGCGAATTGGTTGACGTATTCCCAAATTTCGCGGTCTGCGGTGTGGAAAATATGGGGGCCATAGCAATGGACCATCACGCCTGTTTGCGCGTCGCGTTCGGTGTGGCAATTTCCACCAACGGTGCTACGGGCATCGCAAATTGTGACCTGATGACCCGCATTCGCCAATTCGCGGGCGATGACCGCGCCTGAAAAACCAGCGCCAACGATGAGAATGTTTTGGGTCATTTTGCGAATTCAGCGGTCTTTGGGTACACCATGACGGGTATCGTGTTTATGGCGGGGATGCTACTAAATCTTGTATTTCCTTGTCGGTCGGCCCCTAGAAATTATTGACCTCTAGGGTGGTCATAGTAATGTACGATTAATTTCTAATTATGGACGTCGGGGTAAGAATGGGGTTTCCACTACGCATGATCGTGGCCGCTGGCCTTTGCTTGGGGCTGACGGCGTGCGTAACGCCGCGTGGGGCTGGCTTCCAATCCGAAGTAATCTCGGCGTCTCGGTCTGAAAACCAAGAGGCGTTGAATTTTCAGGTCGTCCCTGTAACCGAAGAAACCCGCGCTGCGCTGTCGTATTGGCCATCAGTCGGAGACGAAGCGCTGAACTGGATCCGCAACGCAGGTCAACCATCGTCGTTGATCGTCGCGGCAGGCGATGCTGTGTCCGTGACCGTTTGGGATACCGAAGAAAATTCGCTGCTGGCTGGCATGGGTGGACGCATGGCCCAGTTGCAAGATGTGATTGTATCGTCAAACGGCGAAATCAATCTGCCATATATTGGCGATCTACGCGTTGCCGGCATGTCCGTTGATACCCTGCGTGACCGGATCGAAGATCGCTATGCCGAAACCATCCCATCAGCCCAAGTTCAGGTGCAGGTCAAACCGGGGCGTGCAAACCACGTCAATTTGGTATCGGGCGTGTCGTCCCCTGGCGTTTATCCGTTAGAAGGCCGAGACGTTACCGTGATGTCCGTTCTGGCCCAAGCTGGCGGTGCGGCCCCGACGCTAGAAAATCCGCAAATGACGTTGATGCGGGGACACGATATTTACGGCATTTCGCTAGATCGGTTGTTTGATCATCCCGAACTGGATGCAGAGGTACGCGGCGGCGATCGTATCATCGTGACCGAAGATGAACGTAAATTCCTGTCGCTTGGTGCTGCGGGATCGCAGTCTGAATTTGTTTTCCCATCTGACGTCGTGTCAGCGGCGCAAGCGTTGTCCATCATTGGTGGTGTCGATCCATCGCGTGCCAACCCCAAAGGTATTTTGGTGCTGCGTGAATATCCGTTGTCGGCACTGCGTGCAGATGCCAGCGGCCCCAACAAAGAACGCGTTGTGTTCACAATTGACCTCACCTCGGCTGACGGTTTGTTTGCGGCGCGCAACTTTGAACTGATGGATGGCGATTTGGTCTATGCAACCGAAAGCCCTGTTGGTGCAGCGCGTAGCATTCTGGGCCTGATCGGCACGACTTTGGGCGTATCGAACAGCCTATAACGCCCAATCATCATCTTTGACCTGAGTGTCAGCGATCAAAATGGTCCCGCATTGCGGGGCCATTTCTGGTTCTGCGCTGTTCGCATCGATTATGGTCATGTTTGTATAGCGCGAAATCGGAACCATTTCTTCGATTGTGATCATGTCGGGCGTCAGTGTTTCGTCAGACTGGATGTATAAAACCTCGTCTCCATAACTGATGGACAGGCCGTTATCTGTGATATCGAATGTAAGTTGGTCGATGTTCCGAATGATGCCCCATGCGCTGATATCAATTCGATCAACGCCATGGTCATAATCTGTGATGGTGTCCGCCTGACCATCGGCGGCAAAGACAAACACATCGGCCCCTAATCCGCCTGTCAGGTCATCCATGCCTGCGTCATCAAATAATATATCGTCCTGTGTTGATCCCGTTAGGTCATCATCCGCCGCCGTGCCGATGATTTGACTGCCGCTGATCTGATAGGTGATTTTGGCAATTCCGCCTTCGGTCGCAGAGGCGGCATAGATTGTGACCATGTCGCCAGTCGCCTCTATTTCCAAATCCGCAATATCCGCGATGGATAGATCGACGGTGTCGACGATTTGGGCCATAGGTTCCAACTGTCCATTGGGGAGCAAAGTAAACAGCGTAATCCCATCATCCGCGCCGCCAGCGGCCACCCAGATCCGCCCATCTGATTGCGCGACGGCGACAGCTGTGATGCCGGCAAATCGTGTGCCTAACCCATCTATGACGTGGTCAACGGATTGTAGCGTCCCCCCTGATTGCATTTGCAGAACAGAGATCGAGCTGCTTTGCGCGCCAGCAACCAACACAAAGGTATCCGTTGCGGTGCTGATCGTTTCAACGTCTGTCGGTGCGCTAATCCACAACCCGTTATCGGCGTTGTACGACCCTACTTCGTTCAAGAAGCCGTTCCAGCCGATATACCAGACGGACAGGCCGTTGCCTTCTAATGCTGTGGTTAGCAAATAGTCCGCACCATCATAGGTGGCGGTCGTCGCGGCGGTGATGTTTTGGGTAAAGGTGCGGGTTTGGTCGGCATAGGTGCGGTCAAGGGTCAGTTCCGCCTCTGTCGTAATTCGAAGCCGCCCCAAGCCTTCGCCTGTATAGAACCCGCCGTAGATGCCGATTTGTCCGTTCGGCAAAACCGTTGCCGTGGCGACCGATAGATCGTCAGACCAATCGAATTGCCCAAGGTTTGTTGCCTGACCAAATTGGCCATCGGTCACCGATACGATCTGGATATCTCCGTTGACGCCGCCGCCGGTTAGAATTGCGGAGCCAGAGGACAGTTGAAGATACACAAGATTTGGTTCAATCCCCGCCACATCGCTGTTTTGATGCGCGTAGGTGTCGATGATCGTTAGCGTGTCGTCATAGCTGTCGATCTGCCCGCCATAACGGGTTGTTGCAATCAGATACCCATCAACCAAAACCAAATCTGTATAGGCTGTTGATGCGATTTGCCCTGCAAACACAAGGTCCATTTTGTGCCCCCTTCGGCATTCGAATAGGGGCAGGGTGGATCGACGCCATAGGGATTGCGGGGCCAAAAAATGGCGTGAAAGCGTCTATTGGTTTTGTTTTGGTTCAATGTTGTTTCAATTGATCCGATCGTGCGATTTGCGCAGTAACATCAGACCAATCACCAGCATCACCAAACCCGTGCCAAATCCATAAAAATGGGACACGAAATCAGGGTGGTAGCTTTGGTAAAATCCACTGCGGAAAATGGAAACCGCATGTATGATTGGGTTCCACCACAGCCAGCTTTGCAGGGGTTCAGCCAAATTTTCGAACGTGTAAAATACGCCAGATCCGAAAAATATCGGCCGTGCGGCGATGGCCCAAATCCGCGACCAAAATGCAAAACGCCCTGTCAGGTAACAGTTGATTGTCCCAACGCCAATTCCGATCAAAGCGACCATCGTGAGGCCAATAAAAATTGATGCCGGGTCCACCCAGATAGGTAACGGATCAAATAGTAAAATAGTGCCGACAACGATTGTGGATACAACAATGCCCGTTCCCCAATGTAGGATGGTGCGCGCGATCATCGTATCGATCCACAGGACCGCCGGATAAGCAATAAGTGGCCGAAAATACCGCAAGGCATTCATAAGTTTGCCCGCAAGTTCGCTGTAAATATGCAGTGGTAGGAAACCCGTTGCATAGAAAAGCATGAAATTCGTACCCAGCGGCGGCGCATGAAATACCAGCCCAAAACCAACAGCCATCACGACGATAAATCCTAGTGGCTCTAGAATGGCCCAAAGGTATCCTCCGGGGGTGCGCCCGTAAGTCGCTGACATTTCGTGCAAAATGATCGCCCCGATAGAACGGGCCGACCGCATGGATACAGTGTCGGGACGCGGTTGGGTTATGGCCATGCCCTACTGTAGCAGGTTGTTCTAGCCAGTCCAAACCAAAGGCGTTGATCTAATTTCGGTATGAAAAGTAGGGGTTCCGTTACCTTTTCCTAAGGTTCGAAATGCGTCATTTTATATTTACGAACCGTTATGCGTTAATCCGTCCGTCCGTTTGCCACAATGAGTTGAGTGGGTTCTGGGCGAAAACGCATCCTGATTTAAGGCCTAATACGAGTTTATTAATTATAGGTTATTTTGTGTGATGTTGGATTGGGAACTACGATACGTGCCGTCTGGAATAGGGGGTTCCGCTGATATCAATCGACTGGTCGACCTAATGAAAGAAACGTTAGGTGCGACACAGATCAGCATCGATGATGCGACCCCATCTGCGTTTACGCGTCTGAAACATTCCGCATTGCCGCCGCGATCTGCTGGTAATTTGGTGCGGCTTTATATGGCCAACCGTCCATCCGAATTATCGGCGGCGATTGCGGACCCCGATTTCGACAAACCCGCAAAATTTAGGATCGCTTGGATCTTCGAAAGCTTTTGGACGGATGAGATTCCGAAACTCTGTTTGTCAGCGTTCGACCTGATCATCCTTACGCAGTCCAGCGATGTCCCGATGTACCGCGAGGCAGGCGCGCGCGATATCTTGGTTCTGCCGTGGGGAGCCGATGTGTTGCGGTTGGGTGCCGGCAACAGTCATAGGCCCGTTGATGGAATTGCTTTGGGTGATCAGCCAAAGAATTTGTTGCCAGAGGCCGAGTTCAAAAAAGAAGCGGTAGACCTGGGTATTCGTTATGCCAATGCGCCGTCTGCAGAACTGACCGTACCGCAGTATTTCGGAGTCTTGTCGGGCACTAAATATGTGACCCTATTTTCCAACCTAGTGTCACAGCGGGGCGGTGGGCATCCGACCAAGGAATATTTCACAGGTCTTTGGGCAAATGCACTTGCATCAGGTGCGTCGATCATTGGCATGGCCCCACACAGTGATCGGTCGTTTTCCGACATGCTGTGGGACGGCGCGGTGATTGATGTTGGGTCGCCTGATCGCGATAAATTCCAATCGGAATTGCGCCGCGCGATCGCGAATTGGAGCAAAGACCAACCGCGTCGTAATTATTTGCGGTCGTTGGAACGTTTGGATTGGCGGTGGCGGATCAAAACCCTTTGCGAACATTTGGCAACCGATGCGGATGTACTGAAATCGCAGATAGATGAAATTCAAGAATTCATTAGTGGAAATGTCGCGATCAAATAGGTTGGCCGCGACATTTCAAACATTAGGCGCCAGTTAGATCTTGGGCGATCATTAGTGCGTTTTTGTCGGGATCGTGTAGCGTCGCCGTTTTGACCATACCGTCGACGACGTCCGTCGGGCCGTCAAACTGTACACCCGCAGATTCCAGCGCCGCGCGGGCAGAGTCTAAATCAGAAACGCCAAACACAGGAACGCAATTTCCCGGTGCAGGTTCGGTATGTTCGCCCAAACCTAGAGTGACGCCTTTGGTGTTTGTTTGGATTTCGGACCATCCCGCTTCGTCTGCGTGATATAATGTTTCAAAGCCAAACATTTGGTTATACCAATTTGCGCTGGCGTGCCGATCGGCGACGGAAAAGGCGATTGTGATAGTGTCGTTTACAGAAACAAGTGACATGGGTTTACCTGATATAATAAAATATACTAACTATACTTTATGGACGTAAATCTGGTTGTCAATATCACTGCCAAAGCTTGGGCTTTGCCCATTCTATGGAACCTTCATGCGGGGGTGCCAGGGCGTCAGGCGCCATTGTTGGTGGCTACGGGCGCTAGTCGTACGGCCTTTGGTCAGAGTTTGAACCATTTGGTTCAATTGGGGATTATCGAACGTAACCCGGGATATGGTCACCCGCTAAGGCCCGAATTTCGCCTAACAAAACAGGGCGAAACGGCTGCGCGATTGGCCAGTCGTATTCATGCGGCCACTGGTGAGGCCGACACCCAATTGTTGCGCCGCGCGTGGACGGTCCCGATATTGTCGCAGATGGCGGGGCCAAATAATTTTGGCGCTTTCAAACGTCAGCTGCCAATGATCACAGATCGTGCGTTGTCGCAGTCTTTGAAATTATTGGAAACGCATGAATGGGTCGCGCGGGATGTTGATGTCGCGGCGCGGCCCCCGAAACCGATTTACCATGCCATTAATCAAGGCGCTTTGATCAGTCAGGCCGCCGCGCATGCGCTAAATGCGGCGCCCTAATTTGTGCAAAAGGTTCAGGCAGCTTTGCAGCAGTTCAGTCGCCAGAAATTCGTTTGCTTTATAAGCTTGGGCGATGCTGCCGAGGTCGCAAATAACCACATCCATTGCCATTTCCTGAACAATACCCGCCTCTGTTCCAAAAGGAACACCCTGCGCGGAGCTCGCGCCAGTCAGTTCAAACAAATTCGCTTTTCGGCCGCAGCGCGCAATGCCTTTATTGCCAAGATGCCTGATCCATTTTGGATTTTTGTGGCGCGTTGTTAATCAAACTGACGACATCCGCTGCCACAGATAGGATGTTTGCCCGCGGCGGAACAGCGACATAGACGGGTTCCCATTCGGGATCGAATTTGTCTTTGAATGTGCGCAGTCCGGCAAAGTTATAAAACTGGCGTCCATGCTGATAGACCAAAGCGCCCAATCGGGTGGACAGACTGGATCCGCGACGGGCCTCTAGCCCTGATAGCGGCGCATTACCTAACGAGAATTCCGCGTACCCCTGTTCAGCAAAATGCAAGAGCAGAGAGGTAAACAGGAATTCCATCATTCCGCTTGGGGCATCATCGACGTGGCGCATCAGGTCGACATTCACGCTTTGGTTTTGATCGGTGACCCACAGTGTTGCAAAGGCAACGATGCGGCCATCATGGCGGATCAACGCGATAGGGGCGCGACAGATTACTGTCGTGTCAAACGCGCCGACCGAAAAGCCTTTTTCCCCGCCCGATTTTGTTTTGAGCCACGCGTTGGAAATGTCTCGCAGATGCGGCAGTAAATCGTCAGCATAAGGCGGGGATAGGACTTCGAACGTTAGGCCGTCACGTAGGGCCCGATTGTATGTTGTCCGCAATCGTTTCCGCGATGGCCCTTCAAGGGAAAACTGCGGCAAAGGAACGACGGCTTCTTCCCCCATTTTGACCAAAGCCAGTCCCATTTCCAACCAAAGCGGAATCATGGATGTGCCGATGGAATAGAAAACAGGGCGGGCATTTGCAGCATAAGCGGCGTCATGAAACGCCCAGGCCAGTTCCGCCAATTCCGATTTTTTGCCAAAAGGTTCGTGCAAGGCGATCCAGCTTCGGCCTTTGATCCGGTACATCAGGAAACTGTCGCCGCTGTCCGAAAACATTAGGCATTTATCCCCTGTCAGCGCGATGTTTGCTTTTGCGTCTGGCTGAGCCATCGCGATGGCGCGCGCTTTTTCCAATTCGGCATAGGTTGGTAACGCGTGGGTCATTTTGCCGGGACGCAGGGCGAATACCAATAGGGACAGGATCAAAACTACCATGCCAACCAATCCCGCACGCAGGGAACGTGGCGCGGTTTGGTCCGTGGCGAATTTCCACCATAGTTCGTGGTCATAGGGTACGGCTTTGTGCGCGAAAAACAGGACCGATACGGCCGTGATTGCGATGCCGCCAATCAATAGTGTCCAGCGTAGGCTAAAAGCATTTCGCGTCAGCCGCGTTGTGCGGAAAAATTCGCGTTTTGTTGGCCATAGGATGGCAAGCGCGATCCCCAAAAACAGCGCGCGCGGTGCATCCAGTCCGTTCGCCAATGATGCGACGATACCAGCCGCGAGTGTTATGATGGCCAGCCACCACGCGCCTTGAACACGGCGCAGCAATCCATGGGCAATGACCAACATCATCGCGCCCAAAATACTGGCCATAAGCGCGCCACCTTCGATCAGGGCAAGCGGCGTTAGCATGTTCAAATGTTCGGTGATTTCTGATGTCGGCGGGATCAGACTGGACATCATCAAAAACAGTCCCGTTACCAGCATCATGACCGCCATCGCGAGCGGGACCAATGCACTGACAGAACGGGTCAACGGCGATAAAACCGACATCATAGGTGTGATCACGCGGCCGGATGCAGCGCGGGCCTCGGTCAGGGCGATTAGGATCAGCGCGATGCCGAATGGCAGCAGGAAATAGATGGCCCGAAACAGCAAAAGACCTGTCGCGGCCTGTTGCACGGAAACCGAAGACGGCAAGGCGGCAATGATCACCGTTTCCAAAACCCCAACACCGCCGGGCACGTGGCTAATCACGCCCGCCATGATCGCCGCGGCAAAGACCGCTAAAAATGTCGCAAAACTCAGGTCGCTTGGCGGTAGTAATAGATACAGAGTAATCGCGGCCAGCAGCACATCGACAAAGGTAAACCCGAATTGCGCCAACAGCAGTTTTGGGGACGGCGCCTGAAGACGCACCCCGCGCAATGAAATCGATGCGCCGGTCGCGCTGAGCCAGAATAGCGCGCCGCTGGATATGATTGTAATTGCAACCGACCCCCAGCGAATGATTTCGGGCGATAGGTCGACCATGTGCTGCAGCGCATAGGGATTATAGATCAGCGCCGCAAAACCGATAATTGTTGTCCCGAACCCAAAGGCAATCGATGCGAATGCTGCAACCCCTGCAATATCCTGCGCTGACAGCCCAAGCGCAGAATAAATACGGTAACGCACTGCGCCACCTGTGATCGGTCCGGCACCGATTGTGTTGCTCATTGCGTAGCCTAGAAAGCTGCCTAACGAGATGACAGGCAACGGCAACGGTTTGTCTATGTATCGTAGCGCGGACCAGTCGTATCCGATCAACGCGGCATAGCTGCCAACTGTCGTCAGAATGGCCAAAGCAAGGATATACCATGGTGTTTGTCGTGCTTCGGTCAGGACATGGCGCAGGTCGACTGTCGCCAACTGATGATACAGAACCCACGCGCCAATAGAAAACAGGCTCGCCGTCACGATCCATGGCATTAGCGGTTTAATGCGCCGCCATAGATTGGTCGCTTTGCTGGCGGTGTCGCTCAAATTCCCCTCCGACAAAACGGATCCCCTATGGCTTGGTCTGGTGATACAGCTATCAGATAGTGGGGGATAGGTTAAAATCTTGAATACGCCAATAGCGACGTTGTACTGAACTGGCCCGTGCCCGAAAGGAACTGGTTACGCCGTCGCTAGCCAATCAAAGATCAATGATTTAGCCTGTTTGCACGCATGTGGTAGCGCATCGCCTTGGGATAAACCGCATGCAATCGCGGTCGCAAGCGCACAGCCCGTGCCGCGCATGGTTTTGTTTAATCGCGGAGCTGTCAGGGCCGTCATATTTGATCCATGGAGCAAGTAATCTGTGGATGTGTCGCGCACACCGTGCCCACCTTTGATCAACACGGATTTGGCGCCAATGGCCCGTAGGGTTTCCGCCTGTTCGCAAATGTCGGGTAGGTTTTGCGCCACGGGTTTGTTCGTCATCTTTGCCGCTTCGATCAGGTTGGGTGTGATGATGTCAGCCTTTGATAACAGCGATAGCGGCAATGGCCCCGACATCAGGTCCCGCCCCGAGGTGGATTTGAGCACGGGGTCAATGACGACGGGGCAATCTGCGGTGCCAATCGCATCAGCGACGGCAGCTGCGATTTCGGGGGTGCCCAGCATTCCAATTTTAATACCAGCGGGCCGTTCGCTGGTGAACGCAGCAGTGATTTGATCCGCCACAAAACTGGCCGTCATCTTTTGCACAGATATCACGGATTGGTTCGTTTGGGCGGTCACTGCCGTCACAATCGGCAATGTGCCAAAGCCAAAATGCTGGGCGGTAAATGCGTCTTGGGTTAGCCCCGCGCCACCGCTGCTATCGGTGCCGCCAATGATCATGATTTTTTTCATTGGCAGGCTGTTGCCGCCAATAACGCAATGTTTCCAAAACCTTTTTCAGATAGCTGTGTTGCGGCGTGCCACGCGCGCAGGCCCGTTTTACAACCCAAAACAATGCGTTTGTTGGTGGGTAAGGACGCGGTTGGCAGATTATCCGCTGCGCACCTGTGCGCGTTTGGATGGATTGGTTGGGGGGCCTCAATGGGATCACGGAGTTCGATGATGTGGTCGTCGGCTGTCACCATGTCTAACGACACGAATGGCAAAGCGATTGGCGGTTCTGGGCTATTGCTGAAATCAAACGACCCAAACTTCAAATCCGCCAGGTTCGCCGTCACCATTGTGCCTAACGGCGATGGTTGGGCGTTCAATAAAACGCGCAAGGCACATTGCGCCTGCAATGACCCGATCGTTCCAACCGCTGGCCCCAAAACGCCCGCCGATGCACAGGTCGCCCCAGATTGTGGCAAGTCTGGAAAAACGGCGCGTAACGACGGCGCGCTACCGCAAAAACCGCCCACATATCCGCGCTGTCCCAGAACGCTTGCGCTAACCAGCGGGACGTTCAGTTTCAGACATTCATCCGACAGAATATATGACACGGCAAAACTGTCGGCGCAGTCGATTACGATATCAGCGCTCGCCATCAACCGCGCGGCATTTCCCGCACCGATTTGCTGAGTGATGGGCTCCGCAAAGATCCCAGGATTTAGCGCAGTCGCAAATTGACAGGCAACGACCGCTTTGGGTTTGCCGATGTCTGTCGTTCTGTAAATGGGTTGCCGGTGTAGGTTGGTTTCTTCGATAACATCTGGGTCGGCAATGCGGATATGCCCGACCCCAGCGCCAGCCAGATACTGAATGACGGGGCACCCCAATCCACCTGCGCCAACAATGAAAGCTGTAGCTGATCGGAGCCGTTGCTGACTAATTGCCCCAACATCTGGCAGGATCATTTGACGGCTGTAACGGTTCATCACTGGCACACCTGTAACCATTCGCGGGTCCGTTCCAGTGGGTTTTCAGCCGTTTGAATGTCGGTCACAACAGCAACGCTATCAGCGCCCGCTTTTAGGACTTTGGCGCCGCGTTTTGGGGTTAGACCGCCGATCGCGACCAATGGTTTTGGGCCGATTTTGGTTTTCCATTCTGTGACGCGATCCAGCCCCTGAGGCGCCCATTTCATCTGTTTCAAGGATGTTTCATAAATGGGACCCAGCGCGATATAGGCAGGATCTAATGACAATGCGCGATCTAATTCAGTGTGGTCATGTGTAGAAAGGCCGAATTGGATGCCTGCCGCGCGTAAGGCGCTAAAATCTGCGTTGTCCATATCCTCTTGGCCCAAATGGACAAAATCGCAGCCCATATCGATTGCCAATTCCCAGTGGTCATTCACGATCAATTGGGCGGCATGTTTTTCGCATGTCGATTTTGCGATTTCGATTTGGCGTCGTATTTCAGCCTCGGGTGCATCTTTGATCCGCAGTTGAACCAATTTCACGCCCAATGGGACCAATTGTATTAATGGATCGACGCTGCTGGTGATCAGATAAAAACGTTCCATCACACCAGCTCTGCCAATCCTAGGACGGGGGTCGATGGCACGGCGACATCGCGGCGTTCCATCGGTCCGGCGTGATATCCTGACCGTCCTGCACGCACTGCCAACGCCATGGCGCGTGCCATTTGAACGGGGTCCGCTGCCTTGGCGACGGCGGTGTTTAACAAAACCCCGTCCATGCCGATTTCCATGGCGGCGGCGGCATCTGACGGGCGACCAATCCCCGCATCGACGATCAACGGAACGTCTGGAAAATGCGCGCGCATCGCGCGTAAGGCGTCTGGGTTGCGCAGACCCTGACCGGACCCGATTGGCGCGCCCCAGGGCATTAATACGTTGCAACCTGCCTCTAATAGTTTTTCGCCAACAACCAGATCGTCTGTTGAGTAGGGAAAAACTTTGAACCCATCAGCCGATAAAACGCGGGCTGCATGGACCAGTTCAAATACATCCGGTTGCAAATTGTCCGCGTGGCCGATGACCTCTAGTTTGATCCAATCGGTTTCAAAAATGTCGCGGGCCATCTGGGCGGTTGTGATTGCCTCTTTGGCGGTGTGGCAACCGGCAGTGTTGGGCAAAATTTTTGCGCCTGTCTGGCGGATGACGTCCCAAAATCCCGCGCCCGTGCCTTGGGCTGTTTCGCGCCGCAAACTGACGGTTACAATTTCGCAATTTGCGGCCTTTATCGCGTTTTGTAGGATTTTTGGCGAAGGATATTGCGCCGTGCCCAATAGCAATGGGGTGGTTAAATCTGTTTCATAAATACGCATGTTATCCACCCTGCATTGGGGCGACGATTTCGATTTGATCGCCAGTGTTGATCGGTGTCGTATCCCGCAATGTTTTGGGCACAAATTGGCCGTTTACAGCGGTGGCGATTGCTGGGCTGTCCATGCCGACTTCGGTTAGAATGCCCGCTAATGTCTGCGATGCCACGTCAAACGGTTTGGAATTGACGATGATTTTCATGACGTTCCTGCGTTGAAAAATAACGAACAACCTGCGCCGCCATGGCCGGCGCAAGCAAAAACCCATGTCGGTACAGCCCGTTTAGGTGGGCCGGCCCGTTCGATGTGACGAGCCGCGGTAGATTGTCTGGAAATGCTGGCCGTAGGCCGCAACCCGTTTCAATAACGGTCGCCTCGGCAAAACTGGGATGAATGGCGAAAGCCGCGCTAAGTAATTCCGACAACGACCGCACGGAAATAGGGTGGTCCGATGAGTTTTCGATCATCGTCGCGCCGATCATATAAACCCCACCCCCGCGCGGAACGAGGTACAGAGGGATACGCGGATGCAAGAGCCGAACAGTCCGCGTAATGTCCAAATCGGGGCAATGTAGAACAGCCATTTCCCCGCGCACCATGCGCAAATCGGTCAAATTGGATGCGGGCCCAGTGCAGTTCAGATCGACATCTTTGGGCGCTTTGGTCCCCCATAGGATTTCAACGCCCGCTTTGGTTGTCGCCTCTGCCAGATCGTTCAACGCGTTTCGCGGATTTAGAAAAGCCTCTGTTTCGAAAAACAGACCCTTGGCAAACCGGTTGCCCAATGCGGGTTCTAACGTGGCAATCTGGTCGGACTGAACCCAATCATAGTTTGTTGTGCGTTTGGAAAACCGGATCAGTTCGGTTCGGTCGCGGGGCGATGCCACGACTAGTGTGCCGCGCCGGGTGACAGGCGTTATTTGTGCCCACCAATCGGCAACACCCGCGGCCATTTCCACAATGGTTCGATCGGCGCTTTCGCGTTCGCACCATGGGGCAAGCATTCCGCCTGCATAGCGCGAAACACTGCCTGATCCGATGTTTTCGCTGGCCTCGTATATCCGAACGCTGTGCCCCGCACGCGCCAGTTCCAGCGCGGACGCAAGGCCAGCCAGACCCGCGCCTGCGATGGTTATCATTCTGCGTCCTCGTTCACGGGCATGTACAAATCGCCGCCGTTGCGGAATTTGGCGGCCATGGCTTCCATTCCCTCTTTTTGGGCCTCGGCGCGAATGTCATGCGAAATGCGCATCGAACAAAATTTGGGGCCGCACATGGAACAGAAATGCGCGACTTTATGCGCTTCTTTCGGCAGGGTTTGATCGTGAAAATCGCGGGCGGTATCGGGGTCCAGTGATAAGTTGAATTGGTCTTCCCACCGAAATTCAAACCGCGCGCGCGATAGCGCGTCATCACGGCGCTGTGCCCCTGGCAATCCTTTGGCCAGATCGGCAGCATGAGCCGCGATTTTGTAGGTGATAACGCCTGTTTTTACGTCGTCCCGATCTGGCAGGCCCAGATGTTCCTTTGGCGTGACATAACACAGCATGGCGCAGCCAAACCAACCAATCATTGCCGCGCCGATACCGCTGGTGATGTGATCGTATCCAGGCGCAATATCAGTGGTCAGCGGCCCTAATGTGTAGAATGGCGCCTCGTGGCAGCATTCCAGCTGTTTATCCATGTTTTCTTTGATTTTGTGCATCGCCACATGGCCGGGGCCTTCGATCATGACTTGGCAATCTTTGGCCCATGCGATTTTGGTCAATTCGCCCAATGTTTCCAGTTCGGCAAATTGGGCCTGATCGTTTGCATCGGCGATTGATCCGGGGCGCAAACCATCACCTAGGCTGAACGCGACATCGTATTTGCGGCAGATGTCACAGATTTCTTCGAAATGTTCGTACAGAAAACTTTCGCGGTGATGGTGCAAACACCATTTGGCCATGATCGACCCGCCGCGTGACACAATGCCTGTTACGCGTTCTGCGGTCATTGGCACCATATGCAGCCGCACGCCTGCATGGATCGTGAAATAGTCGACGCCCTGTTCCGCTTGTTCAATCAACGTGTCGCGGAAGATTTCCCAAGTCAGATCTTCTGCGATGCCATTCACCTTTTCCAAGGCTTGATAGATCGGCACGGTGCCAATCGGGACGGGACTGTTGCGGATGATCCATTCGCGCGTGTTATGGATGTTTCGGCCAGTGGACAGGTCCATAACGGTATCGGCGCCCCAACGGATCGCCCAAACCAGTTTATCGACTTCTTCGGCCATCGATGACGTCACCGCCGAGGTGCCCATATTGGCATTGATTTTCACAAGGAAATTCCGACCGATAATCATCGGTTCGGATTCAGGGTGGTTGATATTGTTCGGAATGATTGCGCGACCAGCGGCGATTTCTGAACGGACAAATTCGGCTGTGACGTAGTCGGGAATATTCGCGCCGAAATCATTGCCGTCCCGATGGCAGGGTGCCGTTTCACGCAGCTGGTTTTCGCGGATTGCAACAAATTCCATTTCTGGCGTGATGATACCCGCACGTGCATAGGCCAGCTGCGTTGGCGATTTTCCTGATTTCGCACGTAGTGGGTTCGATTTGATTGGAAACTCGGGCGTCAGCCGGTCGCCATCGACAAACCCATTGTCGGCGGGGGTAATGTCGCGGCCTTCGTATTCTTCGACGTCGCCGCGGGCCGTGATCCAATCGGCGCGCAGTTTTTTCAGACCTTGGGAAATATCCGTCAGGATGTTCGGGTCTGTATATGGGCCGGAACTGTCATAAACGGGCAGGGGTGGTTCCCCCGCAGTGGGATGGGTCGAAATTTCCCGCATAGGGACCATCAGATCGCTATGGATGTCACCTTTGACATAGATCTTACGCGATCCGGGCAATGCGCCCGTTGTGATTTTGGGATTAGGTACATTCATTTTGGCGCTCCTCAAGCTCAAGTCTTAAAAAGACACCAGATGCAAAAGGAGAGGAGGCGAAGGCGCAATTCGCCTTCTTTTTCGGGTGAGAATATCAATGGTGATATGCCACCCTCAGCTTCCTACGCCAGTGTCAACTGGGTCAGGTTCAAAGGGTCGCGTCACCGGGCAATTGCCCACTCAGCCTCTCAGTCCCCTAGGCGGGACTCCCCTGCGTGGGTATGTGTTAGCAATGAGTTCCCGCATTTGTAAATAGATATTTTATAAATTCTATCCTAAGGTGAATTCCCGTGTAGGCCTCTGTTTTTGTTTCACAAAATTGCGGCCCCTTAGGGTCGACGACCTAGGCGTCGGTCAAAAAATGAATGACCCGTTGCGCAATGTCGGCGTGAATATCCGCGCGCGATCTGCCGCCTGCGTCATCACACAGCGGATCTGGTTCGCCCTCTTTGGCCAGAATATCGCCACCCCGATCCGTGCATTCGGCCAGAAAACTGAAATGCGTCGCATCCGGAACAAATGCGTGTTCGGCATTGGGGATCAACCGCGCTGCAGGCAAGGCGTAAACGCCGATGGGAACGGTGCCGTCTTCGCCCAAATTTAGAACCAGCATTGGGATGTCGATTGTTGCCAAACTTTCAGGTGTGATCGTTTCGATAATGCCCGGATCAATTGCGATGGTGCGTGTGATACGGGGATCAATCAACGACTGTGCGGCTGGTGACAAATCAAAGGTATGCAGATCAACGCCGTATCTGGAAAGAAAGGCACAATCAGACATGCCATGATCGCCATTGTCGCAGTAGCGTTGCAGTTTATCGGGGTCGACTTGGGCACCTGATACCGCCAATGCAGTATACCCGCCCGCCGAAAATCCGATCATCGAAATGCGGGACGTATCGATAAACGGATAAAGGTCCGGATTTGCGGTGATGGCATCAATGACGGCTGTAATATCTGCGGGCCGTTCCCACACGCGCACGGCAGCTTCGGCGGATGCGTTGCCGGAGGTTGTGCCCGGATGGTTCGGGATCACAACAACGTAGCCGGCGTTGGCCAGTTCGGACGCGATCCAACCAAATTGGCCTGCGTTTCCGCCTGCGCCATGCGACAGGATAACCAGCGGGAATTGGCCGTCTTGTTTGGGTGCTTTGCTGCCTGCGGGCGTTCCGTAAAAAACTCCATTTCCCCCAACAGTAACCTTGCGGCCACCCGATTGCGCGGGATACCAAATCGCAAACTTTACGTTGTCGTCGCGGGCTGGCGCATAGGCCGAGCCATAGTCGATTCCAATCGATCCTTGATATGCGGGGCGCGTCAATTCATACCCTGCCCAGGCGGCAGAGCCGATCACAGCGGTTGCGGCAGCGATTTTAAAGAGTGTCTGTGCTTTTGGCATTCGTCCGTTCCTTTCTTGATCACGGGATGCCGAAAAGATGCCTGCACTAGGTTCGACGTTCGTCCTAAAACGCGATTTAGGTCGTCCTGTAACGCGTTCTGGTTTATGTAGGCGGCGTATTAGTGTGGGCGATACTGATGATTTCTGTTCCCTTGCCGCTCTTTGCGACGTTTGTTTTGATGTATGTTTGTGCGCGCTTTGTCGCGGCGCGGGACATGGCACTGTTGGCCCACCGTTTGTTTGCGCTGCTCATTGCGGCCTATTGCGTGCAGTCGTTTCTGTTGGTTTTGCGGTGGGGGTATGAACAGCCGTCGGCTGCAGGTCCGATTGCGATAATCGCGCCCGTTTTGCCGATGCTGGCGTATTTGTCATTCATCGCGCTTATGAACGACCAAAAATTGGCTTTTGTCTGGTCCATTGCCATCGTCGCGTTAACGTGGGCGTCATACGCGATATTTCCGACGATTTACGACCTTATCATCATTCTGACCTACGTGGTGTACGGCGGTCTGTTGTTGTTTCGTGCGGCGCACGGGGCTGATGTTTTGTCGCTATCCCCCATCGTCGAAACCCGCGCAATTTTGCGGGCGATGCGACTGATTGGTGGGGGATTGATTGCGTCTGCCATGGCGGATGTTTTCATCATCGCAGACTTTGTGCGCACGGGCGGCGATCACGTTGGGTTGGTGATTACTTTTGTCCAAACGGGGTTCATCCTGTTGATCGGCATAGCGTCAAGCGTCGCACGATCCGTTTCAACGGATGACGATGGTCCGTCCCCTGCGCCGATCGATAGCACAGACGCCGACGAAGCGATCATCAAACGGATAGAGACGATTTTCACGACCGAAGGTTTGCACAAATCCGAAGACTTAAGCTTGCGAAAATTAGCGCGCCGCCTTGGTGTTCCAGACCGTCAGGTATCCAATGCGATAAACCGTTTTTGCGGCGCAAATGTTTCGCAATTCGTCAATGATTTCAGGATCAAAGCCGCCTGCGATATGCTGCGCCAAACAGATGCCAATATCCTAGAGGTCTCGCTTGCCGCCGGCTTTGCATCGAAATCGAATTTCAATCGCGAATTCCAGCGGGTGATGGGGCAAACACCGTCTTCGTGGCGTAAATCAAACGGCGAAATCATGTAGGCGAAACCTGCGGACTGTATTGCGGACATGGGCTGTGTGATTTCGAATTCGGCCACTGCGGTTGAGTATTCTGCCTGCCATTCCGTCATGGGTGGTGTGATGTTTAATTCCCGCGATTTCCCCGCACGACTGTCGATCTTTTCCACCCTTATGACGCTACGTACATTTTGGGTGAAAATACGTGCTGGCAAAGGCAGTTTTGACCGAGTTTGCAAACTTGATCGGTCGTGTCTCATTTGTGATTTCTTAGAGACTTTTGATCACGTGTTTAAAGTTTATCCAAATGGTAAGGCGCTGAATATTTGACATTTTTTGACATAATTAGACCAAAGTTTAGGGGGAAATACACTTTGGTTTACACCTTTTTTCAGGTGGTGTTATGAAACAGAAAAATGGGCAGCGCGAATCTGCATAAGAATTAAGAGCAATACAGAAAAGTTTAGAAACACAGGCAACCAATCAGCTTTCATACACGTAACGTTCGCAACCAAATGCAAGGCGCGTTTGGGCTTTGAATACATGTGACTGCGATCAATGGCGTTGTTGTTTCGGATTTTTCGAATTGTGACGGATCGCACACGACAGATGACAGCCTCTGCAAGGCGGCACTAGGAGAATACAGAATGGCACACAGTGTGTTGAAGCAATTGTTCCGACAGGCAAAGGCGCCTGCTGGTTTATTGACTGTTGTGGCCACCGTTTTGGCAGTTTCATCGATTGTGCTATTCCCGACCAGCGTGGTCGCGCAACGTATTCTTTTGAATGGTAGCTTCGAAGATGGCGCCCCGCCTCTTGATGGAGGAGGCAACTATTTTGATACCTGTGGGTCGCCACGAGTGGTCTTGTCCGGTACTTGGGGTGCTTATGTTGTGGCCGATGATGTGTTGGGCTGGGATACGGCAGCGACATTTGACACAACGACCTGTTCGCCAGACGGTAATCCCGTCACCTACAAAGTAATCGAATTTTCCAAAAAACCGTTTGATGGGTCTGCTGCCCCGCAAGATGGTTTGCACTTTATTGAGCTGAACTCTTCCGCGCCTGCAGGTGTGACACAGCCGATCTGCGTTCAGAACGGTGAAACCGTGGGTTATTCATTCTGGCATCGTGCATCAAACACAACGGGCGGCGTTCCTGAAACGGTTGAAATGATCGTTGGTGGTTCGGTTATTGTGTCCAACACTGCGACGAACGCTTGGACAAACGTAACGGGTACGACAACATACACAGGCCCTACCGGTCTGGTCGATTTCCAGTTTCTTGCGACATCGCCGGCTGGCGGCGTCGAAGGCAACCTGTTGGACAATATTTCCTTGACACTGGTTCCATATTTCCAATTTGAATCAGGGACTTGGTCAGACAGCGAAACCGTTGGGGCACCATCTGGCCCTTCAATCATTATTGACGGTACTGTTCCTGCTGGCGGTATCTCTGTGCCAATCAATATTGGCGCGGCCAGCACTGCGACTGAAGGCGTGGATTTCACGTACACAAACACGATCACTATTCCAGAAGGCGCATATTCCAATGCAGCCTTCCCCGTAGCATTTACCATCCTTCGCGATGACCTAGCCGAAGCAGACGAAACTATCGTGTTTGAGATCGGGAATTTGGGCTCCGACGGTCAAGTTGCATCTGCGACCTGTTCCGGTACTGTACCGGCAACCGCGACCTACACAATCCAAGACGCCCCTCCTCCAGTTGCCAACGACGACACGTTGATCAGCCCGGTCTATGGGGCTGCAACGATCTCTCCTTTGGGCAATGACACGGATGCGGATAACGCGCTGGATGCCACGTCGGTTGTTCTGACGAACGCGCCGGCTGGTGCGACGCTTGCGGCGGATGGCAAAACGCTGACCGTTCCTGGCGAAGGCGTCTGGACCGTGGATGCGGTGACGGGCGATATCACCTTTACGCCCGAGGCCGGATTCCTAAGCGATCCAACCCCTGTGGGCTATACGGTGGACGATGCAGACGGCAACACGTCGAATGTGGCGGCGCTGGCGATTGACTATGGCGATGTGCCTGTGGCGACGGATGATACGTTGATCAGCCCTGTCTATGGCGCTGCAACGATCTCTCCTTTGGGCAATGACACGGATGCGGATAACGCGCTGGATGC
>NZ_JBSWXL010000009.1:0-139642 GCF_056160585.1 Marivivens sp. ABH4_498
GATACCGCAAAAGCACCGCAAGCATTCGCGTATTTCAGAGCCGTCGGCCAATCGATGTTGTTGATGTCCGCGCAGTCCATCCAACCCTTCAGCAGACCCGAGAAGAACCCGTCGCCCGCGCCCAGAACGTTGAATACCTCGATCGGGAAACCCATGCCGGTCTGGCCGTCATCTAGGCTGTCAGGGATGTCGCCTTCGAATGCAACCGCGCCCAATGCGCCGCGTTTGCACACCAGCGTCGCGCCCGAATTTTCACGTACCTTACGCAGCGCAGCAACCGTGTCGGTCGATCCGCCCGCGATGTGGAATTCTTCTTCGGTGCCGACGATCAGGTCAAAGTAGTGCAAGGTCGACAGCAGTTTTTCGGTCACCGCCGCGCTTTCAACAAAACGGCTTTCGCCGTCGCCGTGACCCGCAACGCCCCAAAGGTTCGGACGGTAGTCAATGTCCAAAGCCGTGCGCGCGCCAAATTCGCGCGCCAGTTTCAGCGCCTTCAGCGTCGCCGCTTCGGTTTTCGGGTTCGACAAATGCGTGCCTGTCGCAACAACCGACCGCGCGCGTTTGATGAACGCGGGGTCAATGTCATCTTCGCACAGCGCCATGTCTGCACAGTTTTCGCGATAGAAAATCAGCGGGAACTGTTCTTCGTCGCGAATGCCCAGAATGACCAAGGCGGTCAGACGTTCAGGATCGGTCACAACGCCTTCGACGTTGACGCCTTCGCGGACCAGCTGTTCGCGAATAAAGCGGCCCATGTGTTCGTCGCCAACGCGCGTGATCAATGCTGTCTGCAGACCCAAACGCGACGTCCCGCACGCGATGTTCGTCGGCGAGCCACCAATATATTTCTCAAAGGACCCCATGTCCTCTAAACGGCCCCCAATCTGAGCACCGTACAAATCAACGCCCGCGCGTCCAATCGTGATTACATCAACGTCTTTCATGATTTATCCAATCGTCACTGGGCGCCCGTTCGAGGCTGCCATCGCATGAATGATGCGTTCAATTTGCAGGCCCTGTACAAAATCGGGGCCACGGTTTGGGCCACCAGCGATCGCGCGCAGCAGATCGCGGGCTTCGATTGTTTTTTGTTCGTTAAAGCCGAGATTATGCCCCGGTGCGGGGCAGAACGCGGTGAAATCTGGTTGGTCGGGGCCCGTTAGGTGCCGCGTAAACCCATCGGTTCTGGCGGTGTGGACCCACAGTTCGTTCATGTTTTCCTGATCGAATACAATCGATCCTAGCGTGCCGTGGATTTCCCACTGCAAACGGCATTTGCGGCCCCGCGCCACGCGCGAGCTGCAGAATGACCCTTGGGCGCCGGACGCAAATTCGACCATCGCAACGACGCTGTCTTCATTTTCGACGGGTTTCATTCCATCAGGAGACGGACGTTGCGCCACCACGGTTTGCGTTAAAGCCGTGACCGAAGACACATCGCCCATCAGGTCTGTCATCTGCGCTACCATGTGACAGCCCAAATCGCCCAAGACGCCCAAACCGCCGTGTTCTTTGGTGTTGCGCCAATTCCACGGGATCGTTGGATCAGCGCTGTAATCTTCGTCATAGACGCCGCGGAAACTGTGGACTTCGCCTAGGTCGCCATCGGCGATCATTGCGCGGGCGGCCTGGAATGCGGGGCTACGCAAATAGTTGTACCCTAACACCGTCTGCTGGTTTGGCAGGCTGGCGGCTAGGCTGGTCATTGCTTCGGCGTCGGATAGCGTCAGTGCCATCGGCTTTTCCAGCCATACGTGTTTACCTGCGCGCAGGGCGGCCTCTGCCATTGGGCGGTGCAGCCCGTTTGGCGATGTGATAGACACAACATCGACGGCGGGATCGGCGATGGCGGATTCCCAATCAGCGGTGCCTTGGACAAACCCCCACGATCCGGCCAATGCGGTCGCGGCCTCTGCGTTCGCATCGCACAGCGTTACCAAACGCGGACGCGCGCCGCCAAAAACCGTAGAAACGTTATTCCACGCCATCGCGTGGCATTTACCCATGAAACCCGTGCCGATAACGGCAACACCTAATGAAACCTCTGGCATGTGATCCATGGTTCGCTCCGTTCATAAAATCAGGTGCGGGCGACGCCGTAGCGGCATGTCGCCCGCCAGGGAGGATTAAATGGTACCGCCCAAGGACCCTTCGAGCTGGGCAAGCTCTTGGCCGCCTGCCATCAGGTCCTGCAACTCAGGAGCGGTGATTTCGCCTTTGACAGCTGTGCCCAGAGTCTGACCGCGGTTCAGCACGGTGAAACGGTCCCCAACAGCCAGTGCGTGACGCACGTTGTGGGAAATGAACACGACGCCCACGCCTTGGGCGCGTACACGGTCGATGGTGGACAAAACGTTCGATGTTTGACGAACGCCCAAAGCCGAGGTCGGTTCGTCCAAAATCAGAACCTTGGCCCCGAAATACACCGCACGGGCAATCGCGACCGTTTGGCGTTCACCGCCCGACAACGTGCCAACGGCCTGATCCGGCGCACGCAGGTTGATGCCCATTTTGCGCATCTCTTCCATGCAGATTTCGTTGGCGGCGTCGATGTCGAACCGTTTCATGATACCGCGCCCTTTTGTCGGTTCACGGCCCATGAAAAAGTTGCGGGTGACGCTCATCAACGGGATCATGGCGAGGTCCTGAAACACGGTGGCAATGCCTGCCTCCATCGCGTCGCGAGGGGATCCGAATTCCAGTGGATTACCTTCGAATGTGATCGACCCAGCGGTCGGTTTGTGTACGCCCGACATCGTTTTGATAAAGGTCGACTTACCCGCGCCGTTGTCGCCCAATAGGCAGTGACATTCACCAGGGGTCACATCAAATGTCACACCATTCAACGCAATCACGTTACCAAAGTGCTTTTTGATGCCTTCCATATGGATAATAGGGTTGGTCATATCAGCGCTCCCCGGTTACGCGTTTGCGGATCACGTTGTTGAACACCACAGCAAGCAACAGCATGCCGCCCAAGAACACTTGGAACCAGTCCTGGTCAAAGTTGGTGTAAGTCAGGCCGATGGTCACCATGCCAAAGATAATCGCGCCAAAGAATGCGCCGATCGCCGAACCATAGCCGCCCGTCAATAGGCACCCCCCGATAACGGCTGTGATGATGGCTTCGAATTCTTTCATGAAACCACGGCGCGCGTCGGTTGAACCCGCGTCAATCACTGTGATTATCGCAACCAGCGCAGCAGCCATTGCCGTTACCATGAACAAAGAGATTTTGACCTTTTTCACAGGAACACCGGAATTCGATGCCGCATTTGAATCGCCGCCCGTGGCGAACACCCAGTTACCAACAGGAGTGCGCAGCAGGACATAGGTCGCGATCAGTGCAAGCGCGATGAACCACAGGATTTCAACAGGAATACCCGGAACCTTTGGGGCGCCATTGCGGAAGGTTTCGACCAGACCAACAGAGGCTAGCCACGAAAACAGACCAGGCAGCGCATCGCCCGAAAACAGGGTCAGCAATGGGTCGCCTTCGACCGCGTCACGCACGCCGCGCAGCTGTGTGGACCCGCCCGAGAAAATCTTTAGCCCGACCAGCGACATACCGCGCAGGATAAACAGACCCGCCAAGGTCACAATAAAAGATGGCAGTCCGGTGCGGATCACGATCGATCCATTCACGCCGCCAATCGCCGCCGCTGCGGCCATTGTCAGCGGGATCGCAAACACCAGCGGCAGGCCCAAATTCACCACCAGAACGCCAAAAATCATACCGGCAAAGGCCACCATGGACCCGATCGACAGGTCAAATTCGCCGCCGATCATCAACATCGCAGCCGCGATACCCAGAATACCCAACTGCGCCGCAGGGGTCATAAAATTCATAATGCCAGACAGCGTAAACATAGCGCTATCGGCTGTAATCATAAAGAAAACCGTCACAAGGATGACGCCGCCAATCGCGCCAAGTTCGGGGCGTTTCATAAGTTTTGTTGCGAATGACTCGGCCTTTATCCGTTCGTCATTTACCGCGGGGGCGTCCGTTGCCATTTAAGTTTCCTCCCAGTTTTTTGGTGTCGGGCCGCACCTGATGCGCGGCCCGACGATGTTGAATTAGCGGATGCCTTGTGCCGACAGTTCGATCACTTGGGCTGCGCTATCTTGGGTCACCAGATTTGGACCCGATGGTACGTTGCCGCCTGGCATCAGGCCGAATTCTGCGTTCAGCGCTAGGAAAGCAACTGGCAGATAGCCCTGCAGGAACTGCTGCTGGTCGATTGCGAATGCTGCGTCACCGTCAGCAACCGCCTGTAGGAAACCAGCCGACAAATCGAACGATGCAACCAGAACGTCGTCGCGGCCCAGTGCCTTGACTGCTGCAACAGCAGGTTCACCAACCAGCGATGCGCCCAAGCCCAGAACGGTGTCTACATCAGGGTCGGAATCCAGCGCTGCGCGCACTTTGGATTCAACCTCGGCTGGGTCGTTTTGGGTTGGGATCACGGTGACCTCTTGGCCGAAACCAGCTGCGAAACCTTCGCAACGCAGGTCCAGCGATACGTTGCCGACCTCTTGGTTTACACAGATGCCTTTGGTGCCGCCCATTTGTGCCAGACGTTCACCCGCAGCCAGACCTGCGTCATATTCAGACTGACCAACGTGCAGCAAAGCACCCAGTTCTTTTGCAACGTCCGAACCCGAGTTCATCGAGATCACAGGAATGCCAGCAGCAACCGCACGTTCGATCGATGGCCCCAGCGCATCAGCGTCAGGGATCGAAACAACCAAACCGTCAGGTTCTTGGTTTACGGCGGCGTCGATCAACTGGCTCATTGCGACCATGTCAAAGGTTTCTGGCGAACGGAATTCAACGTTTGCGCCGGTATCTTCGCCCGCTTTTTGAACACCGTTTTTCACAACCGACCAGAATGGATCGTTTGCTTGACCATGAGCCACAACGATGATGTCAGCGGCCATAGCAGGCGCGGCAACAGCAACAGCCGCAGCGGTCGCAACAGTAGCTAGGAATTTATTCATTAGGTTCTCCTCCCTAGGAATGAATGGCAGTATGTTCTGCCGTTTTGATCGCGCACGTTTGCACACGATTTCGGATGCGCGCCGCATGGGACGGCGCGCAAAACTGGCGTCAGTAGCTGACGTTAACCGCTTGACCTGTTTTGAAACTTTCGGTCGCGGCTTCGGCCATCGCCAATGCGGCGATACCGTCCTCGAGCGTGACCGGCATATCAGTTCCGTCCAAAACGGCCGAAACGAATGCGTCCCATTCTGCCGCGTAGGCAGGCATGTAACGTTCAAGGAAAAAATAGGTTGGTTTGGCAGACACAACGCCGGCTGTCGTCGATTTGACGACCGTGTTTTCCAGCATGTTCTGCGCCTGAAGCAATCCTTCGGAGCCCAACAGTTCGACCCGCTGATCGTATCCGTACACAGCGCGGCGGCTGTTTTTGATCACGGCGATACGGCCATCGGCATAGGTCATGGTGACAACTGCGGTGTCCACGTCGCCTGCTGCACCGATTTCAGGATCAACGATGGACGTTCCGACCGCGCGGACTGACACAGGGCGTTCGCCCATCAGGAAATTCGCCATATCGAAATCGTGGATCATCATGTCTCGGAACAATCCGCCCGACACTTTGATATAGGAAACGGGGGGCGGCGCAGGGTCGAACGACGTGACCGACAGCAATTCAGCCTTGCCGATTTCGCCCGAAACCAAGGCACCGCGCACGGCGGCAAAGTTCGGATCAAAACGGCGGTTAAATCCGATCATCACCGGTTTGCCCGTGGTCGATGCAGCGGCCAGACAAGCCTTGGCGCGTTCCAACGACAGATCGACAGGTTTTTCACACAGAACCGCCTTGCCCGCTGCGGTCGCGGCTTCGATCAGGTCCGAATGCGTGTCAGTGGACGATGCTACCAGCACCGCATCAATTGTGTCGTCATTCAGGATATCATCGACGGAACGAGCCTCTGCCCCGTGTTCTGCCGCCAATTTTTCAGCGGCCTGCGCATAGACGTCGGCCACAGCAACCAAACTAGAGCGCGGATTGCCCCCGATATTCACGGCATGCACCTGACCGATACGGCCAGCGCCGAGCAAACCAATTTTCAGCATTTTTTCCTCCGTTGGGCGCAATGTCGAGTCGCACTTAATCGCCTCTTGGGACGTATCGTTAGCAACTTTGCACTCGAGTGCAATACCCCTTTTGCTCTCGAGTGCACATTTTTTGCTCTCGAGAGCAAAAGAGATCAAACCGACCACTGGATTTGGGACACCCCACGCTGTAAAAGAAGTGCACCCAAAAGGAATTTAATGTGACTAAAACAAAACAGAGCTCCAACGTGACAGCCGACGACGTGGCCCTCGCAGCTGGTGTTTCGCGTTGGACTGTGAACAGAGCGTTCAAAAAGGACGCGTCGATCTCGCCAAAATCACGTGACCGCGTCATGGCGGCGGCGCAAGAGCTGGGCTATGTCCCCGACCTACGCGCCGCAGCGCTATCCTCGGACCGCTCTAACCTTGTGGCGTTGCTCGTGGACGACTTTGCCAACCCCCACAAACTGGTGATGCTGGAGCGGCTTACTCGCGCATTGCGTGCGCACGGGTGGGACACGCTGCTGGTCAACACACTCGACGCCGAGGACGCTGGCTCCGCCCTACTCAACGCCTCCCGCCGCCGCGTGGACGCGACAATCCTTATTGGTATTCAATTCGATGATGATGTGCTCGCTGCAGCGCAATCCTCGCGGCGCTTTCGCAAGTTGATCATTTTTGCGCGCACATCGAACTACCCCGACACCATCTCAATCGCCGTCGATGACGAGGTGGCAACGATCGAAATCGCAAAATATGTCCTGGCCAAAGGATATCGTCATCCGATGTATCTCGCAGGCCCGCGCACGGTGTCGGCCCACCTCAAACGCAAAGAGACTTTTGATGCGTTCTGGAAAGCCCAGTTCGGAGTCGAGCCCTTTAGCATGTCCGTGGCTTCATACGACCCGCTGCTTGCAACTCAGATCATCACACAAACACTCTCATCGCGCCCCTTGGAACGCCGCCCCGATATCATTGTGTGCGAAAACGATGCGCTCGCAATAGGAACCATAGATGCGATCCGCCACAATCTTGGCCTCCGCGTCCCGCAGGACATTGCTGTAATCGGCTTTGATGACGTTCCCCAGGCTACCACACCTAATTATCGGCTGACCACCTACCGCCAGCCCATGACCGAGATGGCAAACTATGTCGTAGAGGTGCTTGAGCACGACGCCGATGTCGATCTTGATAAAGTGTTTCTAGGTCGACTGGTCGTACGGGACTCCGCCTGAAGAAAAGTTTGGACAGCTAGTTGAGGTGCACCTAGAATTGCATATTCCTTGAGCGTACACACGCGGCGAGATATCGTAAATGTTCTTAACATTGGCCTTTGCGCGCTGAAGCGATGGCTGAACCCCTGAAAGTAAGCTAAACGCGCTCCACTCAATCCGGGCAAGTCCAATGAGCGGGCGATTTTAACGTACTGTAGCGACCCGAATGTTGTTTGTGCTACCGACCTGACCGAATGGCACGCCCGATAGGACCACCATTTTATCACCAAACTCTGGTTGCAATAAGTTTCTACATTCTAACTTGGCCGTTTCGACCATGCTGTCGTAGTCCATAGCAGCCGACTCCAACACTGATCGCGCGCCCCAGACCAGCGCCAGCCGGCGTGCCACACAAAGATCGCGGGTCATCACCACGAGGGGCAATTTCGGGCGGCGTGCAGCGACCCGCAGCCCCGTCAGACCGCTCATTGAGTAGGCCGTGATGCAGACAGCATTCAAGGCGCAGGCCAGTGTCGCACCCGTGTCGGCAATCGCGTCAGCATCGCTTAGGCAAGCCTCTCGCGATGAAGACATGGCCGCCTCGTAGAAACTATGCCTCTCGGTCGAGCAAATGATCCGATCCATCACTTCGACGGCTTCTGTTGGAAAGTCGCCTGTAGCACTTTCTGCCGATAACATCACCGCGTCCGCGCCGTCATAAATCGCCGTGGCAACGTCCGACGCTTCGGCTCGGGTCGGTGTCGGGGATGTAACCATAGATTCCAGCATCTGCGTCGCCACAATGACCGGGCGGCAGGTGCGTCGACACAGAGCGATGATTTCTTTTTGACGGGCGGGCACGTCCTCAGGAGGTATTTCGACGCCAAGGTCGCCCCGCGCAATCATGATCGCGTCAGATTTTTCAACGATCCCTTCAATTTCCACCAGAGCGGAGGGCTTTTCTATTTTCGAGATCAAGCCAGCACGACCGTCGATGATTGCCTTAATTTCATCGAGGTCAATAGCCTTTTGCACAAAGGACAACGCTACCCAATCCACACCGTTGTCCAGCCCGAATTGAAGGTCGGCGCGGTCCTTTTCGGTTAGCACGGGTAAATCCAAAATGCAGTCAGGTAGGTTGACCCCCTTGCGATCACTGACTTTTCCGCCTTCCAAAACTTCGGCCTCAATCCGGCCTTCTTGCTTGTTCGTGACCCTTAGGCGTATCCGCCCATCATCGATGAACAGGCGGTGGCCCGTTTCAATGGCATCAAAGATTTCTGGGTGCGGGAGGGGCAAGCATGTTTCGCCCTCAACCGTTTCTGATGGCAGGAAACAGACCTTCTCGTGCCGGTCCAGAATGCGTGATCCGCTTTCGATGCGTCCAAGTCTGATCTTCGGTCCCTGCAAGTCCTGCAAAATACCAATGGGCGCGCCAAGCTCTTTTTCCAGCGTGCGTTTGGCCGCGCTTCGACCAGGATCGGTGCCCGCGTCCCGATCGCTTTGCGGCGGGCTTTGCGTTTGCGGACTGTTAAGGTCGTCGGGAAAACAGTCCCCCAGACTGTTTTCATTTCCTCCTCCATCTTCGCGGTAGAGTCGATAAATCCGGTTGATGCCAGATGGTTCGCCCTCACGGCGCAACAATACGAACAGCCGGCGGCAACCGAACCGCCTCCGTTCGTTTGCCAGCTCTCGCAACCGGCCACGCAAGGCTGTATCTGGCGCACGTTGCGCAACATAACGGACCATCTTGCGATCCGCGCCCGCAATCCGGCACGCCCGCTTTTCCGAGAACCCGAACTGGCTTCTCAGCTGCGCGACCGCCTCGCGCTTCGCGACGGGCGCTACCACTTTTATGAAACCAACTCACGCATCGCTGCCAGATCCAGCATCTGCTCGGCCAGCAGCTTCTTCACCTTGGCATTCTCGTCTTCGAGTGTCTTCAGCCGCTTGGCTTCAGGCACAGTCATCCCGCCAAACTTCGCCTTCCAGTTATAAAAAGTGCCTTCGGCCATGCTGTGCTTGCGGCAAAGGTCGGCACATTTTGAGCCAGCCTCATGCTCGGTCAAAATGCCAATGATCTGTTCGTCCGTAAATCGTGTGCGCTTCATTGTCTGTCCTCAACTTGGATCAGACTCTAATCAATAATGGAGGAAAAATCCCGTGGCAGGTCAGTCTCCGTCACACCCTAGAAGTTGGCGTGCGCAGACATGCCAGCGTTATTGACTAGAATATCGATCCGCCCAGTGCGTCGCACGGTTTCTTCAATCAGGTGATGACTGGCCTGCTTGTCGGTGACGTCCGTCGGTATGCATTCGACTCGCGTTCCGAAGCGGCGCAGCTCCTGCGCCACCTCTTCGAGTTTGTCGGCACGGCGCGCAGCGAGAACAAGCGTCAGCTTGCTTCGCTCCTTTTAGGCCATTTGGGTGACCAGTTCCAGACCGACCCCTTCGGAGGCGCCCGTTACAATGACAACGCTCATCCTGCCTTTTTACCTCGGCGGTTCAGCCACATGCCAAAGAGCATTGCTGTCACATACATCGAAACCGAGTAGAGCGCGGCGGGCAATGCAATCTGGAAATTCTGCAACACGGACACAGCGATATAGAGCGCCAAGGTCGAGTTGTGGATCCCGATTTCAAAGCTGATTGCGCGCGAAGAGCCTTCGTCCAGACCCGCCCAATGCGACACGAAGTAACCGGACAGAAGCGACACCAGATTGAACACGATGACCGCCGGGCCAAGGCTTGCATAGCTGTCAGCCAATGCGTCCCATTCCGACACAACTGCCAACAGCGCAAAGCTGGCAAGCACCAAAGCCGAGATGATCTTGAACGGTTTTTCCATCTTAGCGGCAACGCCCGGTGCAATCGCACGAACGGCCATGCCGATCGTGACGGGAACCAACACGACGGCGACTACTTGCGCGACCTTACCCAATTGCAGCGGCACAACCGCGCCTTCGGATCCGGCGGGTGCAAAGGCGGAAATCGCGAGATTGGAGATAGCGGCAACGTCACAATCGCCAGCACGGTGTTGATTGCCGTGAGCGAGATGTTCATGGCGACTTTACCACCAAAGAGATGGCTGAACAGATTTGCGGTCACTCCGCCCGGCGACGCTGCGAGAATAAGCAGTCCCACAGCGAATGCCGCGTTCAGACCAAATCCCCAAGCGATGGCGAAACAGGCGATCGGCAGCAAAACCACCTGCAAGGCCAGAGCCAGCGCGACCGCTCCTTTGTATTTCAGCACGCGAGCAAAGTCGCCGACCGTCAGCTCGAACCCCAATCCAAGCATAACCAATGCCAGCGCGATAATCAGAAGATCCGGCAATACTTCCAAGATGTTCATTTCGTTCTCCTCCCTGATGCGCCGCGAAACTGCGACGTTCTTTTGTTACTTCGTGTCCGCCACCGCAGTGCGTCCGGCCTGGCGCCCCGAGAATATACAACCTCCCAGGAACGTGCCCTCCAAAGCACGGTAGCCGTGATACCCACCGCCGCCGAAGCCTGAGACCTCGCCGGCTGCGTAAAGCCCCGGCATGACCTCGGCGCCCCGCCCTGCGGCCTGATGGAAACAGCGCCCCCCCAAGTCGGTTTCAATCCCGCCCAGTGTTTTGCGCGTCAAAATGTTGAGCTTCACTGCAATGAGTGGCCCATGCTTCGGGTCTAGGATTTTGTGCGGTTTTGCAGTGCGGATAAGCTTGTCACCGATGTAGTTGCGATAAGTCCGCACCCCCATGATCTGCTGATCCTTGGTGAACCTATTGTCGATCTGACGATCGCGGTCTTCGATTTGGCGCTGCACGGTGTCGACGTCCAGCAGATCGTTGCCCGCAATCGCATTCATCTTAGCCACAAGGTCTCCGAGGTTGTCTGCCACCGCAAAATCCTCACCGTGCTCCTTGAATGCCTCCACAGGACCCGTTGCTTTCGAGCCAAACGCGCGACCCGCAACCATTTTCCAGTCACGTCCCGTCAGGTCCGGATTTTGCTCCGAACCCGAAAGCGCAAACTCTTTCTTGATGATCGACTGGGTTAGGATGAACCACGTGTAGTGATAGCCCGTTTCCATGATATCCTGCAGCGACCCAAGACTGTCGTAGCCCGGATAGTTTGGCGCTTTCATACGCTGGCCTGTGGCGTCGAACCACATCGATGACGGCCCTGGCAAAATGCGTATCCCGTGATCGGGCCAGATCGGATCCCAGTTGCGCACGCCTTCGACATAGTGCCACATGCGGTCTTTATTGATTGTGTTGGCCCCTGCCTCCTCGGAGATGCCGATCATGCGGCCATCTACATGGGCGGGAACGCCTTTGATCATATGCGCAGGCGGCTTACCGAGACGTTCTGGCCAACTCGCACGCACCAGATCGAGGTTGCCACCGATACCGCCGGAACAGACGATCACAGCGGGCGCGCGCAACTCGAAGTCACCCACGACGTCGCGATTGGTAGGCTTGCCCCGATCCGACGGATCCGGCGCCAAAACCGAGCCCTTGATCCCGACGCAGGCCCCTGCCTCTACGATCAGGTTGTCGACCTGATGACGGAATTTGATATCGATCTTACCCACAGCCATCATGGCACGGGCGCGGGTTTCAAAGACCTCTACGATGCCCGGCCCGGTGCCCCAGGTGATGTGGAACCGTGGCACGGAATTGCCATGAGACGAGGAATCAATCCCGCCGCGTTCAGCCCAACCTACAATCGGGAATGTCTTGTGCCCCATAGAGCGCAGCCAGTCACGTTTTTCGCCCGCGGCGAATTCGACGAAGGCGCGCGCCCATTTCTGTGGCCAGTGGTCTTCGTCGCGGTCAAAACCTGCTGCGCCCTGCCAATCCGCCCATGCCAGATCAAAGCTGTCTTTGACTCCAAGCCGCCGTTGTTCGGGCGTGTCCACCATGAACAAGCCACCAAGCGACCAGAATGCCTGCCCCCCCAGATTGGCCTCGCTTTCTTGATCGACGATAAGAACCTTGGCGCCGGCGTCAGCCGCCTCGGTTGCCGCGACCAGACCTGCCAGACCACCGCCGACAACGATGACATCCACTTTGTTGTCCATGGTTTCCTCCTCCAACCTATGGCACACTTGAAAACAAGTATGACTTCAATACAGCATTGTATCGAAAGCTTTGAAAGGCAAAGCATGATTGAGGAACAACGCAACGTCACCCAAACCGCGCGCCTGCGCCGCCCCAAACGTGAAGAAGTCCGTGCACGTTTGATTGAGGGCGCAATGCAAGCTTTTGCAGAGAAAGGGTTTTCAGGCGCATCAATTGACTTCATTTGTGAGAAAGCGGGTTTTTCGCGAGGGGCCTTTTACTCGAATTTCGAGGATAAAGACGCCCTGTTCTTCGCTCTTTATGAACTCAGAACGGATCGGCTCTACGCACGCTTGAGCCGAATCGCGACCGCAGCGCGGGAAGCCGACGACCCCATGAATTTGCTCGCGCAGGAACTCCGCCAAACGGACGAAGACGAGCTGAAATGGGACATCCTCAATAAGGAATTCATCATTCACGCCTTGCGCAACGAAGCGGCACGCAAGCGGTTGCTGGCCTCGCGTGAAGGCAGCAAGGCACGGCTCTCTGATATCTTGCTCACCCTGCGCCCTGAGTTGGCAAAGACACCGGAAACGCTTGACCGTTTCTGTCGCATCATTGTTGCCCTCCATGAAGGAGAGCTCACCCAGCTCGGTGTTGACCCTTCGCTGAAGGCGCAAAGCTCGCTTCTGGTCGACGTTGTGAACTGGGTCTTTTCGACCTGAACTGTTTACGCCGCATTCGCGCACCAGGGGGGGTGCGACGCCGACGGACGCAGGTCTGCGTAAGAGGCAATACGTTCTCCATCGCCCACTTCGTTTCAGGATCCTCTGACAGAATTTGGACGATTTCCGCTACAGCCGCGAATGAAGACTGCCCCGTTTCGACAGGCCCACCAAAGCTGCGATGGGCATGTTACGCGCTAGGCTTAGGACCCATTGATTTCCCGTGAGCAGCTAGATTCAGCGTTCAGAAAACGAGTGGTGATATGTCTGATCTCTTCTGGCTGAGCGACCCGCAGATGGCGCGTTTGGAACCCTACTTTCCGAAACCCCACGGCAAGCCTCGCGTCGATGATCGCCGCGTCCTGAGCGGTATTATCTTCATAAACCGCAATGGGTTACGCCGGCGGGATGCGCCGAAAGAGTATGGTCCGCACAAGACGCTCTACGACCGTTGGAAGCGGTGGAGCGAAAAAGGCATCTTCGTCCGGATGCTGGCCGGGCTGTCTGCCGGGCACGGTGAGAAAAAGACGGTGATGCTAGACGCGACCTAACTCAAGGCACATCGCACGGAGACCAGCCTGGGCGTAAAAAAAGGGGGCGTGGCCGCCTGATCGGTCGCACCAAGGGCGGCATGAATACCAAGCTGCATGCCATCTGCGATAGCAATGGCTGCCCGATCAACTTCTTTGTCTCCGCCGGACAGTTCAGCGATTACATCGGGGCGCGGGCACTGCTCGGCAGCCTGCCGGATGTCAACTGGCTGCTTGGGGACCGGGGTTACGACGCCGATTGGTTCCGAGAAGCGTTGCAAGACATAGGGATACGCGCGTGCATCCCGGGCAGAAAACAACGCAAGACGGCCGTGAGATACGACAAGCGCCGCTACAAACGGCGCAACCGTATCGAGATCATGTTCGGCAGACTCAAGGACTGGCGGCGTGTGGCAACCAGATACGACCGGTGCCCCAAGGCTTTCTTCTCCGCCATCGCTCTCGCCGCAACCGTCATCTATTGGCCATGAGTCCTGAGGCTAGCTTGATAGCTCGCGCACCGACTACTGCTCACGGCCTGCAACCTGTCGAAACCTCGAATTCCCTGATTGCAATCAGGTGTGCATCAACCGTCTTTTCATCCCATCGACCTGCATAGTCTTGCCACTCTAGCAGGATGCGATCGTTCGCGGTGGGCGTCTTATCCGCATAAAGGTCCTGAATTTTCACAATACGAGCGGGAACTGGGACTATAACTTCGTCTCCGTAGTCCGGAGGTGTGTTGTGAATCTGCGCTTTTTTAACGGCGTCGCATTCGGTCGCATGTAGTATCTTTGACAGGACCAGCTGACAGTTCGGGCATTGCGACCAAGCGCTTTGCCGCCCGCCCGATAAGTCGATTTGATCATGGTCGGGGCGCACGGCCGCCCTGCACTTCAAACAAAAGAATTCTCCGAACCGTAGTTCATGCTTTCTCCGTGCAGCTTGCATTTCATGGAACTTGCTAAGCGCACTGCCTCGAAAGATCTGGGTGCCTTCGCAGGGTGACGGCATCAGGCCGGATCTTACCCAATTAGAAACAGTATTGTGGCACACGCCATAAAGCTCCATCACGTGCTGGACGGTGTAAACTTGGTGCTTTTTGCAACGGATCGATTTGTACGAACGGGCCATCAATCGATCCCCTGTCCTTTGCGGCATTGAAGGGCGTAGGCCTCAATATCCACAATCGCCCAGCGGGTCGTACCCTTGGCCAGCTTTATTGGACTTGGAAACCCTGGTTCTGACTTCACCCACCGCCAAATGGTGGCTTTGGTGACACTAAAGAACTCTGCGACTTCAGTGTCTTTCCAGTACTGGCGCTGCGGCACGCCGGACACCTTCGATACAGGTGTCTTGGACCCAACCGTCGGCGAACGCAACATACCTGGGCGTTTAGGCGCAACCTGCTCGTCAGAAGCGAAACCTTGAAAGGAAAATTGATCTGAGGCGTGTTTACGCGTTCTGCGTTTATCGGACATGTATCACCAGCCAGAAAATAACTTCTAAGGGTTTGGTGGATGCACATCCTATGCCTTCCAACGACTCGAAACGGCGTGCCGCGTCTTATCGCACCTAAACGCTGTCAGATGAGACGCGATGCGTCAATACGCTTTTTAACCGAAATTTCGTGTGGGGCTGAATGTGGGGCCGGCGACATTCTTAACAACAAAAAATGTTATTATTCATAAACTTAACAGGTGTTTATGGCGGACAGGAAGGGATTCGAACCCTCGAGACGGTTCCCCGCCTACACACTTTCCAGGCGTGCGCCTTCGACCACTCGGCCACCTGTCCGAGGCGGGGTTTATCCTGACAGCGCGGGGGATTGCAATAGGCGCAAGACAAAAAAATCATATTACTTTGATAGGTTGACAGTCGGGCCAAAACCGCAAATCTGCACCTATGACGAACGATCCGATCCCGACGACAAATCAAGCCAGAGTTCAAACCGCTGCATTGGTCATTATCGCCGCTGCAATGGTTCTGTTTTTGCTGGTACAGGCCCAGTTTATGATGATCGCGCTGGCCGTGGCGATCATATTATTTTCGTTAACGTCAGACGTGATTCAGTTCATCGCGCGGCAGTCGGTTGGGCCATTCCGCATCCCGAACTGGATCGCCAGTATCGCCGCGCTTTTTCTGATTTCGACCGCATTGCTATCGCTGTCGTCGATCCTATTGACCCAAGTCAACACGGTAATCAGCCTGACATTGGAATATGCTGAACGTGCGCCATCCGCAATTGCGCAATTGTTCAGCTTTATGGGCGAAGACGTCGAAAGCGCGATTCATAGCGCGATTTCGGGGATTGAATTCAGTGGATACCTGCAAACGCTTGCCGGTCAGGCCGGCAATGTGACGTCATTCACAGTTTTGGTGATCCTTTTTGTGGGCTTCCTATTTGCCGAACGCATCTGGTTCGAAGCCAAGCTAAGCAATCTGGTAACGGACCCGATCAAAGCCGCCCGCATCGCGCGCATCACGCAATCCATTATCCACCGCGTGAACTATTACCTGTTGGTCAAAACGCTGATCAGCGTCGCGACAGGTGGTTTGGTCTATTTCCTAGCCACGTGGTTCGGTTTGGAATTGGCCGCTGCTTTGGGCATTTTGACATTCGTTTTGAACTATATCCCCAACGTCGGGTCTTTGGTCGCGACACTGCTGATTGCGCTGGTCGCCTATATCCAGACCGAGGATCCATCCGTGACATGGATGGTGTTCGGTATCACGTCGGTTATTCAGTTCACGATGGGCAATGTCATTGAACCGATGCTGATGGGGCGCGCGCTGCGCCTGTCATCGTTTGGCATCATTATTTCGCTGGCATTCTGGGGCGCTGTTTGGGGCGTACCGGGCATGTTTTTGTCCGTTCCAATCATGGTGATGATGATGGTGATCTGCAGCCACGTGCCTAATTTGCGCCCCGTCGCCGTGTTGCTATCACGCGAAGGATTACCAGATACGGAACAAGACCTTTAATCCAAGATCACATTTATACGGCGGTTCTGCGCGCCCTTCTTTTCGATTTTGCCAACCCGTATGGGCCCAATTTCCGCCGTCGATTTTACATGCGTGCCACCGCAAGGCTGCCAGTCAATCGTTGTATCGGCATTGCCAATACGCACCATGCGTATCTGCCCTGTTCCGCGCGGCGGTTTGACTGACATGGTTTTCACCAGATCGGGCTGCGCGTCCAGTTCGGCGTCACTGATGTAGGATTCCGTGACCACATAATCCCCAGCAATCAACGCGTTCAGCGCCGTTTCGATTTCTTGTTTGTCCGCAGGCGCCTCTGGCATATCGAAATCAAGCCGCCCTTTTCCAGTGCTGATTGATCCGCCCGTCACGGGCAACGGCACAACGACCGATAACAAATGCAGCGCGGTGTGCACGCGCATGTGGCGGTAACGGCGATCCCAGTTGATCTCTTGTTCGACGGCCTGACCGATGGGCGGTAATGGCGCGGGTTCGGATGGCACCAACACGATGCTTTCCCCCTCGCCTTTTACAGCGACCGCGATATCCAATCCGCCGCCCTGCCATTCTAGGCGTCCGCTATCGCCGGGTTGGCCGCCCGATGTCGGGTAAAACAGCGACCGATCCAAAATGATCCCGCCTTCAGCCGTATGTCCGACCACGGTTGCAGTCGCATTACGTAGATAGGCATCAGCGCGGAACAATGGGTCGGTCATGTGGTCTACTCTTCTATGGGGCGTAAACTTTCTGGATTTCTGATCCAAAGATCACGTTGGGCGAACGGAATTTCAATACCCTCAGCGGCAAAGCGTTTGGCGATTTCATGGTGAATTTCAGATTTTGTAATGTGCATAAAATTCACATCACGCAGTAGCGCACGGATTTCAAAATCCAGACTGTCGGCACCGAACCCTGTGAACAGAACCGCCGGAGGCTGCGACAACAGGACCATGGGGTGCGCTTCGGCGATTTCTGTCAGGATTTCTTCGACGCGGTGGGTGTCAGTGCCATAGGCGACGCCAACCGACACAATGATCCGCCCGACCAAATTGCCACGTGTCCAGTTTGTCACCTGACCGCTGACCAAATCGGCGTTGGGAATGATCACATCGCGCCGATCAAAGGTTTCGATCCGCGTTGCTCGCACCGAAATATCGCGAACAACGCCCATTTGGCTGTTCACCTCGATCCAGTCACCTTCGGAAATTGGGCGTTCGATCAATAGAATGATACCCGACACGAAATTCTGTACGATGGTTTGCAGACCAAAACCGATACCGACCGACAGCGCACCAGCCACAATCGCAAGGTTCGACAGATCGATACCTGCCGTCGTGATCGCAACAACCGCTGCCAGAAAAATACCCAAATATCCCAGACCGGACACAACCGCATTCTGTCCGCCGATATCCATACGCGTCTTTGGCAGAACGGTTGACCGCAGCGTGCCTTGGACAAATCTGGTGATGGCGTAGCCAGCCCCAAAGACAAACGCAAAGGTGATAAAGTCGGTCGGCGAAATCCGCGTATCACCAATCTGGAACCCTTCGCGGAAACGCGTCCACAGCTCTAACAGGTCCGCCTCTCGGGCACCCCAGACCAGCGCCAATATAGGCACTGCAATTAGCAGCAATACAAAACCGATCAGCACCGGGATCAGCGCGTCCCCTGCACTATCGGGTGCGCCGGTGAACAGGATATACAGATCCACCACCAACCGCTGCAACAGCAGGACAAGCCCCAGCACCGCCAGCGTGGTGACCGCAGGATACAGCAACGATTGCGATGCGATACCATATCCCAAAATGCCCAAAATAGGACCGGCAATCGCGATGACAACCGCCGCCTGACCAATAAACGCATAAATACGGTTGCGAGACATGGCATCGGTATTTTCGCCCGAACAGTGCCGTTTAATCAGCACGCCAAACTGGAACAAAAAGATCGCGACCAGGATTTCGATGGGCAGCAACAATAGAGATGTCGTTTCGCTGCCGCCAATATCGGCAATCACGACAACAATCGCGCCCAATGCCAAAACCCAGCCGATTTCGCGGGTCAGCCTGCGTCCTTTGCCCAGATAATCTGCATCCATCGCCAAAGGATTGGCAGTACCGCCATCTCCGCCAAAGAAACGCCCCGACAGCCAATATGCAACGATCACATACAACGATGCGTCAGGTATCGCATTGGCAATCAACTGGCCGCGATAGCCCAATACCTCGCCTGCTTTTGCGGCGGACACCAACAAAAGCACTCCGATATAAGGCACAACGATCTGCCCCAGCGAAATCACGAACAGCCAAAAACCGCGTCCGATCGTGTCACGCGATGCCACAGTTGCCTGTACGCGCATCACCAAACGGCGACCATACACCAACAAAGCCAGCGCAAGCGCAAACAGCAATGACGCTGCCGGATATGTGGCCATCCAATCGCCATTTGCGGCATCTGCTGCCACACGCGCAGATGTTTCGGCCCACGCAGCGGACAGCGTGGACGTCACCGCCGCAATTGCGGTCACCCAGTTTTCCCAGACCCACGGGCTTTCGCCGCGGGTGCCTAAACGCTTTGCTTCGCTGGCGCGCAGGGTCGAGTCAATTTCGCTGATCAAACCGTTCGCGCGTGCATAGGCCTCTTGGGCCAGAACGACAGGTGCTTTTAGGGCGTCTAGTTGGGCGTTCAGCTCGCTGCGGCGATTTGCGATGGCAGCGGCTTCCTCTGCCCCTTCTTCGGGGGCGGCACCCAATGCGGACAACTGCGCCGAAACGGTGGAAATACGCGCCGAATTGACGGATTGTGCATTCAGCAATGCATCCCGCCACGTCGCAAGTTCATTGCGCAACCGTTCTAGTGCAAAATCGGTGCTGTTCGGATTTTCCAACGCCTGTTCGGCTGCAACGGCAACCGCATTCCATGCATCAACGTCGATCCCCGTCTGGGCTAACGCGTCTGTAGGCGATGTATCCTGAACAGCAACCGTTTCGACCTGCTGTTCAGGTTCGGTAGAGGAAACTAATTCCTGCGCGGTGGCGAAGTTACCCGCCACCAGCAAACCCGCCACAAGGCAAATCTGGCGGAGCATTTTCATCAGTCTTCGAAAACGCCAGGGATCGATGATGGTCCTTGGCCTAGCCAAGCAGGCACCGGCAAACCCTTGGATTTCAGGAAATCAGGGTTGAACAGTTTCGACTGATAGCGCGTGCCATAGTCACATAGGATGGTGACAATCGTATGCCCCGGACCCATTTCTTTGGCCATGCGGATCGCGCCAGCGATATTCACGCCGGACGAACCACCCAGACACAGGCCTTCGTTTTCCAGCAGATCAAAGACAACCGGTAACGCTTCTTCGTCGGGGATCTGATAGGACATATCAGGTGTGAAGCCATCTAGGTTCGCGGTGATACGCCCCTGCCCGATCCCTTCGGTGATGGACCCACCTTCGGATTTCAGCTCGCCTTCGGTGTAATAGTTGTGCAGAGCCGCGCCCATCGGATCAGCCAGACCGATTTTAACGCCTTTCGGCTGAAGCGCCATGCCGACACCCGCAAGCGTTCCGCCCGATCCAACCGCACAGATGAAACCATCGACTTTGCCGCCTGTCTGTTCCCAGATTTCCGGACCCGTGGTTTCAATATGCGACTGGCGGTTGGCGACGTTATCAAACTGGTTTGCCCAGATCGCGCCATTCGGTTCTGTCTTTGCCAGCTTTTCAGCCAGACGCCCCGAATAACGAACATAGTTGTTTGGGTTTTTATACGGCGCCGCAGGCACCTGAACCAATTCTGCGCCCGCCAGACGCAGCATGTCTTTTTTCTCTTGGCTTTGGGTTTCGGGGATCACAATCACCGTTTTGAACCCCATCGATGCGCCAACCAACGCAAGACCGATACCGGTGTTGCCTGCGGTGCCTTCGACGATTGTGCCACCTGGTTTCAGGTCGCCGCGGGCAATCGCATCTTTGATGATATATAGCGCCGCACGATCCTTGACCGATTGACCGGGGTTCATGAATTCAGCCTTGCCCAAAATGGTACAGCCCGTTGCCTCGGATGCGGCGCGCAGTTTGATCAGCGGCGTGTTTCCGATTGCGTCAGCTAGGTCTTTTTTGAATTCCATTTTCAGGCCTTTCATTCTTTGGTCCTGTGTAGGCTCCATACGCGCAGAACTCAAGCTGGAGAGCCCAAGTTCCCCCTATTTCGGTCAACCCAGTATATCATAGTGATCAAAGGCAGAATGTTGATTTCGCCTGTGTCGATCAATTCCAGCGCATGTTCGCGATCCACAAGGTGAACGCGAATATCTTCCGCCTCGGAATCCAGACCTCCGAACCCCTTTAGCGTGTCAGGCAGATCACAAATCGCGGCATAGGCGTAATATTGTTCGGTTGAATTGCCGGGGCTGGGGTATGCCGCGAACATCGGCCGCAAATCAGTGACGGCTAGGTTCGCTTCTTCCTCTGCTTCGCGGCGCGCGGCGTTTTCTGGGGTTTCTTCGGCGTCGATGATCCCCGCAACGGGTTCAATCGCCCAAGGGTTTGCATCCCCGCGCAAAAACGGGCCAACCCGAAACTGTTCAACCAACAAAAAACGGTCCCGTTTGGGATCATATGGCAGCACAAGCGCCGCATCAAAGGCAACAATCGCTTCTCTTGGTAGGTCAGCCGAAGTTTTTCCGTCAAACCGTTCATGCGCCAAAGTCACGCGTCGGTATTTAAAAAAATCACCGTCCAGCGCAGTCAGCTGTTTTTCGACAGCAAACCCAGCAGACCGCCGCAACGTTGCCGGTACAGTGGATTGCGACGCACGGGCACGCGAACAGGCACGCGCCCGAATTTGGGGCCAGCGCAGAACGATCTGTTCCGCAGACAGCGGCGGATTATGGGCGTAGATTTCGGCGGCCGCCGCGCGGCTGACAATCGCATCCGTTGCCTGCCAGCGTTCAAATGACCACGCATCGCCGCTACTGACGATATCATCGTTCGGCCAATAGACCGTGACGCCGTTACCCACATCACGCGGGAAATACCCCCACGGCCGTTCGTACCGATCCAGCCGACCGATCTGTTCGGGTGTTAAATCCGTCCACAAAACGCCAACCGCAACGGCATCAGGGTCAGGCACCAACATCGGCACCTCGTGACCGGCGATGCGATCAACGCGATATCCTGTTAATTCATAGGGTTCCGATACCCCGCCCTTACCCGCGACGGTTCGGAATAACTCTGGATCTCGTAACGATCCGAATAGAAATAACTTCATTTTTAATCTGCAAAACGTGACACAATTTCAGCCACCAGTGATGCAATGATAACGCCGACGATCAAGGTCATTCCAACAATCGGCGTAAACAATTTGGCACCCAGATCAATCGCGATGCCCACAGCGCCGGTCAACGCGTCGACTGGGCCGTCATACCGCATGTCATAGGCGCGTTCTAACATCACATCAAACCCATGCGTCAGCAGGATCGCAGCAACCGTTACGACAATCGCGGAAATGCCGGTGCTAATTGCGATAACGATCCCATTACCAGCACGCCCGCCCACAATTTTCCAACCAAACAAAGCGCCATACGCCATGTTGATTTGCATAAACCACCGCGGCGGTTGGGACGGTTCGAACAAAGGCAAAACCATATCGGTTACAACGTACATCAACGCGGCCATAGCAACCGCTGCGACCAATTTTGCAAATGTTGGCATTCCACCGTCCCGTTCCTGCGGAGCAAGGACACTTAGGCGGGTCGCTGCACCGTTATCTGCGTTACATCGCAGTTACCGCTATGAAATGTGCTCGCGCAAGAGGTTAGATACATATTCCACATATGCCTAAACCTTGTGTCGAACCCCATTTGGGCGACTTCATCCCATTTTTCATTAAAAGTATCGTACCAGCGACGCAAAGTCTGGCTATAGCTTTCGCCAAATTCGATGGACCCGACCACATTCATCCCCGCGCTGTTTACCTGTTCGCGCAGCACTTTGGGGCTGGGCAACATACCACCTGGGAAAATGTATTTCTGAATGAAATCAACGCCCTTGCGGTACAACTCAAACCGATGGTCCTGAACGGTGATAATCTGCAAAGTCGCATTTTTACCCGGGCGCAGGCATTTTTTGACGGTGTTGAAATAGGTTGGCCAATATTTTTCGCCGACCGCTTCGAACATTTCGATGCTGGCGATGCCGTCGTATTGGCCTTTTTCGTCGCGGTAATCCTGCATTTTAAACGTCACGCGGTCAGACAGACCTGCATCTGCAATGCGTTTGGTCGCATAATCGAACTGTTCACGGCTGATCGTCAGGCCAGTGACGCGCAGCCCGCGTTCTTTGGCAGCGTATTCCGCGAAACCGCCCCAACCACAGCCGATTTCCAGCACGTGATCGCCCGGTTTCACGTCCATCTGATCAACCATGGCTTTGTATTTGGCGGTCTGCGCATCCTCTAGTGACATCTGCGGTTCGGAATACAACGCCGATGAATATGTCATACTAGGATCGAGCCATAAGCCATAGAAATCATTACCCAAATCGTAATGATAGCTGATGTTTTTCTTGGCCTGACGTTTGGTGTTGGATTGCAGCCAAAACCGTAGTTTTTCATAGGCCCGCACCAAAGTTTGCCCTGGGAAGCCATCGAAAACTTCGTCCGATGCGTCGTGGACGAAATCCATAAATGCCATCAGATCCGGCGTGGACCACCATTCATCCATGTAGGCTTCCATGAACCCCAGATCGCCTTCGCGGATCAGGCGCGCAAAGATATCGGCGTTATGGACATGTAGTTCGGTCACATAGCCTGCGTTTGGACCTTCGGCGCGGAACCTGCGACCATCGGGCAGTATTATATCGATCCTTCCCCGTTCAATGCGTGACAGAATATCAAAAACCGGCACGAAGTAACGTGGTAGGCCAGATTGGCCATGGGTCGATGTCAGGATCATGTGACCTCCTGTTGGGGCATTTAACCGCCCTTTTTATATATTAGCCAAAAGGATACGTGTCATTGCAACCCTTGGATTTATTTTTCCCGCGCTTCATACGCCGCCAAAGCGCGCTCTCTGCCTTTAGCTAGGTCCACGATACGGTCGGGGTAGTCCATATCAACGGTCAATTCCCAGCTTTCGGGGATCGCGTCAAAATAACTAAGAGCGGTTTGCGATGGGTTACCATACCCTTCGGCAATCCACGCCGCGCGATAGTCTCCTTTTTCATCGAATTTATCCAATTGGGTTTCGGGATTAAAAATTCGGAAATACGGCGCGGCATCGGGGCCTGATCCAGCAACCCACTGCCATCCCATAGCATTCGATGCAGGGTCCCAATCGGTCAAACAATCTTCGAACCATTTTAACCCGATTTTCCAATGGACCATCAGATGTTTGGTCAAATACGACGCTACGATCATGCGCGCGCGGTTGTGCATGGTGCCTGTCACATACATCTGGCGCATGGCCGCATCGACAAAGGGTTCACCCGTTCGCCCCATTTTCCATGCTTTGACATCATCGCTGTCTTCGTCAGTGGACCACGGGAAATTATCCCATTCTTCGCGCCAGTTACGATCCAGAATTTCAGGCGTGTGATGTAGCAGATGATAGGCAAATTCGCGCCATACGATTTCTTTCAGGAAATGCTCTGCGCCCTTTGCGCCGCCCTCCATCGCGCGCCATCCTGCATGCCACATGGCCCGAGGCGCAATTTCACCGTAGGTCAGGTTTTCAGACAGGCCCGACACCGCGTCGATCGCGGGAAAGTCGCGTAGTTTTTTATAATCATCCACTTTCTGTTCGATAAAATCGTCCAGACGTCCACGTGCATTAACCTCGCCAATGCACTGATGTTGCGTGACAATTTCAGCACCGCGGCGCATATCAGCCGCAAGGTTCCAATCTGCCAATTCTTCGGTTTCTGGCCAATTTTCGGGCTTTGGCAAAGACGAAGGCGCCTGAATACATTCGGCTACCGGCAGATCACGGACGGCTTTCCACATGGGAGAGTAAACGCGGTAAAAACCGCCCGTTTTCGTTTCAACTGTCCAAGGCTCAAACAACAGATGACCGGTGTAGCTTTGAACCTCAACCCCTTGATCTTTCAGGGCAGATTTAATTTCTGTATCACGTTTTTTGCATGCAGGATCGTACAGGCGCGACCAGTAAACCGCGCAAGCGCCTGTTTCATCGATCAGAGCCTTTAGAACGTCCAGCGCATTTCCCGACCGCAAAATCAGCTGACTGCCCAGTTTTTCCAACTGCGTTTGCAAAGCCGAAATTGACTGGCCCCAGCGCATTTTAGGGGCCGCACCTGTCGCATCGACGATGTCATCGCGGATAAAAACCGGAATGACTGGACGGCCCGTTGAAACCGCCGCGTTTAACGCTTCGTGATCGGATAGACGCAAATCGCGGCGGAACCAGACGATGATGGCAGAGGTGTCAGACATAAAAACTCCCTAAATTCCTGAAATGGACTTAGGGCTTTTGTTTTGTTTTCAACCCTTTGTCCGCATCACGCATTCACATCCACCACAACGCGGCCACGGACCTGACCTTGCAAGATGTCTGCGCCCAATTTCGGCACATCAGACAGCGTTGCAGGCACGATCATCGTTTCCAACTTGTCCATAGGCAGGTCAGAGGCGATGCGGTCCCATGCGGTTTTGCGTTTTTCGGTTGGATAAAGAACGCTATCGATACCCAACAGGTTTACGCCGCGCAGCAGAAAAGGGATCACTTTTGCAGGCAAATCAGCACCGCCAGCCAAACCAACCGCGGCGACGCTGCCCCCGTATTTCATTTGGCCCAAAACTCGGGCCAACATTGGGCCCCCAACGGCATCAATACAGCCCGCCCACATTTCGCTTTCCAATGGGCGTTTGGTGACCTCGGCCACTTCGGCGCGGTCAACAATGCGCGTTACCCCCAGATCGCGCAGGTAATCTGCGGTTTCGGGGCGGCCCGTGACGCCAGCAACCTGATACCCGCAATTGGCCAGAATCGACGTCGCCACCGACCCCACGCCGCCCGACGCACCAGTTACTAAAACTTCGCCTTTTTCGGGGGTTAGACCATGATCCTCTAGCGCTAAGATCGCGATCATAGCGGTAAACCCTGCGGTGCCGACCGCCATCGCCTGACGCGCTGTCAAACCATCGGGCAATGGCACCAGCCAATCGGCTTTGACGCGCGCCTTTTGCGCATAGCCGCCCCAGTGCGCTTCGCCGACGCGCCAACCGGTCAATACAACCTTATCGCCAGCCTTGTAGCGCGGGTCGCTGCTGTCTTCGACAGTTCCCGCAAAATCGATACCCGGAACATGCGGGTAATTGCGAACCAGACCGCCGCCCGGCCCCACACATAAACCGTCTTTGTAGTTCAATGTCGAATATTCAACAGAAACCAAAACGTCGCCTTCGGGCAGGTCGTTGATTTCCAATCCTTTCACAGCGGCATGAGTTTTACCGTCTTCGTCTTTTTCCACGACCAAAGCGTTGAACATCTGCATCCTCCATTCAGATAATTCGACATGTATTGCCACGCTGTAATGGGACAAGTGAGATGTCAAATGATAGCTATCCAGATGGCGCCTGAATTTGCCCTTGAAGCCAGCAACATCGCTGCCTATATCAACAGTGTCCCTTCGGGGACTATGGACATAAACGCGCTCGTAATAAGCGGATCGGACCCGGGGGCGGTACCCGGCGGCTCCACCATATATCCTTCATTTGGGGATCATGGGGCCGAAACAGGATCGACGAACGTGTAAAGGTGTTGCTTTGTCTCGGTGAGATACCACCGTTATCGGTTCAAACTGTACAATTGCAAATGACAATCGTGCTCCGGTAGCAATGGCTGCTTAAGCAGTCGGAGTTTCCGAAACTTAAGTCCTAGCGCCTAGCCGCGTTAGGCGGGGTTCGAAGGTACCTGGCAACAGAAACCTTCACTTCATCCCCGCAGGCTTGGACAATAATTGATGGACGTCGTTCCCATAACGCGACCTATTTCTGCTGGTCTCCAGATGATTTCGATTTCAGCGCCATCATAAATCAATTCGCGCAAGTCCCGATAATTGCAAACGATCGCTTTGATCGTATCGGGCAGATCAGGCGCTGAACGCACCGTGATTTTCAACGTGTTGCCCACAGTTTGAACGCTGTGCACCTCTGCGGTGTTGTCCCATGGCAGATGGCCGTCCGATTCAAATTCCGACCCGATGGATGTCAAATTATCCGCCATGCGTTCCGCAGGGCTACGGCTATCCCCCACCATTCCTAGCGCGGATAACGTGAAATACACCACCACAGCGGTTACGGCGAATGCCAATCCGATCAAGACTTTACCCATATCAACGCCCTATTTTCTGCAATTGCAGCATGATCGGTGCAAATTTTGTACCAGAGTCTTTCTGTACTTGCGGTGCAACATGCCCTTTGGCAAAAAGCGACCAACGATAATCCAGTCTACCACACCCTAGAAAGATAGCCTCTTTTCTAGAACTTAAAATATCGTATGGTGGATATAGGGGACCCAGAAAGGACAGACCGTGAGCCAGAAAATCGACTATGGCAACCTAATGCACGAGGCTATGCGCGGCCTGATTCAAAAGGTTCTGACGCGCGTCGCTGAAAACGGCCTGCCTGGTAAACATCATTTCTTTATCACCTTTGATACGATGCACCCAGACGTCGAACTGGCCGACTGGCTGTCTGATCGTTATCCGGGTGAAATGACGGTCGTGTTGGAACACTGGTTTGAAAATCTGACCGTGAATGACGATGGTTTTGCAGTCACCCTATCGTTTGGCGACAATCCAGAACCGATTTATGTGCCTTACGACGCGATCCGCACGTTTGTAGACCCATCTGTTGAATTCGGACTGCGTTTCGAAACCCAAGACGACGACTTTGACGACGACGATCTGGACGACGAAGACGAAGCGCCGATGGTCGAAATGGCCGAACCTGAAGACGAGCCGCGCAAAGAGGCAGAAGTCGTCAGTCTGGACAAATTCCGTAAGTAAGCAAAATTTATCGACTGTTAGCGGTCTCATTGCGGTATGCAGCGGTATACCGCATTGATTTCGCGCGTCGATGCGGTATGACACTCTCAATCACAACTCGGAGTGTTCATAATGACCGCAACCCGCACCGAAACGGACAGCTTTGGCCCGCTAGAGGTTCCTGCAGATAAATACTGGGGCGCACAGACCCAGCGTTCGATCATCAACTTCCCTATCGGCTGGGAAAAACAGCCTGTGCCGATCGTGCGCGCATTGGGCGTTGTGAAAAAAGCATGTGCCATGGCCAACAAAGAGCTGGGCAACATGGACGCGGAAATCGCGGACGCGATCATCGCAGCAGCAGGCGAAGTCATCGAAGGCAAATTCGACGACAACTTCCCTCTGGTTGTTTGGCAGACGGGTTCCGGCACGCAGTCGAACATGAACTCGAACGAAGTTATTTCGAACCGCGCTATCGAAATGCTGGGCGGCGAAATGGGTTCGAAAAAACCTGTGCACCCGAACGATCACTGCAACATGGGTCAGTCGTCGAACGACACATTCCCAACCGCAATGCACGTTGCAATCGGCATGCTGGCGCGTGACGTTCTGTTGCCTGGCCTGAACAAACTGCTGGCCGCGCTAGAAGAAAAAGCAGAAAATTTCAAAGACATCATCAAAATTGGCCGTACCCACACACAGGATGCGACGCCTCTGACCTTGGGTCAGGAATTTGGTGGTTACGCGCATCAGGTCCGCATGGGCATCCAGCGCGTTGAAATGTGCCTGCCTGCGATCTACGAACTGGCCCAAGGCGGCACCGCTGTTGGAACCGGTCTGAACACCCAAAAAGGCTGGGCCGAAATGGTCGCGAAAAACATGGCAGAGATCACCGACCTGCCATTCGTCACCGCGCCAAACAAATTCGAAGCATTGGCAGCGCATGACGCGATGGTCATGTTCTCGGGTGCGTTGAAAACGGTTGCGGCGTCGCTGTTCAAAATCGCAAACGACATCCGCCTGCTGGGTTCGGGCCCACGCTGCGGTCTGGGCGAACTGATCCTGCCTGAAAACGAACCAGGTTCGTCCATCATGCCAGGCAAAGTGAACCCAACCCAAGCCGAAGCGCTGACCATGGTGTGCGCCCACGTCATGGGCAACGACGCAGCCGTTGGTTTCGCAGGTTCCCAAGGTCACTTTGAACTGAACGTCTACAACCCGATGATGTCGTACAACGTGCTGCAATCCATGCAGCTGCTGGGCGATTCCGCATCGGCGTTCACTGACAACATGGTTGTGGGCATCAAAGCGAACGAAGTGCGCATCGAAAAACTGCTGCATGAATCGCTGATGCTGGTGACTGCTTTGGCGCCGACCATCGGTTACGACAACGCAACCACCGTTGCGAAAACTGCGCACAAAAACGGCACCACCCTGAAAGAAGAAGCCATCAAACTGGGCTTTGTGGATGAAGCAACATTCGACGCGGTTGTGCGTCCTGAACAGATGATTGGTCCAAAAGGCTAATCCATCTGAACCTGTTAGAAAGGCCGCCCCATTCGGGCGGCCTTTTTCGTTGCGCTGCGCCCTGCCCGACCGTAAATTTGCACCATGTCAAACGTCACAAACCTAAACCAGTTTCGCAAACAAAAAGCCCGCGCAGACAAACGCGCGCAGGGCGATGTCAATTCTGCGAAATTCGGACGCACCAAGGCGCAAAAACAGGCCGAAGACCGCGACGCCGACCGCGCGAAATCGCACCTAGATCAGCATAAAATCGACGAATGACCGGCCGTCCTGTCAAACATAGCCTGACCCTGCATGGGCACCGCACATCGGTGAGCCTTGAGGCGCCGTTTTGGGATGCCTTTGTAAAAATCGCAGCGGATCAAGGTAAACCAATCAATGCTTTGGCAGCCGAAGTCGATGCAGACCGCGGCACCGATGCGGGCCTTGCCTCTGCTATTCGGGTGTTTGTGCTACGTCATTTGCAAAACCAGATCAGCCGCTAAACCGCTGGTTCGTCGTACAACGCGTGCCGCAGTCGTGCGTTATCTTCGATCTCGGACCTTTCAGCCGCCGTTAACGGCGCAGGCCGGACGAGCGGAATAACGTTGTCGGATTCACATTCGACCAATTCTGCGATCTTTGGTTTTTTAAAGAATTCCAAGATAAAGTTTAGCATCTCAACGCCTTTCGATCGCTTCGATGTTAACGATTTGGACAGAAGCGGCGCTATAAACCCGCGACAAACCACGTATACCACAAGGTATAAAGCCCGCCTCTGTGGACGATTGTGGCTAGGCCGCCATCGTGCCCTGCGGGGCATACAGCGCATGTCGCAACATCGCCGTGATCTGCATTTCTTCGCGTTCTAGATCGGTATATTTGTCCGACGCGCTATCCTTCGCGGCACGTGACAAATCGTTTTGAAACAATGCTTCGATTTCATCGCGCGACAGCGTTTGAACAGGCTCTTGTTCGTTCACGATACGGATCCCAGCATAGCCCCACGATGGCACAGCCACGCGAAAGGTTGAGGTCGATTCAGAATCGTTGGCAGACGATCCGGTCATCATTTTCATAACTGTTCTAATCATTACGTATCCCCCAAGGTTACGGGATTTAGATATGAACAGAGCCGCGTTCATACAATTGTCACAGAACGGGGAATAAACAGCGCCAAAAATCAAAATGGCTAAAATGAGGCAATTTTATGTCAACAAGTATCTGATTTTATTAGAATAAAAATTTTGAACAAATAGGTTCGTTCTAAAACTGCTAACGTAAGGTAAAATCAGGAATTGTCGGTCCGTTTGCGGATTTTCAACCAAATTCCGTCCTTAGACCGAACTGTCAGATGGGCAACCGGAACCGGAATCAGGTCTGGCACAGGTTCGAATTCAAAGGCACGCACCAGCATAGACAGCAACAGAACGCCTTCGGCCATGGCGAAACCCGCGCCGGTGCAAACACGCGGTCCGGCTGAAAATGGAATATAGGCTTCTCTTTGGCAGGATTTACCGTTCTCGGTTTCCCAGCGCGTTGGGTCAAAACCATCTGGATTATCCCACATACGGCTATGACGGTGCAGATGCCACGGCGATAGAACGATCTGGGATTTGGGTTTCACAGTGCGGTCGCGGAAATGTTCTGAGCAGGTCGCCTCGCGCACCATCATCGGAACAGGCGGATACAGACGAAGCGTTTCGCGAAACACATCACGGCACAGTTTCAGACGGGATAGAACAGCGAAATCAGGTTCGGAAATTGCTGTGGCCTCTTGCGCGATGGCGGTTTGCCATTCGCGGTTGGTCGCCAATAAATACAGCCCCCACGCCAATGCGGACGCACTGGTTTCATGTCCCGCAAGGAAAAAGATCGCGACCTGATCCACCATTTCATCAGGGGCAAACTTTTCGCCCGTAACGGGGTCTGTCGTCGTCATGATTTTGGTGGCCAGATCGTCTGGCGCGGTCCCCGCATCAATCTGCGTTTGCCGTTCGGCCACCAACCCCGAAATCAACGCACGTATGGTTTGCGCGGTCTGTTTCGTTTCGGATTTGAACATGCGAGGAAACCAACGCGGCACGGGAACGAATGCGGCCACATTCAAAATCGGTTGGGTCCGCTGGTGCGCTTTGAATTCGGCAAACACTTTGGATGCCGTTTCATGTTCGATTGGGATGGAAAACAGCGTGCGGAAAATCACATCCGCTGCAACGTGACTGGCGATCTCTTCGATCTCGACCTGTTCGCCATCATGACGGGACAAACGGTCCACGGCCGCCAAAGCGGCATCAAACATCGCAGGGAAAACATCGCGCAATCGACCACCTTCGAATGCAGGATCAATAATCCGACGTTGCTGTTTCCAGTGGTCACCGTTGGTCAAAAACACCGAATTGCCTAACAACGGGCGAAGGCCTTCGCCGATGCGTTCACTTTTGGGAAAATCATCAGGCCGGTCGCGCAGAACTGAGCGTATCAACGCAGGATCGTTGCACAGATAGCTGCGGAAAAACGGCGTTTTGAATTCGGCCATCCACGCCCGATACAATCGTTCGGGTTGCGCAGACAGGATGTCCTGACGAAACAACCGCAGATATTGGAACAGCGAAACGCGATCACGTCTGGATTTCGGTTTAGGCGGCGTCGTCATGGCGCAACCGACGTGTAACGTGATGCTGGCGTTTCTTTGCGACTGCGCGACGGCGGACGGTCTGCATATCGTTCGCGCAGCGTGATCGGACCCGCCGTAATCTGGAAATAGTCATAATCTTTGGGCTGATCGAAGGCGCAGAGATACTGGAAATGCAGCCGAAAGAATTTCCAACGCAGTTCTTTCCAACGCTTTGCCGACAACGATTGCGTAAAGGCCGCGGACATAACCAATGGCCATTTTTTGTCCTGCGGCGCAACGCCCGTGACGCTGACCGGATCACACAGCGCAAAGGCACATCCATCCCCCGGAGCCGTCACATCGACCCATGCGATTTGGTCCTGTCCCGCCATAAATTCCAAATCTGCACGCAAACGCCATGCGTCGCGCAGGAAACTGACCATCGGGATCACCTGCCCCAGCGACAAAAACGCGACTGGCGTTCCGTGCAGGCGATTGTCCCGCAATAGATCCGCCAAAATCGACACCGACAAATGCGCACCAGACGAATGGCCCACGACCAGTATTTCGTCATAGCCTTGCTGTTGGGCGGCGATAATCGCCTCTGCAAATTCGGCCATGCGTTTTTCCAACTGGGGCGGATTGGCACCGCGCCAACGTGCCGAATAGGCGTAATCATGCATCAGGTAATAGGCGAATAATTTGCCATCGATGGATTTGAACCAACGCAGCACCACACCGACAGTCGCGGCAAAGACGACAATCGCAGCGCCATTCCCCACAATGCCGCCCACCACATGGGATGGGATCGCCGCCACGCCAACGCCCAAGCCGATCGCCACGGCCAGTTGCAGCAACAACATACCCACCGGATACAAGGCCGCGATAACCGGACCTTTGCGCAAACGCATAAGCCGAAACAAAGCGCCCGTCGCGATGTATTCATACGCCGTGCGTAGCAATTGCGCATAGGTCGCGGGGATGGTTTGCGACATGCTGCTGCGCACAATGTCTGACCAAACCAGAACTTCGATATCGGCTTGTGTTGCGCAGCCATCGATATCTGCGGTTACATGCCAGCCATAACCGCCCTTGCCGGATTTTGCCGTTTGCGAAATGTCATAGCCGGAAATCTGCGCCTGATCGGCGGATTCACGGCGGTACAATTCGCGGTAGCGACGCGGATGGATCGGGTCATATCCCGGCACATAAAAAACTTTGCGCCGTTTCACTGTCTGCGAACCTGTCATCACCCTACGCCAAATTATGCGTTCTGATCATCAGGTTAGCGTGATTGATCCCAGAACGATAGCCCTAGCCGATTTTGGCCAGAAACGGGAACGTGGACAAGAGCCAGTTTGACATAACCGTGAATTGCCCCGTCAGCAGCAAAACGCCCACGATGATCAAAAACACGCCAGACGTTTTTTCAATCACACCCATATGGCGTTTCATCCAGTTCATCAGCCCCTTCAGCCGAGAGAAGTAGATCGCCACCACTAGAAACGGAATACCAAGCCCCGCCGCATAGGTGCCCAGCAACACCGCTCCGCGGGCTGCGTTCGCCTCTTGTGCGGCCAGCGATAGGATCGCCGATAAAATCGGTCCCAAACATGGCGTCCACCCAAAGGCAAAGGCCAACCCCAAAACATAGGCGCCCACCGCAGAGCCGCCCTGATCGCGGACGTCGAAACGCGCTTCTTTCATCAGGAACGCAAACCGAAAGACGCCCATAAAATGCAGGCCAAAAATGATGACGATGACGCCAGCGATGTAGTTAATCCATTCGATCACAGACCAATACATCTTGCCTATGATCGACATGCTATAGCCCAGAAAGATGAACACCGTTGACAGGCCCAGCACGAAAAAGACCGCTGCCAGAACAACGCGGCCCCGCGCGCGGCTTTCTCCGGCGTCCATTTCAGACACGGTGACGCCGCCCATATAGGCAAGATACGGCGCGGCGACGGGCAAAACACATGGGCTAAGGAATGACAGCAGCCCTGCAATCAACGCCACGGACATCGCGGCCCACAGGCTGGCATCCATAACAAATTCAGTTGAAAACAGCTCGCCCATATCGGTTCCTTTGTTTCGTCTGATCTGAAATAGCGCGCCGCGCGCCAAAGGTCATCCCAAATGACTGCGCAACGTCGTCACAGTTTGGCGATGGAATGAAAGAAAAGGCCGCCCCATCGGGACGGCCTTTTGTCTATTAGCCTAGCGACCACCAGCCGCGTCTTTTGGGCTGTTCAGGCTCGGGCTTTGCTTGTTCTTCGGCCTCGACCGTTTCAACGGCGACGACTTCACCTTGCGTTGGCTCTGGCCCCGCGCCGACCGGTGCGGTGGTGTCCGAAGGCGCCTCGACCGGTTCCGGGCTTGCCACGTCCACCGGCTCTGGTTTTACCTCAGGCGCGGTCTCTTCGGTTTCAGTCGGCTCTAGAGCTGCCTCTGACACCGCGGCTGAATCGCCCTCTACCGTTCCTTCAACAACTTCTGTTGCCTTTGGCGCTGGTTTCTTGCGGGTACGGGTCCGTTTGGGCTTGGGCGCCTCTTCAGCCTTATCGGAGTCCTCCGCTGCGGCTTCGGTTGGCTTTTCGGCCTCAGGCTCTTTCTTTTTACGCGTACGAGTCCGCTTGGGCTTGGGCGCTTCTGCCTCTTCCGCTGGTGCAGCTTCTTCGGTCGCAGCCTCGCCTTCGGCCTCAGCGGCTGGCTCGGCCTTTTTGCGGCGCGTATAGGTGCGTTTTTTCGGCTTTGGCGCGTCCTCGGTTTCGGTCTCGGCTTCTACCGCAGGCGCATCCTTTGCGGGCTCTTCCTCGGCTGGTTTCTCAGCCTCGGCATCGCCTTCGGACGCAGGTTCAGCATTTTCATCCGACTCGTTTTCCGATGAACCCTCGGTTGCTTCGCCTTCGCCATTGGTTGGCTTTTTCCGACGACGACGACGACGACGGCGCTTCTTGGGCTTGTCGTCTTCGCTCTCTTCGGCTTCGACTTTGTTTTCTTCGTCCTCGGTCACATCCACATCATCATCTTCGTCGATGACAACGCTTGCTACCGACACAACCGGCGCAGCAGCAGGGACGATGCGAGTCGCCGTTTTGAATTTTTCGACTTCGAAATCAGGCGACACTTTGGTCGGGTCACATTCGATGCTGACGGCCATGCCGTAAGTCGATTCAATCTGTGCAATGTGTTCGCGTTTTTGGTTCATCAAGAAGTTTGCGATCGCAATCGGCGCTTTGACCAGCACCTCTTTCGAACGGCCGCGAACGCCTTCTTCTTCCAGTTGGCGCAAGATCGACAAAGCGACGTTGTCATCCGAACGCAACAGACCCGTGCCATGGCAATGCGGACAAGGCTGCGTGGTCGCCTCGATCATGCCTGGGCGCAGACGCTGACGGGACATTTCCATCAGACCAAAGCCGGAAATGCGACCCACCTGAATTCGGGCGCGGTCGGTTTTCAGCTTTTCTTTCATCCGTTTTTCAACGGCTGTGTTGTTCTTGCGTTCGTCCATATCGATGAAATCGATGACGATCAGACCAGCCAAATCGCGCAGACGCAACTGGCGAGCAACTTCGTCGGCGGCTTCTAGGTTGGTTTTCAACGCTGTCTGTTCAATCGACCCTTCTTTGGTCGCACGGCCAGAGTTGACGTCAACCGCAACCAACGCTTCGGTCACGCCGATCACGATGTAACCGCCCGACGGCAGTTGAACGACTGGATTGAACATACCAGCCAGATAGCCTTCGACCTGATAGCGGGCGAATAGCGGTAGCTGGTCGGCGTAGAATTTCACATTTTTCGAATGGGACGGCATGATCATTTTCATGAAGTCCTTGGCGGTGCGATAACCGCCCTCGCCCGCAACGATCACTTCTTCGATCTCTTTGGAATACAGATCGCGAATGGTGCGTTTGATCAGATCGCCTTCTTCGTAAATCTTGGCCGGAGCCGCCGATTTAAGTGTCAGTTCGCGGATCTGTTCCCACAGACGTTGCAGATATTCGTAGTCGCGTTTGATCTCGGCTTTGGTCCGCTGGGACCCCGCCGTGCGGATGATCAGGCCTGCGCCATCTGGCACATCCATTTCATTCGCGATCTCTTTTAGTTTTTTGCGGTCAGCGGCGTTGGTGATTTTGCGGCTGATCCCACCACCACGTGCGGTGTTTGGCATCAAGACACAGTAACGACCTGCCAGCGACAAATAGGTGGTCAGCGCAGCGCCTTTGTTGCCGCGCTCTTCTTTGACGACCTGAACCAACAGGACCTGACGGACCTTGATGACTTCTTGGATTTTGTAACGCTTTGGACGCGGTTTACGTGCTGGACGAACCTCTTCGGAATCGTCTTCGTCAGCGACCGATTCAATACCGTCATCTTCGTCGGCATCATCATCGCTGTCGTCGTCACCCGACGCGTCATCGCTGTCGTCAGCGTCCGCATCAGCGGCTTCTTCCTCGGCGGTTTCCGCTTCGGTTTCGGCGACGTCTGCTTCTGGCGCTGGGGCGTCTTCGGCCTCAACAGGGGCGTCTTCAGTCACGGCTTCTTCAGCAACAGGTTCGGCGACTGGCGCTTCTGTTGTGTCTGCCTCTGGTGCTTCGACTGTTTCCGCAGTCGCCGCATCGTCGTGATTATCTTCCTCATCGCCCAAATCGATGGTTTCCATGCCTTTTGGTTCGGCATCGACCTCTTTGGTTGCGACCGGATCGTTCGATTTCGCAGCAGCCGCTTTGGACCGCGACCGACGACGGCGCGATACCTTTTTGGGCTTTTCTTCTTCGTCCTCAGCAGCAAGGCTTTCGGCGTATGCCTTTTCCTCTGCGATCAGCGCTTCGCGATCGGCGACTGGGATTTGGTAGTAATCCGGATGAATCTCGGAAAACGCCAAGAAACCATGACGATTACCGCCATAGTCTACGAACGCCGCTTGAAGCGACGGTTCGACGCGCGTTACTTTTGCGAGATAAATATTACCAGCAAGCTGGCGTTTGGATTGGCTCTCAAAGTCGAATTCCTCTACTTTGTTGCCGTCCACCACTACGACGCGGGTTTCTTCCGCGTGAGTGGCATCGATTAGCATCTTCTTTGCCATGGGTTCCATATGCACATGCAAAACGGCCCGCCCGCCCCGGAGGAGCGGTGGTTGCCTTTTGGATGTGTCTGTCATTGGCGATCGTCATGCGGCAGGCAAAGAGGCCCCCGAGGGCCGTCATTTTGTTGCCTGTGTCCAGCACGCGTTGCATCGCGGTTCTTCCTTAGCGCCGACCCTTTCGGGGGCGCCCGTTACACGCCCGGCGCGTCCGATAAACTCGCGCTGCCTGGGCAATTCTGCGGCCCATTATCGGGCCCGATCAACTCTGTCGGAGGCCGAGTCGTTTAACCCAAATGCCTGAGACAGTGAAACTTTCCGGAGGTCGGCCGCGCCAATGCGGACGCCATCACGTTCTACTATCTAATAGCGGCTGGGGATAAATTACAATGGATAAGTTTCAGTTTGCCCAAATGAACTGAAAAACCAGCCATTATGGCGTAGCAAATGCACCTGCACAGATGATGTTATTGCCTTCGCAATCGAACGCACCAACAGTGCCGTCAGCGCCAAACAAACCTTCGACAAACCCGGACGCTTCATAGTTTGCGTCGCTGTACACAACGCTCCCCGATAACGTGCCATTATTCACATAGCCGTCCATCGCAATCAGTGCATTGTTTGATGTTGCGGTAAAGCTTTGATCATCAAAATCCACGGTGACGGTTACGGCGCCAACGACTTCGTTGTATTCCCAATCCGACGGTGATGACGACTGATATGCGCCTGTCACAACGTACATGCCGTAAATCGCTGATTGAGACATGGTGCCTGATGTCGGGGTCGTCCCAACATCCGTATCGTCCATATATCCAGCAACAGCAAAAACGCCGCGATCACCGCCCATAGTCGCGGGATCTGCCCAGCCATAACCATAGGCGGCAGCAGCCGCGCCATCGTATTCCAGAACCTTGGTTTCAGCGATTTCGTTAATCAGAAAACTGCCGTCAGGCTGCGGCTCTTCTATGCTTCCGCCGAAATACAACCGTTCGCCCCCGCCACAGGCCATCAGAAAAACAAACGGTGCAAATCCCAAAAAACGCATAAAGCCCCCAACACAATCCAGAACAGATCAAAATCAGGGGCTTTAAACTAAAGGATGACACGTCCTGTCAAAGGTAATCGGATCTCTGCAGGCCGTATTTCGCCATTTTTTCGTTCAAGGTTCGACGCGGCAAACACAGTTCATCCATGACCGATACGATCGATCCCTTGTGGCGGCGCATTGTGTTGTCGATCAACATCCGCTCAAACGCCTCGACGAACTCTTTCAGCGGTTTGCCTTCGGTCGTCATGGTTGGCGCGTGTTCTTCGGTGTCGGACATCAACAGTGATGCGATGGTGCCAGACCCGCGGCGCGATTGCAGAACGGCGCGTTCGGCCACATTGATCAACTGACGGACGTTACCCGGCCACGGCGCTTGCAACAGCTGGGCCGCCTCTTGCGCGGACACTTTGGGCGCGTCGCAGCCGTATTCGTCAGCGAATTGATCACTATAGGATGTGAACAGGGTCAAAATATCTTCGCCCCGCGCGCGCAAAGGCGGAGCCGTCAGGCGAAGGGCCGCTAGGCGATAGAACAAATCGGCGCGCAATTCGCTTTCGCAGGTTTTGTCCTGCTCTTGCAGGTTACAAATCGCAATGATCCGCGTCTCTGACGGTGTACCCTGTTCATTGATCGCGGTCATCAGGCGTGACTGCTGCGCGGCCGACAAGGATTCAATGTCTTCTAGAACCAGCGTTCCGCCGCGCGCTTCTTCCATGGCTGGGATCGGTTCGTCGTCTTGGGCTGGCCCGAACAAACGGCGGTTTAGGCTGTCTTCATCAAACGCAGAACACGACAGGATGACAAACCGTTTTGACGCGCGGGCGCTGACTGCGTGCAGCGCATGAGCAATCAACGTTTTGCCGGTTCCTGTTTCACCTTCGATCAGAACGTGACCGTCAGACTGCCCCAGATCCAGAATATCTTCGCGTAGGCGTTCCATAACAGGAGACGCCCCAATCAGTTTCTGCATCAACGCGGTGCCGTCGGACAATTCTTTGCGCAAAACACGCGCGTCCAAGGTCATCCTACGCGATGCCGTGGCCTTTTTGGCCAATTCGGTCATGCGGTCTGGGTTGAACGGTTTTTCCAGAAAATCAAACGCACCGATCCGCATCGCTTCGACCGCCATGGGAACATCGCCGTGACCGGTAATCATGATCACGGGGATCGAACTGTCCAACCCCTTTAGCTTTCGCAGAAATTGCATACCGTCCATGCCGGGCATGCGAATGTCACTAATCACGATCCCCGGATAATCAGGGGTCAGCGCTTTTAATGCATCTTCGGCACTGGCGAAGGTTTCCGTATCAAAGCCGGACAAGGCAAGCCATTGTCCGATTGACTGGCGCATGTCCTTTTCGTCATCGACGATGGCGATTTTCATGGCCTTACTCATACTACGTTACTCCGCTGCTTCGACGTCTTCGATATAGATAGGTAGCTGTACATCAAATACAGCCCCCCCATTTGCACCGTTATGTGCGGTGAGGCGACCCCCTAGGTCGTTCACAATGCCTGACGAAATCGCGAGCCCCAGCCCCACACCTTCGCCCGGTTGTTTGGTTGTGTAGAACGGCTCGAACAGCGCCTCTAGGTCTTCGATACCCGGGCCGTTGTCGCGCACGATCAGACGCACCGTGTCGCCAACAGTCAGCTGAATTTCGACAGCGGGATCATCGACACCTTTGGTTGCGTCCAATGCGTTGCGCATCAGGTTAATCAGCACCTGCTCTAGCCGCAGACGATCGCCGTAGATATAGGCGGGTTCGGTCGGGATCGTTTTCGTGATCGCGATCTTACGCGCCTTTAGCTGCGGTTCCATCATCGATAAAGCGGTGGAAACAGCATCCCGCACATCGACCTTTTCAAAAGCCTCTTTGCCTTTGCGGGCATAGGATTTGAGCTGTTTTGTGATTGCGCCCATACGGCCAATCAAATCATCGATACGCTGAAATGACGATAACGCTTCGTCCACGCGGCGCCGTTGCAACAGCAGCTTTGCCCCCGCCAGATACGTGCGCATTGCGGCCAAAGGTTGGTTCAATTCATGACTGACGGCGGCTGACATTTCACCCAAGGCCGCCAATTTGGACGATTGCGCCAGTGATTGTTCTGCGACCTCTAGCGTTTTCTCCATTCGCTGGCGCTCTGAAATTTCCCTTTGAAGGCGGATGTTTAGCGCGCGCAGTTCAGCCGATTCACGTTGAAACACAACAACGCGCGATGCCGATTTGCGGGACGACACCCAAAACGCCAATGCCAACAGGATCGCAAATCCCATGATTTCCAACGCCAGAACGCCGTTCACCTTTTCCCGCACGGAACTGTAGGTTGTGAAACTGACCATGCGCCAGCCTTGGAACGGAACGCGCGCTTCGCGGCGCATCACGGCTTCGCCTCGTAGGTAGGTATCAATGGGCGATACGGCCCAGTCACGGTTGAATGTGCTAAACGCACGATCAATAGCGTCGGATGGCGTCAGCGCAGTCAGCGCGTCGCCTTCGTTCATGCCGCGCCATTGCGGTTCGGTCGTGAGCACAATCGTGCCTTCGCTGTCAGCAACAAACACGGCGTCGGAAATACTGGCCCAGCTGCGTTCCAGTTTTTGCAGGTCAACCTCGACCGTGATCACACCCAAAAGGCCGGCCGCATCTTCCATCCTGCGCGAATAGACGAACGCATATCCGCCGGATTCGCCCTGCACTGTGGTGAAAATCGTAGAATTAGACCGCAGCGCATTGACGTAATAGGGATCAGTGCGGTGGTTTTCGCCCAAACGATTGCGATCCGTGGCCGCAACAGTGCGCCCGTCTTTGTCCAATAGCATCAAAGACGCAGCACCGATTTCATCGACAAACGACAAAAGCCGCTGGGTGGATAGCGTATATTCCGCCCCTTGCAGTGCGCGCAGCAATTCCGGGTCCCGCGCCAGCAACTGCGGCACGATAGAATTGCGCTGAAGTTCGGAAATCAGGTTACCGACATATAGCGTCATCCGCACCTCGGCGCGGTTGCGGGTGCTTTCGGTGAAACGTTCGGTCAGTAAAAGGTTGGTGAAATACACCACCCCGACCGCAATCATCACGAACAAAGCAAAGGCAAGCCGGTTAATCCAGCGGCCAAGTTTGATACGATTTACACGGTTCACGGGGTTATCACGCATGGGGCGATGTTACGCTCGCCCCACGCAATGCTCAATCAGGCGCTGACCAGTTGGTCCAGCAAAGAGCGGAAAAGCGCCTGTCCATCGGTGCCGCCATGGTTGGCATCAACAGCACGTTCTGGGTGTGGCATCATGCCAAGAACGCGACGGTTGTCCGACAGAACGCCAGCGATGTCCGCACGTGCGCCATTTGGGTTGTCTGTATAGGTGAATGCGATCTGACCTTCGCCTTGTAGGCGTGCCAGCGTTTCATCGTCACAGAAATAGTTGCCGTCGTGGTGCGCAACTGGGATGTCGATGATCTGACCGTCCGAGTAAGCCGAGGTAAACGCGCTATCGGTGGTTTCGACCTTTAGGCCGACGGATTTGCACACGAATTTCAAACCAGCGTTACGCATCAGCGCGCCAGGCAGCAGACGGGTTTCGGTCAGAACCTGAAAACCGTTGCACACGCCCAAAGCATAACCGCCTGCGTGAACGTGATCGATCAGGCCTTTGCACACCGGCGATTGGGCTGCAATCGCGCCGCAACGCAGGTAATCACCGAACGAAAAACCGCCCGGAACTGCAACCAGATCGACCTTTGGCAGTTCGGCGTCTTTGTGCCAAACAACGGTGACATCAGCACCGGCCTGTTCCAGTGCAACCGCCATGTCGCGGTCGCAGTTGGAACCCGGAAATTGAAGAACCGCCGCTTTCATTACGACAGCTCCACCGTGTAGCTTTCGATCACCGTATTCGCGAGCAGCTTTTCGCACATCTCTTTTACGGTTTCTTCGGATGTGCCTTCGGCCAGATCCAGTTCGATCACTTTACCCTGACGCACACCTTCGACACCGTCGAAACCGATCGCGCCCAAAGCATGGCGAACAGCTTCGCCCTGTGGGTCCAGAACGCCATTTTTCAGCATGACATGCACACGAGCTTTCATCGGGTGTATCCTTTTAGTTGATCAAGGTAGGTTTGTTTGGGTGGGTCACGTTCGAAGGCAGAACGCCCAAACGTTTCGCCACTTCGGTGTATGCGTCGGTCAGGTTGCCCAGATCACGGCGGAACACGTCTTTGTCCAGTTTCTGGCCGGTTTCGATGTCCCACAGACGGCAGCTGTCAGGGCTGATTTCGTCTGCAACAACCAGACGCTGGAAATCGTTTTCCCAAACGCGGCCGATTTCGATTTTGAAATCGATCAAACGGATGCCGACGCCGTGCATGACGCCCGACAGGAAATCGTTAACGCGCAGCGCCATGGATACGATTTCGTCCAGTTCCTGCTGTGTCGCCCAGCCGAATGCCGCGATGTATTCTTCGGGAACCAGCGGATCGCCCAGAGAGTCGTCTTTGTACGAAAATTCAACGATCGGACGCGGCAGTTGCATGCCCTCTTCCAATCCCAGACGTTTCGCCATGGAACCCGCTGCATAGTTGCGCACGATGACTTCTAACGGGACGATTTCAACCTGACGGCACAGCTGTTCGCGCATGTTCAGGCGTTTGATAAAGTGGGTTGGAATGCCCACAGCCTGCAAACCAGTCATAAAGAATTCGGACAGACGGTTGTTCAGCACGCCTTTGCCTTCGATCACCGCCTTTTTTTCGGCGTTGAACGCGGTCGCATCATCTTTGAAATACTGAACGATGGTACCTGGTTCTGGACCTTCGTAGATGATCTTTGCTTTGCCTTCGTAGATTTTGTTGCGACGCGCCATGCGGGAATCCCTATGATTGCCGCAGTGACGCGGCGTGAGTCTTGGCCCCGCGTATAGGGCAAGCCCCGAAAAGCTGCAAGAATATGACGTGAAATAGATGCGCAAATGGCGCGCTACCTTGGCACAAAGATGCACTGTCCCCATATCAATAGGACATTCACCCCTGATCGGAGGCCATGATGACCACATTTGATGACCGCGAAAACGCCTTTGAGACCAAATTTGCCCATGACGCCGAATTGCAATTCAAAGCAGAGGCCAGACGCAACAAATTGATCGGCCTTTGGGCAGCAGATCTGTTGGGAAAGACTGGCACAGAGGCCGAGGATTACGCCAAAGACGTCGTGAAAGCCGACTTTGAAGAGGTCGGTGACGAAGACGTTTATCGCAAATTGGCGGCCGATTTGAACGGAAAGGTCGACGATCAAACGATCCGTTCAAAAATGTCGGAATTTCTAAAAGAAGCCAAAGCGCAACTTGCCGCCCAAAGCTAACGAAACGTCGCTTTTGATCCATGGTGCGGCGGGTCCATCCGATTACCGGCCACGGCATAAGGCTATAACCATTTTAAATAGTGAATGCCCCGTGTAATGCGGGGCAAAATCTGATTCTTGGCATCTATGGGGTCCACCATGACGAACGCTCTGTCCAAACTACTTGAAACGCGTAACTGGCTGCTGGCCGACGGCGCGACCGGGACGAATTTGTTCAACATGGGCCTTAGCTCGGGTGATGCGCCCGAACTGTGGAACGTGGACGAACCCGAGAAGATCAAGGCGCTGTATTCGGGCGCGATCGACGCAGGGTCCGACCTGTTCCTAACGAACACCTTTGGCGGCAACGCATCGCGCCTGAAACTGCACAGCGCCGAAGGCCGCGTGCGCGAACTGAACCGCGCGGGCGCCGAACTGGGCCGCGAATTGGCTGACAAAGCAGGCCGCCCTGTGATCGTTGCAGGTTCGGTCGGCCCAACTGGTGAAATCATGGCGCCAATGGGCAGCCTGACCCACGAACTGGCGGTCGAGATGTTCCACGAACAAGCCGAAGGCCTGAAAGAAGGCGGCGTTGATCTGCTGTGGGTCGAAACCATTTCCGCGTCCGAAGAATACAAAGCCGCCGCCGAAGCCGCGAAACTGGCTGGCATGCCATGGGCCGGCACCATGTCGTTTGACACCGCAGGCCGCACCATGATGGGCATCACCAGCGCGGATTTGGCGAAATTGGTGGGCAAACTGGATCACCCGCCTTTGGCGTTCGGTGCAAACTGCGGTGTTGGCGCATCCGACCTGCTGCGCACCGTTTTGGGCTTTGCCGCGACGGGCACCGAAACCCCGATCATCGCCAAAGGCAACGCAGGCATCCCCAAATACCACGACGGCCACATCCATTATGACGGCACCCCTGAACTGATGGGCGACTATGCCGTTCTAGCGCGCGATTGCGGCGCGACCATCATCGGCGGCTGCTGTGGCACCACGCCTGAACATCTGGCCGCGATGAAAGAGGCGCTGGAAACCCGCCCTCGTGGTGAACGCCCTTCGCTGGATGAAATTGCCGCGAAACTGGGTGGATTTTCGTCCCAATCCGACGGCACCGACGACAGCGGACCAGAGCGCCGCAAATCCCGCCGCCGCGGATAAAAAACGACACGGGCGAATTCGCCCGTCGTTTACGGCACAACCAAAGTCGCAATCGGTTCAGACCGATTGCCGCTTTGGCCGCATCTAGAATAAAACAACGATGTGCATGAAAGCGATTGCCATGTCTGAAGATGATGATCTGATCCTGTCCGACCTGAACGACGAAGAGCTTGTCGAACAAATGTTCGACGACCTGTACGACGGTCTGAAAGAAGAAATCGAAGAGTCCGTAAACATCCTGCTGGAACGCGGATGGGCCCCTTACCGCATCCTGACCGAAGCGTTGGTCGGCGGCATGACCATCGTCGGCAAAGATTTCCGCGACGGTATCCTGTTCGTACCCGAAGTTCTGCTGGCTGCAAACGCGATGAAGGGCGGCATGGCCATCCTGAAACCATTGCTGGCTGAAACTGGCGCGCCGCGCGTTGGCAAAATGGTGATCGGCACCGTCAAAGGCGACATTCACGACATCGGCAAGAACCTAGTTTCCATGATGATGGAAGGTGCAGGTTTCGAAGTCGTCGATCTGGGCATCAACAACGCTGTGGAGTCCTACCTAGAGGCGTTGGAAGCTGAAAAGCCAGACATCTTGGGCATGTCTGCTCTGCTGACCACCACCATGCCATATATGAAAACCGTGATCGACACGATGGTCGAACAAGGCGTCCGTGATGATTACATCGTTCTGGTGGGCGGCGCCCCGCTGAACGAAGAATTCGGTCGTGCGATCGGCGCTGACGCCTATTGCCGTGACGCAGCCGTGGCTGTCGAAACCGCGAAAACCTTTGTCGCGCGCCGTCACAACCAAATGAATGCCTGATCTGAACGATCAGACACTTACGAATGACGGCCTCGCCCCGAATGGGCGGGGCCGTGTTTTGATTATCGCCTGCGGGGCCTTGGCCCATGAAATTCTGGCGATCAAACGCATGAATGGTCTGGACCACCTAGACCTTCAATGCCTGCCCGCGATCCTGCACAATCACCCCGAACGCATCACCGATGCTGTCCGTACCGCCGTGGAAAAACACCGCGCGGACTATGACCGCGTGTTTGTCGCCTATGCCGATTGCGGCACGGGCGGATTGCTGGAAATGGCTTGCGCCGACATGGGCGTCGGCATGATCCGCGGCCCGCATTGCTATGCGTTTTTCGACGGCGTGGACCAATTTGACTCCCGCGGCGAAGTCACCGCGTTTTTCCTAACCGATTTTCTGGCGCGTCAGTTTGATGCCTTTGTCTGGAAACCCTTGGGGCTGGATAAACACCCTGAACTATTGTCCATGTATTTCGGCAATTACGACAAACTGGTCTATCTAGCCCAAATCGACGATCCTGAATTGGACACTTTGGCCCAAAAACACGCGGATCGGATGGGGTTGGCCTATGAACGACGGTTCACGGGCTATGGTGAATTGGAAACCGCCATTCAACACGCATGACGCGTTTTGACACAAAATACGATCCACCCATTGTAGTTGCATTTCAACCGATTAACGTGGCCCCATTCCGGAGGAGCTATAATGTCCAGTGAACTGATTTCTGCCATTACCGATCAAGAAAAGCGTCTGGTTCTGGATGCTTTTGATGAAAACATCGCATTCGAATTGGGCTGCGCGCTGCGCGCCCGCGCCGCAGCCATGAACGCCCCTGTCAGCATCGAAATTCGGTCTGCGTCGCGGCGGTATTTCTTTGCGACCTTGCCGGGTGCAACGCCTGAAAACCAGGATTGGGGCCGCCGCAAGATCAACACAGTGCTACGCACTTATAAATCATCCATGCGCGCAGGTCTGGAATACAACGCCGAAGGCCGCGAACAATGGCCAGACGTCGGCCTGCGCTACGAAGATTTCGTGATTCACGGCGGCGGTTTTCCGATTTTCGTGAAAAACGTCGGCTTTGTTGCGGCGATCGGCATTTCGGGTCTGCCGTCGATCGAAGACCACGAAATTTCAACCGCAACACTGGCCGAATTTATCGGGATACAGATCGACCCCCTACCCCGTTAAGCTGCCGCAGCGGTCTGACGGATGCGTTCGATCATCGCGCGCACACCGTTGGATCGCTGTGCGGACAAATGTTCGTTCAGGCCCAAACGGCCCAATTCCGCATGTGCGTCGATTTTGCCAACTTCGGCCACAGGCACGCCGGAATACAGCGCGTGCAACACCGCGATCAAACCGCGGACGATCATCGCGTCGCTATCGCCTTCAAATGTGAATGTCCCGCCGTCCGTATGCGGCACGATCCAAACCTGACTTGCGCAGCCGTCAACCTTGGTCGCGGGAACCTTGAACGCATCATCCAGCGGCGGCATGGCTTTGCCCATATCGATCACGTGACGATAGCGGTCTTCCCAATCGTCCAGAAAATCAAAGGTGTCTGCGATTTCTTCAAAGGCGTCGGTGGCCATGGCTCGGTCCCTTCTTTGTCTTCCCTTTGGACTTAGGGTGCTATGGCCAAAACGTCCAGAGGATGCTTTCCAACAGGTTCAGTTTCGTCTACCAATTTTGCAAATGACGAAAAGAGGTACGACATGTTGCGGCAAATCGGTTTGGCAGCTTGCGTTTTAATCACCATCTCGGGCTGTGCCCGCATTTCGCAATCGCGCCTTAATCCACTGAACTGGTTTGGTCGCGCCGAACCTGTCGCTATTGTCACGGCCGAAGAAACGGTGATCCGCCCATTGGTTCCGGAAAATCGCGGGATCATCGTCGTGGATCAACGCGTTGCCGCAGATCAAATTACCACCCTTGCGATCGAACGGACGAACAATGGCGCGATTATTCGCGCAACCGCGCTGGTCACAGGACAGCCCTATAACGCCGAACTGGTTTTGGTCAGTTTAGAAAACGGGACAGCGACATATGCCTTTGTGACGGAACGCGGCGCATCTGCGGGCCAACAGGTGGTCACAGTCGCAACGCCCGTAGATGCAGCCTATCTGGCCCAAATCCGCCGTGTGGTGGTCCAAGGTCAAAACGGGTCGCTTCAAACGACCCGCTAAGATCACAATTTTATCGTGATGACGTCATTGCCCTTGGTCGCAAGGGCAATTTTACCTGCGCATAGTTCCAACGCTTCTTCGCCAAAAACTTCGCGACGCCAACCGGTTAGAGCCTTAACATCACGTTCGCCTGCCGCGATTGCGTCTAGATCAGCGGATGTCGCAATCAGTTTTTGTGCAACGCCTTCGGTCTCTGCCTTGGCCTTCAACAGTACGCGCAAAAGATCGGCCAAGGCTGGATTGACCTGCAGTTTTTCGCGGCTCTGATCTGGTTTTGGTGCGTCTTCTGGTTTGACCGCCATGCCGATTTTGATCGCCGTCAGAATGCCGTCGGCGATTTCGCCTTTGCGGGCTTCGCGCAGCAATAGTCGGGACCGGCTCAGGTCTTTTTCGGTCTCTGGTTTGGTTGATGCCAATTCAACCAAAGCATCGTCTTTGAAAACGCGACTGCGGGGAATGTTGCGTGATTGAGCATAGCCTTCGCGGAAACGGGCCAGTTCACGCACAATGGCCAAAAAACGACCCGAATTGGTGCGGGTTTTCACGCGTTTCCATGCATCCTCGGGGTGGGACACATAGGTTTGCGGATCATTCAACACGGCCAGTTCTTCGGACACCCAACGGGACCGGCCCGATTTTGCCAGACGTTTGGACAACACTTCGTAAATATCACGTAGGTGCGTCACATCTGCGACCGCATATTTCATCTGCGCATCTGTCAGTGGTCGGCGCGACCAATCCGTGAAACGCGATGATTTATCCAACGACGCATTTGCGATTTTACGAACCAGTGTTTCGTACCCAACCTGTTCGCCATAGCCGCAGACCATTGCAGCAACCTGAGTGTCGAACAAAGGTGTCGGGATGAAACCGGCATCCACGAAAAAGATTTCCAAATCCTGACGCGCGGCGTGGAACACTTTGACCACGGTGGTGTTCCGGAACAGATCATACATCGGTTCCAAAGACAGACCTTCGACCAAAGGATCGACCAAAACCGCGTCTTCGCCCAGATCATCCTGATAGGCCATCTGGATAAGGCAAAGTTTCGAATAATACGTACGTTCACGCAAAAATTCGGTATCGACGGTCACATATGGGCGTTTTGCTGCTTCTTCGCAAAAGGCGGCCAACGCCTCGGTCGTTGTGATGGTCTTCATTTACTGCGGCATCTCTGGATATTTTCATATGTTGTGTAGATTAATTCGATCCGATTGGAAAGATCACGACAGCATTTCACCCAAAAGCCGATTTATAAACCATAGGTGGAGGAGCAAACCGTTCATCATCCAAGGATGGAGTTGACGAATGCCCAAAGGATCCGACAACGGACTACATTTAGGACATTACAAAAACGGTAAAGCTTTTCCCTGTTTTGCTACGGGCACAGCCGTTTTGACCCCATTGGGGCAAAAACCCATCGAAACCCTGTCTGTCGGTGATCTGGTCCAGACGGTGGATCATGGCGCCCAGCCTATTCGCTGGATCGGCCAAAGCACAGTCGATGCGACCGACCGACTGGCCCCTGTCGTTATTCCGCAAGGTACGATTGCGAATGAACGCGATTTGATAGTGTCGCCACAACATCGGGTCGTGGTCAGCACCCCGTCAGCAGCACTATATCTGGGCGAACCGCAAATTCTGGTGCCAGCAATCGCGCTGGTTGGTTGGATGGGAGTTCATCGCAAACCCATGGCAGAAATCACCTATGTCCATGTGATGTTTGACCAGCATGAAGTCATCTTTGCCGAAGGTGCGGGCACGGAAAGCCTATTGATTGGGCCGCAGTCCCGTCAGGATCTACCACCAGAGGCGATGGACGAAATTCTGGAAATCTTTCCCGACCTTATAGAAAAGGCGCACATCCCTGCGCGCCCTTGCATTCCCAATCGGTTGGTAAAAGCCCTGCTTTAGCCCAAACGCAGCATGGTGCGGTCACCCGCAGCGTAGCGGCGCAGCACGGCAGGATACAATTTATGTTCCCATGCCAGCAGTCGCGCGGCCAATGTGTCAGCGGTATCACCAGGTTCAACCGCGATGACAGCCTGACCCAAGATAGGCCCGCCATCCAACTCTGCCGTTACTTCGTGCACGGAACAGCCGTGTTCCGCGTCACCCGCATCTAGCGCACGTTGGTGCGTGTGCAGACCTTTGTATTTCGGCAATAGCGACGGGTGAATGTTCAACATTTGACCGCCCCACCGTTTGGTAAAGGTTTCGGTCAGAATCCGCATGAACCCAGCGCAGCAGATGATATCAGGCTGCGCCTGTTCCAAAACGCGTGTCAGCTCTGCCTCGAACGCTTCGCGGTCTTTGCCGAATGGTTTGTGATCCACAACAGCCGTATCAACGCCCAGATCGGCGGCCTTTTTCAAACCGCCCGCATCAGGCACGTTGGACACGACCAGCACGGGTTCACATGGGTGATCCCCCGATTGCATATCCTGAACAAGCGAGACCATGTTGGACCCGCCGCCAGAAATCAGGATCGCAACGCGTTTCGTCACAGAAGCTTGCCCGAATAACGCACGCCTTCGCCTGCGGTGATGGTGCCGATGCGCGAAACAGTTTCGCCTTGATCCGCCAGCAATGCCGCCAGTTCATCAGCGCGATCCGCAGCGACCACAACGATCATACCCAGACCAGAGTTAAACGTTTTCAGCAGTTCCGATTCCGCCATGTCAGCGGTTTCAGCCAACCAACGGAATACCGCAGGCAGTTCCCATGCCGACAGATCGATATCTGCACCCAGACCTTCGGGCAGAACGCGTGGCAGGTTTTCGGTCAGACCGCCGCCAGTGATGTGCGCCAGCGCGTGAACGCCGCCCGCACGCACCGCTGCCAGTGCCTGTTTGACGTACAAACGGGTTGGCGCCAGCAATTCAGCGCCCAGCGAACCATCCGCGAATGGAGCCTTATCGTCCCACGACAGACCGGACATTTCGACGACTTTGCGGACGAACGAATAGCCGTTCGAATGCACGCCGTTCGATCCCAGCCCCAGCAAAACGTCGCCTTCGGATACGCCAGCAGGCAGATCCGCGCCGCGTTCCATTGCGCCAACCGCGAAACCGGCCAGATCGAAATCGCCGCCTTCGTACATGCCAGGCATTTCAGCGGTTTCACCACCGATCAATGCGCAACCGCTGTCTTCGCAGCCTTTGGCGATGCCGTTGATGATACGGGTCGCCGCATCAACATCCAGTTTGCCGGTCGCAAAGTAATCAAGGAAAAACAGAGGTTCAGCACCTTGGCACACCAGATCGTTGACGCACATCGCCACCAGATCGATGCCAACAGTGTCGACATTGCCGGTATCAATCGCGATACGTAGTTTGGTGCCAACGCCATCAGTGGCTGCAACAAGGATAGGATCGTTATAGCCTGCGCCCTTTAGATCGAACAGCGCGCCAAAGCCGCCAAGACCGGCCATAACACCAGAACGTGCCGTGCGTTTCGCCGCAGGTTTGATCCGTTCAACAAGCGTATTGCCAGCATCAATATCTACGCCAGCATCGGCATATGTCAGACCGTTCTTGTTTGTCATGGTAACCCTCTGTCTAGATTGCCGCTGCGATAGCGCATTCATGCGCGATGGGCAACGCCAAAGGGCAGAAATACAGTTCTGTGCATTTACGCAAAGGTGCTCTCGGAAAATTTACCGACCTTTTTTATCAACATTGGGTGGTCATCCCGAATTACCTGACGTAATTGGTGGGTTAATAGCCAACGCAAGTAGCCAGAAATTCAGGACATCAGGAAAAGTCTAATGACCCGTCATTTCACAATCTCTGCAGCGATCATCGCAATGGCTGCGCCAGCATTCGCCGAAACTGTTTCCATCGAAACCGCACTTGGCCCTGTCGAATTGGAATCTCAGCCAGCAACCGTCGCAGTTCTGGACATTGCACAGTTGGACATTCTGGACGCTTTGGGCGTATCGGGCCTGAATGCGCCTGACAAAACCTATTTCCCGCACCTTGCACAATACGCTGCGGGTCTGGGCACCCTGCATGAACCAAACTACGAAGCCCTGAACGCGCTGGCACCCGATCTGATCGTTGCCGGCAACCGTTCGTCGGGCAAGGTCGAAGATCTGTCCAAACTGGCGACAACCGTCGACATGACCATGCGCGGCTATGATCTGATTGACTACACCCGTTCGCGCATCACCGATTATGGCACCCTGTTCGGCCTAGAGGACAAAGCCGCCGAGCTGGTCGCGGCTCTGGAAGCCGAAGTAGCAGAAACCCAAGACCTAACCGAAGGTCGTGGCAACGCGCTAATCGTCATGACCAATGGTGGTAAAGTTTCGGCCTACGGTGCCGAAGGCCGCTTTGGCTGGCTGCACAACGAACTGGGTCTGGCCCCAGTGATCGAAGACATCGAAACCGTCACCCACGGCGAAGCGATTTCGTTTGAATTCATCGCAGAAACCAACCCTGACTGGATTTTGGTTCTGGACCGCGCAGCTGCCATCGGCCAAGAGGGCGAATCCGCAGCCGCGACATTGAACAACCCTTTGGTTGCTGGCACGACTGCAGGCCAAAATGGTCAAATCGTTTACCTGCCTTCGGCCGAAGTTTACGTTGGCGGCGGCGGTTATACATCGACCATCAAACTGCTTGACGCCGTTCAGGCAGCATTCGGCGACACCAATTCGTGACCCGAAACACAGCCATAGCATTATCGGCGCTGGCCGCATTATCTGTCGTAAGTGTTCTTACGGGGGTCGCGTCGCTGTCGGCTGATAATCTATGGCTGTTGTACCTTAGCCGCCTGCCCCGCACTGCAGCCGCGATCTTGGCTGGCGCGGGGCTGGCTGTTGCGGGCGTGATCATGCAAATGCTCGCCCGTAACCGTTTTGTTGAACCATCGACCGCAGGCACAGGCGAATCTGCCGCGTTGGGATTGGTGGCGGTCACCATTTTGGCCCCTAGATTGCCGATCTGGGTCCAGATGGGCGCGGCAACGACCAGTGCGCTGATCGGCACCGCAATTTTCCTGCAAATCGTCCGCCGCCTGCCCCGTCAGGATCCGTTAATGGTGCCCCTATCAGGCATCGTATTCGGCGGCATCATTGGCGCAGTGACCACGTTCATCGCTTATGAACGTGACCTGCTGCAATACATCGGCATCTGGATGGGCGGCGAATTTTCAGGCGTCATTCTGGGCCGTTATGAATACCTATGGATCGGCGGTGCAATGGCCATCGTTGCCTATATCTACGCGGATCGTTTCACCATTGCGGGCATGGGCGATAGCGCGTCCCATTCGCTGGGATTAAACTACCGCCACGTGATGCGGTTGGGGCTGGCTTTGGTGTCTATCATTTCGGCAATCACCGTCGTGACAGTGGGCATGATCCCATTTGTGGGGTTGGTTGTTCCCAACATTGTCGCACGCATCTATGGCGAAAACCTACGCCGCACCCTGCCCGTCGTTGCGATTTTCGGAGCCTGTCTGGTGTTGTTTTGCGACATTATTTCGCGGGTTATCCGATATCCGTTCGAAATTCCAGTCGGCACTGTTTTGGGCGTTCTGGGCGCGATTTTGTTCCTGTATTTGCTGCATACAAAGGCCCGTGCCCGTGCGTAACACCATCCTATTTTCGACCCTGATCGCGGGATTTGCCCTGTCATGCGGTTTGTTCATGACTTTGGGCGCGCGCGGAAATTGGGATTTCATTCTGGCATTTCGCGGCAGCAAACTGATGACGATGCTCACGATCGCCATCGCGATCGGCCAGTCCACAATCATTTTCCAAACCCTTAGCGGAAACCGCATCCTGACCCCATCCATCATGGGCTTTGACGCGCTATACCTGATGATCCAAAGCGCGCTGGTGCTGACCATCGGCAGCTTGGCTTATGCATCATTGGGATCATTCGTAAAATTCGCTGCGGAAACACTGGTCATGACCGGGGCCGCGCTGATCCTGTTTCGGCTCGTGTTGCGCGATGCCAGCGACATCAGCCGCATGATCCTAACGGGGCTAATCTTGGGCGTGTTGTTTCGCAGCCTGACATCCATGGTGAACCGGATCATTGACCCGAACGAATTTTCGATCATCCAGCAGGTCAGCTTTGCCCAATTCAACGCGATGAATCAGGATCTGACGATCATCGCCTTGGTCATCACATTGGCCTGTACGCTGTGGCTGTGGAGCCGTCATCGCGAATTGGACGTGATCGCATTGGGCCGCGAACATGCGATCAATCTGGGCATCGATCATGACCGCAGCACACGGCAGTTGCTGATTGTTGTCGCGCTATTGGTGTCAGTTTCCACGGCATTGGTCGGCCCCATCGTGTTTTTCGGCCTTTTGGTGTCCGCAGTCACCTATCAGATCGCAGGCACATGGCGACACGCGGTGCTGATCCCCGTTGCGTCGCTGCTATCTGCAATCATCCTAATCTTTAGCCAAACCGTTTTTGAACGCGTTCTGCACCTATCGGCCAGCGTCTCTGTCGTGATCGAAGGTCTAGGCGGTTTGGTTTTCCTATACCTGATTTTAAAAAGGCGACGCGCATGATTACCGTCCGCAATGTGTCGGTCACATTGGACCGCACCCCGATCCTGAAAGACGTCGACGCAACCGTCCCTGCGGGCCAGATGACGGCGCTGGTTGGCCCGAATGGAGCGGGCAAATCCACCCTTTTGGCAGCCATCGGACGCCTGACTGCAGCCGACACAGGCACGATCACAATCGGAGACAAAAACATATCCGATTTTGCCCCGCGGGATCTGGCATTGCGTTTGGCGATCATGCGCCAAGATACGCATGTCGCGCCACGATTGACCGTTCGGGATCTGGTTGGATTTGGGCGATATCCGCACAGCCACGGGCGCATGACACAGCGCGATCACGACGTCGTCGATGACATCATCGCCCGAATGGATCTGGCCGAATTTTCCGACCGTTTTCTGGACACCCTATCGGGCGGCCAAAGACAGCGTGCGCTGATCGCGATGTCATTGGCACAAGACACCGACATCGTCCTACTAGACGAACCTCTGAACAACCTAGATTTGGTTCACGCCCGCCGCGTGATGAAAATCGCGCGCGAAGAAGTTGAAAAAGGGAAAACCGTGGTTCTGGTTTTGCACGATCTGACGGTGGCGGGCAGCTATGCCGATCACGTGATTGCCATGAAAAACGGTGCCATCGCCGCCCAAGGACCAGTGGGTGATGTGATCAATGAACCTGTGCTGACAGACCTATACGATACACCTGTTCAGGTGATCGATGCCAATGGCCATAAGATCGTTGTAACGGTCTAAGGAAAATTGGCTCCGGCGGTAGGGATCGAACCTACGACCAATTGATTAACAGTCAACTGCTCTACCGCTGAGCTACGCCGGAATGCCATGTGCATCTTTCCCTAAGGCCCCCGATGCAACGTGGGGGATGTTGGCTCCGGCGGTAGGGATCGAACCTACGGCCAATTGATTAACAGTCAACTGCTCTACCGCTGAGCTACGCCGGAACATGCCGGGGTGTATAGCCATGGTATTTCGGGGGCGCAAGAGGAATTCGGAAGATTTTTTAACTCAATTCAAACAAGCCTGAAACAGACATATCCGACACCGCGCGAACTCTGTTTTGCCCCACAAGATCAATAAGATGCGCGATGATATTTCGTTCGGCCGCAGGCCATAATTTCGGATCGATATCGTGATAAATCGCCTGAACCAACGCAGCGGCCGAATTTGCACCGTTTTTCAATGCCTCAAGGATCTGTGCCTCGCGGGTTTTGCGGTGCGCCATGATTTCACGCACCCGATCATGGGGGCGATCTATGGGATCACCGTGCGCAGGAAAATACCGGCGGGACGGACGATCCAACAACATCGCACAAGACGCCATAAAGTCCGTCAGATCACCATCGGGCGGCGAAACCAGTGACGTTGACCACCCCATGATATGATCACCGCAGAAAAGAATATCGCCTTTTTCCAAACAGATATGATTCCCCATATGTCCGGGCGTGTGCAAAACGGTCATGCCGCAGACCACGTCCAGATGACCAACGGTTTGGTCGGGCTGAAAATCGGTATCAACGCCCTCTCCACCGCCGATGTCATCAACGATCGAACGCATCACGGCACTACGACCGGCATCTGACGCCCCAAAGGCAACGACTGGCGCATCCACCCGATCAGCCAAGGCGCGCGCCAAAGGCGAATGATCCAGATGGCTATGAGTGACGATCACCGCATCCACAGGACGTCCGTCAATCGCTGCCAGCAACGCATTGAAATGGCTATCACTAACGGGTCCGGGATCAATGATCGACACACGCGATGTCCCGATAATAAAACTATTGGTCCCGCGATAGGTCAGCGGCGAAGGATTTGGCGCCGTTACACAGCAAATACCAGTTTCGAAACGATGCATCGGACGCTTTCCTATTCTATGCCCTCACGATAGGGTTTTCTGCATGACAGACAAGCCAATCAAATCCTATCTGCCCCGCAGCCTATACGGTCGCGCCGCTATGATCCTGCTGCTGCCCGTCATTTTTCTACAGCTTTTGGTCTCTGTCGTTTTTATTCAACGTCACTACGATGGCGTGACGCGGCGCATGACAACATCCGTCATGTCCGAAATAACGTTGATTTTGGACAGCGAACCAACGGTGCAGACAGAATTGGCCGAGGCGCTGGATTTTCAACTGCTTTGGTCCGACACGCCTCCGGCGGCGACAGAGCGCAGTATTTTCGATTTTTCGGGACGGGCGATGATCGAAACCTTGTCCAACCGTTATGACAACATTCTAGCGGTGGATTTGTCCGATCGGCGCACTGTGACGATCTGGTTCGACCGGGACGGGATCAACGGCATTTCGTTCCCCCGCTGGCGCGTCACTGCATCAAATCCTCACCAGTTGATTGTCATTATGGTGGTTCTGGGCAGTTTCATGACCCTGATCGCCTATTTCTTTTTACGCAACCAATTGCGCCCCATCTTGCGGCTGGCCCGCGCGTCTGCGGAATACGGCAAAGGGCGCATTGTGCCCTATACCCCTGGCGGCGCGACCGAAGTGCGCGCAGCAGGCGCCGCGTTTTTGTCGATGCGATCACGGATCGAACGCCAAACCCAAAGCCGAACGATGATGCTGTCTGGGATCAGCCACGATTTGCGCACGCCGTTAACGCGGCTGCGTCTGGGCCTGTCGTTGATGAACGAAGACGAAGCCGCCCCGATGATAAAAGACGTCGAAGATATGGAGCGACTGATCGCCGCCTTTTTGGAATATGGCCGCGCCGAGGCTGGCGATTCCCCTAGCCCCGAAGACCCCGTTGATCTGGTTGAACGGGTCATAGATGACGCCAAACGCAGCGGTCAGAACGTCGTCTTGTACGATATCGATCCTGCATTGGACGGGTCCGTTTTGGTGCCTCTGCGTCCTATGGCGATCCGCCGCGCGCTGGAAAACCTGATCGGCAATTCGCTGCGTTATGGCGGCACACAGGTAGACGTTTCCATCATCCTGACTGACCGTACCTTGCGCATCACAGCCGAAGACAACGGCCCAGGCATCCCCGCCGACCTACGAGAAGAAGCCATTCGCCCCTTTACCCGTCTGGACCCTGCGCGCAATCAAAACACAGGTACGGGCGTCGGTCTGGGGCTGGCCATCGTTGCAGATATCGCGCGCCTGCATGGCGGCACCTTGCGGCTGCAAGACAGTGAACGTTTAGGCGGATTGCGGGCCGATATCGTGATCGCGCGGTGACCGCCGTCGATCTATCTGGTCGATTTTTTGAAACGGGGAAGTTGGTAGGCCCGGCAGGATTTGAACCCGCAACCAAAGCGTTATGAGCGCTCTGCTCTAACCGTTGAGCTACAGGCCCCCGCGCAACTAGCTACAAAAGGTAGAACGGGGCGTCAATCCGCCCCGCCCAAGTTAATCATTAATATCGCGATCCCAAATCGTTATCTGACTTTTGGGCAGGCTGAAATATTTGCGTAGAACCAGAAAACCAACCAGCGATAGGATCGCAAAAACGACCAAGGAAACAGGCAAAGACAGCGTGGCGACAAAGGCAACCAGCGCCATGACCATGGCCCCGATCGCAAAGCCCAGAAAAATGTATCCGGGGACAATCACCTCTGCCACGCCCAACGTCAGCGAGGCCGCGCCCCAAATCCACCAAAGTGTCCACCAGTCCGTCATTTCGATCCTTTCAAAAGTTTGAACGCATCGCCAAAGGCCTCTAGCGCCTGCGCAGGCACAACGATGGTTTGTTTCCCTTCGCCCTGCCCCAATGCGGTCAATGCTTCGACCTGTTTCAGCGCGACTTGATACTGTGCGGCCTCGATCCCGTTTTTCGCGATCGCAGACGCGACAACCTCGGTTGCATAGGCTTCGGCATCGGCTTCGACGCGGCGGGCCTGTGCCTCTTGTTGGGCGGCATATAGGTCTGCATCGGCCTGCAATTCAACAGCGCGCTTTTTACCTTCGGCCTCGGTCACTTGGGCGCGGCGGGCGCGTTCGGCGTTCAGCTGTTGCAGCATCGCGGCGCGTGTGGCTTCGTCCAGATTGACGTCCAGAACCTCGGCGCGGGTGACATCAATGCCCCAATCGTCCACTTGGCTTGCCAACTGACTGCGGGTCGCTTCGATCAACTGAGCGCGGTTGGACTGCACCTGATCCAGTTCCATACGGCCAATTTCGGAACGAATGATACCCGCAACGGTCGTTTGAATCGCACCATCCACGTCGCGGATACGGTACACAGTCTTTTCCGGTTCTGTGATGCGGTAAAACACGCTGGTATCCACCTGAACCAAAACGTTGTCACTGGTGATCGCATCTTGGGTCATGGTAGGCAGCTGGCGTTCCAGCACGGACACTTTGTGTTTCACACGGTCTAGGAACGGAACAATCAAATTGATGCCTGGCCCCAAAACGGAACGCAAACGGCCCAATCGTTCGACCACATATTTTTCCGACTGCGGCACGATGCGCACCGCTTTGATGATGCAAACAAAAATAAACGCAGCAAGAGCCAGCAAAAAAATGCTGCTGCCATCGCCGCTAGCCAAAAGCGTTTGTTGATTCATTAACCTTCCCTCACTCACATGACCTATATGTAGTCACGATCATGTGAATTTTGAATAACACCACTGCCGATTTTGGCAGAGCATTTGTTCCATTATAGGGGAAATGGTGGGTCGTGAGAGGCTCGAACTCCCGACATCTTCGGTGTAAACGAAGCGCTCTACCAACTGAGCTAACGACCCGTTGGCGCGGGATTTAGACAAAGCGCACGGCGGGCGCAAGGCCCCTTTTGCATTTTTTTAAAATTCTTTGTGTTGCCCGTTGCTTATCTGGAAAATAGCACCCTGTTTGCCCGGTAGATCCGCAATACGATCCATTTCCCACCCCATCGCGCGGGTCCGCAAAAAACGTGACGTGAATCCATGTGTCACAATGACCGTTGGACGGGTCAAGCCATCCAACACGCGGCCTACACGATCCCACAGGTTTTGAAATGGTTCCCCATTCGGCGCGCGGGCATAAAATTCGATGAAATGTTCATCAGAGTTGGGCGCAGGCCAGCGGCGGTCAATTTCCGCGCGGGGCAACCCCGTCCAATCGCCCATACTGATTTCCCGCAGGTCGTCGATAGTCACAATTGGGCACCCTGTGGCCGCGCTGATCGGATCGGCTGTCGCCAGCGCGCGACCTTGGGGGCTACAGATCAGGTCATGCGAATTGGGGCCAATGACCCCGCGCAGTTTGTCCGCTAACGCATCCGCCTGTTCGCGCCCTTTGGCTGTTAATTTCGAATCCAAACCGCCCTGCATGCGTCCAATGGCATTGAATTCGGTTTCCCCGTGGCGAATGACATATAGGTCGGGCAACATCATGACGGCCTTTTAACGAAAAAGGCGCATCCGGTAAGGGATGCGCCTGAAATTCTGGTGGGTCGTGAGAGGCTCGAACTCCCGACATCTTCGGTGTAAACGAAGCGCTCTACCAACTGAGCTAACGACCCGGTCCGCGTGATCTATCCTTACTCTGCGGCTTCCGCAAGAGGGGAATCGACAGAATCTTCATCAATTGTGATCGTCGGCGCTGCCAAACGAATGCGGGTAATAACAACCTTGCCGTTCGGCGTCTCTTTAACGCGGTTGATTTTGATTTTACCCAGCGGCGGGACAATCAATTCGTTTCCGTCGGTCAATTCTTCGGCCAGTTGCGCCAGCGCCGCTTCGACAGCGGGTTTGACGTCTTTCTTTTTCATGCCCGAACGTTCAACAACGCGATCAATGAAATCTTTCTTGCGGGTTACTTCGTCTGGGGTTTCGGACGCTGCAACCACGGGCTCGACCGTCACGGGTTTGGTGACCGCGCTTGCCGTAGTGGTTTTCGTGCGGGTCGTCGTTTTCGTGGTGCGAGTAGCCATAAATAGCCTCTATGGGTTTGTATGAATTTACCCCACCAGCATCACAGCAAGCCCCCATGGGTTGCAAGTGCGAAACGCGCAACAACAGGTTTTCACGACATTTTTCGCCGATCGAAACAAAAAAAGGCGCCCGAAGGCGCCTTTTACTAATTAATGAGCCACAGCCCCTGCCCCGTCATTCGATGACAAAGCACGAGCCGCAGCGGCCTCGTCTTCGGCCTCTTGGTCCCATTCGACCGGTTCAGGCTGCGAAATCAGCGCGTGTTTCAACACTTCGGACACGTGAGTGACAGGGATAATCTCCAGTCCCTCTTTTACGTTGTCCGGAATATCGGGCAGGTCTTTTACGTTCTCTTCTGGAATAAGAACGGTTTTGATCCCGCCGCGCAGCGCCGCCAACAGTTTTTCCTTTAGCCCGCCAATCGCCGACGCGTTACCGCGCAGGGTCACCTCGCCCGTCATGGCGATGTCTTTGCGCACTGGGATCTGCGTCAGCACCGACACAATCGCGGTGACCATTGCCAGACCAGCCGAAGGGCCATCTTTGGGCGTTGCGCCATCAGGCACGTGCACGTGGATGTCCATACGGTCGAACTGCGGTGGTTTCACGCCCAGCTCTGGCGAAATCGAACGGACATAGGACGATGCCGCCTCGATCGATTCCTTCATCACGTCGCCCAGTTTACCGGTGGTTTTCATCCGGCCCTTACCAGGCAGGCGCAAGGCTTCGATAGACAACAGTTCGCCACCGACCGACGTATAGGCCAAACCGGTCACAACACCGACCTGATCTTCTTTTTCGGCCAGCCCGTGACGGTAGCGCGGCACGCCTAGGAAATCGTCCATATTGTCAGCGGTCACCGAAACGGTGGTCACTTCTTTTTTGACGATCTTGGTCACGGCCTTGCGGCAGACTTTGGCGATTTCGCGTTCCAGATTACGCACGCCCGCTTCGCGGGTGTAGGTCTGGATGATCGCGGTCAGGCCTGCGTCGTCAATTTCAAACTCTTTGGCCTTTAGACCGTGGTTCTTCAATTGCTTAGGCAGCAAATGCTGACGTGCGATTTCACGCTTTTCGTCTTCGGTGTAGCCAGACAAAGGAATGATTTCCATACGGTCCAGCAACGGGCCAGGCATGTTATAGCTGTTCGACGTGGTCAGGAACATGACGTTCGACAGATCGTATTCTACCTCTAGGTAGTGATCGACGAATGTGCCGTTCTGTTCTGGGTCCAGCACCTCTAGCATGGCCGATGCAGGGTCGCCGCGGAAATCCTGACCCATCTTATCGATCTCATCCAACAGGATCAGAGGGTTCGTGGTTTTCGCCTTTTTCAGCGCCTGAATGATCTTGCCTGGCATCGACCCGATATAGGTCCGGCGGTGACCGCGAATTTCGGATTCATCACGCACGCCGCCAAGCGAAATACGGATGAATTCGCGGCCCGTGGCCTTCGCAATCGATTTACCCAGCGACGTTTTACCAACACCAGGAGGGCCAACAAGGCACATGATCGGGCCCTTCAGTTTCGCGCTACGCGACTGAACCGCCAGATATTCGACGATGCGTTCTTTGACCTTTTCCAGACCGTAATGTTCGTCGTCCAGAATGGATTCAGCGCGGCCCAGATCCTTTTTCACGCGGGATTTGACGCCCCAAGGGATCGACAGGATCCAATCCAGATAGTTACGCACAACCGTCGCCTCGGCCGACATCGGAGACATCGATTTGAGCTTTTTAACCTCGGCGTCGACCTTTTCTTTGGCCTCTTTCGACAGTTTGGTTTTCGAAATGCGCTCTTCTAGTTCGGCGATTTCGTTTGCACCGTCTTCGCCATCGCCCAATTCCTTCTGAATGGCCTTCATTTGCTCATTCAGATAGTATTCGCGCTGGGTGCGCTCCATCTGGGTTTTGACGCGGGTTTTAATCTTTTTCTCGACCTGTAGAACGGACATTTCGCCCTGCATCAGGCCATAGACCTTTTCCAGACGTTCCGCGATCGAAACGGTTTCCAGCAGTTCCTGTTTCTGAGCCACATCGATGCCCAGATGACCAGCAACCAAATCGGCCAATTTCGCAGCATCAGTGGTTTCACTGACGGCGGCTACGGCCTCTTCTGGAATGTTCTTTTTCACTTTGGTGTAGCGTTCGAATTCTTCGCCGACCGAACGGACCAAGGCGGTCTGTTCATCAACGTTCCCTTCGACCTCGGGCAGATCGATCGCCCGCGCTTCAAAGAAACTGTCGTTTTCGACAAATTCAGAAATCGTGACACGGCTTTTGCCTTCGACCAGCACTTTGACCGTGCCGTCGGGCAATTTCAGCAGCTGCAGCACATTGGCCAGCACGCCGGTTTTGTAAATATCATCGGTAGATGGGTCGTCCTGGCTCGGATCGATTTGGCTAGATAGCAGGATTTGCTTGTCGTCCTGCATCACCTCTTCCAATGCGCGGACCGATTTTTCGCGGCCAACGAACAGCGGCACGATCATATGTGGAAAAACCACGATATCGCGCAGCGGCAGGACCGGAAAAGTGGTGCTATTGGTATCTTCCATGCTTTTGTCCTTTTATTGGCAGAACGCAAAGGCCCCGTAGCGGCAGCCGTTCACATTCCCACTTGGAATAAACAGATGGGGCTGTACCCCGCCCATTTCAACCATGTCTTTTGCAATCACTGTGCCTGCCCCGGCAGTTGGGGGCAAGTCGAATGTCACTAAATTACGACACACCTGTGACGCAGGATCAAAGGGGTTCGATATCCCCCGCCGCGCGTTTGGCATGGAAATCCGCCTCCCACGCAGCAAATTCACCTTTGGCGATCGCATCGCGCATGCCGGCCATGATTTCCTGATAATAATGCAGGTTGTGCCACGTCAGCAGCATGCCCGAAATCATCTCTTTCGCGCGGAAAACATGATGCAGATAGGCGCGGCTGTAATTGCGGCAGCACGGGCATGTGCAATTTTCATCCAACGGGCGCGGATCGTCCTGATGGCGTGCGTTTTTGATATTCACCTGGCCGCGATGCGTCCACGCCTGCCCTGTGCGGCCCGACCGTGACGGCAAAACGCAGTCCATCATATCAACGCCTCGTTTGACCGCGCCGACGATATCATCAGGTTTGCCAACGCCCATCAGGTAACGCGGTTTGTCGGTCGGCAGGAAATCAGGCGCATATTCCAGCACGCCAAACATCGCCTCTTGGCCTTCGCCAACGGCCAAACCGCCGATTGCGTAGCCTTCGAACCCGATATCAACCAGCGCTTTGGCGGATTCTTCGCGCAGGTGCGGGGTTACGCCGCCCTGCATGATCCCGAACAACGCATGTCCCGGACGATCCCCAAACGCATCGCGGCTACGTTTAGCCCAACGCATCGACAACCGCATCGATTCCGCCACCGTTTGTTCATCCGCAGGCAAAGCGGGGCATTCGTCGAAACACATCACGATGTCCGACCCCAGCAGTTTCTGGATTTCCATCGACCGTTCGGGCGACAGGAAATGTTTCGATCCATCCACGTGGGATTTGAACGTCACGCCGTCTTCGGTCAGTTTGCGCAGATCCGCCAACGACATCACCTGAAAACCGCCCGAATCCGTCAGGATCGGTTTGTCCCAGTTCATGAATTTATGCAGGCCGCCCATACGGTCCACACGTTCCGCCGTAGGCCGCAGCATCAGGTGATAGGTATTCCCCAGCAAGATATCAGCGCCCGTGGCCGCGACGCTTTCTGGCATCATCGCCTTGACCGTTGCGGCGGTGCCGACGGGCATGAACGCAGGCGTACGGATGTCACCACGCGGCGTGTGAATGACGCCGGTGCGTGCTTTGCCATCGGTGTTGTGCAGATCAAACGAAAAACGTGTCATAGCGGCCTCTGATTGGATCGCCCGCTGATACGCAAATCTTTCGATTTAGAAAACCCCGTTTACCGCGTTAGCAATTCAATCGTGCGGCGCAGCATATCAACCATCGATATTTGTTTAGCGAACAATCCTTCGACACAAACGATCCAGTGCTTTAGCTGAGCAGTCTGCGTGGTGGTCAGGGATGAACATTCGTCTTCGCAGCCGATGGACATGGTTGCAACACGGCCGTACCCCAGATTGATTGGGACAAACACTACGGTTCTGACATCCCCAATTGTTCCATTTACCAGCGGATGATCAGGTAAAATTTCCGGAGTCACATTGTAAAGATAAATATCATCAAATGCCTTCGGCGTCCGAAACCCGCCCATGTCCGTACCAGCAGGGATGTTAAAACTGCCGATCAATACATCTTTTGCGGCATCACGGTCTTGCATCCAGATGCCCGCGAACTGCGCACGGAACATCAATGCCGAAATTTTGGCCAAACGATCACCAAACTCTGTCCGACTGGTCCAAAATTCGTCTGCTTGGGGTTGCGCTGTCGCCATAACCTGACTCATGTCGCCAACCCCTGTTCTGTCAGGTCGATCTGATGGGTCATCAATTTCAAACGCGCCCGACGTTCGATCAGATCCGTACACAGGCCGGCAAATTCTGCCAACAGCACGCGTTGCACAGCATCCAAAGGTTCAAGTTCCAGTGACGACATGATCGAAACCGCCCCGATTGGCACATTATTTATGCGCATCCAGTATGCGGATACTGACCGGATCCGCACATCAACTCCGTTCAACAAAGGACTGTTAGGAAACGTATCCGCAGCATTTTCAAAGTGCAGATAATCCTCCCCCTTCTTCGGCAAAGGAAAGCTCCGCATGGCGACCTGTTTTTTCAAACGATAGGTGCCGATCAAATGAACTTCGCTACCGGAAACCAGCGAAACGGACCCAATTTCCCGGCCCGTAGATTCGCACAAAACACGTAAAAGACCGTCAAACTCGTGATAATGGTCCAACTCCAATTCGCGTAGAGCCGCTGTGACACCATGACGTTCTAGAAACTGGGTAAAGGTAGGTAGGTGCAATGGCATGTACCTTTCTAAACTAACTCAACTCTAGCGCAACCAACACATTAAATCTGCGCCCTTACGACACAAACATAGAATTTTTCTAACCAAGTCAAAAAATCAGAAATCCAAGTGACATCTTTACCATTGGGCTCGCAAATCCTATATGAACGCTCAGGAATTAACAGGAATGGCCCATGACCGACACGCAGGATAAAATCGAAGGTACTCCATTGATCGAACCTTCGTCGACGGATCACCCTTTGCACGAAACCATTGTCGATGCGATCCGCACCGTATTCGACCCTGAAATTCCTGTGAATATCTACGATTTGGGTCTGGTTTACACGATCAAGATCAACGACGAAAACGATGTCAAAGTCATCATGACCCTAACCGCGCCCGGCTGCCCCGTGGCTGGCGAAATGCCCGGATGGGTATCGGATGCTGTCGGCCCTGTAGCAGGTGTAAAATCTGTTGATGTGGAACTGACGTGGGAACCCCAGTGGGGCATGGACATGATGAGCGACGAAGCGCGGCTTGAACTGGGCTTTATGTAATCGGCCTTGTCTGGCGGGGTGACCTTGCCCATATTTAAAGACAAAGGAGACCACGATGTTCGGCATTCCAGGAAAACAGGCCGTCAGCATGACAGATCGTGCAGCGGCGCAAATTTCGAAACTGATGGCCAAAGACGGGCATCAAGGACTGCGTATTGGCGTCAAAAAAGGCGGCTGCGCAGGCATGGAATATACCATGGAATACGTCGATTCTGTCGATCCCATGGACGAAGTCGTTGAACAAAACGGCGCACGGATCATGATCGCCCCGATGGCGCAAATGTTCCTGTTCGGCACCGAAATCGACTATGAAACGTCGCTGCTGGAATCAGGGTTCAAATTCAAAAACCCGAACGTCGTCGATGCCTGCGGTTGCGGCGAATCCATTAAATTCGACGAAAATATTTCTGCTAAATGACCGTTTCCGACGAAGATCTAGAGTTCGCATACGAGCTTTTCTCTGGCGTCGGGACCATTTCACATCGCAAAATGATGGGCGGACTGTCCATCTACGCGGACGGACAGATTTTCGCGATCCTGTCTGCGGACGGCGTTTATTACATCAAAGCATCGGGCGATTTCGCCAAACGGCTGGAACAATCGGGCAGCACCAAATTCGAAACGGGTGACGGACGCAGTATGCATTACTGGACCTTGCCCGACGATTCTTTGGATGATCCGGAAACGGCCAGCCAATGGGGCCGTGACGCCATTTTGGCGCTTGGCAAATGATGCAGATTGATACTTTTGCGCCAAAGGCTCTTTTACAATCATCGAACCGTTGATACCCATATGTCAAATTTGACATGAGGGGGCCCAAATGCGCCGCAAACTTGCCGCTGGTAACTGGAAAATGAACGGCATCGGGATCGATCTGGAACAGATTGATCGCCTGATGGAAATGCATCCGAACCCGACGGTAGATTTGATGATCTGCCCTCCGGCAACTTTGATCCACCCGATGGCGGCGAAAACGTCGGATCACCCGATCCATATCGGCGGCCAAGATTGCCACACCAACGAAAAAGGCGCGCATACGGGCGATATTTCGGCCACTATGCTGAATGATGCTGGTGCAGGCGCTGTTATTCTGGGCCATTCGGAACGCCGCGCGGATCACGGTGAAACCGACGCGCTGGTCGCATCGAAATCCGTTGCCGCGCTAAAGGTTGGTCTAACAGCCGTCATTTGCATCGGTGAAACGCTGGACGAACGCGAAAGCGGCAAAACGCTGGACGTTGTTGGCGAACAGCTGGCCGGATCGACGCCTGACATCGCAAATGGCGGCAACACCGTCATCGCCTATGAACCCGTTTGGGCGATCGGCACCGGCAAAATTCCAACCTTGGTACAAATCGCCGAAGTGCATGATTTCATTCGGTCCGAGCTGGAAAAACGGTTCGGCGAAGACGGCAAAGCGTTCCGCGTCCTGTACGGCGGTTCGGTCAAACCATCGAATGCTGCCGAAATTTTCGCGATTGATAACGTCGACGGCGCATTGGTCGGCGGCGCTTCGCTAAAGGCTGATGATTTCAGCGGGATCATTACCGCGCTGGAAAACGCGTAAATCCACCCCTTACCCTGTATACGAAAACGGCGCCCCGCGGGGCGCCGTTTTTTGTTGGTGAGTGGCCAACTTAACGTGTGATGATCTCTGGTCCCATCAACGTGGTCGGTAGCCAAGTCGAGATGAACGGAACGTAAGTGATCAAGATTAGGAAGACGAACAGAACAGCCAAGAATGGAAGCGCGGCTTTCACCACTTTCATCATTGGCATCCCTGCCACGCCCGAGGTCACGAACAGGTTCAGACCAACTGGCGGGGTGATCATGCCGATCTCCATGTTCACAACCATGATGATACCCAGGTGGATCGGGTCGATGCCCAGCTCCATCGCGATTGGGAACACCAGAGGTGCAACGATAACCAACAGACCCGATGGTTCCATGAACTGACCACCGATCAGCAGGATCACGTTAACCATGACCAAGAACATGATCGGACCAAAACCTGCGTCCAGCATCGCACCAGCGATGTGCTGCGGGATCTGTTCGTCGGTCAGCACGTGTTTCAGGATCAGCGCGTTGGCAATGATGAACATCAGCGTGACGGTCAGTTTACCAGCGTCCAGCAACGTGTTGCGGGTATCTTTGTGCACCAAAGCCGTGACCAAAGCCTGTGGTTTTTTCCACAGCGGCGTTGGGGCTTGGCCCTCTTCTTTCGCAGCCAATGGGCCCATGTCACGGTAGATGAACGACGCCACGATGAACGCATAGACAGCAGCCACAGCAGCAGCCTCGGTCGGCGTGAACGCGCCACCTTTCCAGTAGAACAGGCTTTCGCCGGTTTCGAAACGGATCCACGGGTGACCATAGATGCCGCCCATGATGATGACGATCAGCAACAGGCCCCAGACAGCGTCTTTGAACGCGCGGCCGATTTCACGCCAGCCAGCCCATTCGCCTTTGGGCATGTTTTTAATGCGGGCCATCACATAGATGGTGACCATCAGGAACAGACCAGCCAACAGACCCGGGATAACACCCGCCAGGAACATACGGCCAACCGACACGTCCGTTGCGGATGCATAGACAACCATCACGATCGATGGCGGGATCAGAATGCCCAGCGTACCCGCGTTACAGATAACACCTGCTGCGAACTCTTTGGTGTAACCCACCTGACGCATTGCGGCGATCACGATGGTACCGATTGCAACCACGGTCGCAGGGGACGAGCCCGACAGCGCAGCAAACATCATACATGCGAACACGCCCGCAATCGCCAGACCACCCTGAAGGTGACCCACACAAGCGATCGAGAAACGAATAATGCGTTTCGCCACACCGCCCGTCGACATGAACGACGACGCAAGGATAAAGAACGGGATCGCCAGCAGCGTGTAGTGACCGGCCATCGCCTGATACAGCGACTGCGCAACGGACGCGAGAGAGGTTTCCGAGAACAACAGAAGGAACAGGATGGACGAAAAGCCCAAGCTGACCGCGATCGGCACGCCCACCAACAGCAGGCCGACGATCATGACAAAAAGAAGTACGACATCCATGTTCTTAGTCTTCCTTGTTTAGGGCTGCCGCTTCTTCGACGGCATCTTCGGCTTCGTGGCTGACAATCAGCGAACCTTCGCGGGCTTTGATGATACGCGCGGTCGCTTCGATCACGCGGATGACCATCAGGAATACACCGAACGGAAGGATGAAATACGGAACAAGGCGCGGCATTTTTTCATAGGCTTCGCCCATGTTGAACGTGTTTTCCAACCAGCCCTGCAGGAACGGAATTGGAATTTGTTCGGTTTCATACCACCCCTGATCGCGGCTGTTTGCAAAACCGGTTGGGAACCAACGTCCCGTTGTCGCGTCAAATCCCGCGAACGGTGCCCAGTAATCCCATGCGCCTTTAAGGAGGAGAAGCACATAGGCCAGAGTTACAGCAGCCGCGATCAAAACCATCGCAAACTGGATCGGGCGGCTGACCAGTGCAACGACTGCGTCCACACCCAAATGCATGGTGACCTTAAATCCGTAAGAAATGCCAAACAGCACCAACCACGAAAACAGGATCAAGGTCAGTTCCAGACCCCAGATCAACTGCGAATTGAATGCGTATCGCAAAACAACGTTGGTAAATGTTACAAACGTCATGAGCCCGAGAAGAAGAGCGATCACGGTCTCTTCTATTTCGTGAATCATGTGCGAAACGGGCCCAGTGGGCTGGTATTTATACGCCATGAATGTCCCCTAAATTCCCGGATGTAAAATCGGCGGGCACATAGGGCGCCCGCCGAAATATCAACAAGGCCAGCCGGATCCGGCCTTGAGTGTCTTAGTTTGCGACCGAAGCGTTGATTGCTTGGGCGGCGTCGATGTTTTCCTGACCAACATCTTCTAGGAACTGTGCCCAAACTGGCTGCATCGCGGTGACCCACTCTGCGCGCTGTTCAGCGGTCAGTTCGCGGATCACGCCGCCTGCATCCAGAACAGCCTGACGGTTGTCTGCGTCAACTTCGCCAACAGCTGCGTTACGCTCTGCGGTGACTTCGTCAAAGATGGTCACGAACTGGTCACGAACGTCTGCGTCCAGGCTGTCCAGCCAATCAACCGAAGTCACAACCAGATAGTCCAGAACACCGTGGTTGGTTTCGGTCGTACCGTCCTGCACCTCAAAGAATTTCTGGCCGTAAATGTTGGACCAGGTGTTTTCCTGACCATCTACAACGCCGGTTTGCAGCGCGCCGTATACTTCGGAGAATGCCATTGGCTGTGGCGATGCACCCAGAGCTTCCATCTGAGCAACCAGAACGTCCGAGGTTTGTACGCGGAATTTCAGGCCTTCTGCATCCGATGGCGATTCCAGAGGAACGTTTGCCGAAAACTGTTTCATGCCGTTGTGCCAGAAACCCAGACCCTGCAGGCCGCGGCGCTGCATCGAATCCATCATTGCCTGACCGGTTTCGGATGCTTGGAACGCATCAACAGCGTCCATGTTCACGAACATGAATGGCAGGTCGAAAATGCGGAATTGTTTGGTGAAGGTTTCGAACTTCGACAGCGAAGGCGCAGCCAGCTGAACGTCGCCCTGCAGCATTGCTTCTAGAACTTGGTCATCGTTGTACAGGGTGGAGTTCGGGTAAACTTCCATGCACATCACGCCGTCCATTTCAGCGTTGACGCGTTCCTGCAGCAGGCTTGCAGCCAGACCTTTAGGGTGTTTGTCGGTGTTGGTAACGTGCGCGAATTTTACAACGATTTCGCCTTCGTCACAGCCCATGGTGTCAGCGTAAGCAGCGTTTGCAGCGACAGCCAAAGCAGCGGCGGATACCGCGAATTTCATGAATTTCATTTTTTGTCCTCCCAAAGGGTTTTGACGTCAATTTACGACGATGGCGTAAAAAAACGGCACACATGCAACTGGTGCAAGCCCATATTGCAAAAACAACAATGGTTGGATTTTTTTGATAAAAAACAGTCAATTGACCGATTATTTGAACGGCAATTCAAATGCTGCAAATGCACTGTGGCGGATTTCCACACACGCCGTTAGCGCTATGTGTGCGGAAAATCGCACACACCTAAACACGGTAGTCGTCTGCTCGAATCTCGTGTTTCGTTAATTTGTCGTAAAATGTCTTTCGCGGCAGCTTTAGGCTCTTTGCTGCTTCGGTTGCATTTCCCTGATGGCGTGTCAGTGCCGCGATGAGCAAAGACCGTTCGACTTGCGCCAATTGTTCGTTCAGGCCCAGATCTGCAACGTGGGAATCTTCGCCATCTGACAGCCCCATGGCGAACCGCATTGCCGCCGTCATCAAAGACCGCGCATTTCCGGGCCAATCCTGCGCCATCAACCGCGCGACAATTTCAGGTGTGATCGTCGGGATGGGCAAACCGGATTGTTCGCAGGCGATATCGACGTAGTGCCGAAATAATACGGGGATATCTTCGGGTCGTTCACGCAGCGGCGCAATCCGGATCGTGGCCGCCTGCAATCGGTAATACAGATCGGGGGAAAAACGCCCCTCTTCTGCGGCCTTGTTCAGATCGGCATAGGTCCCCGCCATGATGCGCGCGCGATCGTGGTCTTCCATCGCATCCAACAGCGCGAATTGCGCTGCAGCCGACAGGTTTGCGATCTCGTCCAAAAAGATAGACCCATCCACAGCATCGCGTAGCGCCGCCGACAGGTTATCTGGCGTGATCGAGGCGGCGGGAAATTTCAGAAACGGGGCGTTTGACCGCGCCGACAACATATGAACGACCTCGGCCATTTTGGGGGTCAGAACCCCCGGTTCACCTGTAATCAAAACATCAGCCGATGTGCGGGCAACGGCGCGGGCCTGATCGCGTTGACGGGCGGCCTGTTGGGACGTGCCCCGCAGCAAACGCGCAGCGGCATCACCCGTTTCAACTTCGCGTCGTAAACGCCTGTTTTCCATAACCAAAGTGCGCGTCTTTAACGCGCGTTCGACAGTCGAAATCAGATCTTTGGGCGCACAAGGTTTTTCCAGAAAACTAAACGCGCCGCCGCTGATGCCGCGCACGGCCATGGGCACATCGCCTTCGCCGGTTAGCAGAATAACGGGTAATTCTTTGTCTTGCTGTTGGGCAAATGCCAACAGTTCGAACCCGTCTTTGCCGGGCATGCGAACATCCGTGACGATGACACCATCAAATGATTTGAGGATATGGTCTTTGGCCTCAACGAATGATCCCGCCAAAATCGGCTCCATATCGGCCAATTCTAAAGTTTGGCCCAATGCCTCGCGCACTTCGCGGTCGTCGTCGACCAATAGAACGTGTTTTGTCATGCGTCCTCGCGCCGTTTTGCGGCATCCAATTCAATTGTGAAAATAGCGCCGCCATCAGGATGGTTACGCCCGCGGATCGCCCCGCCAAAGCTTTGGACCAAACCATAGGAAATCGATAGCCCCAGCCCCATGCCTTCGGCTGCACCGACCTGTTTTGTCGAATAAAACGGGTCAAAAATCTTTTCCGGTTCGGCAATTCCAGGTCCGTAATCGCGCACGGCAACCGTGACACGGTCCCCCGACGCTACAGCCACGCGGACCGTTTTTTCGTCTTGGCCTTCCATTGCATCGATCGCGTTGGAAATCAGGTTCAGCAATACCTGCTGTAGGCGCACTTCGCCGGCGCGCACCCACTGTGGCCCAGACATCCCATCCCAATGTATCACAGCGTTTTCTTGCCGCGCCTTGGTGGCTGCCATTTCCAGTGTCGCATCAATCGCGGCGCCCAATTCCACGTCTGTCAACGGTTCGCTTTCTTGTTTAGAAAAGGCGCGCAAGTTTTTGATAATACGTCCCATTCTGCGAACCAGTTCGGAAATCCGGTTTAGGTTATCGGCGGCGCGTTCGGGTTTGCCGCGTTCCAAAAACGCTTCGGCGTTTTCAGCAAAAGACCGGATTGCCATTAACGGCTGGTTCAATTCGTGGCTGATGCCCGCCGACATTTGGCCCAAAGCGGACAGTTTTCCTGCTTGGACCAAATCGTCCTGAGCCTTTTTCAAACGCGCCTCGGCGGCGGCACGTTCAACGACCTCGCGGCGCAGTTCGACCGCTGTTGCCTCTAATTCCGCAGTACGTTTTTGAACCCGCGCCTCTAGCTGGCGATTGGCAATGGCCAAGGTGCGTCTGCGTTCGGTTGCCCAAAACAGCATCGCCCCGAACGCAAGGCATAAAGCCGCCGCGACCGACGCCTGCAAACCCGCGATTTGGCGGGCGGGCGCGACGTCCAACAGTGCCTCGCCTAACAAATCGACTGTAGGCATATCCAACTGCAGGTGCAGCGCTGTCGAAGGCAGATACCGCCCGCCATCAATAGACCAAACCTCGTGGCCATAACGCGTTTGGGTTTGGTATTCGAAAAACGGTTCGATCCCGTTTGACGTTGTCGGAGTTTCCGATTTTGACCGCAGCACCAATTCAGACCGGTTCGAAATGAAAATTAACCTGTCGCTATCAGTGAAATAGATCGCCTGCTGATCGCCACGCCAAGACGATTCAATGGCTTCGACGTCTACGGTGACCGACACGGCCCCAACGACAGGCCCACGCACCCCAAAAATCGGCGCGTAAAAGACAAACACACGACGATTAAAACGGTCACTGCGCAAATGTTCGACGCCCAATGCGCCATCCATCGCGCGTTTAAACCCTGTTCGATCGCCAACTTCGTGGTAATCGCCCCGCGCGCTGGCGATTTCACGCCCCGACGTATCAACCACCGACAGGTTCAGGGCACCAGTTTTGTCCGCCACTTCGGCCAAAGTATCCTGCACATAGGCGCCGCCTAATGCGCTTTGAACCACGGGATGGTCCGACATCAACGCGCCGAGTTCGCGAAACCCCTGCAATTCGCCCGTCAAACGGTCCGCCGCCAGTTCCAAATCAGATTCGCCGCGGCGCGCCAGTTGCTCTAACGCGGACCCATAGCCCAATTCCCAAACGCCCCACGACAACAGCGCCACAAAGCTGCTAAAGGCCAAAGGCGCAATCAATCTGTTGGGAAATAATGGTTTCATGGCGGTAAGATAGAAAACCCCACTTGCCTTGACCAGTAGGATCGGCATTTTGACCATATGAAAAAATTTCAGCAGTCCCCGACAGACCCCGATTTTATACAATCCCCTTATGGATTTTACGATCGCGCCCGCGCTGCCGGTGATCTATTTTATTGGGAAGACTACGATTTACCCTGCGCCACATCCTATCGTGCGGTGACAGCGATATTAAAAGACCGCCGTTTGGGCCGCGAAGCCCCGCCTGAAAAAGCGCCAAACATCCCCGATCATTTGCGCCCGTTTTATGCGGTTGAAAATCATTCGATGCTGGAATTGGAACCACCCCGCCATACGCGGCTGCGGTCGCTGGTGACGCGCGCGTTCACGTCGCGTCGGATCGCGGCGTTGGAACCGATGATACAGAGTTTGTGCAATGATTTGATCGATCGTTTCCCAGACGGACCGTTTGACCTGCTGGACTATTATGCCCGCCCCCTGCCCGTCATCGTGATTTGCAACCTGCTGGGGGTTCCCAGCCATCACGCGGACCAGCTGTTGGCGTGGTCAAACGACATGGTTGCGATCTATCAGGCGCGCCGCACCAAAGATATTGAACTGGCCGCCGCCACAGCCGCTCAGGAATTTTCGGATTTCGTGCGTGGTTTTATCGATGAAAAACGCAAAGCCCCTGCTGACGATCTGATATCCGAATTGATCCGCGCCGAAGAAGAAGGTGAAAAGCTGTCGACCGATGAACTGATCACCACTGTGATCCTGTTGCTAAATGCAGGTCACGAAGCAACCGTGCATACGCTGGGAAACGGTGTCTACACACTGATCCAGAACGGCAAACCGGATATTACGCCCGCCACCGTAGAAGAGATCATCCGGTTCGACCCGCCCCTGCATATGTTCACCCGATGGGTCTACGAAGATGTGGAATTATTCGGCCACCAATTCAAACGCGGGGATCAGATCGGGTGCTTGCTTGCTGCGGCGAACCGTGACCCTGAAACTTACCCCGCGCCCAGTGCATTTATGCCTGACCGTGCTGGACCAACCAATACCAGTTTCGGTGCGGGAATTCATTTCTGCGTGGGCGCGCCTTTGGCGCGTTTGGAATTGCGCATTGCTCTTGCTGCGCTAACCCAACGCTGTCCTGATCTGCGGCTGCATGAATTGCCTAAATATGCAGACGTGTTCCATTTTCACGGACTAGAAAAACTGTCGGTTTTCAAAGCCAAAGCCTGAACTAGCCAAACGGCGGCGCAACCAGCGCGGGGATATTACAGCGGCAGATCCAGAGTTGATTTGATTTCTTCCATCGACAACAGCGCGGTCACATTGTGAATGCGCACCTCGGAAATCAGCGCCTGATAGAATTCGTCATAAGCGCGCGCATTTTTCACGCGTACCTTGAGGATGTAATCGATGTCCCCTGCCAGTCGGTGCGCCTCTTGCACCTCTGGACGCGCCTTTAGCGCCGCAAGGAACCTGTCTTGCCAATCTTTTTCGTGGGCGCTGGTGCGGATCAGCACAAAGAAACAGGCTTCGAACCCTAACGCTTCGGCGTCCAGAAAAACGGTCTGTCGGCCAATGATATTGGCCTCTTTCATTTTGCGGATGCGATTCCAAACGGGCGTCTTGGATGACCCGACTTCGCGGGCGATATCGTCCAACGACTGTGCCGCGTCGGCCTGCAATTGTTTGAGAATTTTCCGATCCATATCGTCAATTCGAAACGCCATCCCGATTTCTCCGTTCATTTGGAACACCCGTTACCGATGGCAACGCAACTGAAACATACGTCCTTATTTGCCTGACGCAATAGGCAGAATGGGGAATTTTATCCTATATAAAGTGCAGAAATCGGAGCTTACCCATGCAGCACTTTCCAGTCTTTCTTTTGGTCGCAGGTCGCCGCATCGTCCTTTCGGGCGGTGGCGAAGCTGCGCTTGCGAAATTGCGCCTGCTGCTCAAGACCGAGGCGAACATCACTGTATTCGCAGCCGACCCACATGCAGACCTGTTGGAATTGGCCGCGCAGAAACGCCTGCGTCTTGTTCAGCGTCACTTTGACTATGGTGATGCGATGTGTGCCCGTTTGGTTTACGCAGCGAACGAAGACGTGTTAGAAGACGCGCGCGTGATCGCCATCGCCCATGACGAAGGGGCGTTGGTGAATGTGGTCGATGACCTGCACAATTCGGATTTCATCACGCCTGCGATCGTGGACCGTGATCCTGTGACCGTGGCCATCGGCACCGAAGGCGCAGCACCCGTTCTGGCCCGCGCGATCAAGGCCGATCTGGAACAGCGCCTGCCGTCCAATCTGGGCCTTTTGGCCCGCATGGGCAAAGCGTTCCGCGCCGCCGCTGATGTCCTGCCGATGGGCCGCAAGCGCCGCGAATTCTGGGCGGACTACTATTTCAAATCCGGCCCGCGTGCGTTTGAAACCACTGGCGAACAGGGCGTTCAGACCGCATTGGAAACCACGCTGGACCGTCACCTGTTCACCGATAGCCGCAAAGGTCACGTTGATCTGGTCGGCGCAGGCCCCGGTGATCCCGAACTGCTGACACTCAAGGCGCGCAAGGCATTGGATGCCGCTGACGTTGTGATCTATGACCGTCTGGTTTCGCCCGAAATTCTGGAACTGGCCCGCCGCGAGGCCGTCATGGTCAACGCCGGCAAAGAAGGTTTCGGCAAATCCATGTCGCAGGATCGCATCAACGACCTGATCGTTCAGCACGCTAAAGACGGGCACCACGTTGTGCGCCTGAAATCGGGCGACCCAACCGTGTTTGGCCGTCTGGACGAAGAAATCGACGCGATCACCGCCGCTGGCATTGATTACCGTATCGTGCCGGGCATCACCGCTGCATCCGCCGCCGTTGCGCAAATCGGTCAAAGCCTGACCAAACGCGACCGCAATTCGTCGGTGCGTCTGGTCACTGGCCACGACATGAAAGGTTTCGCCGATCATGACTGGCGTGCCTTGGCCCAAAACGGCGAAGTCGCTGCGATCTATATGGGCAAAAAAGCCGCTCGTTTCGTTCAGGGCCGTCTGCTGATGCATGGCGCTGATCCGCTGACGCCTGTCACCATTATTGAAAACGCCAGCCGTGCAGATACCCGCGTGATCGCGACCACTCTGCAAGATCTGGAACCGACCATAACCGACGCAGGCCTGAACGGCCCTGCCCTGACCCTATATGGCCTGTCCCCGCGCGATGCGGTTCAGGCTGCCAGCACATTGCCCGCAAAGGAGGCCGCACAATGAGCCGCCGGTTCACACCCAAAGTCGTTACCGCAAATCACCTGCTGGATGGCGATGCCATCTGGCTGACCGCTGACAACCAGTGGACCCGCACCATGTCCGAAGCCGAATACATCGACGATGCAGAGCGCGCCGACGAACGACTGGCCTTTGCCGCGTCGCAGGCGGACATTACGGTCGGTGCCTATCTGGCCGACGCAAAACTGGGCGAAAACGGTCCAGAGCCAACCCATTTCCGCGAAACTTTCCGCACCCGTGGCCCATCGAACTACGCCCACGGCAAACAGGTGGAGCTATAAGCCATGTACAAGTACAACGACTTTGACGAAGCCTTTGTCCGCAGCCGCGTTGAACAGTTCCGCAATCAGGTTGACCGCCGCATCGCAGGCGAATTGACCGAAGAAGAATTCCGCCCTCTGCGTTTGATGAACGGTCTGTACCTACAGCTGCACGCCTATATGCTGCGTGTGGCGATCCCTTATGGCACGCTGAACAGCCGCCAGATGAACCAATTGGCGATGATCGCTGAAAAGTTCGACAAAGGGTACGGTCACTTTACCACCCGTCAGAACATCCAGTACAACTGGCCGAAACTGCAGGACGTACCTGAAATCCTGTCTGCGCTGGCAGATGTGGAAATGCATGCGCTGCAGACCTCGGGTAACACCATCCGTAACGTGACCGCCGACCATTTCGCTGGCGCCGCCGCGGACGAAGTCGAAGACCCGCGCCCAACAGCAGAATTGCTGCGCCAGTGGTCGACCGATCACCCTGAGTTCCAGTTCCTGCCGCGCAAATTCAAAATCGCGGTATCGGCTGGCGCTGCAGACCGCGCAGTGGTCAAAGCACACGATATCGGCATTCAGGTTGTTCGTAACGATGCAGGCGAAACAGGTTACCGCGTGATCGTGGGCGGCGGTTTGGGCCGTACGCCAATGATCGGCAAAACCATCGTCGAATTCCTGCCAAAGGCTGACCTGCTGCCCTACGTCGAAGCCGTGGTTTCCGTGTGGAACCTGCTGGGCCGCCGCGACAACAAATACAAAGCGCGTATTAAAATCACCGTGCATGAAAACGGTCTGGACGAAATCAAACGTCTGGTGGACGAACGTTTTGCTCTGATCCACCCGACATTCAGCGGTGTCGATCAGGACATGCTGCGCGACATCGAAACCCATTTCGCGGCACCAGCGTATAAAAACGCGCCCTTGGATGCGTTTGACGCCCGCCTGAACAGCGATCCTGTGTTCCGCAGCTGGGTGGATACCAACGTCGCCGCGCACAAGGTCGATAGCTATGGCATTTTGACGATTTCGATCAAAAAGCACGGCGAAACACCTGGTGATGCGACCGCAGATCAGATGCGCCTGATGGCAGATCTGGCCGAACAATACGGCCACGACGAACTACGCATCAGCCACGAACAGAACGTCATCATCCCGCATGTCCACAAATCGGACCTGCCGGCGATCTATGACGCGCTGAAACCTGCGGGTCTGGCAACGGCGAACATCGGCCTGATCTCTGATATTATCGCCTGCCCCGGTATGGATTACTGCGCGCTGGCAACCGCGCGTTCGATCCCGATCGCACAGGAAATCGCTGTCCGTTTCGACGAACTGAAACTGGAACACGAAGTTGGCCCGCTCAAGATCAAAATCTCTGGCTGCATCAACGCCTGTGGTCACCACCACGTGGGTCACATCGGCATTCTGGGTCTGGATCGCGCTGGCGTTGAAAATTACCAGATCACTTTGGGTGGCGATGGCACCGAAGATGCTGTAGTTGGCGACCGCACTGGCCCCGGCTTTGCCGCCGAGGACATCACAGACGCAATCGAACGTATCGTCCGTGCCTATCTGGACCTGCGTTTGAACGCCGAAGAAACATTCCTGCAAGCGTATCGCCGTCTGGGCATGGACCCGTTCAAAGCCGCGCTATACGAAACGGAGGCAAAGGCACATGCCGCTGAGTGAACCCGTACAAACACGGGTCAACGCCCTGAATACACGCTATAAACACCACAGTGCGACTGCGGTGCTAGAAGGTGCATTGAAAGACGACCAAGTTGGCCAAATCGCCATGGTGTCGTCTTTCGGGGCTGAATCCGTGGCTTTGCTGCATTTGGTTTCGGTGATCGACAACACAACACCTGTGTTGTTCATCGATACTGAAATGCTGTTTCCGGAAACGATTGCCTATCAGCAAGAATTGACCGAACGCCTGCATCTGAAAAACCTGCGCATCATCCGCGCCGCAGACAGCGCAAAACGGATCGAAGACCCTGACGGCACATTGCATCAGTTCAACACCGATGCGTGCTGCGCCTTGCGCAAAACCATTCCACTGCAGAACGCATTGGAAGGTTTTGATGCATGGATCACGGGCCGCAAACGTTTCCAAAGCTCGACCCGCGCTGCGCTGGATTTTTTCGAAAACGAAGATGACAAGCGGATCAAAATCAACCCTTTGGCCCATTGGGACATTCAGGACGTTCAGGACTACATGACTGAAAACCGCCTGCCGCGTCACCCGTTGGTGGCCCAAGGGTACCCTTCGATCGGCTGTGCGCCCTGCACCAGCCCCGTGAAAGAAGGCGAAGATCCACGCGCCGGTCGCTGGCGCAATTCCAATAAAACCGAATGTGGCATTCACATTGTCGACGGCAAAATTGTCCGTGCCGGCGCCGCGTAAGGAGAGAAAGAAATGACTGTTATTGTCACCGATACCGGCTTTGCCGCCGATGACCTGAACGTGGAATTCACCGCCCTGCCCGACCTAGACGGCCAAGATGCGGTGCTAATCCCGTCGGATACCAATCCCGCTGACCTTACGGCAGCCTTAAAAGCAAGCATTGTTGCGATTGATTTCCCATCTTTTGCCGATGGACGCGGATTTACATTGGCATCCCAGCTGCGCAAGCTAGGGTATCAGGGTCGCCTGCGCGCGCAGGGACATGTGATTTGCGAACAATACACCATGGCCCGCCGTTCGGGCTTTGACGAAGTAGCCATCAGCGATGACCTCGCTGCCCGCCAGCCAGAAAACCTCTGGCAGACACGGTCGGATTGGAAAGCCAATGATTATCAGGCCCGCGTGCGCGGCTGATCCGAACCAAAAGACGATTTAAACTAGGCAGCCCTCCCTGCCGCCCGAGGATACGATGACCGAAGCAAACGTAAAAGAAGCCCCAGCAAAACCGCACCTGCCCGACGCGCAGACCGTGACCGAGGTCAAACACTACACCGACCGTCTGTTTTCGTTCCGCTGCACGCGTCCTGCGTCCATGCGTTTCCGTTCGGGCGAATTCGTCATGATCGGCCTGATGGGCGATCCCGATGAAAAAACCGGCAAGGTAAAACCGCTGCTGCGCGCCTATTCCATCGCGTCCCCATCGTGGGACGAAGAGCTGGAGTTCTATTCGATCAAGGTGCCAGACGGCCCTCTGACATCGAAATTGCAGCACATCAAAGTGGGCGATGAAATCATCCTACGTCCGAAACCAGTGGGCACGCTGGTGCATGACGCGCTGATCCCAGGCAAACGCATCTGGTTCTTTGCGACCGGCACTGGTTTCGCGCCTTTCGCGTCGCTGCTGCGCGAACCGCAAACATATGAAGATTACGACGAGATCATCATCACCCACACCTGCCGCGAAGTGGGCGAACTGACCTACGGTCGCGACCTGATCGAAGGCCTGAAAACCGACGAGCTGCTGAACGAGCTGATGGGCGAAGGGTTCTGGAAAAAGATCAAATACTACCCAACCACCACCCGCGAAGAGAGCCCAAAGATGGGCCGCATCACGGACCTGATGAAATCGGGCGAAGCTTTTGCTGATCTGGGCGTAGAGCCTTTGAACCCAGAAACCGACCGCGCGATGATCTGCGGCAATCTGGCGTTTAACCTAGAACTAAAAGAGATGTTCGAAAACTATGGTCTAGAAGAAGGCGCAAATTCGAAGCCAGCACACTACGTTGTAGAAAAGGCATTTCTGGACTGATCAGGCCCAGTTATTCAAATGCAAAGCCCGCCAGATTGGCGGGCTTTATTCGTTTTATGCCTGCGGCGGTGGGCGCAGATTACGATTTCATCACGTTATCCAGCGCCCGCAGTTTGGCCAGCAAAGGTTGCAACTGTTCGATTGGCACCATGTTCGGACCATCGGATGGGGCGTTGTCGGGGTCTTCGTGGGTTTCGATGAATAGCGCCGCACAGCCGACGGCGACAGCCGCGCGGGCAAGTGGTGGCACCATACGGCGATCACCGCCCGACGAATTGCCGTTACCGCCTGGTTGTTGCACCGAATGGGTTGCATCGAACACGACCGGATAACCCGTTTCAGCCATGGTCGGCAGGCCGCGGAAATCGCTGACCAGCGTGTTATAGCCAAACGATGTGCCGCGTTCGCACAGCATGATGTTGGTGTTGCCCGTGCTTTCGATTTTCGCAGCAACGTTGGCCATATCCCAAGGCGCGAGGAACTGGCCCTTTTTCACGTTGATCGCTTTGCCGGTTTCGCCAGCGGCCAACAAAAGGTCTGTTTGGCGGCATAGGAATGCGGGGATTTGCAGGATGTCTACGACCTCTGCCGCCATGGCGCAGTGGTGGGTTTCGTGGACGTCTGTGATCACGGGGCAGCCGAATTCGGATTTGATCGCGCCTAAAATCTCCAGACCCTTTTCTGCGCCCAACCCGCGTTTACCGCCCAGCGACGAACGGTTCGCTTTGTCGTAAGAGCCTTTGAAGATGAAGCCTGTTCCAGTGGCGGCGCAAGCTTCGGCAATTTTTTCGGCCAACATGCGCGCGTGATCCAAGCTTTCTAACTGGCAAGGACCTGCGATCAGCGCAAAAGGTAGATCATTTGCAATATCGACGTTTCCAACTGTGACGCGGGTCATGATAGCTCCTTTGGATAATACGAGGGTGCGTATATCGCGGCAGCTATGCTGGGTCTATGACAAAGCAACGACAGTCCGTGAGCAACCAAATTAGATAAGCACGTAAAATCCCTGCTGAGTACAATGCGAGGTTCATTGCTCTGCCTTCAACTTTGACCACTCACTCAAAACAAGCAGGTCAGCAGGGAGACCTAAAACTACGTACTAAAAAAGCCCCCGAAAACCTGACGCAAACGCATCAGACACCGATTGTTTTAGGGAGGTCGGCAAACGGCAGATAGTGGGGGAAAGTCCCCATGTGTTCAAAGGGTCACATCGTTTAGACCAGCCGTAACATCACGGCCTTTGCTATGGCGCTATCGCGAGTGCGGGCCTTTAGTTTTCGTTTGACGTTGGCGACGTGTTTTTCAAACGTCTTTTCCGAAATCGACATGCGGTGGCAAATCTCTTGCGGGCGGTACCCTTTCACCAGCCAAGATATGCTTTCCAATTCGCGCGGCGTTAAACAGATTAGCGAATTTGCGCGATCTCTTCTGGCCCTTGCGTCTAAGATTTGCGCTGCCTGTCGAATTTGATCACCGTTTTCATCCCAGAATTGGGCCATTTCAGCCTCTGTTGATACGGTATCAACCCAAAGCCCAAGTCCTGATGCCCCGAAATCGCTTTTCTCGATCATGATCGAACAGCCATGCAGCATGCCAAGTTCAGTTTCAGCGTCATAGATGCGTTTCTGGTCGGGGGTGGAAACGGCGTCGCGGACTTCGTCGGATTCCCAAAAAACCACGGACCGACCATTTAGCAGCAGCTGGATTGTGATGTCTTGATCGATGGGCTGCCCAGAACAAATCGCATCCCATTCGGCGCCATATGTGTGGTGGGAAAACAAAACCTGAGAATAGTCAAATTCATCCAGATCAGATTTCATACCGACAAAGCCGTAGAAATATCCGCGCGCGCCGAAACATTCGATAAACTTTTGAAACTGTTCGAATGGATCGGCACCATTCGTCAAATCCATTGCAAAATCCGAAACCGAGTACGGTTTGTTCACCGATCCATCGGTCATTCATTTGCCCCTTTTCTTGCCCTGCCTTAGCATATGGAACATTTGTGTCGATACAATGCCGCCCACCCCCAAAGTACGGAAATCCCGACTTATGTTCGCAAACCGTCTTTTTCTGACGTAACCATTGCACCCCACATCCTGCCTGCGGTATAAGTTCACAACCAAAATATAGCAGCCACAGGCAGACAGGCGGACAACGTGACCGATACTCCGGAAACCCCTGAAAACGACGACGAAACACCAATCGTACGCATGGCGCATGACGGGCCACAGGTGTCGATCATCGACGAGATGAAAAATTCGTACCTAGATTACGCAATGAGCGTGATCGTATCGCGTGCGATCCCTGATTTGCGCGATGGTCTGAAACCCGTGCACCGCCGCATTTTGTTCGCGATGAGCGAAACCGGCAACGGCCACGACAAACCGTACCGTAAATCGGCGCGTCCTGTTGGCGACGTTATGGGTAAATACCACCCGCACGGCGACAGCGCGATTTATGATGCCTTGGTCCGTATGGCGCAGGATTTTTCCATGTCGCTGCCGCTGCTGGATGGTCAGGGCAACTTTGGTTCGATGGACGGCGATCGCGCCGCAGCTATGCGTTACACCGAGGTACGCATGGACAAACCTGCCGCCTATATGCTGGCAGACATCGACAAAGACACCGTTGATTTCGTTGACAACTACGATGGCAAAGACAAAGAACCCACCGTTCTGCCAGCGCGTTTCCCCAACATGCTGGTCAACGGCGCGGGCGGTATTGCTGTGGGTATGGCGACCAACATTCCGCCGCACAACTTGGGCGAAGTCGTAGATGCCACGCTGGCCCTGATCGACAATCCTGATCTGGATTCGTCCGAATTGATCCAATTCATCCCCGGCCCTGATTTCCCGACGGGCGGCGTGATGATGGGCCGTTCCGGCGCGCGCAAAGCGTACCTAGAAGGCCGCGGTTCCGTTGTTCTGCGCGCAAAAACCCACACCGAAGAAATCCGCAAAGATCGTTGGGCCATCGTCGTCGACGAAATCCCATATCAGGTGAACAAATCGGTGATGATCGAAAAAATCGCCGAATGCGCGCGTGATAAAAAAATCGAAGGCATCGCCCACGTTCAGGACGAATCCGACCGTAACGGTGTGCGCGTTGTTGTCGAACTAAAACGCGACGCCACGGCCGAAGTTGTTCTGAACCAACTGTTCCGTTTCACCCCGATGCAGGTCAGCTTTGGCTGTAACATGCTGGCGCTGAACGGCGGACGTCCTGAAACGCTGACGCTGTACGGGTTCCTGTCGAACTTTATTACCTTCCGCGAAGAGGTCGTTGCCCGCCGTACCGCGTTTGAACTGCGCAAAGCACGTGACCGTTCGCACATTTTGTGTGGTCTGGCCGTGGCCGTGACCAACGTGGACGAAGTCGTTGCAACCATCCGTGCGTCCCGCGATGCCGCTGATGCGCGCGAAAAACTGATGACCCGCCGTTGGCCTGCGGCATCGATCATCGAATACCTGAAACTGATCGACGATCCGCTGCATCCTGTGAATGACGACGGCACTTATAACCTGTCGGAAACGCAGGCGCGCGCCATTCTGGAACTGCGTCTACAGCGCCTGACCCAGATCGGTGTTCAAGAGGTCACAGACGAGCTGCAAGAGCTGGCCAAGAAGATCAAAGAGTATCTGGAAATTCTGGCGTCCCGCGAACGTATCATGGGCATCATTTCGGACGAACTGCGCGAAGTGAAAGACCTGTTCGCCGTGCCTCGCCGTACCGAGATCGTCGAATGGGCCGCCGATATGGACGACGAAGATCTGATCGAACGCGAAGACATGGTCGTGACCGTGACGTCGGGCGGTTATATCAAACGCACCCCGCTGGCCGATTACCGTGCCCAGCGTCGCGGCGGCAAAGGCCTGTCTGGTATGCAAACCAAAGAAGAGGACGTGATCACCACCCTTTTCGTGGCAAACACGCATACTCAGCTGCTGTTCTTCACCACCGATGGCATGGTGTACAAACTGAAAACCTGGCGCCTGCCGTCGGGTGGCCGCACCGCCAAAGGCAAAGCGATCATCAACATCCTGCCAATCCCGCAGGGCGTTTCCATCGCTGCGATCATGCCTGTCGACCGGGATGAGGACGAATGGGACAACCTGCAGATTGTCTTTGCGACCTCTGCCGGTGATGTGCGCCGCAACCGTCTGTCGGATTTCACCAACGTGATGCGCAACGGTAAAATCGCAATGAAGCTGCCTGACGATGGGTCGGTCAGCCTGGTGAACGCGCGTATCTGTTCCGAAGACGACGATGTCATGCTGGTCACCAATTCGGGCCGCGCGATCCGTTTCCCATCGACCGATGTGCGCGTGTTCAACAGCCGTAATTCGACCGGTGTGCGCGGTATCAAACTGAACGGTGATGATACCGTCGTGTCGATGTCCGTTATCCGCCACTTTGAGGCTGATCCGCAAGAACGTGCCGCCTATCTGAAAATGCGCCGCGCAATGGCGGGCGTGACCGAAGACGACGCAACAGACGAAGATGACGCACCAGCGGGCGAACTGTCGCCAGAACGCTATGCGGAAATGTCGGCCGCCGAAAACCTGATCCTGACGATCACCGCCAAAGGCATCGGCAAAGTCACCTCTTCGCACGATTACCCAGTGCGCGGTCGTGGCGGCATGGGCGTCACAGCGTTCGAAAAACAAATGCGCGGTGGTGACATCGTGTCCTGTTTCCCGATCGATATGGACAACCAGATCATGCTGGTCACATCCAAAGGCCAATCGATCCGCGTGCCTGTTGACGGCATCAGCTTCCGTTCGCGCAGCGCTGGCGGCGTTAAGGTGTTCAACACCGCGACCGATGAATTCGTCGTATCTGTCGCCCGCATCGAAGAAGCAGGCGAAGACGAAGCGCCAGAGCAAACTGAAGAATAGACCCAAAGCTGTTCATCAAAAACAAAACACGCGCTCGATTTCGGGCGCGTGTTTTGTTGCCTTACGTACAAAACACCCCAAAACGTGTGGTATCATTGCGGGAACCACTTCCGCTTGAAAGCAGGTCATAAATCCTGCATTTTAGAGATGCGTTTAGTTGTACGTGTCGATTGTTTGACAAGACCCTTAACAGTTGGCAAAGGCCCCCGCATGGAAAACTGGGACGATCTACGATTTTTATTGGCTGTCAGCAAAGCAGGCACCATGTCAGGCGCCGCACGTTTGCTGAATACCAACGTGGCCACGGTATCGCGCCGCATTGATCGGCTCAGCGAACAGTTAGGCACCAACCCGTTCCAAAAAACCCGCAACGGCTGGGAAACCAACCCGATGGTTCAGGGCCTGATTGACGCTGCACAAACATTCGAAGGCAGCGTCGACAAAGAAATCAACAATGTGTCCAGCACCGAAGGTCGGCAGATTGTGCGGATCGGCGCGCCGCCCATCGTCAGCAGTCAAATCCTGTTCCCTGCCCTTATCGGCACCGAAGGCCGCATGAAAACCATCGCGCCCGAATTCAGTGACCGCGTTGTTCCGGGCGGTTTGGGTGACCACGACATCGTCATTCAGGACCGCCTACCGGAAACGGGGCGCCTATTGTCGCGCAAGGCCGGCGCTATGGTGTTCCGCGTTTACGCCCCCAAAGGCTACAATGGCACCGATTGGGTATCCCTGCCCGAAAGCTCGGGCTATCACGAACCGACAGAACTGGGCCGCAAGGTGTTCGGAACAGACCCCGTTGCCCGCGCGTCCACATTTATGCAGATGTTCGAACTGGCCCAGCAAAACGCGCTGGCCGTGGTTCTGCCCGAAGTTTTAGCCCACAAACATGAAAACTGGGCGCCTGTTGGCTGTGACAATGATCTGGTGAAATACGATCTATTCGTTCTGTACCACGAAACGCGCAAAGGCGACCCTGTGATCGACGCCACGCTGGAATGGATCAACTATGCCTTTGCCAAAGCCAAGGCAGTCGCCTAGATCGACACAAAAGTAAGGCAATGCAAACGGGCCTTTGCATTTTTGGCTGATTGCGCGTTGTCAAAATGGGTGGCCAACTGGACGCATAACAAAAAACGTCCGAGGCACCCATGTCAAATGTCCTACTTGCATGCAGAGCACTGATCGCTCTTTTATTATTTTATGTCGTCACATGTTCGATCGTGAACGGATTTGGCACCCGTTTGTCGCTATTGTTTTTTCCGTTCAATATTTCCCACGCCCTATTCGACGCCCTATTGTCGATCTCCGCAATCTGGTTGGTGTTCGGCGTCCACACCCGCATCATGGCCGCATTTTCCACCGCCTATTTGGGCGTCTATGTCGCGATGGTCATGAGCCAGAACATAGTCGATCCCGTCATTCTGTATGCGCCAGCACTGGCATTGATGTTCGCCTTACCGCTGATGATTTTCGGCGGCGGTCACCATTGCCTGACCAAACGCAACATCATGCAAGCAACGCACTAACATTACCCAAATGTCCCTGACTGGCCGCCTATTGGGCGGCCTTTTTTTTCGTCGCAGGGCACCAGCCTTACCTTGGGTAAGGAAAACCATACTTGAGGGAACAAACCCCAGGTGTAAGACGAAATCAGGATAAACTTTTGGTATAAAAATGAACAAAATCATTGCACTAGCTTCGACCACAATCCTGACTGCAACCGCTGCAGCAGCAGAGGTATCTTACGTTGGCGGGTCCTATGAATTCGGCCTGACGCAATACAACGAAGACCTTGGAGACATGACCACTTCGACTGGCCAACTGAACGTTGGCTTCGAAAACACGATCAATTCTTTTGTTCTGGGCGCACAGCTAGACGGCCTCTCCATCGGCTACGGTACAGAGGGCAGCATCGAAGATACCACCTCGTCAAGCTCGATCACTCTGTACGGTGCCTATTCCATCAACGAAAACTGGAACGTCGTTTTTGGAATCGAAGCAGCCGACTTTGATGGCGCTTCCGAAACCTACACCCGTCTAGGCGCAGAATACGTTCTGAATAATTACACATTCGGTGCAGGTGTTTACGCATATGACAACTTTGGTGAAACCGAAACCGTTACCTATGCCTTTGCGGACTATGGCGTCGATGGCTACTCTGCGACCCTGACTATTGCCGAAGATGAAGGTGCAACCTTGGCATCGCTGTCGACCAATTATGATTTTGGCATCATCGACGGTGGCGTTGATGTGTTCTACATTGGCGAAGCGGGCGACAATATTTACTCGATCACAGCATTTGGCGACTACAGCATTACCGATGCGTTTTCCGTCGGCGCTGAAATTGTCTATGGCGATGTCTATGGCGTATATACAATGACAGATGTCGCGTTGGTTGGCGGCTACGACATTACGGATGACCTGTCCGCCAAAGTGTCTATTGGCCAAACCCGCCTAAAAGCCGACGCAGAGAGCACCACGGCAGGCACTTTCAGCTTCATGATCGATTACGAATTCGGCGCACCATCGGTTACAACCTTTGACGTGGTTCCCAGCGTTATCGATTACACGGCTGAACTATATTCCAACATGCTGCCGCTGTAATTAGCGAAATTTCCAAGGGCCGCGGATCACGCGGCCCTTTTCTTTTGCGCGGCTCAGGGCTATTTCCGCGCTATGACTCAGGAACTCCATATCATCGGCGGCGGAATGGCCGGATCAGAGGCTGCTTGGCAGGCTGCAAACGCAGGCGTCAAAGTGGTCATCCACGAAATGCGCCCAAAGGTGGAAACCTTTGCCCACCGTACTGGCAATTTGGGCGAAATGGTGTGTTCGAATTCGTTCCGTTCGGACGATCACGAACAGAACGCCGTTGGTTTGCTGCATTGGGAAATGCGTCAGGCGAATGGCCTGATCATGCAGATGGCGCAAAAACACCGCCTGCCCGCTGGTGGCGCGCTGGCCGTTGACCGCGACCCATTTTCCGAAAGCGTGACCGCCGCGCTGAAGGCACATGAAAACGTGTCCGTGTCCTACGAAGAAATCACCGAACTGCCGACCGAAGGTCACTGGATCATCGCGACGGGCCCCCTGACATCCGAAGGTTTGGGCCGCGCCATTCAGGCCGAAACTGGTGCAGAGGCACTGGCGTTTTTCGATGCCATCGCGCCCATCGTCTATTTCGACAGCGTCAACATGGACAAAGCGTGGATGCAGTCGCGCTATGACAAAGGCGAAACCGAAGAAGAGCGCACCGCTTATCTGAACTGCCCCATGACCAAGGACCAGTATGAGGCGTTCATCGACGCTCTGCTGGCCGCCGACAAAACCGAATTCCACGAAGGCGAAACCGCTGGCTATTTCGACGGCTGCCTACCGATCGAGGTGATGGCGGAACGCGGCCGCGAAACGCTGCGCTTTGGCCCTATGAAACCCATCGGTCTGACCAACGCGAATGACCCAGACAACAAACCCTACGCCGTGGTGCAGCTACGCCGCGACAACGCGCTGGGGACCTTGTTCAACATCGTGGGTTTCCAGACCAAGATGAAATACGGCGCTCAGAAAGAAGTGTTTCGTATGATCCCGGGCCTAGAGGACGCAGAATTCGCGCGTCTGGGCGGCATCCACCGCAACACGTTCATCAATTCTCCGACGCTGCTGGACGCAGAAATGCGCCTGAAATCGCGCCCGAACGTCCGCTTTGCCGGTCAGATCACTGGCGTCGAAGGCTATGTCGAAAGCGCGGCTATGGGCCTGCTGGCGGGCCGTTTGGCAGCCGCCGAAATGCAAGGCCGCACGATTGATGGCATCCCGCACACCACGGCAATGGGCGCGCTGATCACGCATATCACGGGCGGCGCGGATGCGAAAACGTTCCAGCCGATGAACGTGAACTTTGGTCTGTTCCCACCGCTGGACGGCATGCGCGGCGGCCGCAAGGGCCGCAAAGAGCGCTACAAAGGCTACACAGACCGCGCAAAAATTGATTTTCAACAATGGCTTGACGGTCAATCCTAATGTCATATGTGACCCGATTTGCACCCAGCCCAACTGGGCCGCTGCATTTGGGTCACGCCTATTCGGCCATATTGGCCCATGACCGGGCGCTGGAAAACGGCGGCCGGTTTTTGCTACGGATCGAAGATATAGATCGCGACCGATCCAAACCCGAATGGGAACAACAGATATATGATGATCTGGAATGGCTAGGCCTGTCGTGGGAAACGCCCGTTATGCGCCAATCGGATCGTTTACCTGCATACCGCAACGCCCTGAAATCATTGTGGGAACGCGATCTGCTGTATCGCTGCACATGCACCCGCCGCGACATCATAGACGCCGCATCCGCCCCCCAAGAAGGCGTGCAATACGGCCCTGACGGTATCATCTATCCAGGGACGTGCCGGATCAAAACGCAGACCGCTGGATCGATGACCGACCTGCCCGAAGGCGTTGCACTACGTCTGAATATGACGATGGCCGCTGAACTGACGGGCACTCCGCGCGTTGGCATGGGCCGCGTTCTGTCGTTCACGGAAACGGGTGATGGCGAAACAGGTTTGATCGAAAAAACGACCGATCAAATCGCATCAGAAGTCGGCGATATCGTATTGTCCAGAAAGGATTTTTTGGGATCATACCATTTGTCCGTCGTACTTGATGACGCAGCCCAAGGCGTCACCCATGTGGTGCGCGGATTGGATTTGTTTGACGCCACGCAAATCCACGTTCTGCTGCAAAACCTGATGGGTCTGCCAACGCCGCAATACCATCACCACCGCCTGATCCGCGATGAGAACGGCAAACGGTTGGCCAAACGCGATGACGCCAAAGCGATCCGTAAATTCCGCGACGAAGGCGCATCGCCCGCAGACATACGGGCGATGGTCAGTCTTTAGTAACCGCGCCAGATCCAACCGCCGCCAAAGATGCGGCTGCTGTCAGGATCATAGAACACACACGCCTGACCGGGGCTTACGCCCTCTTCTGCGGTAAGCAGTTCAACCTCGGCTTCGGTTTCGGAAATCGCGCGTAGGATCGCGGGGGCTGGTGGACGGGTCGAACGGACTTTGACCGCGATTTCGCGTTCAGGCACGTCCATGAAATTGTCGTCACCCAGCCAGTTGATTTCGCGCACAGGCACCTTGCGGGTTGCGAGCAAGTCTTTGGGGCCAACAACGACCTGACGGTTATCCACGTCCAGTTTCACCACGTACAGAGGATCAGCCAGACCGCCGATCCCCAATCCACGGCGTTGGCCGATAGTGTAATGGATCACGCCGCGATGGGTGCCCAAAACTTTGCCTTCGGTATCAACGATATCACCCGGTTCAGCCGCGCCCGGGCGCAATTTTTCGATGACTTGGGCGTAGTTGCCGTTTGGGACGAAACAGATGTCTTGGCTATCTGGTTTATCCGCAACGATCAGGCCGTATTTCTGCGCCAGTTTACGGGTTTCATCCTTGGACGGCAAATGGCCCAGAGGGAAACGCAGGTAATCCAGCTGTTCAGGTGTGGTCGAAAACAGGAAATAACTTTGGTCGCGGTTCGCATCAGCGGCGCAATGCAGTTCGGCGCCGTTATCGCCCATCTTGCGCTGGATGTAGTGCCCCGTGGCCATACAGTCGGCGTCCAGATCCTTGGCCGTGGCCAACAGATCCTTGAATTTGACACGTTCGTTGCAACGGATGCACGGCACAGGGGTCGCGCCCGCCAGATAGCTATCGGCGAATTCGTCGATCACGGCCTCTTGGAAAATGTTTTCATAATCCAGAACGTAATGCGGGAAACCCATTTCTTCGGCAACGCGGCGGGCATCATGGATATCACGGCCTGCGCAGCACGCGCCCTTTTTCGCCAGCGCCGCACCGTGGTCATACAGCTGCAGCGTCACGCCGACGACGTCGTATCCCTCTTCGGCCAATTGTGCTGCCACAACGGATGAATCAACGCCACCCGACATGGCAACGACCACGCGGGTTTCTGATGGTGGTTTGGCAAAGCCCAAAGAATTGAGCGGATGTTCGAGTGGCATGACAGCCTCCGGCGAATACTCGGTGAAGTCAGTGGGAATATATGAAAATGCTAACTACTCTCAAGTGCTGGTTTCACCTGTCGTTAAGTAGCGCCCCCACTAATACCCCAAAAGACGACACAAATAGGTGAAGTGATGTTTCTCAAGAAAATTGACGGACCGCGCGCGGTTCAATTGCCGGATGGTTCATTCATGACGCGGGCCGACCTGCCCCCCGCTACAACCCGTCGTTGGGTCGCATCACGCAAAGCAGCCGTGGTGCGGGCTGTTATCGCTGGACTGATCGCCCGTGAAACCGCCCTGAAAATCTATGACCTCTCCGAAGAAGAATTCGACACATGGGTCAATGCTGTCACAACCCATGGAGAATCCGCTCTACGCACGACTGCAATCCAAAAATATAGACAACCATGAGAAGAATATGCAGTTATTACAACGCTGGTAATATGTAATTAACCATTCGGTTTCAGAGTTAACGCCAGATAACCTAAGCGGAGACCTGATATGCGTGTGCTCTTGGTAGAGGACGACCCGACAACTTCAAAGAGCATCGAAATGATGCTGACCCACGCCAATCTGAACGTATACGCGACAGATCTGGGCGAAGAAGGCATCGATCTAGCTAAACTATATGACTACGATCTGATCCTGCTGGATTTGAACCTGCCCGACATGAACGGCCACGAAGTTCTACGCCAACTGCGCCTTGCGCGGATCGAAACGCCGATTCTCATCTTGTCCGGCGATGATGGTACCGAAAGCAAAATCAAAGGATTTGGTTTCGGCGCGGATGATTATTTGACCAAACCGTTCCACCGCGAAGAATTGATTGCGCGAATCCATGCGATCATTCGCCGGTCCAAAGGGCACGCACAATCCGTAATCCGAACGGGTGCGATCTGCGTCAATCTGGATGCTAAAACCGTAGATGTGGGCGGTGTGACCGTACATTTGACAGGCAAAGAATACCAAATGCTGGAATTGCTGTCCCTGCGCAAGGGCACAACCCTGACCAAAGAAATGTTCCTGAACCACCTGTATGGCGGCATGGATGAACCCGAACTGAAAATTATCGATGTGTTCATCTGTAAACTGCGCAAAAAATTGCAAAAAGCCACAGGCGGCGAAAATTACATCGAAACCGTTTGGGGCCGCGGCTATGTCCTGCGCGACCCTGATCCGGCAGAGGTCCATAACGATCTGGCCATTGGTGCATGATTGACCACGCGATCGTCCGGATCACTATGGACGATCGCCCTATGCCCCCCTAGAACAAGGGCAGGTCCAAAGTGGGCCATGACGACCATGGGGGACGCTGTGACGAACGCCAATTTTGCAGATGTATCGGTTCATGATTTAACAATCGAACAGGCAAAGGCCGAACTAGAACGGCTCGCAGCCGCGATTTCGGACGCGAACACAGCGTATCACACCAACGACGCTCCAGACATTTCTGACAGCGCCTACGACGCTTTAAAACGCCGCAACCTAGAGATTGAAACCCGTTTTCCTGACCTGAAACGCGCAGATAGTCCCAGCGAACAAGTGGGCGGCGCTGTTGCGGATGGGTTTGGCAAAATCACTCACGCAGTTCGTATGTTGTCGCTATCAAATGCGTTCGACGACAGCGACGTGACCGATTTTGCAGATCAAGTACGCAAATACCTTGGCTCTAACGACCCGATTTCATTCACGGCCGAACCGAAAATCGACGGCCTTTCCTTGTCACTGCGGTATGAAAACGGAACTTTGGTGCAGGCCGCAACACGCGGCGATGGCGAAGTTGGCGAAAACGTCACAGAAAACGCCAAAACCATCGCCGATATTCCGCATCAGATCACTGGCGCACCCGAAGTGATCGAAATCCGCGGCGAAGTGTACATGAGCCACGCTGATTTTGCCGCGCTGAACGAACGGCAAGCCGAACGCGGCGGCAAAACCTTTGCCAATCCACGCAATGCTGCTGCGGGCAGCCTGCGCCAGTTGGACGCGGAAATAACGCGATCGCGCCCGCTGAAATTTTTCGCTTATGCCTGGGGCGAGGTATCGGGCGACATTGCAGATACGCAATGGAATGCGATCCAACGGTTCAAAGATTTGGGGTTTCAGGTCAATCCCCTGACCAAATTGTGCGAAACCACCCATGATCTGATCGATCATTACCATATGATCGAAAATCTACGCGCTGATTTGGGCTATGATATCGACGGCGTCGTTTACAAAGTGAATGATCTGGCGCTGCAACGCAGATTGGGGTTCCGTTCCACCACTCCTCGTTGGGCGATTGCACACAAATTCCCAGCCGAGCTGGCATGGACACGCCTAGACGATATCGAAATTCAGGTCGGCCGCACCGGTGCGTTGTCGCCAGTTGCGCGATTGACGCCCGTGACCGTTGGCGGCGTTGTTGTGTCCAACGCGACTTTGCATAACGAAGATTACATTGCTGGCCGCGATAGCAACGGAAACCCCATCCGCGATGGCAAAGACATCCGTGTTGGCGACTGGGTACAGGTTTACCGCGCCGGCGACGTGATCCCCAAAGTTGCCGACGTAGATTTGACCAAACGGAACGACACCGCGCAACCTTATGAATTTCCGCATGTTTGCCCCGAATGTGGATCCGAAGCGATCCGCGAAGAAGGCGACAGTGTGCGGCGCTGTACAGGCGGGCTCGCATGCCCCGCGCAGGCCGTTGAGAAACTCAAACATTTTGTCTCTCGCGGGGCGTTTGATATCGAAGGTCTGGGAACCAAGCAGATTGAAATGTTCTACGATGACCCCACGCTGCCCATTCGTGAACCCGCCGATATTTTCACGCTACGCGCGCGTGACGCCAAAAATCTGGCGCGGTTGAAAAATCGTGACGGCTTTGGCGAAAAAAGCGCGAACAAACTATTCGATGCCATTGATGATAAACGCAAAATAGACTTTGGCCGATTTCTGTTTGCTTTGGGCATTCGCCATCTGGGCGAAGTTGCAGGCAAAGATCTGGCGCGTCATTTCACCAACTGGCCCGCGCTTGTGGACACTGCCGACAAGGCCGCTGTTGCCGCGGACGCGCATCTAGCCGCTGACGCTGCCGAAGCCAAGGAACGTGCCAACGCCATGGCCGAAGGACGTCGCGCAGAGATCAAAAAAACGCGTGACCGCGCTTGGTCCGAGGTAGACCCATCTGCCATGGCGGCGTGGAACGAATTTACCGCCATTGATGGCATAGGCGCTGTCCTAGCTGCGTCGTTGATCACCGCGCTAACCCAAACCGAAGAACGCGCAGCGATTGATAGGTTGGTGGCCGAATTGGATATCCAATCGCCAAAAACACAATCGAACGATAGCCCCGTGGTGGGCAAAACCGTCGTCTTTACCGGCACGTTGGAAAAAATGACCCGCGCCGAGGCAAAAGCCCGCGCCGAAGCTTTGGGGGCGAAAGTTGCCGGTTCGGTCAGCGCGAAAACCGACCTTTTGGTTGCAGGACCAGGTGCAGGGTCGAAAGCGAAAAAGGCCGCCGATTTGGGCATTGAAACCATCGACGAAGATGGCTGGATCGCGCTGATCGGGGACGCATGAGCGGCCGCCCTGAAATTCTGTGGCCGTTATTTGGCGACCTGACCAGCCTAGACGGTGTCGGGCCCAAAACGGCTGCGAATTTAGAACATATTGGCATCGAAAAACCGCGAGACGTTCTGTTTACGCTGCCCCATTCGGGCGTCGATCGCCGTCGTCGCGGTTCGATACTGGATGTTGTGGCGCCCGCCGTTGTCACGGTCGAGGTTGAGGTCATCGGACACACCCCCAACCGCCAGCGCGGACGCCCCTATCGCGTCACGGTTCAGGATAATCAGACCACGTTCCAGCTCGTGTTTTTCCACGCGCGGGGCGACTATCTAAACAAGGTTCTGCCGATCGGCGCGCGGCGCGTTGTTTCGGGGAAAATCGAATTGTTCGATGGGGTCGGTCAAATGGTGCACCCCGATCACATTCTGCCCATCGAAGAAGGCGAAGATATCCCCGCCTTTGAACCCGTGTACCCCCTGACATCGGGCGTCACGCAAAAGGTGATGTGGCGGTCTACCCGTTCGGCCATGGGGCTAGCCGCGGATCTGGATGAATGGATTGATCCCAGCCAAATCGCGAAAGAATCCTGGCCCAGTTGGAAAGACGCCGTGACTGCCGCGCACAACCCTCAGTCGACAACCGATTTGTCGCCCTTTGATCCTGCGCGCCAAAGGTTGGCCTATGACGAATTTCTAGCGCACCAAATTACACTGGCTTTGGCGCGGGCTCAGGTCCGAAAATCCAAAGGAGTCGCGAACAAAGGTAATGGGACGCTGCAACAAAAGGTGCTGGCATCCCTACCCTATGCGCCGACCAATGCCCAAACACGCGCCATTGCCGAAATCGCGGCTGATATGGCGGGCGATCATCGGATGAACCGTCTTTTGCAGGGCGATGTGGGCGCAGGCAAAACGTTGGTCGCGTTGATGGCTTTGCTTAACGCGGTCGAATCCGGTGGCCAAGGCGTGATGATGGCGCCGACCGAAATATTGGCGCGCCAGCATTTGGAAGGGCTGCAACCACTGGTCGCGGCGGCTGGCGTCCGGCTAGAGCTATTGACCGGACGCGATAAATCCGCAGCGCGGCGGGACAAACTGGCGGCGCTGGCGTCTGGCGACATTCAGATTTTGGTCGGAACCCATGCCGTGTTCCAAAAAGATGTCGAATTTCATGACCTGCGTTTGGCGATCATCGACGAACAGCATCGTTTCGGTGTCGCGCAACGTATGGAACTGGGGGCCAAAGGCCGTGCCGTGGATGTTTTAGTCATGACCGCAACGCCTATCCCGCGCAGTCTGGCCTTGGCGCAATACGGCGATATGGATGTGTCGGTTCTGGACGAAAAACCGCCAGGCCGGACGCCCGTCAAAACCGCGTTAATCAGTACCGAACGCATGGACGACGTCGTTGCGCGGCTGCGCGCTGCGGTGGCAGAGGGCCGTCAGGCCTATTGGGTCTGCCCGTTGGTCGAAGAAAGCGAAGTCAGCGACATGACCGCCGCGGAGGAACGGTTTAAACGCCTGCGTGCGGCCTTGGGGGATGACAAGGTCGGATTGGTCCACGGACAAATGCCGCCAGCGGACAAAGACGCTGCTATGGCGAAATTTGTGGCGGGCGACACAGCGGTTTTGGTCGCGACCACAGTTATCGAAGTGGGCGTCAACGTGCCCAATGCATCGATCATGGTGATCGAACGGGCCGAACATTTCGGGCTGGCACAATTGCACCAGCTACGGGGCCGCGTTGGTCGCGGATCGGCGGCGTCGACGTGTTTGTTGATGTACCAACCACCCCTGACCGAAGGCGGCAAACGGCGTTTGGAAATCCTGCGCGAAACCGAAGACGGGTTCCGCATTTCCGAAGAAGATCTGGCCATGCGCGGCGCCGGCGACATGATCGGCACCGCACAATCCGGCCTACCGCGTTTCAGAATCGCCGATCTGGAACGGCAAACGGGGCTTATGCAAACGGCGCAATCTGACGCTCGGAAACTATTAAACGACGATCCAACGCTAACCTCTGCCCGTGGGAAAGCCGCGCGGCATTTACTTTGGTTAATGGAACAGGACAAAGCAATTCGTTTGATTTCAGTGGGTTAACCCAAAACGTTCCAAAATGTTCACAAATGTTCTTAAAAAGTTCTTGAACGACTCAGCGGTGTATGAGAACAAATTAGCAACGAAGGTTAACAAGAGCTGGAACACATCATGGCGAAAGACATCAAAGCAGTGCTGACACGATCCCCTGCCTCTGTCCTGTCGGACCTAGTTGGCGCAGCGTCGATCGTTGTGATTTTCTATGTGAGCTTATCCCTGCCCGCGATCCTGTAACCCTTGCCCTCGTGATTTGTGCCATTGGGGATTAGCAGCGTCACCTGTCCCAACTATGACGCCGCCCCTGTTACTGCCTGACAGAAAACGGATCCCTGCCTATTCCCGTTTTCCCCAGTGGGTCCCACATAAATCGCGTCTTTTCCCGCCGCCATCCTGTCCCGGATGCGCGGCGGTTTCTTTTAGATTTTATAGGCCAAACGCAGACCACCCCAATGGCGGCCGTTGATGCGGATTGGTGCGGACAAATCTTTCATCATCACGAAATTGCCGCCGCCCATATCACGGCGATACACCTGCATCAGGAACGGTTCCGTGCTTTGCCCCGCTTTTAGCCCAACACGGTCATCAAACACGCGTCTGTTGCGGCTATTGGCCATGTTCCACACTGGGTCCGCGCCCTGCGGGTGCGAAAATTTCATGTTGTGGGTGGGCAGATACCCGTTCACATCCACGGCCGCGCAAAACACGACACGCGGATCCAGTTGCAGCGCAGGTTCCTGCAGACGCGGCAAGACGCTATCGGTAAATCGGGTAAAGCGCGCCAATACCTGCTGCGGATTAGTGTTGGGAATGGGCGTGTAGGTATAATCGAACAGTTCGACTTCGGAAATTTGTCCGTGTTTTACGGCCTGTTCAAATTCGCGGCCAATCGCGGCGGCTGTTTCGGTCACATAATCGATGAATTGTTTGTCTTCGGATGCGCCGCCACCCAGAATGCTTTGCCTGACCACGGTTTCACTATCATCAACCAACGCATGGATACGGTCGCGCGATTTCAAAACGCCGCTACCCGTTTCTTCGGCATAGCCTGTGATCGTATCAAACACAGGCCCAAAGCTTTCGACGGCGTTTGAAATGCGATCTGCCTGCTGACGCATAGACACGGTTGTTGAAACGGTCGACTGCAGTTGATCCGCCATGTCGGACATTTTGTCGTTCGTCTGGCTGACTTCATCGATGACCTTGGCGGCGACGCCTTGGATACCGGCAGCCTCTTGGCGCAGGTCCGTAAAATTCTTGGCTAGGCTTTCGACACCTTCGCTGACGGCCTCTGCAGCGTCACTGGTGTTTCGCGACAAATCATTGATTGCCTCGGCCACCACGGCAAACCCGCGTCCATGCGTGCCTGCGCGGACCGCTTCAATCTTTGCATTGATGGCCAGAATGTTGACCTGACGCGCGATCGACGAAATCTCTTCGTTCAGGCGTTCGACATTTTTCAGCGTTTCAACGACCGCACCAATTCGGTTTTCAACCGATTGAACCCAAGACGCCATTTGTTTGCTGGATTCGCTGCTGGAATTGAAAACTTCGATGCTGTCATTCAGCGCTGTCAGATTGTTTTCAGACGCTTCGGTCACAATCGCGATCGAATCCTGCACTGCGCGATTTGCATCGACAATGTCGTCAACACGCTGCCGCAGCCCCGACATTTCAGCGGATTGTTTTTCGGCCTGCTCACCGACGACATCCAAAAAACCAGCGACATCGACGATATCAGACGCCATTTTCGTGCTAATTGTCGTAATTTCGTTCAGCACAGGCGGCGCCTCTGCAGCGTCAGCAGGTTTCCCGTCAGTCCACGGGGTTTTGGTCACGATCGTCATACGTCCTCCTCGCCTGCAAACGCAGGGGTGATACCTACAGACGACCAACCGTTCCTCTAGGCGCTAGCCTCGGCTATTGCCTCTGCCACGGCATCGAACACCAACATGATCGACGCATGGCGATTTTTGTATTCACGGGCGGGGATCAACACCTCTAACCCGTCAAAGGGTGGCGCTGGCGCCGGCCCTTCGTCTTTTAACATCGCACGGAGCTCATCCCGCGCTTTGGCGATTTCCTGTCCACTGCGACCAATCACGGTCCCACCCATGATTGCAGCTGACGCTTGACCCAATGCACATGCTTTAACGTCCTGTCCGTAATTTGTTATAATGCCATCGTGCATTTTTATGTCCACAGTCACCGTAGACCCGCACAAAGGCGCACGTTTTTTTACGGTCGCATCCGGATTTTCCAAACGATCCGTCAGCGGCATATCGGCAGTCAGCGCCAAAATGCGGTTGGAATATAGTTTAACCAGATCGGTAGAGTCAGACACTTGGCGTTCCTTTCGGCGGCGTTCTGTCATACATAGGCCGCGAGCGTTTCTGACAACAGGCCAAAACAATGAAATTTGATCCCACCCAATTAAAATACGACGATCGTGGTTTGATCCCCGCCATCGCCCAAGACGCCGTTACGGGCGACGTTCTGATGATGGCTTGGATGAACGCGGACGCAGTTCAGCGCACGCTGGATAGCGGCAAGGTCACCTATTGGTCCCGTTCGCGCCAATCGTTCTGGGTCAAAGGCGAAACATCGGGCCACACGCAGGAATTGGTCGAATTCACCTTTGACTGCGATTCCGACTGCATTCTAGTCAAAGTCCGACAGGTCGGCCCAGCGTGCCACACCAACCGCCGGTCGTGTTTTTACACCGCCGTTCGGGATGGCGAATTGGTCGAACTGTCGAAACCGATGATCTAAAGCCGATCCAGAACTGCACGGGCGGCCCGCAGGCCCGGAGCCTCGCCGCCCTTGCCCAAACGGTCCATTGTCAGGTTCAGCGCGTCCAACTGGCGTTCGGGATGTTCCAACACGTCCAAAATCGCTGGCGTCATTTTTTCGGGCAAACAGTCGGGGCCCAAGAATTCGGGCACTACCTGCGTGTCCGACACCAGATTGACCAAAGTCACCGTGTCAATCAGCGCCATCCGTTTCATAATCTGCCATGTGATCCATGTGAAATCATAGGCAATGACCATTGGTGTCTGCGCCGCCGCCAATTCAAGCGACACCGTGCCAGAGGCAGCCAAGGCCACATCCGCCGCACGAAACGCCGCCAGTTTATCCATAGGGCCGGCTGTCGCAGGATCGATCAAGATCGGGTCAAACGACCATTCGGCGGCTTTTTCTTTGACCAAATCCACCACTGACGCTGCACAGGGCACGACCACACGCGCATCTGGTCGCGCCTGCAAAACCCCAGCCAGCGCCGCGCCAAACCGATCTGACAGGCGGTTCACTTCGCCTTTGCGCGATCCAGGTAGGGCCAGGATCAGGGGCGCATCGCCAATGCCATAGGCCGCACGAAACGCTGTCGCCTCTTGGGCCGTGGCCTGACGTTCGCCAACAACGGGATGCCCCACAAAATCGCAGTCCATCCCATGCGCGGTCATCAACGGTGGTTCAAACGGCAGCAGGGCCAGCACATGATCGATCATATGCGCCATGCGTTCCGCACGTTTCGGACGCCAAGCCCAGACAGAGGGCGCAACATAGTGGACGGTACGGATATTGGTCAGATCTTTGACCAATTTCGCGACACGCAACGAAAAATCTGGCGCATCAATGGTGATCACCACATCAGGTTTTTCCGCCGCAATGAAACCCGCGGTCTGTCCGATACGCCGTTTCAGGTGGAAATATTTAGGCAGGATTTCAGCCAGCCCCATGATGGACAGCTCTTCCATCGGGAATAGGCTGTCCAATCCGTGCGCCTGCATAATTGGGCCGCCCACCCCGATGAATTCAACGTCAGGCCGCAATTCGCGCAAACCAGCCATCAACGCGCCGCCCAAACGATCGCCCGAAGGTTCGCCAGCTAGAACAAAGATTTTCATGTGCGGGGCCTTACCCATAGAAACATGCCCTGAGCATCCAGAATGCCGCGCACGGATGGCAGATCTAATACCATCACGCCGTCCGCTTCGATCACGATACCGGCCAGCCCAGCCTCGGCTGCGCGCATGGCGGTTTTGGGGCCGATGACAGGTAAGTCCGCGCGGCGGTCTTGATCAGGTTTTGGCGCTTTGAACAGGATGCCGTTTTCGGCGGGTAGATGCGCGTCACCTTTGCCTTTGATGTAATCCAAAACGCCGCCCACAAACCATTCAAACGCGCCTTCGGGTTCGGATGATGGATCGGCGCAGACCGTTTCGATCATAGCATCGGTTCCGTCAACGCTCTCTTCGACGATCAACTGACGGCCCCGAATGATACAGGCCTGACCGCTGTCTTTACGGCCCATTTCAACGATGATTTGATCGCCAATTTCAGCATCCGCAACATGCTGATCGGTTGGGCCATGACGCGTCAAAACGCCATGAGGCGGGATCAAACCGGGCGCAATTTCATGCGCAGCAACCACCGATATCCCTGCATTTTCAAACAGTTCAAACACGATCCTTAATGCGCCATCATCGCCCTTTGACAAGGCAGCCATGATCGCAGGCACCAAAGGTTTGGTCAGGTCATCAATCAGGGCCGGATCGACGTTGGGGCGGCGGATTGTGCCCGCCATGCAGACGCGTTCGACGCCTTTGTCCCGCAGCGTTTGGATCAAAGTCCCCAAGGTTTCCAACCGAAACTGCAAACGCGGCAGGTCGTCTGGTAAATCAGGCGTAAACCCTAACAATTCGCAGACGATCAGGTCGCGGGCGGGTAGCTCCGCGACCAATGCTTTGGGCAAATCACCAGTGCCTGCAATCAGAGCAATCATCAGGACGGCGTCAGGAAACTGCGGTCGCTGTCGCCCAAAATGAATTCGACCATTTCGCGGACATAGGCGCTTTCGGTTTCTTCGCTTAGGCGGCGTGCGCGATCCAGAAAGGCGCCTTCTCCGTCTTTGAGCGTTTGAAACGCCGCGCGCATCGCAGTGATATCGGCCCGATCCACGCCGCGCCGTTTCAGACCGACCAAATTCAGGCCATCCAATTTGCCACGCGCGCCTTGCACCAAGGCATAGGGGATCACGTCGTTGGTCACCATCGTCAGCGCACCAATGATCGCACCGCGACCGATGCGAACGAATTGGTGGATGCCGCATAGGCCGCCCACAATCACGTCGTCTTCGATGATGACATGGCCCGCAACAGCGGTGCTGTTCACGATAATCACGCGGTCGCCCAGATGCGCATCATGGGCCACGTGGCAACCTGCCATCAGCAAACAATCATCGCCAATCTTGGTCACGCCGCCGCCACCCGCAGTGCCCGTATTCACGGTCACATGTTCGCGGATGCGGTTGCGTTTGCCGATCACCAAAGACGTTTTTTCGCCGCCGAATTTCAAATCCTGCGGAATTTCACCAATCACAGCAAAAGAAAAAATCGTCGTTTCGTCACCGATCGTCGTATCGCCCGTGACGACAACGTGGGATTTCAACACAACCCCACGGCCCAGTTTCACCTCTGGCCCGACAATACAAAAAGGCCCGATGACGCAGTCGGGTCCGATGACTGCGCCGTCTTCGATAACGGCACTGGCGTGAATGTTTGCGGTCATTCGGATTTGCTCATGTCCATCATGGCGGTGAATTCAGCTTCGGCTGCCATTTCGCCATCAACAGTTGCAACGCCTTTGAATTTCCAGACCTTTGCGCCTGGTTTGCCGCGGGTGGTTTCAACCTGCATTTCCAGCACGTCACCCGGTTTGACCATGCGGCGGAATTTCACGCCGTCGATCGCCATGAAATACACCTGCAGGTTTTTGTCCGCCATGCCCATGCCAACGCCAACCATAACGCCCGCGGTTTGGGCCATTGCCTCGACGATCAGAACGCCGGGCATCACAGGGTTGCCAGGGAAATGGCCCGTGAAATGCGGTTCGTTCATGGTGACGTTTTTGATGCCTTTGCCGGACTGTGTGCCGTTGATGTCGACGACTTTGTCCACCAACAAGAACGGATAGCGATGTGGGATAATACGCTGGATCAGATCAATGTCGGCAATGGTTACAGCTTCGGTCATTCTATAGTCCTTTAATGCGGCCTTGGGTGGTGACTAACAATTCAATGCCCAGCGGGCAAGATAGGGTCATTCACCAGAAGTTTCAGTTCCGTCACCTAATTGCGCATCAACTGTCGCAATGGCGATATCGGTAATATCAATTGCCCCGAAATACAGGATCACGTCACGGCGGCCCATCATCACGGTCGCACCTCGTTCGCGCATGATCTGCCCCAGTATCGGACGCACATCATCGTCAAAGGCGCGGCGCAAGGCGTCTAGCTCTGCCTGAATTTCCGCTTCTTTTTGGTCTTGCGCCTGACGGATCGCAACGACCTTTTCATCAAAGGCATCCGCCTCTGCGCGGAACGCATCGGGGGTCATTGTCGCGCGCCGGGCGGCAATGCTTTGTTCTTCTTCGATCAACGCGTTGGCGATCTGACGGTTTTCTTCGTTCTGGGCTTCGGTTTTGACCTGCACTTCGGCGATGATGCGTTGACCATATATCGTGCCCGAAAACACCTGTTCCGTATCGATGATCAGCACCGAAGAAGGCAACTGCACAGGTTGGGTTTGTGCAGATACATGCCCTGCCCCAATGGCAAGGCATGCACCCAAAATCAATGCACGCAAGCCCCGCATCAGAAGCTGGTCGAAATCGTCACATCAAAGCCTTTGGTTTCGTCAAATTCCTGAACGTCCAAAGCTTCGGTAAAGTTGAAACGCAGCGGGCCGATTGGTGTGTCCCAAAAGATCGATACACCCGCAATCGTACGCGGTGTGAAATCGCAGTAATAATAATTGGCACCCGAACAATCGAAACCCGGATCCCATAGCGATCCGTAATCGACAAACGCACCACCCGAAATTCCGTATTCTTCTGGCAGACCCAGTGGGAATTCGGCCTCTAGGCGGGCGACGGCATAGGCGTTGCCGCCCAGTGAATCGTTCACGCCGTTAGCGTCGTCGTAGTAACGCGGGCCCATACCATACAGGCTAAAGCCGCGCATCTGGCTACCACGCAAGAAGAACCGGTCGACAATCGAACTGTCGCCTTTGTTGTAGTGCAGATAGCCACCTTCGACCGTGGCTGTCAGCGTCAGCGCATCGTTCAAAACAGTGGTGGTCGCACCCGCGCTTGCGGTTGTTTTGATGAACTGGGTGTCGCCAAAGCCAAATTCCTGACCGAACCGCAGTTTATAGCCGGATTCTTCTTCTAGGCCGTCGCGGCGGCTGTCCCACGAATAGGTGTAGCCCACCGATTGCGTCCAGCGACCATCCTCTTCGCTATCAGCAAAGGTTTCGGGCGCGACTTCGCCGTCTACCGCATTGGTGATGTCGCTGTAACGCGTTTGCACATAAGCCTGCAGATTGCCGCGTTCACTGACGGCAAATCCCAAAGACGGCTTGAGCGTAAAGCTTTCGGTATCGTAATCCGCACCTTCGTTGTCGGTGATCACATAGTTTGTATCCAGACCAAACCGCAGGTTTCGACCCAGCAGGTATGGTTCGGCAAAGCTAAGTTGGAAATATCTGTTACTTTCAGCGGTCGAGAACGACAGGTTCAGCGACTGGCCACGACCCAAGAAATTCGACTGGCGGAAAGAGGCCAGCAAACCAAAACCATCATCCGTGTTGTAGTTTGCACCAAATGACAGCGATCCGGTTGGCGCCTCTACGACGTCAACATCCACAACCACCTGATCCGGCGCCGAACCTTGGCGCGTGTTCACAGCAGCATTCGCAAAGAACCCCAGCGAACGGATGCGTTCAGCGGCCTGACGGATTGCGCGCGGGTTGAATGGGTCACCTTCGACAACGCGGAATTGCTGACGCACGACGCGGTCCAGCGTGGTGTTGTTGCCTTCGATATCGATACGTTCGACAAAAATACGTTCGCCGCGCACCAGCGCAAAGGTCAGCTCGAGCGTTTGTGTCGCCTCATTGCGGACGATACGCGGGTCAACCTGAACAAATTGCATCCCCAGACGGGTTGCCAGATCCTCTAGTCGGGCAATGTCGTTTTCAATGCTGACGGGCGAATAGGTGTCGCCATTGCGGGTGCGAATAACATCGTTGAATGCTGCCAGATCAACGGCATCGTTCAATTCTGATGTGACCGACACACCACCGATGGAATATCGCTGACCTTCTTCGACGTTATAGGTGACGACAAATGCGTCACGTTCGCTGGTCAACTGAACCGACACATCCTGCACGACAAAATCAGGGAAACCGCGCGATTGATAGAAATCTGTCAGAACCTGTTTATCGAATTCCAGACGTTCCGGCGAATAGGTGTCGCGCCCAATAAAAGTACGCAGCGCGCCTGCCTGTTTGGTGGTCAGAACGTTGCGCAAACGACGATCGGAAAAGGTGCGGTTGCCCGCAAAACCGATACGTTCAATTTCGGTCACGCCATTTTCCGAAATTTCAAAAACCAGGTTCACGCGATTATCGGGCAGACGAATGATACGCGGCGTGACGACAGCATTGATACGGCCCGACGCAGCATAGGCCGCAGTGATATCAGCCACGTCCTGTTCCACATCGGTCGGGCTGTAGATACGGCGTTCGGTGGACCGGATGGTCGAAAACAGCTGATCGTCTTTCAGACGCGAATTGCCTTCGAAATTGATGCGGTAAACGGTTGGGAATTCGGTGACGCGGATCACCAATTGGTTGCCTTGCGGGATGATCTCGACGTTTTCGAACAACCCCGTGGCGCGGATGCGTTGGCCCGCGTCATTCAACTGGGCGGCAGTTACCGCTTCGCCCTGGGCCACGCCCAAATAGCTTAGGATCGTTTCGTCTTCGATCCGGGCGTTCCCTTCGATCGAAACAGAGTTGAAAGCAAAGTTTTGCGCCAAAGTCGGCAGCGGCTGAACTGTCAGCGCGGCGATCCCTGCCACTGCAGTCATTTTCAAAATCGCTTTGCCCGAAGGCATTTTGTCAAACAAAGTATTCAGGCGCATTAATCCAACCAATTCAGACGTCCCCATTGGGAACTTGCCTAAACACAATAATGCGCGTTGTCAAAAACAAGAACGCACCCATTTAGGGTGCGCGCGTCGGTTTGCCGATAGTTGTCGCGAAAAACCGGTTACAGAATGATTTGCGTAACAACCGACCCAAGCCATAGTGCCGCACCAATAGCCGCCACATACATGATGCGGTCCCAGTTCAAATTGATCAGCAAAGACAGACTTTGATATCCAGCAGAAATCGTTTGCATGATGCTCTCCCTAATCTGCGACCAGATGTGCCGCGCAATTGTGGCAACATCTGGGCAGGATCGCGGAATGTCAGGGGCAAAGGAACAGATCGTTCATCAGGCCGAACAGCGTCATGGTCAGGATCAGCGACAGACCAACCGCAATCAAAATGCGCATCGCGCCGTCGCTGGGTTTGCGTCCTGTAATCGCTTCGTACGCGTGGAACACCAGATGCCCCCCGTCCAACACAGGGATCGGGAACAGGTTCAACAGACCAACCGCCGCCGACAAGAACCCGATAAAGCTGATGAAATCGGTCAAACCCGCCGCAGCCATCGCACCCGACGCCTGCGCGATGCCCACAGGGCTGGACAGGTTACAGGTGGAAATCTGACCCGCAATCATGTGGTAGAGCGCCGAAACCGACGTTTCCAGAACATACCATAGCTGAGCAAAGGCGTCGCTGACAGCTTCGAATATCGAAGGCGTCACGGTTTCTGGGTCAAAGAAAATCCCGCCCGACACGCCGATTAACCAACGGGTTTCGAACCCACCATCCGCAGTCGGCAAATCGGTGCGGCGCGGCGTGATCTGCATTTGGATCATGTCGCCATTGCGCCAGATATCAAAGACCAGCTCTGCCCCATTTGAACCGGACACGATTTCCACCATCTGTGGAAACGCATAGACGTTGACGCCGTCGATCGCGGTGATCACGTCGCCCTCTTGCACGCCAGCGCGGGCAGCCGCGCTGTCATGGGTGACGGACAGAACCGCAGTCGTGTTCGGATACGGGCCCTGCACCTGCATTTCCACGTCGCCGCGCACAACGGTATAGGTCAGCGACTGCTGGATCGGCAATTGATCCAAGGCCGCCGCGAACTGAGCCACCGACCGTGCATCGATATCTTCGACCGCGATGATCTGATCGCCAATTTCCAGTTCCTGCACATAGGATGGCGGCAAGTCAGGCACGCTACGCAATGTCAAAGGATCGGTCGCTTTGCCCGCCCACAGGCCCAGCCCCGTGAAAACAACCAAGGTCAGGATGAAATTGAAAAACGGACCCGCCGCTACCGTTGCCGCGCGTGCCCAAACGGGTGCCCCCAGCATGGTGTTGCGACCGCCATCTGTGCCGCCGACCGATGCCGCATTCGCATCGCCCAGAAATTTCACATAGCCGCCCAGTGGAATGGCCGCGATCTGCCAACGGGTGCCGCGTTTGTCGGTGCGCGAAATCAGGACAGGACCAAAGCCCAGCGAAAACACCTCGGCGCCGATACCGCACCAGCGGCCGACGATATAGTGACCATATTCATGGATCGCGACGATGATCGACAAAGCGACCACAAAAGCCAGAATGGTGAAACCTGCACTGCCGAAAAAGGGCAAAAATTCTGACATCTTAGACAACTGCCTTTATTAGTTCTGTCGCTTTGGCGCGCGCCTCTGCATCGGCGGCCATGATGGTATCTAGGTCTGCGGGCGCATTGCGTCCATCGCGGTCAATGTCGACACGATCCAGCGTTTTTTCAACCACCCGCGCCATATCCAAAAACCCGATTTGGCGATCGATAAACCCGTCCAGCGCGCGTTCTTTGGCCGCGTTAAACACGGCCCCCGCCAAACCGCCCGTTTCCATCACCCGCCACGCAAGCGGCAGCGCGGGATAACGGTCAGCGTCAGGCGCACGAAACGTCATCTGGCTGATTTTGCTGAAATCCAGTCGTTCAACCGGCAAATGTTTGCGGTCGGGCCAATGCAGCGCATAGCCAATAGCGTGCCGCATATCGGGTGCGCCGACATGGGCCATCAACGCGCCATCGTGAAAACCAACCATCGCGTGGATCAGGCTTTCGGGGTGGATGACGACTTCGATCTGCGACGGGTTAAAGCCAAAGAATTCTTTCGCCTCAATCACCTCTAATGCTTTGTTAAACATCGACGCGCTATCGATAGTGATCCGTTGGCCCATATCCCAATTCGGGTGTGCGCTGGCCTGTTCGACCGTGGCCAAGGCCAAATCGGCCATCGGCCAATCGCGGAAAGCACCGCCAGATGCAGTGATGATAACACGTTCTACAGCGGCCTGATCTTCGCCTACAAGGCCCTGAAAAACGGCCGAATGTTCGCTGTCCACAGGTAGGATTGTGGCCCCATGATCGCGCGCTGTTTGCATCAGCAATGGCCCCGCAGTGACCAGCGATTCCTTGTTTGCCAAGGCCAAGGTGGCGCCCTGTTGCAATGCGACCAAACCAGGCGTCAGGCCAGCCGCGCCAACAATCGATGACATAACCCAATCAACAGGGCGATGTGCGGCGTCGATAACAGCCTGCGTTCCGGCGGCGCATTCGATCCCAGTGCCCGCCAACGCATCACGCAAAGCAGGCAGTTCGTCGTCATAGCAGGTAACCGCAATTTCAGCGTTCAGGCGTTTAGCATCGTCGGCAAGCTGCGCGATATTGCGACCACCTGTTAACGCGACAACGTCGTAATTCGCCTGATCGCGTTTAATCAGGTCAATCGTGCTTTGGCCGATACTGCCAGTCGCGCCGAAAATCGAAATCCGTTTCATCAGTGCCCTTTGGCCGATACGAACGGCGCAACGGCCGCCAAAAATCCGCCCATGATGATAGCCGCAAACATCAACGCATCAAAGCGATCCAAAAGGCCACCGTGACCGGGGATCAGGTTAGAGCTGTCTTTCACCCCTGCCCGACGTTTCAGCGCGCTTTCCACGATGTCGCCCATCTGGCCAGCAAAGGCCATGAACACCGACGTGATCGCCAACGCCAGCGCGTTATCCACGCCGCCTTTGGCAAACCAAAACCCGATAGCGGCCGCACCGATCCAACCTGCGACTGTGCCGCTCCAAGTCTTTTTAGGGCTGATCGCAGGCCAGAATTTTGGCCCGCCCAACGTGCGGCCAGCGAAATAGCCCAGAACGTCAGACGCGACGACGACGCAAATCAGCCAAACAGAATAAGGAAAGGAAACTTCGCGCAGGAACCACATCGTTCCCCAAGCGACCATCACCAACAGCGCGTATAGCGACAGCCACAGACGGTCGCGCGTTGCGTTAACATAAACCGCAATTGCAACGGCAATGAAAACCAAACCTTCGGCGGACATTGGCAACACGATCGCGCCAAATACAGCCACGCCAGCTATGACGCCCAAGATTTTGTTTTGGCTCAACTTTTCTGGCGCAGCCATGCGGGATGTTTCCCACACCATCAGTCCTGCGCAGATGGAAATGAACAGCAAAAACACCAACCCGCCCAGCACGAAAGCCGTGCCGCCAATCGCTGCAAGCGCCAAACCCGAAACCACGCGCGGCCCTAGGTCACGCCATTTGTCTTTAATCTTTTCGCGCACGTTATGCTTTCACTCCGCCATAGCGGCGGTCACGTGTTCCGTATTTGCCGACCACCTTGCCGAATTCTTCGGCGGTGAAATCGGGCCACAGCGTATCGACAAATTCGTATTCCGAATAGGCGGATTGCCACAGCAGGAAATTAGAAATGCGCGCCTCGCCGCTGGTGCGGATCACCAGATCGGGGTCAGGCAACACATGAGTGTCCAAGAATTTGGACAGAGTTTCCGCATCCACATCTTCGTGGCGCAGACGACCCTGTTCAACCTCATAGGCCATGCGTTTTGCGGCGCGGGTCACTTCGTCACGGCCACCATAGTTGATGGCGATCGTCAGGTGACATTTGTCGTTGCCAGAGGTCAGCAACTCCAGATCGTCCATCAGACAGACCAATTTGTCGTCCAATTTTATCCGATCACCGATGAACCGCACGCGAACGCCTGCTTTGTGCAGATCGTGCGCCTCTTTTTGGATGTAACGGCGGAACAAGGTCATCAGACCGGCAACTTCGGTCTGGGTCCGCTTCCAGTTTTCCGTCGAAAATGCAAAAATCGTCAGGTATTTCACGCCGTTTTCGGGGCAAGCCTCGACGATTTCGCGGACACGGCGGGCACCGGCCTGATGGCCAAACAAACGCGGGCGACCGCGTTTTTGGGCCCAACGGCCATTCCCATCCATGATGATGGCCACATGTCTAGGGCCAGAGGGCGCGTCGTCAGATTTTTTGTCAGTCATACACGCCCCCAATGGCATACTCGGTAAATTAGACCTGCATGATCTCAGCTTGTTTCGATTCAAGCTGATCATCGATCTTTTTAATATACTGGTCGGTCAGCGATTGAACTTCGCCTTCCCAGAATTTCTGGTCATCTTCGGAAAGGCCATCCGCCTTAGCCTTTTTCACCTGATCCATGCCGTCGCGGCGCAGGTTGCGGATCGCAACGCGGGCGTGTTCGGCGTATTGGCCAGCAACTTTGCCCAGCTCGCGGCGGCGTTCTTCGTTCAGTTCAGGGATCGGCAACATGATGATGGTGCCATTTAGCTGTGGGTTAATGCCCAGACCGGATTCGCGGATCGCCTTTTCCACCTTGCCAACCATGCTTTTGTCCCAGACGTTGACGGTCACCATGCGTGGTTCAGGCACGTTTACAGTACCAACCTGGTTCAACGGGGTCGGCTGACCGTAGGCGTCAACCATGATCGGGTCCAGCATCGAGGCAGAGCCACGACCGGTACGCAGCGATGCAAATTCCGCGCGCAGCGCAGTGATTGCGCCGTCCATGCGGCGGGTCAGGTCATCGGTATCCAGTTCGAAATCTTCGGACATGTGTCGGTCTCGTCTTTTGCAAGTTTGGATGACTGTCTAAGCCATGGCGCCCTGCGCCACAACTCATGTTTGGTCGAATGCGCAAAGCTGTGCCATTTCAGGCCCAGCGCTCGCGTCAGGTATGAACGGTGGTGTAGGTGCCTTGGCCAGCCATGACGCCTTTAAAACCGCCCGGATCGTTCAGGTTAAACACGATCAGCGGCATTTTGTTATCACGGCACAGCGCAATCGCGGATGCGTCGGCGACTTTCAGGTTCGCGCGTAGCACTTCGTCATAGGAAATGTCATCATAGCGTTTTGCGTCTGGGTTGGTTTTCGGGTCGCTGTCGTAGATGCCATCCACCTGTTTGCCCATGAAAATGGCCTGACATTGCATTTCGGTCGCGCGCAACGCCGCAGCGGTATCGGTGGTGAAATACGGGTTACCCGTACCCGCCGCAAAGATACAAACGCGTTTCTTTTCCAAATGGCGCACAGCGCGGCGACGGATGTAAGGTTCACAGACCTGATCCATCGGGATCGCGGAAATCACGCGGGTGTAGACGCCCAGCGATTCCAATGCGCCCTGCATAGCCAGCGCGTTCATCACTGTTGCCAGCATGCCCATATAGTCGGCAGTGGTACGCTCCATCCCTTGGGCGGAACCGGACAAGCCGCGGAAAATGTTGCCGCCGCCAATCACAAGGCAAATTTCGACGCCCATATCGTGAACGGCTTTCACCTCTTTGGCGATACGTTCAACGGTGGGGGGATTCAGACCGAATTGGGTGTCACCCATCAGCGCCTCGCCTGATATCTTGAGCATGACCCGGTTAAACTTTACGTCTTTGGTCTCGCTCATGGGGGCGTCCTCGCATTGGTCTGTAAATTTCCGCAAAAATGCGCCAAAAGGGGCAAATGTGCAATGGTGGGAAACCGGAAAATTTCCCCTAAGACGCAAAAAGAAAGAAAGACAACTGTGATCGATTTTAGCGCTATCCCTGATGACCGCCCTGTATTGATCGCAGGTCCGACCGCATCTGGTAAATCGGAACTGGCTTTGCAAATCGCCGAAGCGCAAGGCGGCATCATCGTCAATGCGGACGCGCTACAGGTGTTTGATGGTTGGCGAATCTTGACCGCTCGTCCAGACGATCATGATCTGGGTCGTGCAGACCATGCGCTATATGGGCATGTTCCCTATGATGCCAATTATTCCACTGGTCACTGGCTGCGCGATGTTGCGCCCTATTTGACGGGTGCGCAGCGCCCAATCATAGTCGGTGGCACCGGCCTGTATTTCAAAGCGTTGACCGAAGGTTTGGCCGACATCCCGCTGACTCCGCTCGAAATCCGCGAAGAGGCAGACCAGATTGATCTGGACCATCTGCTAGAGGATCTGGACGACAAAACGCGCGCACGCATCGACATTCAAAATCGCGCGCGCGTACAGCGCGCATGGGAAGTGCTGCGCGCCACGGGACGTTCCATCGCCGATTGGCAGGATGACACCCCGCCCCCTTTGTTGCCGATCGCGGACGCTGTGCCATTGGTCATGCACACAGATGTGGATTGGCTGAACAACCGGATCGCCCAGCGCTTTGATCTAATGATCAACGCCGGCGCATTGGACGAAGCGCGCAGCATGTTGGATGACTGGGACCCTGCCCGCCTGTCGTCCAAAGCCATCGGCGCACCTGAAATGATCGCTTATCTACAGGGGCGCATGGAATTACCTGACGCGACCCAGGCTGCCGTCATCGCCAGCCGCCAATACGCCAAACGTCAGCGCACGTGGTTCCGCAAAAGCATGCGCGACTGGACGCCCGTTCACCGCCCCTAAGTCGTGAGACTTGATTCGAATCGCAAATAGGCTAACGTCTTTCACTTATCGAACATCGATAGGCGTATTATGGACGTACCATCAGATCAAAACCGTTTGGCCCTGACTTCTATTCAGGCAAAGAACGCACAGAACCGTTGGCAAACCGAAGCCATGCGCAGCCATTCGACGGCTCGCCTGATCTATTTCACCAAAGGTCAGGGTCGTATCACGGTTGCAGGTCTGACCAGCGGCTATGGTCCGAACAATCTGATCTACATCCCCCCGCACACGATGTACGGATACGAAGTCGGCCCAATGGTGTTCGGCCATATGTTAACGATCCCCAGTGCTGTTCAATCCGATTGGCCCGATATGCCCGTGCATCTACGCCTGCGGGACGTCCATGCGCAAAATGAAATCGCTGGTCAATTTGATGCACTGGAACGCGAACTGAATTCCACCCGCGAAGGTCACAACCGCGCTGCCCTGTATATGCTGGGTATTCTATCCGTCTTTTTCGAACGCCAGATCGATGAACACCCCCCCGTCGAATCCCATGCACGCGCACGGACATCTCAGGCGCGATTGGTTGCCGCATATACCGATCTGGTGGAACGTGATTTCGCATCGGGCAAAGGCGTGGCGGAATTCGCGGCAGAACTGGGCGTGACGCCAACACATCTAACGCGGTGCTGTAATCAAACCTGCGGGCGGTCGGCTTTGGCTATATTGCACGACCGCATCCTATTTGATGCGCGCGAACGTCTGCGCAGCACAAAAACACCTGTAAAAACCATCGCTCAAGATTTGGGGTTTTCATCAGCGGCCTATTTTACGCGCAGCTTTCAATCTGAAACGGGACATACGCCATCTGCATTCCGCAAGATGTACGCCGTTTAACTGCCCCAGATCACCCGTACGTAATTTTGAGTCTCGCGATACGGCGGAATGCCATTGTAGCGGCTTACCGCCTCTGGTCCTGCGTTATAGGCAGCCAACGCCAAATCCCAACGTCCAAAACGGTCAAACTGCTGACGCAAATATCGCGCGCCGCCTTCTAGGTTTTCTGTAGGATTGTTCGGGTTCACCCCCAACAAAGCAGCCGTTCCCGGCATCAACTGCGCCAAACCGATCGCGCCTTTATGGCTACGGGCCGAGGCGTTCCAACCACTTTCTTGCTGGACCAGACGTAGAAACAATCCTTCGGGGATGGCGTACCTGCGCGCCATTTGTTTGGCCGTTGCCAAATAGGGTCCGTTGTAATTACCGATGTATTGCGGCGTCGCGGTTGTTACGATCGCATCGCGTTCGGGGTTTAACCGCGTGGAACTGGAATATTGTTCGGACGCACGACCATCCAATACATTCAGCTGACTTTGGAACAACGCCATGCGGGACGACGTTGAAACGGTATCGGCAGCAACAGGTGCTGCGCCAATAGACAGGCCCGCCAATGCGATGGTCCAAATTCGTAGGTTCAGCATGTGATGCACCGCAGTTTGTTACAACGGGCGGAATCTACATCCAACTTTGCCAAATCACCAAACAATACCTGTGGATAGGCAAAGGTTTGCCGCCCCAATGCATTGGATTCCGCCCCGAAAGCCGATATTTGGGTTTCAATACCAAACGCAGGGTGATGTAACCTCCTGCAAATAACATTCAGATTCGAGGGAGATGCCGCATGGCCGGATCCGTGAACAAAGTCATTCTGATCGGCAATTTGGGCCGCGATCCAGAGGTCCGCAGCTTTAGCAACGGCGGCAAAGTCGTCAACCTGCGCATTGCGACATCGGAAAACTGGAAAGACCGCAACACAGGCGAACGCCGCGAACGCACAGAATGGCATTCGGTCGCCATCTTTAACGAAGCCGTCGGCCGCATCGCAGAACAATACCTGCGCAAAGGGTCCACCGTATACATCGAAGGCCAGCTGGAAACCCGCAAATGGCAGGACCAGAACGGCCAAGATCGTTACAGCACCGAAGTCGTTCTGCGCCCCTATACCGGCACCCTGACCCTGCTGGGCGGTCGCGGTGACGGCGGCGGCCAAGGCGGCGGTGGCAACTACGGTGGCGGCGGTTACGATAACGGCCCATCGGGCGGCGGTTACGGCGGCGGCTATGACAACGGCCCATCGGGTGGCGGCGCGCCATCGGGCGGCGGTTCGAACATGGACGACGAAATCCCGTTCTAAAATAAATAAGGGCAGCAAACGCTGCCCTTTCTTTTTGCCTATTTGGCCCTCTTAGCCGCGCAATGCGTCGACCAACACACCATGCACCACGTCGCGCGGCACATCAGAGGTCACAAAGGATTGCCCAATCCCGCGGGCCAGAATGAACCGCAGTTTGCCGTCGATCACCTTTTTGTCTTGGCCCATCAGGTCCAGCAGCGCATCCGCATCAGGCAGATCGCCCGGAATATCCGTGACATCGGTTTTCATCCCCATATCGCGCAGGTGGGCGCGCACGCGGCTTGGGTCCTCTTGGGAACATAGCCCCAAACGGGCCGATGTTTCGAACGCCAGCGCACAGCCAATCGCCACGCCTTCGCCGTGCAGCAGACGGTCGGAATAGCCCGTCGCCTTTTCCAACGCGTGACAGAACGTATGGCCTAGGTTCAGCAATGCGCGGTCCCCCTGTTCGGTTTCATCGCGCAACACGATTTCGGCCTTCATCTGGACCGAACGGGTCACGGCATGAACGCGGGCATCCATATCCCCTGCGGCCATGCGCGTTGCGTTGGTTTCCAACCAATCGAAAAACGCGGCATCGCCCAGCAGGCCGTATTTCACGACCTCGCCATATCCTGCCAGAAAATCGCGCTGGGTCAGCGTGGACAAAACGGAGGTATCGGCCAAAACCAGCGACGGCTGATGGAACGATCCCACCAAATTTTTGCCGTGATCCGTGTTGATCCCCGTCTTTCCCCCGACCGAGCTATCGACCTGAGCCAACAACGATGTCGGAATTTGCACAAAACGAACGCCGCGGCGCAGGATCGCAGCGGCAAAGCCGACCAGATCGCCAATCACACCGCCGCCCAGCGCAATGACCAGCCCCGTGCGTTCGACCTTTTGATCCAGCAGCCATTCAACCGTGCGGATCAATTCAGGCCAGCGTTTCGTGGATTCGCCCGCAGGCAGAACCAATGCGTCATGCGCAATGCCAGCAGCATCCAATGACGCCTGCAATGTCGCCAGATGAATACCCGATACGTTATCGTCCGTCACAATAGCCACGCGCGGCACCCGCAACATAGGCGCGATACGCGTCCCAGCCGACTGCAATAGATCAGGGCCGATCACCACATCGTATTCGCGGCCCTCTAGGCCGACATGAACGGTATTCATTCTGTAGTTTCCTCTAGCACGTCAGGACGCGTCAGCAGCGCCTGGATCACGCCATCTGTTGTTTTGTCGATGCTGTTTTTCAGCTGCGTTTCGACCGTCAGGTTTGCCAAAGAATACACTGGCGTCCGTTGGTCCAGCAAATCAGACAGGGTCTGTTTGGGATTGGCCGTCCGTAGCAGGGGGCGCGAATTTTTATGACGCACCCGTTCCCACAGTGTATCCAATGACGCCTTTAACCAAAGCGATACGCCTTGGTTGGTGATCGCCGTGCGGTTCCGTTCGGCCATGAACGCGCCGCCGCCCGTCGACAGGACGCAGGCGGGACCAGACAAAAGGCGTTTGATGACTTCGCTTTCACGGCGGCGGAAAAAGTCCTCTCCGTCGCGGGCAAAGATTTCCGGAATGGTTGTGTTGGCCGCCCGTTCGATTTCGGCGTCCGAATCCAAAAACGGCACGTCCAGACGTTCAGCCAAGGCTTTGCCGATGGCGCTTTTGCCCGAACCCATCATTCCAACCAGCACGACTGTGCGCTTTAATTGGAATTTCGGTAGGCTATCTGAACTTGCCTCGATATCGGCTGTCGGTTGCCGAGTTGTCATTTTTCGTCCCGAATGGCGTGATATTGCCAGCAAGGGCATATATAAAGACAGCCAAGGGTGCAAAGCCCATGAGGCGTCTGAGGCAAGAAAGGCAAAATAATGTTGTGGCGAATTCTAAAAATCCTGATCGTCCTTGCGGTTTTGGCAGGCATCGCATTGGTTGTATATGCCTATGTCGGCCCGATTATTTTCCCTGCTGATTTTGCGGCTCCGTCCGAAACAGTGACAGCGCCAGTGACCTTTAGTATCGAATGATCCATGACCCCTGCTAGGTACGCGATTTCCTTTGTTTTATTGGCTGGTCAGGCTTCTGCGCAAACGAATGCGCCCCTGTCGGCCATTGATTGGTTGTCGCAATCTGTGAACCCAATTCAGGTCGGTATTCCGTTGGATAACGGCATTATAGACCCGAACCAACCCAATGGCGCCGCTGCTGCCGAAGTGACCGTTAGCCCATTGGACAGCGCATCACCTGATGTTGTCGGGTTGTTGCCATCGTCGGTCACCGGGTTGCCTCAAACGCTTTGGTCTTACAGCCACGAATCGGATCTCACGACGCTGATGGCGGACGCGCCGACGGAATCGCTCCCTGCGGTTCAGGAACTTTTGGTCATGCTGACCCTAGCCGAAGCCAAACCGCCGCTGGACGCGGGCAATGATGGTGCGCTGTTCATGGCGCGCGTCGACAAACTGTTGGACATCGGCGCGTTGGAACAGGCCCAAGCCCTGCTAGAGGCTGCCGACCCAGTCGAGCCAGCGCTGTTCCGCCGTTGGTTCGACATTTCGCTGCTGACCGGCACCGAAGCCCCAGCCTGTAAAATGCTGCAAGAGGCCCCCGATTTATCCGCCACCTACGCCGTTCGTGTGTTCTGCATCGCGCGCGGCGGGGATTGGGACACTGCCGCGTTGATCCTGAACACGGGCATGGCTTTGGGCGATCTGGACACGGACGAAGTGAACCTGCTTTTGCGGTTCCTTGATGCCGACATGGATGATAGCGCCACGGCGTTGCCTATCCCTGATCCTGTCACCCCGCTGAAATTCCGCCTGTTCGAAGCGATTGGCGAACCGCTGACCACCGCGCAATTGCCGCGCGCTTTTGCGCATGCTGATCTGCGCGGCGTTGCCAGTTGGCGCAATCAATTAGCGGCCGCTGAACGGCTGGCACGCTATGGCGCTGTGGATGATAATGTTCTGCGGTCGCTGTATAACGCGCGGCGCCCTGCTGCATCCGGGGGTATCTGGGACCGCGCCGAGGCATTCCAGCGGTTCGACACAGCGATACGCGCCAAAGACCCGACATCCGTCGCAGCCACCCTGCCCGCCGCTTGGGCCGCAGCGCAATTCGCGCGGATCGAAGTCCCATTTGCGCGATTGTTTGCAGATGACCTCATGGCGCTGCCTTTGACGGGTGACATCGGTCAAACGGCGTTTCATATCGCATTGCTATCCGGCAAATATGAACAGGCCGCGATTGATTACATCCCAACAACGACCAACGACGCGTTTCTGATCGCTGTGGCACGCGGTGATGTGTCGGATGTAACGCCCGAAACGGTTCGCGAAACCGTTGTCTACAATGCCTTTACCGGCAACGCGGCCATTCCGGACAAAATCACGGCCCTTTTGTCCGATCAAAAACTGGGCGAAGCGTTGCTATCCGCAATCCACCTGATTGATCGCGGCATTGACGGTGACAGCAGCCAAATCACGGATGCATTGACCGCTTTGCGCGCCGTCGGATTAGAGGACACCGCCAGACGCGCTGCTCTCCAGTATATTCTGTTAGAGAGAGCGCTGTGACCGCCGACCGTCCAATGCCCCACTGGGTCCAGAGTTTTCTTGAAGCTCAGGCCGCCGAATTGGATGCCGCGACCAACACGCAATTGGCCTATGCCCGCGACCTGAACGATTTCATCGGTTGGCTGGCATATCGCAAACTGCATTTCGCCACGGCCCAGCGCGACCAGATCGAAGGCTATTTGATCGATTGCGAAGCCGAAGGTCTGGCTGTGTCGACACGCGCCCGACGTTTGTCCGCCATTAAACAACTATATCGTTTCGCATTCGAAGAAGGCTGGCGTACCGACAATCCCGCAGTTCAGATCAAAGGCCCGGGCAAAGCGAAAAAGCTGCCCAAAACTTTGCAGGTCGAAGATGTCGACAGGCTGCTGTCGGCGGCACGTAGCACAGGGCGTGATACCACGCGAAACACCTGCCTGATGGAAATCCTATATGCCACAGGCATGCGCGTGACCGAATTGGTCAGCTTGCCCGTGGCGGCCGCGCGCGGGAACCCGCAGATGATTTTGGTGCGCGGCAAGGGCGGCAAGGAACGCATGGTGCCCCTTTCAGATGCGGCGCGTATTGCGCTGGTCGATTGGCTGGCAGAACGCGACACAGCCGAAGATCTGGCCAAACGCAAAGGCACACCGCCATCGAAATTCCTGTTTCCATCGCGGGGCAAATTAGGCCACCTAACGCGGCACCGGTTTTTCACCCTGATCAAAGAAATCGCTGTCGCTGCTGGCGTATCACCCGACGCCGTGACTCCGCACACGATGCGCCACGCCTTTGCAACGCATCTATTGGCGGGCGGCGCAGATTTGCGGGCGATTCAAACGATGTTGGGCCATGCTGATCTGGCAACAACCGAAATCTATACCCATATCCTAGACGAACGGCTAAAAGAGCTGGTGCTAACCCACCACCCGTTGGCCGAAAACGAATAATAACGACCCTTTGGACGACACTGATGATTGACGCCGCCTTTTGGATGACCGCTGCTGCGATTGCTGTATTGCTGGTTTTTTCTGCTTTCTTTTCTGGGTCCGAAACGGCTCTGACGGCTGCCAGCCGCGGTAAATTGCGGTCTGCTGCCGACAAAGGGTCCAAAGGCGCGGAAACGGCGCTGGATGTGACCGAAGACAACGAACGCCTGATCGGATCTATCCTGCTGGGCAACAACGTGGTCAACATTCTGGCAACGTCGCTGGCGACCGCGCTATTGACCAAAGTGTTCGGGCAGAACGGGGTTGCGCTGGCAACACTGGCCATGACGCTGCTGGTTCTGATCTTTGCCGAGGTTTTGCCCAAAACCTATGCCATCACCAATTCGGAAACCGTTGCGTCCCGCGTTGCTGCCCCGATCAAGGTCGTGATCCTGATCTTTTCGCCTGTCGTTGCCGCCGTTCAGGTACTGGTGCGTTTGGTTTTGCGTCTGTTTGGCGTCCGAATTGACCCCGACAGCAACGTTCTAGCCGTCCGAGAGGAAATCGCAGGCGCATTGCAACTGGGCCATTCCGAAGGTGTTGTCGAAAAAGAAGACCGCGACCGTATTCTGGGCGCGCTGGATTTGTCTGACCGATTTGTCGAAGAGGTCATGACCCACCGCTCTGGCATCGAAATGCTGGATGCGTCGCTGCCCGTTGGCGAATTGCTGACCCGCGTGTTGGACAGCGCCCATACCCGCCTGCCCCTATACAAAGACGATCAGGAAAACATCGTCGGCGTCCTGCATTCCAAAGATTTGCTGCGCGCTATGCACAAAATGCTAGAAGACGGTCAGATGGACACCGCCGAAATGGCGCAGTTTGATATTCTGTCCGTCGCGATGGAGCCGTATTTCATCCCCGAAACCACGACCTTGGACGACCAGATGCGCAAATTCCTGCATCGCAAAACGCATTTTGCGTTGGTGGTGGATGAATATGGCGGCCTGCAGGGCCTGATTACCCTAGAGGACATTCTAGAAGAAATCGTCGGTGAAATTTCGGATGAATTCGATGAACCCGAAGACGATATGATCCAACCGACAGGCGACGGCGCCTATATCGTGGACGGTGCCATGACGATCCGCGACCTGAACCGCGCACGCGACTGGCAATTGCCCGATGACGAGGCCAACACATTGGCCGGCCTTGTCATTCACGAAGCTCAGATGATCCCCGTCGAAGGTCAGGTATTCAGTTTCCATGGGTTCCGGTTCGAAGTGACCGGCAAAGAACAAAACCGCCTAAGCAAGATCAAGGTGCGCCCGCTGGAGTGATCAGCGGGATTTGAACAAACCGCCCAGAATGCCGCGCACGATGCGGCGCCCTGTGGTACCACCCAATTCTTTGACTAACGCTTGGGTCATCGCTTGACCCACGGTTTTCTGGCGGCTGGACGATACACGTTTTGACGTCGTTCGTTTCGTGCTGCCACCATCCCAACGGCGGGCATTCTGGAATTCGCGGGGGGCCTCTTCTTTGGCGGCTTCGGCTTTGGCCTCTGCCTCTTCGGCCTCTTTGGCGGCCTGATCGGCGCGGGAACGCAGCATTTCAAAAGCGGATTCACGATCAACGGTTTTGTCGTATTTCGCGCCCAATGGTGATGCATTCATCAACGCCTGACGCTCTGCTGCGGTGATCGGGCCCAATTGCGACGCAGGCGGACGGATCAGCGTTCGCTGCGCGATCCCTGGGATACCTTTGCGTTCCAACATGGATGTCACGGCTTCGCCTGTACCGACTTCGGTGATGGCGTCGGCGATATCAAACGCGGGGTTCGGGCGATAGTTTTCCGCCGCTTGGCGCAATGCCTTTTGATCTTTGGCGGTAAACGCGCGCAACGCATGCTGCACGCGGTTGCCCAATTGGCCCAGAACGTCTTCGGGGACATCAGCGGGGTTTTGGGTGATGAAATAAACGCCCACCCCTTTGGAACGGATCAAACGCGCGACCTGTTCAACCTTGTCTACCAACGCCTTTGGCGCGTCATCGAACAGCAAGTGCGCTTCGTCAAAGAAGAACACGAATTTCGGTTTATCGGGGTTGCCGACTTCGGGCAGTTCTTCGAACAATTCAGAGAGCAGCCACAGTAGGAACACCGCATATAGGCGCGGCGAATGCATCAGTTTATCGGCGGCCAGAATGTTGATCTGCCCGCGCCCGTCCGCATCGACCGACATCATGTCAGACAGCGCCAGCGCAGGTTCGCCAAAGAATTCCGCCGCACCTTGATTTTCCAGAACCAGCAATTGACGCTGGATCGCACCGATGGAGGATGACGCGATATTGCCATAGCGCAGCGACAGATCGCCCGCATTTTCGCCGACCCAAACCAGCAGCGCCTGTAGGTCTTTTAGATCCAGCAACGGCAAACCGTCTTCGTCCGCGACGCGGAACGCGATGTTCAATACGCCTTCTTGGACGTCGGTTAATTCCAACATACGCGCCAACAGTAGCGGGCCCATTTCCGCAACGGTGGTGCGCACAGGATGGCCCTGTTCGCCGTACAAATCCCAGAACGTCACTGGAAATTTGCCGTACTGCAGATCCAGCCCGATGGTGTCCGCGCGTTTCATGAATGCGTCATGCAATTTGAAATCCGCCGACCCGCAGGCCGCTAGCCCCGAAAGGTCGCCTTTGACGTCAGACAAAAACACAGGAACACCCGCTGCGGCGAACCCTTCGGCAAGAATTTGCAAGGTGACCGTTTTGCCGGTGCCCGTCGCACCTGCGATCAATCCGTGGCGGTTTGCGTATTCAAATAATAGGGTCTGCGGCTCTGCATAGCCTGCCCCACCACCACCGATAAAAATTCCGTCCGACATATTGGCCCCCTGACTAGATACGATGCTAAAATACATTCTTAACCGTTTCCCGCTAGTGTGAATTTGTCGGGCGTAAAGTGCTGAATGCTTGATATTTTTCCTCCCTGTCTGACTTGCCGCACCTTCGGGTGCGGTTTTTTTTGCCTGTCTCACAAAAGATGTATTTTCCCTGTTGACGACCCCCGAACCATTTCGTAGCGTCTGGCCAAATAGTCGGCCAAGTCCGACAGGGAGAGATGGGAAAAGGGATCGCTTTGCGGTCCCTTTTCTCTTTCAGGGTATACTTTTAGGCAACGTTGTTAATGTAACGGATATGGGCACAATCCCGCCGATATTCACATAAATGCGACCTGACAGTCCGATGCGAAATGTGATAGGCCGATTGCCAAAGAAATGAAGACAGGAAACCTAATGTTCCAGACTTTGAAACCCTACGCGGTTGCCGCGCTGGTCCTTTCGGCTGGTGCCGGCTACGCACAAGATACCTCGGCGCCCGAGGTAAACATGGGCAGCACCGAAGGCCCGACAGTTGGTCAGGTCTATCAGGCTGAAACCATCGGCGATTGGGACCTACGGTGCCTGAAAACCGAAGACGGCGACGATCCATGTCAGATGTATCAGCTGCTGACCGATGAAACCGGTCAAGCCGTGGCAGAGGTCAATCTATTCCCAATGCCCGCAGACCACCCAGCCGCCGCAGCTGCGACTGTTATGGTGCCACTGATGACCCTTTTGGCCGACGGTATCAGCGTCACTGTGGATGACGGGCAAACACGCCGTTACCCGATCGAATTCTGTGGCCCCGAAGGCTGTATCAGCCGTATGGGTTTCACCGACGAAGATCTGGCCGCGTTCAAGGCCGGTGCTGTCGCCAAAGTACGCATTGTACAGGCCGAAGTATCCGAAGGCGCCGAAGTGACGCTGGATATGTCACTAAGCGGATTTACCAGCGCGTTCGAACAGGCTGATCCGCCCACCAACTAAAAAGAAAGCCGCCCAATGGGCGGCTTTTTTCATGGGGCTTTGCGCAGGGCGAGAACCGCGTTTAACCCACCAAAGGCAAAGGCGTTTGATAGCACGACATCGACGTTCGCCTCTCGTGCCTCATTCGGAACAACATCCAGCGCACATTCGGGATCGGGTTCTTCGTATCCGATTGTCGGGGCGATCACCCCGTCTTTTAGCGCCATGATACAGGCCAGCAATTCAACAGCGCCTGTGCCGCCAATCAAATGCCCATGCATCGATTTGGTCGACGACATCATCAGTTTGTCCGCATGACTGCCAAAGGCGTCGGCAACCGCCGCCGATTCCGTTTTGTCATTCGCCGCCGTTCCCGTGCCGTGCGCGTTGATATAGCCAACTTCGGTCGGGTTGATTTGCGCATCGCGCATCGCACCGACGATCGCGCGGTTTGCCCCCTGTTTCGACGGCATCACGATATCCGATGCGTCCGAAGACATGGAAAAACCGATGACTTCGGCCAGAATATTCGCACCGCGCGCTTTGGCGTGTTCGTATTCTTCGAACACGAAAACCCCAGCGCCTTCGCCCTGCACCATACCGTTGCGGGTCGCGCTGAACGGGCGGCAGGCGTCTTTGGACATCACGCGCAAACCTTCCCATGCTTTGACGCCGCCAAACACCAACATAGATTCCGACCCGCCCGTCAGCATGGCCCGCGCCATGCCCGACCGGACCATCTGAAACGCCAGGCCCATCGCGTGGTTCGATGATGCACAGGCGGTCGCCACGGTAAATGACGGGCCGCGCAGATTAAATTCCATCGACACATGGCTGGTTGCCGCGTTGTTCATCAGTTTGGGTACGATAAACGGATGAACGCGATTTTTGCCTTCTTCATAGACGGCGCGGTAATTTTCGTCCTGCGTCGTCAGCCCGCCGCCAGATGTTCCCAACACAACGCCGGACCGATCAGCAAGTTCGCCGCGAAATTCGATACCCGATTGCGCCATCGCCTGACGCGCCGCCAATAGCGTAAATTGGGTGAACCGGTCATACAGCGAAATCTGCTGGCGATTGAAATGGTCGGCTTCGTCATATCCACGCACCTGCCCGCCGATTTTCACGGCCAAACGGTCAACATCGCGAATATCCAGCGGCCCAATCCCACAGCGGCCTTCGCGGAACGCTTCGAAGGTTTGCGGAACATCATGGCCCAGCGCGTTAATCGTGCCGGCACCTGTAATTACAACGCGGTACATCCGAAATTACACCTTGGCCTTAACCAAGTTTTCGACAGCATCCACAATCGACGCCACCGAAGAAATATCAAAATCGCTTTCGCTTGGGTCGTTGGCATTGAACGGCACCGAAATATCAAAGGCCTCTTCGATTGCGAAAATGCTTTCGACCAATGCCATGCTGTCGATGCCCAAATCCTCTAGGGTGTTGTCCATCGATACATCGGACGGTTCCAGAACCGCCTGTTCTGCAATGATTTCAATGACTTTTTCTTTGATATCCATACTGCGTCCCGCCTATTCCAATCGGCCCAACCCCAAAAGACTGTGCCAAAGATTTAGTCATTATGACCGGTTTTTGAAACCGATTTTTGAAGGTCTGAAATCATTTGGCGCAAACGCGGCAAACGGCGCAGTTCCTTCATTGTCTGGAATTCTTCATGACGTTCACGGGCCGGATGCCCCATCATGATGGCACCCTGCGGCACATCCGACAAAACAACCGATGCGCCGGTGACAACAGCGTCTTGGCCAATAGTCAGGTTGTCACGCACAGCCGAACGGCCACCCAGCATGACCCGATCCCCAACGACCGTGGATCCTGCGATCGCGACCTTTGCCGCTAGAACGCAGTCACGCCCCAGAATGACATTGTGACCAACCTGAACCAGATTATCCATTTTGCAGCCATCCCCCACCTGCGTGGCGCGAATGGTCCCTGCATCAATGGCCGTCAACGATCCGATTTCGACATCATTGCCAATCATGACACCGCCCAGCGAATGAATGCGGTGCTGTTTGGCGTCCTCAGGCGCATCAAGGCGCATTTCTTTGACGCCTTTGCCCATGCGTTCGAAATTGGATGGGGTCCGTGTCACCCAGCTAAAGCCATCGGCACCGATTACAGAATTGGGATGGATCACCACGCGGTCGCCCAATCGCGACCGACGCATGATGCGTACGCCGTCCAACAGGACACAGTCATCGCCAATTTTTGTGTTCGGTCCGACAGACACATGTGACGCGATCCGCGTGCCGTCACCGATCACGGCCCCCGCGGCGATGAACGAAAACGGACCTATCGATACGTTTTCACCAATAGATGCCCCAGGTTCGACAACGGCCGACGGATGCACACCATCGGCAATGTCGAAATCGGTATCCAGCAGCTGGGTCAAATGCGCCATCGCCAACCGCCCACGCGGTGCAACAATCGCGGCCTTTAGGCCATAGCTTTGCCAATCACAGCCAGGCCAAACGACGGCGACTTGTGCGTCGCCTTGTGGGATGGCCGCAGCATAACTGGGGCCCAGCGCCAAAGCCAAATCCGTTGCCTTGGCGGATGCGGGTTCCGCAGCCGACGTAATTGTCAGAGAAAGATCACCAAAAGCCTCTGCATCCAAAGCTTCGGCAATTTGCCGTACCGAATATCCCATGAGGGCAATCCTTTTTGTTTCCAAAGGATTTAACCGCTCACGCTGGCAATCTCCACCCCTTCGCGTTGCAAAGCAGACCAAATACGCGCGTCACGCCCGTAAACGTCGCGTCGGTATTCCATCGTGCCGTCTGCATTGGTGTATGCGGTGCGATAATCCAAATGCACCGGCACAGGCGTTTGCAGATCAACGCGGGTCTCTTGACCCGACCGTAGGCGCGATTGGAAATATTCGACGGGATCATCCGTCTGAACCGCCAATAGCGCATAGGCAAAATCATGTGGGTCATCCAAACGAATGCAGCCATGGCTGAAGGCACGGACTTCGCGGCTGAACAGGTTCTGCGCAGGCGTGTCGTGTAGGTAGATGTTGTAGCGGTTCGGGAACATGAATTTAACCGATCCCAACGCGTTTCGCGGACCAGGAGGCTGTTTCATCGAATACGGAAAGCTGGACGAGGTAAAACGGCTAAAATCCTGATTTCGCGAAACAACTTGCCCGTTCGACGCAATAATTTGCAGGTGACCGACTGCGCCCGCGTTTGACTGCAGCTGTGGTAGATATTCGTTCACAATGATCGAACGCGGGACATACCAGCTGGGATTGATGACCATAAATTCCATCACGTCGGAAAATTCCGGCGATTGTCGATCACCCGACAAAGCGCCGATAACCGACCGCGTTTCGAACGTGACGATGTCATTGTCGATAATCTGGGCCGTGAAATCGGCCTGATTGACCCAAACGTGACGCGCCCCGCGATCAACGCCAAGCCACCGTTCACGCTCCATCGCGACAATGACAGATTCCAAACGGTCACGGGCCGATACATTGGCCTGTTCAATCGTGCTGGGGCCCGCAACGCCATCAGCGTTCAACCCATGATGTTGCTGGAATTTCAGAACGGCCGCCTGCATCGCGTCATCATATTCAGCGGTCATCGTGCGCGACAAATACCCCATGCGGATCAAACGGTTGCGCAACTGCACGACCGCGTTGCCCGTATCGCCCGGGCGCAGCGTATCAGAGGCCGCGACCACATCGCCCCATCCGCCAGCGGCGATTTGGGATTCCAGCTGCATCTTTGCGCGCATCAAACGGGCGTATTCCGCTGATTGCGGCGCAAGGCTGCGCAGGAATTCAACTGGGTTGGCATCAGCAAAAGCCGCCAGAACGGCAGCACCGTCAAATTCTGGGCGGTCGCGTTTGATTTCGGGAATAACAGTGCCTGGGTTCAACATGCCACGCCCGACATCCGACGCGTAGTTCAGCAAAGCGCGACTAAGTTCGACCTCCATCGCGCCTAAGTCATAATCCGTCTGTGCGGCCTGCAACCGCGCCATCAACCCCGCAGCATCATACCGGCCAGCAGGCAGGCCGTGCATCTGCACGTTGGATAAAACCGACAGCAATGCATTTCGCCGCGTTTGCGTGATGTCATCCGACCCTGTCCAGATGCTTTGGAATTCGTTGGCGCGATAGAATGCTGCCAGATCATCGTCCAGTGCTGCAGTTTCAGCGACCGCTTGTTTAAAGGCTGTCACTTCGGCAGCGGCGGGCAGTGCAATCAAACCAGCCACACAAATCGAAGACGCCGCGGCCAATCTGAAAATCGAACGATGAATCACAATCGTCACCTTTGGTAAATCATACATATGTTAAAGCTGCATTATCGCGCCCAAGGGCACAATTTCCACAGCCATTATGAACCCAAACGCGGTTCCCCCCCTGTTTGTTGCGTGCTCGCATCCCTTTTTACATGCCCTTAGGTCACCCGATGGTTCAAATTTGCGCAAAATCCCGCCGATTTCCCCCTAGTCGGACAAAAATGTAGGAATCCTAGGTTGGTTCACAAAAAAGTTTGTGCTTTAAAACCCGTGCATCTGGGGATGAGATGACAACACAGTCGGCACTGCCAAGCTGACGATGCGACGGGACAGACGCATAAATGACGAACACGACCAACGCTTTTTCGCGCCGCGGATTGCTAAAAGCTTTTGCAGCTACCGCAGTCACAGCCGCGCCGACATTTTCAAATGCGACGGGTTTTCTACGTGGTGCGGGCGACATTCGCCGCATTCAGATGTATTCCGGTCGGACTGGTGAAAAGCTGGACATGATCTATTGGATCGAAGGCGAATACATCGGTGAATCCCTGCAACAGGTGAACAACTTTATGCGTGACTGGCGCAACGGCCAGACGGTGGACATCGACACACGCACGATCGATATCATCGCAGCAACGCACAACCTGCTGGACGTGAACGAACCTTACATGCTGCTGTCGGGCTACCGTTCGCCTGCAACGAACAACATGTTGCGGTCGCAATCGTCGGGCGTTGCACGCAATTCGCTGCACATGCGCGGTCAGGCGGCTGATCTTCGCCTTGCGAACCGTTCGGTCAACCAAATTTCCCGCGCCGCGCAATCGTGCAGCGCTGGCGGCGTCGGTCGCTACCCTGGCTCTAACTTTGTACATATGGACTGCGGCGCAGTTCGTACTTGGAACGGTTAACCACTCCCGTCGCGGCATATTTGTCCCTGTGCCGCGACACCAACCGATTCTGTAAAGTCGGTTATCACTTTCCTTAAAATTGCAGGTCTGTTAGCGCCGCAACTACGGCACTACGCTACGTCATGCGTTGCGCATACTTTGCTGCCTTTTTTCGTGTCCTTACGACTATTTTGTGAGAAAAATCGCATTTCCAGCATTGAAAATCGGCCACTCACAAGAGAAACCTACCTTATAAGATAGGTAGGTATCCGAATGGCTCATCCAATCGACAGTTTTGTCGCTCAGAAAATCCGCACGGCACGCCTGATGCGTGGCCTAACCCAATCGGCTTTGGCGGATCATATCGGCTGTTCGTTTCAGCAGCTTCAGAAATACGAAGCAGGCCAAAACCGCGTATCGGCATCACGTCTGTACGAAATTTCCCAAGCCTTAGATGTCGCGCCTGCGTATTTCTTTGATGGCATCGAAACCGACGCCGAAAACGAAGAAATCGATACCACGGCATCCCGTATTCTGTTCGCTTTGGCAAAAATCGAAAACGCGACAGTCAAAGAAACGTTGTGCCGTTTGGTACAGTCAATCGCGCAGACATCCGATGACACCGGCACTATTGCGGACCAAGGCGAATAAAAACGCCTATAGCTATCCTTTCAGGCTCTAAATTAAATTTCGCCCTGCCGTTTCTACACTCAGGTGAAACGTTGGAAACGCAAAGGCGATTTTATGAAACCAACCAAACTCTCGCAAACTTTGGCGCGTCAATGCGTTGCCGTGATCGCAGCAGTAAACGCAGTATTGGTTGTTGCGCTGACGGTTCTTTATCATCTGACGTTTTCAGGCATTAGCCCCGATAACCCATCAACGGTTTCGGTGTTTTTCGCGCTGTTTGCGGCGGGCACGATTTCAATGGCCATCCCGCTGTTCTATTACCGCAATCAGACAGCCCCACTACAGCAGCTATCTAATCTGCTGAACGACGTTGCGAATTCCAAAAACTTGACGCTTCGCCCCAAAGGTGAGGACAAAGCATCGCAATCGGCTAATGCATTCCTGTCCGAATTGGGCCGCACCCTGTCTGCCATTCGCAATGATGCAGAATGCGTAGAGAGTTCGACATCGACCGTGTCGTACGGCGTGAAAAAGGTGTCTGAAAATACTGAAATGCAGTCGTCGACGGTCGAAGAATTGTCCGCATCTGTAGAAGAAACCGCAACCATGGTCCGCGCAAACGCGCAGTCGGCCAGCATTGCAAATGACATGGCACGCAAGACCGCGGATATTTCGCGCGACGGTCACGCTCAGGTCGCCAACATGGTGTCTGCCATGGATGAAATCGACAGTTCGTCCCGCGAAATCATCCAAATCATCAAAGTGATCGACGAAATCGCGTTCCAAACCAACCTACTTGCGCTGAACGCAGCGGTCGAGGCCGCCCGCGCCGGCCAACATGGTCGCGGTTTCGCAGTGGTGGCCCAAGAGGTCCGCAATCTGGCTGCCCGTTCGTCCAAGGCCGCTGGTGAAACATCGCGCCTGATTGAAACCGCACGTCAACAGGTGGAAACAGGTGTAAACACCGCTGCGCAAACCCAAGAAACCTTTGAACAGATCAGCACGGGCATTGGCGAAGTTGCGTTGAAAATCAACGAAATCACCGTCGCCAGCACAGAACAGACCCGTGCGGTTGACCAGATCAATCATGCGATGGGATCGATTGAAAAATTGATGCGCGAAAACCGCGACCAATCCGAAGAGCTGACCGAAACAACGACTAATATGCAGAAATTCAGCGACGCCCTGCTGGAACGGCTTAGCCAGTATCGGTTCGCCTAAAGTCAGACCATTTCTTCGGGCATGCCGGGCATTGGCAGTGCCGTTGATTGCGCTGCGCCCTGATCATATGGAACTAGGAAACCCTGCCGTTCATTCGGCGGGGTTTTCACATTTTCATCGACCGCGCGGCGCCAGTCATCAAACGCCGCTGCGCCGTTTTGAAATGCAGGATCGTTTGGCCACCAATGCGACCACAGGGTATTTTGCAGCGCCTTGACGTCCGTTTCTTTGGTCAACACCACGCCTGTTTCGGTGTCCCATCGCATCGATCTGCCGTTCAAGTTGGCAGAGGACACAATCGCCGCCCGTCCGCTGAATACGGACACTTTGGAATGTACGTAAATCACAGGCGCGCCATGTAGGGTCGCGCGTGACGCGCCATGATCCGACTGTGCGGGCGATCGGCGCTGAACGGGCGATACAACGATCAATCGGTCGCCAAACGCCTTGCGTATTTTCCGCAAACATTGAACCTGCAAATAATCGCCATATCGCCCGTCCAATTTCGGGTCATTTTCAAAAGCAACGGTTTCAGGTGCAGCAGGCAACACCAACACCAGCTGCAGGTCGGGCTGTTGTTGCGACCGTTTCGCCAAAGCCTGCGCGATGCGTTTGTCCCGAAAAAACTGGGTTTCCAGATAAATCAGCCCCTGAGCCACCGCAATCTCAGCCAGATGCCGATCGGCAATATCTGACAAAACGGTTTCGGGCCCAATCGCGAACAGGTTCCGCCGACTGCGTCGCCGCGACAACGTGCGCAAAACATCGGGGGTATGCGCGGGATTCGATTGTCCACAGACCACAGACACAAAGCTGGCCAGATGATCGGCGGCCTGCGCGGCGATGGCGGGGTCATCAATCAGCACCTGCACATCATGCCATGTTTGTTGGGATGGTCTATCGTGCGACCAGTTGTCGAAACGACGTTCATCCAAATCCAGCCCCCCGATATAAACCCAACGGTTATCGATTACGGCGGTTTTCTGGTGATGCGTCGCGGGATAGTTCGGGACTTGGGCAATGCCTGCGGTATTCACCAAACTGCGCACGCCTGGAATACGCGCCAACGCCCGCCGTTTTCGGCCCGTGCCAGATGCAAATTTCTGCTGAAGTTTGCGAATTTTGGCAGAAACAAAAGGACGCAATAACAGGCGCGGAACCCACCCCATGCGCGCAGGGTGCATCACAGGGTAGACGATCAAATCAGCGGCCTTTTCGCCCGCGATTTCGCGCACTCCGCATAAAATCCGCACTGTCTGCCACGTACCGCCATGCAATTCAGTTGCCGCGACAGGGTCAAAATCGGACAGATATAGCGTGATTTTCACACCGCGCCGCAACACGTGAACCAGCAGATCGACCCATGTGTCGCCAATGTCTTGCGCCTCAACAGACCGTAATTTCGTAAGGGGATCGAAAACACGAAACCCCATCACGATTTCCGACTGCGCCTGTAGAAATTTCCGTTCCAAGGCGGGATAGGCATCATCAGCGCTGATTAGGACCTGAACATCCGTACCCACATCAGGCATCCCAATTGTCGGTTGGTTCCGTTTCGTCAAAATCCGCAATCGGGAATTTGATCGTAACCGAAAACTGATCGTCCTCTTTGTTTTCTTCAATGCTGCCGTTCATTTGCATAACGAAAGCATTGATCAACTGATGACCCAAATTGGTTGTCGCCAGCCCGGCATCTAGGGACACGACTTCGCCCGTCGAATTGGAAATCGTGAGGCATCCGTTCAGATCATCAACCTGTTCCAGTTTCACATGCAGCCACGGTTTCCCCATCAGGGGACGGCCCACATATTTCATCGCGTTCGTCACCAATTCCGATGTCGCCAACGTCAGCGGCACCGCCTGATCGGGATACACAACAATCGGATCATAGCTTTGTTCGACGGAGACGCCTTCGACGTCATGCATAAAGGACCCGATGGTTTGACCCACAATCGTTTTTAACAATTCATCGGCCCGAACGCGTTCTTCGGTCGAGGTTTCATACAGTTTCTGGTGCACCCGCGCGATATTCATCACCCGCAGCTGAACGTTGCTCAGCGCCTGACGTACTTCGGTCGATTTTGATTTCCGCATCTTCATATTCAGGATCGACGCGATAAGCTGCAGGTTGTTTTTCACGCGGTGATGGACTTCGCGCAGCAGAACCGTTTTTTCGTGGATCATGTCGTGCAGTTCGGCTTCGTCATGTAGAACGTTTTCGGCCAAACGCGCCCAAGTGTCTTCCATTTCGCGCAATTCCAGCGGCGTCGCGCTTTCGTATTTTGGCGGAGAAATTTTCCGCGACCGCATGAAATACAGCATACGAGCCCGCAGGTTGCGGGTCGGGCGAATGACCATACGTTGAACGGCAAAGAATGCAACACCGACACACGCCAGCCACATCGCGATTGGAAACAGGATCGAACCGGTTATGTTCAAACCGTCCACAATCGCCGCGCGGCGCGCGTGCCCCCAGCTGCCCAATGCGTAAACCGTACCATCCACAATCGGGACCACGGCAAATACGCGTACATCACCATTGTTGTTCGTTCCGATGAATGACTGTTCGCCTTGATTGGTCAAATCGACCAAGTCACGACCAGCGGGCAGAAAACCTTCGACATTGTCCCATCCCGCATCAGAGGTCAGCACCTCTCCGGCGGCGTTGAACGTCAGCAGTTCAACGGGGCGTTCGGGATCTTCTTCTTGCAGGGGATTGAACATGGACCGATGCGGCAAAGAAACGCCCACATATCCATCATAGATGCCGTTCACAAAAACGGGCACCGCAACGACAACCACCGATGTCATGCTAATCGGCGCTTCCATGACGATCGAAACGCGTTCCTGTGGGTCGTCGCGCATTTCGCCGACCAGTTTCAGGGTCGATACATCCATCCCCTGCCCGCCAGATGCGCAGGTCACGACGCCTTCGGCGCTGACATACCCAGCAAAAGAAAAAGCATTGGAAAGACGCAAGAAATTCGACAGCGGCTCTTGGCAGTCCCACCCGCTTTCGCGGTAGGTTGGGATACTACCGGCAATCGCCTGCGCCGCGCCAAATGCCGTCCTGATATAGGCCTCTTCGCCAGCGGCGGCATCAGCGGTCAACGCAACAAGGCTGTTTTCCGCACGTCTATCCGCCGCATCCAACAATTGGTGCGTTTGGATCAATGAAATCAATCCGATAGGCAACAAAGTGATCGCCAACAACGCAGCAATGCGAAAGGTTAACGACTGGCTGGTCGTCTTTAGTTTAGTAATCAAGCAATCGACTTTCTAGGCATCTGGCTAGAGGAAACGACCGCAGACGTCGCCGCATCTGTCATATCCAAGCTGTCATTTTCGCCAATATCCATCAGCTCTGCCAATCGCGCACGCCCACGGTTCACGCGGCTTTTGATGGTTCCGACAGCAACCCTGCAGGTCTCTGCGGCTTCTTCATAGGAAAACCCAGATGCGCCAACCAGCATCAACGCTTCGCGCTGTTCATCAGGCAACTGTGCAAAACATTTTTCAAAATCAGCCATCGCCAAACGGCCATCATGTCCAGGTTTTTCCGACAGCGTTGCAGCCATCGCGCCATCAACGTCCGCGACTTCGCGTTTGGATTTACGGTGCGCCGAATAGAATGTGTTACGCAGAATGGTGAACAACCAAGCGCGCAGATTTGTGTCTGCTTGGAATTTGTCGAAATTCTTCCACGCTTTGACGATGGCGTCCTGCACCAAATCGTCCGCTTGGGCCGAATTTCGGGTAAGGCTCATGGCAAAAGCGCGCATTGCAGGCAAATGTTCGATCACCGCGTCCCGTGGATCTGCAGTCGGCATATCATTTGCCATCTTGGGTTTCCTGCTGCTTGAGCTGCGCAAGCAGGTCCATGAAACGGTCTGGCACGTCTTCCTCGATTGTCTTACGATAAACCTTCTTCAAGTTCTCATCGATCTGCTGCTCGAGGTTGGACTTTGGCTTTTTGGGATCCATCCTGTTTCCTATTTATTATCGGGACCAAAAAAATTCACATCTTATGGAACTAACTCGCGACATCTGCGTTTGTTCCATAGAAAAATGAAAAGGGTCACATTTTATGACTATCGCATCTGACGCAAATTCGCTGTCCGTTACTGTTGCAAACCTCCTGCCATATCTACGCCGTTATGCCCGCGCTCTTACGGGCAGCCAGCAGACCGGTGACGCATATGCCGCTGCAACCCTAGAAGCCTTGCTGACAGATCGTTCGGTTTTCGAATTGGGACTGGATCACAAAGTCGCGCTATTCCGCACATTTCACACCATCTGGAACAGCACAGGCGCGCCAATCGACGATACCGAAGAAGGCATCGCAAAACGCGCCCAGACCCATATGGCCAAACTAACCACGAACACACGCGAAGCATTGCTCTTGCACACCATCGAAGATTTTTCCCCTGATGATATCGCATTGATCATGGAAATCAGCACCGAGGAGGCAAGCGACTTGATCGATATCGCCCACCGCGAGATGGAAGACAGAATTACAGGCCGCATCATGGTGATCGAAGACGAAGCGATCATCGCGATGGACATCCAAGACATCATAGCGGACATGGGCCATGCGGTCACGGGCGTCGCACGCACCCAAACCGAAGCAACCGCTTTGGCTGTGGTGGAACGTCCTGACCTGATTTTGTCGGACATTCAATTGGCAGATGGTTCATCTGGCATCGATGCCGTCAACGACATTCTGAAAGCTGCGGGTGATATCCCAGTGATCTTTATCACGGCATTCCCAGAACGTCTGCTGACCGGCGAACGCCCAGAACCTGCATTCGTCATCACCAAACCATATTCCGAAGAACAAGTCAGATCGGCAGTCAGCCAGGCGATGTTCTTTGCCAGCACCGAAACGTTGCACGCATAAACAAAAAACCCCGCCGCACTTTCTGCGGCGGGGTTTTTCGATGATTTAGATGTTTACGAAACGATTGCCCGCAACATCCAAGCGGCTTTTTCGTGGAAAGCAGACCGCGCCGTTGCCATGTCTTCGGTCACTGGGTCGCCCTGATATCCTGACAATTTGATCAAAGCATGAAACCGATGCGCAATGCGTTCGTGATCTTGGGCTAGGTCGCTAACCAAGGCGTTTGCATCTGTCGGATCGACCGTTTCACCGATGACGGAACCATCTGTCAGGCCCGCAATTTTAGTCGGAGTCTTTTCGCCCAAAGCGCGAATTCTCTCTGCAATTTCATCGGTTGCTTCGAACAAGTCATTATACTGATCTTCGGTCAACTGATGGATCGAATAGAACGTCGGACCTTCGACGTTCCAATGGTACACATGCGTTTTGATCAGCAGCCGGTAGGTATCTGACAATACGCTGGCCAACGCACCGGCCACGGATTCTTCGTCTTTGATACCTGTATGTAAATCTGTTTTTTTCGTTTGAATGTTCATGATTACACCTTCTATTTGATCTTTTCTACGCTCGTGGATGTCCGCCTTAGACCGGCGGGTTACCGCGTACCGCGCGCGCCACCATTGCGACAACGAACAAGATCAAAAAGACCACGAACAGAATTTGCGCGATCCCAGCAGATGCCGAAGCCAAGCCACTAAAACCAAATACTGCAGCGATCAACGCTACAACCAGAAATGTTAATGCCCAACCTAACATGTGAGCCTCCTTTTCAACTTTACCATGCGCCGCACTGGCGCTGTTATGTTGAAACAACGCGCCCCAGCCGAAAAATGTTCCGATAAAAAAATTGAAAAACTTTGGAACCAAAATCGCGATCAGGCGTTTCATGTTCAACAAATGATCAAATGATTGGAGTTTAAAATGGCACGTTCCGCTGCATCGACTAAAGATGAAACCATTGATGATCTGCACGCCCAAATTGCGACCCTGAAATCGGATATCGCCGTACTGACAGGCACCGTGAAAGATCTGGGTATCGAAAAGAAAGACAACCTATCCGCGGCCGCATCCGCAGGCGCAGAGATTTTGAAAATGAAAGGCCAAGCCGCCCTACATGACGCCCAAACCACCGCGAAAAAGGCGGCTGAACAGGCTGAAACGACTGTACGCGAAAATCCAGCTGCGGCAGTCGGCATTGCTGCAGGCGTTGGATTTCTGGTTGGTATGTTCGCGGGCCGTCGGTAACCCTTATGATCAGCGCACTTAAACACTCAGCGGCCCAAACGGCCAAGCGTTCGGCGCTTGGTCTACTGGGTGGATTAATCATGGCCTTCGGCGTTGCATTCCTGACCGTGGCCGCTTGGATCGCGATTTCGATCTCGGCTGATCCATTTACCGCAGCGCTGATCATCGGCAGCGTCTACACAGGGGTCGGCCTGATTATTTTGGCCTTTGCCCTGTCAAAGAAACCACACGCGCGGCCATCTACCCCACCGCAAACCGCCAATTACGGCGCCGTGGTGGACAGTTTCATAAATGGATTTGCGGCTGGATCTACCGTCCGCCATCGCAAGTAATTTTCAAAAAGAAAGAGCGCTTTGATATGTCTATCAAAGCGCTCTTATTTATTCATCAATAACGATCTGCATTTTGACGTCTGACGGCGGAGCCGAGGCCGCCAGATCAAACGCTGCGATACTGTCATCAAACCCAAAGGTCCGAGTGATCAGCGGTTTAACGTCAATCGCCCCCGAACTGATCATGCCTACACACCGCGGGAAAACATGCGCATATCGGAAAATGTTTTCGACGCGCGCCTCGCGGATCATCGCAGCGCCCGCATCATAGGAAATCGGATCTGGCTGCCCCCCAATCATGACGACACAGCCGCCGGGCGCCAAAGGTTCAAATACCTGCGCTGCTGCTTTTGGGGACCCTGTTGCCTCGAACACGACATCAGCGCCCCACCCTTCGGTATTGCGTTTGACCGTATCGACCAAATCATCATTCATAACGTTCACAGGCACGATGGCAGGCGACAGGGACGCCGCGATATCCAGTTTTATTTGCGCGATGTCCGATACGAACACACGCGCACATCCCGCAGCCAAAGCAGCCAGAGCCGTCACCAAACCGATCGGCCCTGCCCCCATGACAACCGCAACATCACCTGGTTTTACCCGCGCTTTAGTCGCCGCATGAACGCCAACAGCCAAAGGTTCAATCATCGCACCTTCGGCAAAAGACACATTATCCGGCAGTTTAAAGGTAAAGTCGGCAGGATGTACGCACGTCGGGCGCAGAATTCCGTGGATAGGCGGCGTCGCCCAAAAACGAACCGCCGGATCGATGTTATACATACCCAATCGAGCCGCTTTGGAATTCGGGTCAGGAATGCCAGGTTCCATACAAACGCGATCACCGACAGACAGATGACTTACCTCGGCCCCCAGCTCGATCACGGTTCCTGCCGCTTCGTGCCCCAAAACCATCGGTTCGTTGACGACAAAGGGACCAATGCGACCGTGGGTATAATAATGAACGTCCGATCCGCAAATACCAACCGTATGCAGTTTAATACGTACATCACGGGGACCAAGAGTTTCCTCAGCCTTGGATAGCTCGGGAAAATCACGCAAGGATAGTTCGTTTTTCCGCTCTAGGACCAAAGACTTCATCGATATTTTCCCAAATGTAGCGTGGAATACAGATCATCCCCCAGCTTTATTACTCAATTACATTGAGTAAAAGCCTGATCAACCTCAGTCTTAATAATTGACCTGGGCCCCTGAATCTCCTCCAGCTTTGTGTAGAGTCCGCCCAACCAAAGGACGGACAAATGAAGACGAGATTCACCGACGAACAGATCATTCAGATGATCAAGGATTGAGGAAGAGCAGGAATTGATCTGGGAGATCAATTCCCTGACGAACGAAGCTGGCGAGAAGACAGCTGATGTATGCAGGCGCTACGGGATCAGCCAAGACACCTTCTACAAATACAAGAGCAAGTATGGGGGCATGGAGCCCTCTGATGCGAAGAAGCTCCGAGCACTGGAAGTCGAGAACGCGAAGCTGAAGAAGCTGCTGGCGGAACAGATGCTCGACAATGCGATGCTGCGGGATGTGAACTCAAAAAAGTGGTGACGCCCGATGCCAAGCGGAAGGCGGTGGTTCATCTGATGGAAGTTCATCAGGTGAGCCAGCGTCGGGCTTGTTCTGCGCTGAATGAGGATCGTTCGACGGTGCGGTGTCAATCGCCCCGGTCGGATGACAAGGACCTGCGCGATGCCATGAAGGCGGTCGCCAAGGAACGTCGCCGGTTCGGCTATCGGCGGCTGTATGTGATGGTCGAACGGCAGGGCTGGCAAGTGAACCACAAGAAGATCCGACGGCTCTATCGCGAAGAGAAGCTCCAAGTGCGCCGCAGGGGCGGTAGAAAGCGGGCTCTGGGCACGCGAAGGCCGATGGTTGTGCCAGATGGCCCGAACCAGCGTTGGAGCCTCGATTTCGTATCTGATGCGCTGACCGATGGTCGCCGCTTTCGTATCCTGACCGTGGTGGATGACCACACTCGCGAGAACCTGACTCTTGTAGCTGACACATCGCTGTCGGGCTTGCGGGTCACGCGGGAACTCGACCGGGTCATTTCCGAACGCGGGATGCCTGAAACAATCGTTTCGGACAACGGCACCGAGTTCACCAGCATGGCCATCCTGCGATGGGTGCAGGAGAACGGCATCGACTGGCACTATATCGCTCCTGGCAAGCCGACCCGGAACGCATTTATCGAGAGCTTCAACCGCAAGCTGCGAGATGAATGCCTAAACGAAACGCTCTTCGGATCGTTGGTCGAAGCCAGATCAACGCTGGAAGAATGGCAGGAGGACTATAACACCCACAGACCACACTCGGCGCTCGGAAACCTGACGCCCAGAGAATTCGCTGAGAAAAGAACGATGGACAAACTGGCCGCGTAAGGCCATCAAACCAACCCCAAGGACTCCCCGCGAGGTGGAGGAAACTTGGGGCTCAGGTCATAATCTAAGATTATTTGACCTCATTCGCCTTAGCGCGACCAGCTTCTTCTTTCACATAAACACAAAAGAACAGGGCCAGATAACTATCGGAAAAAGAAAAAACCTCCTCATGTATTACATGAAGAGGCCTTTGTATTTGTTCATCGTAGAGAGATTTTTGGTTTTTACTAGGTCTGGCGGTGACTTACTCTCCCACGTCTTAAGACGCAGTACCATCAGCGCGA
>NZ_JBSWXL010000010.1:0-79329 GCF_056160585.1 Marivivens sp. ABH4_498
CGATGTTCGTCGGCGAGCCACCAATATATTTCTCAAAGGACCCCATGTCCTCTAAACGGCCCCCAATCTGAGCACCGTACAAATCAACGCCAGCGCGTCCAATCGTGATTACATCAACGTCTTTGGTCATATCTAGAAACCCGTCTGCTTTAGGAACGATCGCGATGCGCTTAGGTCATCCAGAATGGAGCCCGTATTGCGTGGATCGCGTTCTTGTTCGATTGTGATGTAGCCGCTGTAGCCTTTGGCCGTCAGCAAAGCCCGAATAGCGGAATAGTCGATGCTGCCCTTGCCGATTGGGCACATAACGCCAGCGGCGCAAGCATCGAAAAACCGAATTTTTTGACCCATGATCTGATCGTAGATCACAGGATCGATATCTTTGAAATGGATGTAGTCGACGCGATCCCAATAGGTGTCCAACGTCTTTACCGGATCCATCCCCGAATAGGCCATGTGTCCCGTATCCAAACACAAACCTGCGGTATCCGCGTCGATATCCGCCACCAGTCGTGCCAATTCATCCGCGAATTCAATGTACCCGCCCGCATGAGGGTGGATTGTTGCACGTACGCCAAATTCGTCGCGGGCGATGGTCGCGATGGCCCGAATGTTGGTCATCATTTGCGCCCAATCGGCGTCAGACAAACGCGGTGCGCGGTCGGAATGGCCCGCCGCGAAATCGCGTTCGTCGTGTCCCCAATCCATCACAGTCAGATAGGGCGCGTTGTAACGTTGGCCTTTGTGGCGGCGTGGTTTGTTCAATTTTGTGATCAGCCCGCAAATTTCGCGGGTTTGTCTGATCAAATTGTAATGATTGTCAGCCGACACCAAATCATCAAAAATCGTGCCTGCAACGATCGACAGGCGCCGTTTTTCTAATGCGGCCGAAACGCGTTTGTCGTCCAATGGCATGTAGCCGTATGGACCTAACTCTAACCCGCCGAAACCGGCGGCTGCCGCTTCGTCCAACACCTTTTCCCATGCGGGCAGGTGTGGATTGGAAACGTCATCGACGCCCCAACAGCACGGTGCACAAGTGACAGTAAGCGAGGAGGAGGGTGTCACTGGTCACTCCGACTGAGAGGCGACGTTGATCGTTTCAAACGTCAGGCGTTCATGGAATTGTTCATGGAACGCGATGAATGTCTTGGTGTGATCTTGTTCCATGTGGAAATCGTGGGCGGCTTGATCCGCCCACAATTCAACAAAGACAAGACGATCAGGGTTGTCAGTGCAGGTGTAAAAATCATACGCGATACAGCCTTCTTCGGCGCGCGTAGCGGCTTGCGCTATGGGAGCTTGCGCAAGGATTTTGTCACGCGTGCCCGGCTTTAGATCGATGGTGATGATGAATTTATACACGTGCCCCAACCCCTGATATTAGCGAATGATTGTCGCTTTAAGCGCGTCGATGGACGACTGGATGCCTGCTTCGGTGGACATGGTGAAATCTTCCATTTCCAGCGAAACCCAACCGTTGTAGCCACACATGCCAACAACCGAGAAGAACTCTTTCCACCACTGCAGATCGCGGCCAGCGCCAACAGCGACATAGTTCCACGAACGGTTTGCAACGTCGGTGACGTCTTTCAGTTCCAGCAGGCCGTTCACGTCACACAGACCGCGTTCGATGCGGGTGTCTTTGCCGTGGCAATGGTGGATCGCCGAACCCAATGCGCGTGCGGATGCGATTGGCTCTGCGCCCATCCACATCAGGTGCGATGGGTCTAGGTTCATACCAACCATTTCGCCGACTTCATTACGCAGGCGGAACAGGGTTTCAGGGTTCCAGACCAGCATGGCCGAGAAGTTTTCCAAAGCGTAGCGTTTGATGCCTGCTTTTTTGCCGAAATCAACCAGATCGTGCCACAGAGGGAAAGCGCGGTCTTCCCACTGGTAACGGTCGCGCTCTGGCATCTCGTCTGGCCAGGATTTGGTGTAAACCAGCCAGTTAGGAACGGTGTCGCCTGGGGCTGCTTCTGGCAGACCGGACATGGTGACGATGGTTTCAACGCCGATTTCACCAGCCAAAGTGATGGTTTCTTTCATCTCTTTCAGGTGGCGTTCGCCCATTGCACCTGGGTCCAGCGGGTTCGCCGAACAGTTCAATGCTGCGATTTGCAGGCCGCGAGCTTCGATTTCAGCCAGCTTTTGCTTTAGCAGGCCTTTGTCAGCCAGCAGTTCGTCTGCGCGAAAGTGCGGACCCTTGGACCAGCCGCCGCCGGTCATTTCGATGCCTTCAACGCCCAGTTCGACGCATTTATCCAGCATGTCAGTGAACGACAGATCGCCCATGACGTCAGTGCAGATTGATAGTTTCATGTTTCTATTCCTACGAAACGTTATTCAAAATCGATCCATGCAGCGCCGGCGTCTGCCGAACGCACGCAGTTTTCCAGCCAACGAACACCTTCGGTGCCTGCTTCGATGCCTGGGAAATGATGTGTCTTCAGGAACTCTTCGTCGCCGCGCATTTTCGCGTCGATGGCCTGAGCGATCCAAAGATAGATATTCGACCAGCTGTCGCCCAAACCTTCGGTGTGCAGCGCACCCATACGGTCAGCGGCTAGGCTTTCGTCCTCTAGATACGGCATGCCGTGGTGCATGATCCGTTCGGGTTCGCCCTGAACCTGATAAATCAGCTGATCTGGGCGGCTGTCCGACCATGCGACAGAGGCTTTGGACCCGACAAAACGGTACTTTTGCGACCCCATATTGCCCGCATCAACCGAGCTGACCCACAAACGTCCACGCGCACCATTGTCATAGTGCATTAGAACCGTTGCGTGATCTTCGAGCGGGGCGCGCGATGGAATAAATGCTGTGCGGTCGCAGAGCAGTTTTTCCACCTTCATATGCGGCAGAACAACTTCGGACAGGTAATATAGGTGGGTGCCGATATCGCCCAGAACAAAGGTATTGCCGGCAGTCGCAGGGTTGGTACGCCATTTAACGGCTTCGCCTGCGTTGGTGTCATCACCTGCGTTAAAACCGTGTGTGTATTGCAGGTCCACGATACGGATATCGCCCAACATTCCTTTGGCGACCATTGCAGCCATTTGGTGAACCATTGGGTGACCCGTGAAACCATAGGTCACGCCAACAATCAGGTTCTTTTCCGCTGCCAATTTGGCAACGATTTCGCATTCCTCGACTGTAAAGAACAACGGTTTTTCACAGATGACGTGAATGCCGGCCTCTAGCAGTGCTTTGGTAATTTCAAAGTGGGTGAAGTTCGGCGTTGCCACCGAAACAACATCAACCCCGTCTTCACGGTCTTTTTCGCCCGCGATCAGATCTTGATACGTCGCATAGCAACGATCCTCGGCAACGCCGAGGTTCGTGCCAAAATCGCGACCACGCTCTGCGTCCAGATCGAACGCACCAGCAACCAGCTGGTACGTTCCATCACGCAGTGCGCCTGTACGGTGTTTATACCCCACCTGACCGGTGCGGCCTCCCCCCACCATACCCCAGCGCATTGGGCGCTGGATTGTACGTTCACCGTTGATCATTGCCTCTTCCCTAACAATGAGCGCTTATTCAGCCGCGATTTTGTCGACCGCGGAGTACAACGCTGGTTTTTCGATCATTTCGATTTTTTCGAGCTTGCCGCTGTCCACTGCACGCAGCGCTGCGTCAGCAACCAAGGTCGATGTGTATCCGTCCCAAGTCGTCGGGCCTGTTGCGGTGCCTGCGGACGCCGCTGCGATCCATTCGCGGAATTCCTGATCGTACGCTTCGATGAAACGTTCGCGCCAATCTTCTGGGATTGCCTGACGAATACCGAATTGATCGGTGATCACAGTTGCGGGGCGGTTTGGCAGCGCTGCGATGCCTGTTTCACAGGACAGTTCGCCGCGGATGTCATAGCCGTATGCAATGTTTACCGAAATTTCGACGTCAACGATCACGCCAGACGACATGTGCAGCATGACCATAACCGGATCACGCAGATCGTTGCCACGGGTCGAACGGCGAGGAACGCGGACTTCGACGCCGGTGATTTCATCGTCCAGCAACCAACGCGAAATATCCGCATCGTGTACCAGCGTGTCGTTCAGTGGCATGTCCGAGGTATACAGACCTTCGGGAACCGACGCGTTGCGGTGAACGGATTTGTACATCAACGGAGCGCCCAGTGCGCCACTGTCCAGAACCGCCTTTAGGCGGCGGTAGTCAGCGTCGAAACGGCGCATGAAACCAACCTGAACCAGACGTTTGCCATATGCGGTTTCCGCTTCCATGACGCGAACGGCAGATTCTGCACTGGTAACCAGCGGCTTTTCACAAAACACTGGTTTGCCAGCAGCGATACAGGCCAACAGCTGTTCTTCGTGTGCCGGTCCCCAAGAACAGATAACGATCGCATCGACGTTGTCGTCTTTGATCAACTCTTGCGGAGTTTCGAACACTTTCGCGCCCGCTGGCGCAGCGGATTCGGCGCGGTCCATAGCGATGTCATTCACCGCTACGACCTCTACACCTGACAGCACTTGGGTCAGACGACGGATGTGATCCTGTCCGATCATACCAGTGCCGATTACACCTACTTTAAGGGTCATGGCTGGGTTCACTTCTTGAAATATTTGTCGACGTAGCGCTTGGTTTCTTCGAGCATGAAGCGCGCACTGTCTTCAGCACGGTCTTCCCAAGCGAAGACGCAGTTCGAAAGCACGCCTTCGAATTTCATGTCGGCGAGCGTCGAGAAGAACAGATCCCAATCGATTTCGCCTTGGCCATAGTCAAGGTGCTGGTGCACGCGGACCTTGGATTCAGGCGGATTTACGATGTAGCGCAGTTCGGACGATTTGTTGTGGTCGTATGTGTCGGCCAAACGCACGTGCTCCAACAGACCAGCGGTAGACCGCAGGTTGGCCTCCATGTCAGGGCCATAAAAGAACGTATGCGGCGCAATGAACGACGCACGTACCATCGGCGAATTGATGGTTTTGATGATGTCAATCGCCGGGTGAATTTCTTCAACCCAGTCCTCTGGGTGCGCTTCGAGCGACAGTTTGATGCCTTCGCGCTCCAGGATTGGCACTAGGATGTCCATCGCCTTGAAGAACTGACCTTCGCAGACCTCTGGGCGATGAATGCCGGAACGGTCATTGAGCGAACGGTTCGGAGAGCCGCCACGGCCAAATTCGGAGACGAACATCGGGCACTCCAGCTCGACGGCGAATTCAATAGCGCGTTTCCAGTTGTCGATCGCCATGTCCCATTCGTCTTGATACGGAGACGCCCAACGATACATTGGCTGAATGCTGGCAAGACCGACGTTGTGGTCTTTCAGGGCTTTTTTGAACGACTGGATTTTCTCTGGATATAGCTTTGGACGTGTCCACCATGAGAAGAAATCAGGGCGCGGCGACATTTCGACATAATCGTAGCCAAGCTCGGCGACCTTTGCCACGGTGTCTTCCAGTGACAGGTGGCGGATCATGTGCGGGTCAAGGGTGTGTTTCATACCTATATCCTCCAAGGGGTGTTCGGGGGGTGCCGCTAACCTCCTTAGCGGCACAAAATTGTCTTAGTCAGCGGAAACTTTTGGCGGGTGACCGTCGTGGGATTCCATGTAGCCTTCGATGCTGGCTTCTAGGTCTGCCATGTTCTGGCCGCCGGCCATCAGGTCGGTGATCTCTTCGCGGGACTTTTCGCCCTTGCGGAAATCGGCTGCGATGGCGCCGCGGATCAGAACCGCAAAGTGGTCGCCAACGGTCATCGCGTGCATCACTTGGTGAGTGATGAAGATCACGGCCAGACCGCGTTTTTTCGCCTCGTTCACGATGCGCAGAACGTGAGCCGCCTGTTTCACACCCAGCGCCGCAGTCGGTTCATCCAGGATCAGAACGCGGGCACCGAAATACACAGCACGAGCAATCGCCAGCGACTGACGTTCACCGCCCGACAGGCCGCCAACCAGACGGTCGCCATCGGTGATGCGGGTGATGCCCATTTTCTGGACCTCTTCCACAGCGATTTTGTTCGCGGTCTTGCGGTCAAACACTTTGAACGGACCAAAGCCTTTGGTCGGCTCTTCGCCCATGAAAAAGTTGCGACCAACGGACATCAACGGGTAGGTGCCGCCGAACTGGTGCACGGTTGCGATACCGCGGTTTTGCGCGTCTTTCGGACCCGAAAATTTGACCGGCTCGCCGTCGACCAGAACCTCGCCGCGGGTCGGTGCGTGCACACCTGCCAGAGTTTTGATCAGGGTCGATTTACCGGCGCCGTTATCGCCAAGCAAACACAGCACTTCGCCGGCTTTCACCTTGAGCGAGATTTCGTGCAGAACGTCAATCGGGCCAAAGCTTTTGTCGACGTTACGTAGTTCAATTACAGGAGTGTCAGACATTGTTTCACCCTTTCTTTTTCTTTGTGGCAGCGGTCATTGCTTTTTTGCGGAAGGTTTCATTCATTCCGACAGCCAGCAGCAGCATGACGCCGATAATCAGGTTGGCCCAGTTGCGGTCGATCGATGTGAAATCGATGCCTTTGATCACGATGGCAAAGGTCAGTGTGCCGATGAAAACGCCCACGATGGACCCAAAGCCGCCGGTCAGCAGGACACCGCCCACAACCACGCTAACGATGATGTTGAAGATGTCGTTCATACCGCCCGAAACTTGGGCCGAGTTGAACAGGATTGCGTGACACATGCCGACGAAAGACGCGCCAGTTGCTGTCCCGATGAACAACAGGATGGTTAGGCCATCGACCGGAATACCAGCGTTGCGCGCCGAAATTTTGTCGCCACCCATCGCAAAGATCCAGTTGCCGTATTTGGTTTGGTGCATGATGAACCAGAACACGACGGCCAGGATCAGCCACCAGATGATGACGACTTGGTGGCTGCCGCCCCAGATGAAATCACCAAAGATGGTTTTCGCCCAATCTGGCGAAGTCAAAGGCACAGACGCAGCACCGGTCAGCAGTTTCGATCCGGCTAGAACGATACCTTGCATGGCAACCAATGTGCCCAAGGTGATGATCAGCGTAGGTACCGATGTCCGCACCGCCAAAATACCATTGAACAGACCTACGATCACACCAATGCTCAACGCACCAATGATGCCGAAGATCATAGGCAGTTCATAGTGACCCGAGATGATCGCAGTGGTCATAGCGCCCGCAGGGATCATCGCACCAATCGAAATGTCGATCTCGCCGGAAATCATCAGCAATGCCACTGGCAGTGCCACGATCCCGATACGTGCTGCATAGTTCACCCAGCTGGCTGCGCCGCTAAGTTTACCCAGATCAACACCACCAAAGACGATGTAGAACAACAGGACGCCGATAAGGCTGATCACGGATGCCGCAGCGGGGCGGCGAATAATAGTCATGATATCCATTGTCGCGTCCTACTTTTTCTTAGTTGCGTAGTTCATGGCCAGCGCGCGGAAGGTGTCGTTTGACAGAACAGCCGCCAACAACAACGCACCGATGATGATCGAACCAACGTTCGGATCCAGCGAAGCAAAGAAGATACCTTGGTTCACCACCGCAAAGGTCATGGTGCCCAGCAAGATGCCGATGACAGAGCCCGCACCACCGGTCAGCAGAACCCCACCAATCACGACGCACATGATCGAGTTGAAGATGAACGACTGACCACCCGCGACCTGCGCGGCCTGATAGGTCATCACCTGCGCGATACCGACGAATGCAGCGCCAAAGCCCGATGCCATGAACAAACCGATCGTCATTTTGTCTGTAGGGATACCTGCGTTGCGTGCGCTTTCGCGATCACCACCCAAGGCGAAGATCCAGCTACCCAGCGGTGACATATGCAGAATAAAGAAGTACACTGCGACAAAGCCGAGCCACCAGAAGATGGCCACGTTGAACATACCGCCCAGGAACGTACCCAGCAGAAGTTTTGTGGTTGGATCAGGTACGTAGGAAACGCTGGTCGATCCTTTGATCAGAACCGCCAGACCTAATGTCAGGCCCATAACAGCGAACATCATACCGATTGTTGCAATCAGCGAAGGGATGGTTGTGCGGGTCACGATCAGGCCGTTTACAAAACCGACCAGCAGACCAACGCCCAGACCGCCCAGAATGCCGACCAACGCAGGCAATTCGTAGTGTCCGCATAGAACAGCAGCCATCATCGACGATGCAGGCACAACAGAGCCAACAGACATGTCGAATTCGCCGGAAATCATCAGCAGACCAACAGGTAGTGCGATGATGCCGACCTCTGCCGCAATGTTTAGCCAGCTGGACCAACCAGGTGCGCCCAAAAAGACAGCACCGCCAAGCGCGGCAAAGAATAGATAAACGACGAGAAAACCAATAAAGGACCCTGTTTCAGGTCGGCGGATAAGTGACCCAAGCGAAAAACCGTTCGCTTGATCAGAGCTTGAAGATGACATCGAAACACTTCCCGTTTGATGGAAATTAGTCGCAGGGCCTTGGCCCATGACCCACAAGGGCCAAAGACGGGTCGCGGGCATTAGCCCGCGGCCTGCTTTTAGAAACCGAGCAAGCCCTAAGGCCTGCTCGGTGGGAGGATGGGATTAGCGAGCGCCCGCTTTAACGCCCTCGATAACCATTTCGACGTTCGAAGCATCGATGATGCCTGGGCCGGTCAGGATTTCGCGGGTTGGGATGGTCACGCCGTAGTTGACGAAGTTGTTCAGGATCGAAACAGCAAAGAAGCCTTGCTGGTAACCCTGCTGGTCAATCGCACATGCCTGAGTGCCAGCCTGGATGTTTGCCAGGATCGACTCGTTGAAGTTCATGCCGCAAACGCTGACTGCGCCGGTTTTGCCAGCCTGCTGGATGCCCGAAACTGCTGCGTTGGTGTCGGCGTCGCCGATGGTGAACAGAGCGTTGATTTCTGGGTTCTGCAGCAGGTGTGCGCGCACAGCCTGAGCTACTGCAGTTGCGTCACCGAACGACGTTGCAGGCAGCTGCAGTACGGAACCAGTGCCGCCTGCGTTTTCGATGCCTTCAACAAAACCGTTGCAGTATGCTTCGATGTTTGCAGCACCTGGCAGTGTATTAACACATGCGCCGTTGGTGTTGCCTGCTTTGGCTTGGTATTCGCCGCCAGCAACGCCTGCTTGGTACGCATCTGCGCCAACAAAGTTCATAGCGCCCAGTTTGTCTGCTGCTTCCAGACCACCAGCGTTATAGATAACCAGCGGAATACCTGCAGCAACAACAGCTTCGAATGCTGGGTCCATTGCTTCTGGAACCCAATCTGGGCCAACGATTGCGTCTGCGCCTTGGTCGATCGCCTGACGGATCAGCTCTGCTGCGTCTGGGCCTAGGTTGTCGTAGTTCTGTGGACCAAGCCAAGTAACCGAACCGCCCTGCATTTCAGCAACTGCGCCAGCATCTTCTGCGCCCATTTTAACGCGCGACCAGAATGGATCGTCAGGCTTGCCGCCGATGACGTAGATGTCTGCTGCCATAGCGGAACCTGCAACGCATGCGGCAACGATAGCGGCCGTTGCAGACGCAACGAAACGATTAGTGAATTTCATTTGTAATCCTCCCTTGCCTTCGACTCCTCCGAAGGCGTGTTAAGTGATGATAGTGTTAGTTTTTGAGGTCAGTTTTGAAAATATGAATATCATTTTTCTATTGATTTAATCTCATTTCGTGTCATTCAATTTGAGAGAATGATGGGAGGAATTATGAAGAGACCAACGATTACAGACCTGGCAAAGGAATCCGGCGTTTCCGTGTCGACGGTCAATCGCATCTTGGCTGGCACAGGGCAGGTCAAAGCAACGACTGCACAACAGGTGCAAGCCGCCGCCGAGCGAATCGGATTTTATGGTTTGGGCACGATCGAGACACAGATCAAAAAGAACGCCCCTACCTACCGTTTGGGGTTCTTGATGCAGCAATCCACCCGTGAGCTGTACCAGTTATTTGCGCAGATGATCCGGACCGTATGCCATGAACGTCCGTTGGATGTGGTCGAGCCAATCGTTGATTTCGTGGACCTTTTGACACCGGAAAACATTTCGCAACGCTTGCGGGTTCTGGGTGAAAATTGCGATGCAGTGGCCATTATTGCGGCAGATCACCCATTAATCGGGCAGACAATTCGGGATTTGAAAGAGGCGGGAAAGCCTGTCGTGACCTATATCACAGATCAGTCCGCACCAGAGAGGGCCGCCTTTGTTGGCACCGACAATTGGAAATTGGGACGTACGGCGGCGTGGCTGATCACAAACATGGTTCCACCCGAAGGCCGCATCGCGATTTTCCAAGGCAACCACCGATACCAGTGTCAGGATACGGCAGATGCGAGTTTTCGGTCATTTGTGCGCGAAAATGCACCGAATTTGGTTGTTGAGAACAGTAGGCCGACGCATGAAATTTCGGACAACGCGTATCAAATGGTTCGTGAATTGCTGGACACAACAGATGATGTGGTTGGTATCTTTATCGTGGGTGGTGGCATTTCAGGGGTGTTGCGGGCCTTGCGTCAGGTTCCCGACGAAAAACGTAAAAACATCAGGTTGATATGTCGCGATATCGGTCCAGAAACCCGCAAAGGTTTGTCAGAGGGGTTGATCACCGCCGCCTTGTGTCATCCGATGCGCCAGACGACCGAAGCGCTGGTTCAAACGATGATCGACGCAATCAATTCCAAAGCGCCGCAATCCACGATCCAATGCACCGTTCCGTTCGAAATCGTAACGCCCGCGAATATCTAACCCAGCTTTGGCTGTTTTGATGTGGCGCTGTTTGTGGCGGTTTGTGATGTGAATGAAATAAAACATATCATTGTTGTTCGGATCCTTTAAGCAACGCAGATATTGCAAATGACATGCTACGCTTGTCACTGGCTCTGTTCTTTTCGGGGCGCAACGCGCTAGGTTTCTGACAATGGGCTAATTAGAACGGCGATCCAATGTCTTTGACCTTTTCGCACTTTTTGATTGTTTTCGGCATCGTAGTTGCTGTGGCTGTGGTCGTGACGGTTTTACAGCAACGCCGCACGCCACAATCTGCGATCGCGTGGATTCTGGCGATTGTTTTGGTGCCTTATGTGTCATTGCCCGTGTTCATGGTGCTTGGGTTTCGCAAAAAAGGGTCGCGATTTTCGACAGTCAGTTTTGCTCAGCCGGAACCACAGTACTGTGTCAGCAATCCATTGGCGGATAATTTTTATCAACTGGGTGCGCCACATGCGACATCGGAAAATGCGCTAGACCTGCATAGCGATGCAGGGGCCGCTAGAACGTCGTTATTTGCTATGGTGCGCGGCGCACAGACGCAAATTGATGTGCTGTTCTATATCTTGGACAACGATGCAGAGGGCCGCGAATTTGTGGACCTTTTGACCGCAAAAGCCAAACAAGGCGTGGCGGTGCGCCTGAACCTAGATTGGCTGGGGTCACTGCGGCGACCGTCCAAAAACATTGCCCGTTTGGTGCGTGCCGGCGGCGAGGTGCGGTATTTTTTGCCGTTTTTCCATCACCCTGCGACCGGCAACATTAATTTGCGTAATCATAGGAAAATGGTTGTCGTCGATTGTGAACTGCTGTGGTCGGGCGGGCGCAATATCGGGGCCGTATATTTGAATGAACAGACGGCTGGATGGCATGACCTTAGTTTTGTCGCATCCGGGCCGGTGGTCCAAGCCTATGTTGATCTATTCAATGCGGATTGGGATCCCGAACAGTCCATAGCGCCAGTGCCCCGACACATCGAAAAACGGGGCGCGGCGCAATTGCAACTGGTTGCCTCTGGCCCGGATCTGGTCGAAGATCCGTTCCATGATGGGCTATTGACCGCGATCTATCGTGCCAACCGACGCATCTGGATCGCAACACCCTATTTTATTCCAACCAATGCGATGCAACAGGGCCTGTTAAGCGCCGTGAAGCGAGGCGTGGATGTGCACATCTTTGTGCCTGAACGGTCGAACCATCGCATGACCGATTACGCCCGCGGGTTATATCTGCGCGACCTTCAAGACGCAGGGGCAAACGTGCATTTGTTTCAAGACGGGATGCAGCATGCCAAAGCGGGCATTGTCGATGATTGCGGCTGGGTCGGTTCGGCCAATTTTGACGTGCGGTCCCTGCTGTTGAATTTCGAAAACATCTTGTTTTGCTATGACGATAGGTCTGTGCAATCTCTGGAGAACTGGTTTTCCGAACAACGGCAAAAATCTAACATTGGCATGAACAAAGCAGGCAAAGCGGCAAAAATCGTCGAAGGTATTTTTCGACTTGTGTCGCCCGTATTATGATCGCGCTGTTGTTTCTAACCCTTCGACCAAAAGATCCCAGACGCGTCTGATCCGCAAATTTTTACGCAGCGCGTCGGTCGCGGCAAGCCATACTGGCAGGTGTGGCAAAGGCGGTTGGAATGCGACGCGGCAGACGCTGTTTTCGCGGTCACCGATGGATGTTTGCATGCCGCCAACGCCGCAGCCCGCGCGCACCAAATTCCAATACGCGGCCTGATCATCGCAGCGTACACCAAAGAAATGGCGGTCAATTGGCCACCCCATTTCGCGCATCAGTTTGACCATGATGTCTGACGTGTCGAACCCGACAAAGGGTAGTTTTTTCAGCGCGTCCAGCGTCGTTGGTTGGCCGTACCTTTCGATCAGGTCGTGCGATGCATATAGCGCCATTTCCTGATCGACGATGTGTTTGGCAATAATGTCCAGCTGCGTGGGGCGATACATGCGCACGGCGATGTCGGCTTCGCGAAATAACAGGTTTTCGCTGGCATCGGACGGGACCAACTCTATTTCGATGTTCGGCTCTAGCCTGCGGATTTTCGCAACAATATCAGGTAAAACATAGTGGGACATCACCATGCTTGCGGTAATGCGAACGGTCCCTGAAACGCCATGATCGCGGCCTGCGGCGATGTTCTGTAATTTCGCGGCCTGTTCCGCCATTTGTTTCGCAGGTGCAAGCAGGGACAAACCGAATTCAGTGAGCGTTAGGCCGCGCAATTCCCGTGTGAATAACTCTGCGCCGAACATGTCTTCGGCGGCTTTGATGTGGCGGCCAATGGTTGGTTGGCTTTGCCCTAATCGCTGTGCTGCGGCTGTGAGTGAACCAGTTTCAGCCACTGCGACAAAGGACTTTAGGTAGGTCCAATCTAAATGATCTAACGGCGTTTCCATTCAATAATGCATATCATGTAGTTAAAACTGGGGAGTGTCATTTCAAATATGAACGTACCATCTTTTGCTCATGCAACAATAGAGGGTGTTATGAGCAAGACAGTTTTGATCCTAGGGGCGTCTGGGAAAATCGGGGTCCACAGTGCCAAAGCGTTCAAAGACGCAGGTTGGGACGTCCGCAAATTCAATCGGTCTACGGATGATTTGATGACCGCGACGCAAGGCGCTGATGTGATTGTAAATGGGTTTAATCCCCCCAATTACCATGACTGGGAAAACATCATTCCGACAATCACTGCTGACGTTATTCGGGCCGCCAAACATAGCAAAGCAACGGTCATCATACCCGGTAACGTTTATCATTTCGGGGCCACGCCGGGTATTTGGTCCGAACAGTCCGTCCCAAATCCAGTCAGTCGCAAAGGCCGCGTTCGATTGGAAATGGAGCAAGCCTATAAAGCCAGCGGCGTTCAGACGATTGTGTTGCGTGCAGGTAATTTCATCGACCCCAACAAAGATGGATGCGTCATGTCGATGATCTATCTGCGTGCCATTCAAAAGGGCAAAATTACTTTGCCGGGGCCCGCCGAAACGCGACAAGCGATGTGTTATTTGCCTGATTGGGCGCGTGCAGCGGTTGATTTGGCGGAAAAACGGACCCAGCTGGCCGCATTCGAAGATATTCCGTTCACAGGAAACACATTGTCTGCCAAGGACATAAAATCAGGATTAGAGCGGATTTTAGGGCGGCAGTTGACATATTCGCGGTTTCCTTGGCCCGTATTTACCTTGTTATCGCCCGTTTGGGAATTGGCACGGGAATTGGGGGAAATGCGCTATTTATGGAGCACCGACCACATGTTGAGCGGTGAAAAATTCCGCCGTATTTTGCCCGATTTTTTGCCGACAGATCAAGATACGGTTTTGACCGCTGCTTTGCCCGAAACCATGATCGCGGGGAATGCAAACGTGCGGGCAAAATCGGTGATCGCCCGCACGTAAATTCAACTGTCTTGGGTCGCACTGATCTGGCGAAGAACCTTAGTCTAGGACAACGGTTTGGCCTGTGCGTGCGGCTTCTCTGGCGGCATCCAGAACGGCCATTGTATGGATCGCCGTTTCGATAGGTACGGGCCCCGTTCCACCCGTTTGGGCGTCATGCGCGAATTGCGTATACAAATCATAGATACGCGATTGCACCGATGGAACCTTTTCTGCCTTTCCTTCGGTATACAGCGTGCCCCATGCCTCTTGCGGTTCGATGCCCCAGTTTTCGGGGTCATCGGCAGGACGTTTCCCAGCGATCGCTGCGCCTGCCTGAACGTCGGTGCCATTCACCACATAGGCGCCTTTGGATCCGTAAACGCGGATTTCACGTTCGGTGAAATAGTTGATTTTGGATGCGCTGATGTAGGAATGAACGCCGCTTTGGTGTCTTACGTGCACAACAAAGCTTGCGTCAGTGGTTCCGCCCGGCAGGTCAACATATTCAACTTGTGCGTCAACCGCTGCGGCCGGACCAAATTGGAACAGCATTTGGTCAATCACGTGGCTGCCCAAATCCCGCAGCAATCCGCCGCCCGGACCGACCTCTAGTGTGACCCAGTCATCAAAATCCATCCGATTGTGAACGCGCCAGATATCGCCCAACTGTCCGGTGTCGATCAGATGCTTTGCGGTTCTGAAATCGGTATCCCAGCGACGGTTGTGAAAGGCATTCAGCAAAACGCCTTTGTCCTTGGCCGCCTGTGCCATTTCGCGCGCATCATCCAAAGTGGGCGCAAAAGGTTTATCGCAGACAACGTGTAGACCTGCGTTGATAGCTTCGATCGCCAATGGTTTATGGGTTTCAGGCGGCGTTGTGATCGTCACCATATCGACGACTTTTGCATCAATCAGTTCGGTGAGCGATGCAAACACTGGGACACCCGGCAGGCGTTCGTTGATCTGCGCGATTTTATCAGGGGAACGGGCGACAACGGCAGCAACTTCGACTCCGTCGGCGGCATCAATGAATGGTTCGTGGAAAACACGTCCGCCGAACCCATAACCAACTAGACCTAATTTCATTACTCTTTCCTATTCAGTGATTAAATTGCGCTTCGATGTAGTCGAAGCTTTCTGCCAACGCCGTTTCTAGGTTGGCCATATTCTGTGTTTCTGGCGAAAAACATTCATACGAAAATGCGCCGTCATAACCCAAGGCGATCAGGTCTTTGATCTGGGTAATGTTTGATAGCCGATCGTGGTGATCCACTAGCACGCGATGCGCATCGGTCATTTGCACCGTTGTCGGCGCAGGGTCGGTAAGGCCCGAGATATGAACGATACCAGTCGCATTGGGAAAATAATCCTTTTCATGCGCCAATGTATGATGGAATGTGTCGTGGACAATTTTGAACCTATCGCCAAGGTCCAAGGTATCGATCGTGTCGACCAGCTCTGCCTTTTTGCGCAGCGACGATTGGGTGAAACCCAAAGGTTCAACCAAAGCAATCATGTCGGCGTCATTCAGCATGGGGTATATTTCTTTGAGTGCGATACGCAAATTGGCCTGACGTTCACCATTTGCGCAGCCCGACCCATCATTTCGTGGAATGAGGCTGATGGTTTCAGCGCCGGCTTTTTGTGCAATGGAAATCAATTCTTTGACGTCGTTTCGCCGTTGATCGTCCCAAGAGTTGAAAGGATATACTTGGCTTAGACCCAGTAGGCGCAGCCCCTTTGCGCGGATCATTTCGCCCGCGTCTTGCGCGTTCATACCGTCGAACAAAGGACGCCCCAGACCATCCATGTCATTGCGGGCTTCGATCCCGACACAACCTAAATTTGCAGCCAGATCCAGAAAATCGGCAAAGCTCAGATGAGGCGCAGTCATCTGATTTAGGGCTCGTTTCATTTGTCCTCCTCGAATGGTTCGTACGTGAACCATGCGACGAAGGTTGGTGTAAATCGGATACTCAGGTCAATTTCAGCGCTGTTATTTTACGTCATTTATGACGTAAAACGGTCTATTCTATGATGTAATTACAGCATTTCAGGTAGGTAAACCCGTGGTTCCAGAAAGTGCTGTCCCGCGCCGCCACGATATGTGCCAGCAACGATAGATGCCAGTTCCGCGCACAGTTCGCGCAGCGGTGTTGCAATGACCATTTGAACGTATCCATCAGCCAAAGCGCGGCGTGTTGTGTCAGTCAGTTCGTTAACGACCAGCCGTACGTCACCCGCTTTGCGTGTTTCTCTTAGCGCTGTGATGGCGCCTTCCATTCCGCCACCAGCGACGCAAATACCCGCAAGGTCGGGGTGGCGGTGCAGTAAATCCAAGGTGGCTTCATAGGTAATTTGCCGCGTTTCCAGATTGACCAATGTATCCAACACGGTGAATTCAGGAGCTTCGGCGCGGATATATGATCGAAATCCTGCTTCGCGCAGATCATGGCCGTGCCACCGGTTTCCACCCACAAATACAGCTAGTTTTCCAGGTGCGTGAATGGTTTGCGTCAGTAACCAAGCCGCAGTTCGACCAGCGCGCATATTGTTCAGGCCCAGATAGTATTTGCGGATGTTCTGTGCCGTATCATTGAGCAGGGTCACAACCGGCACACCTTTATCAGCGGCGTTTTGAATGACCTGATCCAGTTTAGGATGGTTGATCGCAACACAGGCAATCATATCAACTTTGTCGGTGAGGTCCGTGATCGCGGCTGTGAAATCATCGGGTGATTGAGATGGCACAAATCGGAATACCGTTTCGCCCCGCACGTTGGGCTGCATCCGCATCGCGGTTTCCAATTCATGGGCAAAGTTTTGATAGAACTCTTGTTTTCCTTTGACGAAAACAACGCCCAGACGTCGGCAAGGGATCGATTTCGACAATCTGTTTAACAGACTGCCGTGACCGTGGTAGCCGACTTGATGCGCAGCATCGGCAATGCGTTTTAAGGTTTCACCGGACACTTTGCTACGGCCATTGATGGCGCGATCAACAGTTGTCACACTAACCCCTGCTGCTGCGGCGACGTCTTTGGTCGTTGGACGATTGGCCATCTTATCCTCCGCTATACGTTCTGAGACGTGTAGATTTCAAAGTTCAGATAGGTGGTAATTGCCCCAGCATCCGAATGCTGTTTTTTCGCAGCGACTAGGTTGTTGATCGTCTGGCGGGCAAAGGCATCAATGGGGTGGCAAATCGCCATTGTCAGTGACCCATCAATCAGGCCTTCGCGAGTTGCCGCGAATAATTCATAGCCGATTGTCACGAAATCTGGCCCGGGATTGAATTCGCGGATGGCTTCGATTGCGCCGGTGATGCCGCCGCCAGACACGAATAGCCCGCCCAAATTCGGGTGTTCGTGTAACAATTCCAGCGTGACCTCTTTCGCGATGGCCAAGCTTTCTAAGGTCAATCGCGGTTCCAGCAATTTGAAGCCGCTGCCATATTCGCGGAAATACGACCGGAATCCGATTTCGTTCAATTCTTGGTTTCGATAGCGGGGGTTTCCTACCAAAATGCCGATCTCGCTGGGGCCTTTGCACATTTTGTGGAAACCCCATGCTGCGGTTCGGCCAACTTTCCAATTGTTCCAGCCGATAAAACCCACATCCGATTTTGCAGACAATGGTGCGATCATCGCGGTGACGGGTGTGCCGCGATCTTGGACGAAATCAATCGCTTCGGACACTCTGGGATGTTCTGCTGCGACCACTGCCATCGAATCGCATTGCGTTCCAAGCGATCTGATACGCGCTGCGACCGTTTCGGGGCTAAGGTCGCTGAGATATTCCAACTGCAGGTCGATTCCTGCGTCGTGATAAACTCTCGCAGCTTCCTCTAATGCTTTGCCTAGGTTGGAATAAAAAACGCGATCCGCTTGTTGCAAAAGGACACCCAGCCGGTGCGTCTCACGGGACTTTTTTATAGCGTTTTCAATGGATCCCAGCCCGTAAAAGCCGATTGTCTCGGCTGCATGCAATACCCGATCCCGTGTCGGTTTGCGCACCGATTCTGGTTGGTTGATGACTCTGTTTACGGTTGAAACAGATACACCTGCTGCATTTGCCAAATCGCGGATTGTCGGTCGCGTTCCCATGGTTCCTCCTCCTTCAAAATGTTTCAAATGCAACCTCGATTGAAACTTTTTGAGGTCATTTTTTGAAACATATTTGAACAGTCTTGATCCGTTCCACGTCAATCTGTCAATTTTCTTTCGTCAACAGCGGCTGCCTAGAGGAGGGCGAAAAGCCGCAACCGACAAGAGGAGACACCGGTTTTCGATTTCGCATCCAACGCGCCGAACGCCATTTCGATCGACCTGATCGTTCTGCCGTTTGACCGCTGACAGACAAATTTTGCCAAAGCGGAATTTGAGCGAAAGTCGCCTTTTTCTTTCAAATGCTCCTTGCGCCTATACGGATGCTGCAATTGAAGGTTGTAGTGGTCTGGTAGGAAATTTGAATTCGCCTGACTGGCCTAGGGCCAGAAGGCAACGAAATGTTCGGGCTGCACTTAATGCAGCTTCAATAGGGAGGAAACGAACATGAAATTCACCAAACTGGTTGCAGCAGCATCGACAGCAGTGGTTTTGGCATCCGGCGCAATGGCGCAGGACATCGCCGTGATCGCTGGTTCGATCGAAGACGCATTCATGGACAAAATCAAAAAAGGCGTTGATGACGCGACCCACATGGTCGAAGCAAACGGCGGTTCGGTTCAGTACCTGCGCACCCAAAACTACGAAAACTTTGGTCCAGATCTGGTAACCCTGATCAACCAAGCCGTAGCACAGGGCGTTGACGGCATTGCGATCCCTGTTTGGGTTCCAGACGCACAGATCCCAGCACTGCAAGCTGCTGCCGCCGAAGGCATCACCATCATGCAGTACAACTCGGGTCTGCCTGTCAAAGACGAAATCAACGCAGTGAACTACTTTGGTTCGGATGAATACGCAGCAGGCTTTGGCGGCGGCGCATACATGGCAGAGCAGGGCGCGACCCACATTCTGTGCCACATCCAGATGCCAGGCGCGATCAACCTGGAACAGCGTTGCCAGGGTGTAACCGACGGTGCAGCAGAGCACGGCGTGAAAGTAACCACCATTTCGACCCCGCCAAACCTGGACGGTGACGTAACCGGTACCGCAGAGGCATTCAAAGCAGAACTGATCGGCGACAGCTCGATCGACGCTCTGATCTCTTGCGCAGACTTTGGTGCGGCAGCAGCAGCAAACGCTGTTGAACAAACCGGCCTGGACCTGAAAATCGGTGCATTCGACTTCTCGACCGCAACGCTAGAGCGTATCGCAGCAGGTCAGCAGACCATGGCGATCGACCAACAGCCATACCTGCAGGGCTTCCTGGCGACTTCGATGCTGTTCGCACACCTGAAATTCGGCACCGAAATCGCAACTGATCCAGTTCTGACTGGCCCAGCTATCATCGACGCAAGCAACGTTTCCGTCGTTGAAGCAGGCGCAGCACTGGGTGCACGCTAATCATTAGCTAAATCAAACCGCGCGGCCACCGTTCCAACAGTGGCCGCGTTTCAATTTACCCGCCGATTGGGACAGCGGGTAGGACAGACGACACTTGGAGAGACGCCAAATGGCCGACACATCGAATAACGAAAATTCCACAGGGGGCAGCGGCTTTTCGCTATTGGGCCTGTTGCGACGTCCAGAGGCCGGTGCTGCAGCCGGTTTCATTCTGGTCTTCATCTTCTTCAGCTACTTTGGCTGGGACAAAAACTTTCTGACGCCGCTTGGGTCGTCCACTTGGCTAAACTTTGCGTCCAAAGTCGGCATCATCGCGATCCCTGTCGGGTTCCTTATGATTGCGGGTGAATTGGACATTTCGGTCGGCGCGATGATCCCTGCGGGTGGTATCGTGATGGCCATGGCGACAAACCAATTCGGCATGAACATCTGGTTCGCAGTTGGTTTCACCATGATTGTTGCCGGTGGTATCGGCTGGATCAACGGGATGCTGGTCACTCGAACACAGGTGCCGTCATTGATTGTGACGTTGGCAACCTTGTTCGTGATTGCAGGCCTGAACGCCTATCTGTCGAAACAAATCGCAGGCACAACGCAGCATTCGGTGCCTGATGCGGGCCTAGTTTCCGAATTTATCTTGGGCGACTACCATTCGTGGATCATCGGCGAAGGTGAAAACCAGCTCACCATTTTCCGCAGCCTACAAAGTTCGTTCTTTATCTGGATCGCATTCAGCATCATCTGCTTCTACATCCTGCACGTTTCCCCATGGGGTAACTGGATCTTTGCGATGGGCGGCGACCAAGAATCCGCACGCAACGCAGGTATCCCAACCAACGGTCTGAAAATCGCATTGTTCATGCTGTCGGCGATGGCTGCTGCGCTGGTTGGCGTCACCGAAGGCGTCCTTGCAAACTCGGCTTCGACGACAACGCAGTTCGGTATGATCTTTAACAGCATCATCTGTGTGGTTGTTGGCGGCGTGTTGCTGACGGGTGGTTTCGGTACCGTCACAGGCACATTCTTTGGCACCCTGACGTTTGGTATCGTGTTCCAAGGCATCAACTTTACCAGCTTTGATAAAGACTTGAACATGCTGTTCATCGGTGTTCTGCTGCTGATCGCTGTTCTGATGAACGATACATTCCGCAAACTGGCGACCACTGCGTCGACCAAGAAAAAGGGATAAGCTATGTCTGACACTCCTGTAATTGAACTACGTAACGTCGACAAAAGCTTTGGCCCGATTGACGTTCTGCACGAAATCTCGCTCAAGGTGAAAGCCGGCGAAGTGCTGTGTTTGCTGGGCGATAACGGCGCCGGTAAATCGACCTTGATCAAAACGCTGGCAGGTGTGCACGCACCGACCCGCGGCGAGGTTCTGGTCGACGGCGAGCCGGTCAAATTTTCGGGTCCGAAAGACGCGCAAAACCGCGGTATCGCAACCGTGCACCAGTTCGGCGGCACCTACCCGTTGATGTCCGTTGGGCGCAACTTTTTCATGGGCGAAGAGCCGACCAAAGGCTTTGGTCCGTTCAAAGTGTTTGACCGCAAGACCGCGAACAAAATCGCTGTGGAAGAGGTCCAGAAAATGGGCATCACCCGCATCACCGATGGCGACCGCCTGGTTGGCGGCCTGTCGGGCGGTGAACGTCAGTCGCTGGCGATTGCTCGTGCTGTGTATTTCGGTGCCCGCGTTCTGATCCTGGATGAACCGACTGCGGCGCTGGGTGTGAAACAGGCGGCTCACGTTCTGCGCATCGTGAACGAGGCGAAAAAACGCGGTCTGGCCGTGATCTTCATCACTCACCAAGTGATGCACGCGATGACCGTTGGCGACCACTTTGCGGTTCTGATCCGCGGCGCCATCGCAGCCGATTTCCGCAAGGGCGAAAAGTCCCGCGAAGAGATCACCGACCTGATGGCCGGCGGCCAGAACATGGCAGACCTAGAAGCCAGCATCGAAGGCTACATGGAATCCCACGACGGTCACCCGCCAAAGGTCACTGCGGCCGAGTAATCTCCCAAACTCCGTCCCCTAGTTGGGGGCGGGGTTTATTTCCTGATAGGCGGCCTAGGTTATACCTTGGTCGCCTTTTTTCACCGAATTTTGCAAACCAGATAGGATGTTTCATGAAATTATACGTCTACGATCATTGCCCGTTTTGTGTGCGGGCTCGCATGCCATTGGGATTGAAAAATATCGACGCCGAAGTCATCTATTTGGACAATCATGATGAAGAAACGCCAATCGGTATGATTGGCGCAAAGATGCTGCCGATCCTAGGCGATGACGATGGCCATATGGGCGAGAGCCTTGATATCGTACACAAATTGGACGCCCTTGATGGACAGCCGATGTTTGATGGCATGCCATCGGATGCACTGCTAGGCTGGTTGAAAACGCATGATGCAACCGTGAACACCTTGGTCATCCCGCGTGCGCCCAATCCCACGTATCTAGAGTTTACGGACCCCAAAGCGGTCGCCTATTTCACAGCGAAAAAAGAAGCAACCTTTGGTCCCTTTGCGGAATTGATCTCTCAGACGGATCAGGCCCGATCTACGATGGAAGCGGCGTTAGATGAATTGGTGGCGTTGTTGCCAAACGTGGAACAGCCCAGCATCGACGATATATATCTGTTTCCGGTTTTGCGCGGCCTGACAATTGTGCCCGACCTCGAGTTTCCTCAGGCCGTTAAGGCATATATGACGACAATGGCGGATCGCTGCAAAACGCCCTTGGTCCAGCTATAAAGGTCAAATTGAACGTTGGCGCATGTTCCTGATATAGGAATGCCAAATCAATTCAGAGGACAGATAGATGATCCAGCCGACCGCGTCGTTCAAAGAAAACCTGCAACTTATGCCAGCAATCGATGGCATTCAGGGGATCGATTTCGTGGATACTGACGGAACGATCGTGTCGTCTATCGAAAACCAACCCGGCAAACAGGGATCGCTGGCCGTTTATCATTATCTGCAAAAAGAATTTGGTGAATTGAATGCCAAGGCTGCCGAACATGGACTGGCCGTTTTTGCGGAACATACCGCAGACGCGAAAAACCGCCCCGGTGCGCACCCTAACATTGATCGTTTGTTCGACGTGATCGAACAAAACGCCGTGTTGGCGATCCAGCTACGTTAACGTAGCGACCCATTTACGGGGATAGAAAACGGTCACGGATTTTCCCGTGACCGTTTTGTTTTTAGGCCAGACTAGGCAGCCACAAGACGATAGATGGGAATGCCACCAACAGCGCGATTGTCACAGCATCCGCGATAAAGAATGGCGTTACGCCTTTGAACACGTCTTGGACGCTCAGGTCTTCGCGGACGCCAGCGACGACGAAACAGTTCAGACCGATGGGCGGGGTGATCAGGCAGAATTCGGCCATTTTCACCACCAGAATACCGAACCAGATTGCGCACATCGGGCCGGACATGCCAAACGTACTGTCGGCGGCGGACACCATTTCACCGCCGTTCAGGGCCATGACCGCAGGATAGACCACGGGCAAGGTCAGCAGCATCATCCCGATGGCATCCATGAACATACCCAGCACCGCATAGGCCAGCAGGATACAGACCAAAATCATCAATGGCGGCATTGTCAGCGATGTCAGCCAATCCGAAAACGCGCCCGGCAGGTCCGCAAAGCCCAGAAAACGCACGTAAATCAACACGCCCCAGATAATCGTAAAGATCATTACGGACAGTTTTGCGGTTTCCAGCAACGCGCCGCGGAATTCTTTCCAGCGCATCCCGTTGTAGGCCGCCATGAGGAACACGACAAAGGCTCCGATTGCGCCGCCTTCGGTTGGGGTGCCCCATGCTTCGCCGCCGAACGGGTTATAGACGAACAGCACGATGGTCAGCACAACGATTAGGATCGGCGCCGCAGGGGGCAACGATGCAAAGCGTTCTTTCCACGTGAACCCGCCTACGGCTGGGCCGAAATCTTTGATCGTCATGGCCATGCCGATGATCAGCGCGGCATAGACGATGGCGGAAAAAATACCCGGCAAAAAACCCGCCAGCAGCAGTTTACCCACGTCTTGTTCCACGATGATCGCGTAGATCACCAGAATTGCCGACGGCGGGATCAGGGACGCCAGCGTTCCGCCAGCAGCCACAACCCCAGCGGCAAATTTTTTGTCGTATCCGACGGCCAGCATTTCAGGGATAGCGATCCGTGCAAAAACGGCAGAAGTCGCAATAGATGCGCCCGAAACGGCCGCAAAGCCAGCGGTTGCAAACACGGTCGCCACGGCCATGCCGCCCGGCACCCACGCGATCCAACGTTTGGCGGCGGTAAACAGCGCCTTGGTCAGGCCCGCATAATAGGCCAAATAGCCGATCAGGATAAAGGTCGGGATCAGCGATAGCGCTTGGGACGCGACCTTGGAATGGGGGACTTGGCCGGCGGTTTTGACCGATACGGTCAGCGCCCAGATAAACTGGTCGCCTGCGAAATCCTTTTTCGCCCAGAAAATGGCGATCAGGCCGATTAGCCCCGCCAAACCCGCAGCAAAAGCCACGCGCATGCCGATGACGACCATAAACAACAGGCCAAGCGATACGATAATACCGATTTCAATAGGTTCCATGACGCTCTCCTTAGTCGTCGTGGCCCGAGACCGTTTCGGCCTCTAGCGCGGCTTGGGTTGCGACATCGATGGGCAGAGGGACGGCCACAGGGTTTTCCAGCCCCAGAACAATTGCGCGGGCATAGCCGTACAACTGCAAAATCAGACGCGCGCATAGGACGGAAAACGCCACAGGCGCCAGTAATTTCGCGGGCCAGATCGGCAATCCGATGTCCATGGTGCTGTCACGGCTCCACATTGGAGCGGCGAAATCGAAACTGCGTTGGAAATGCGCCCATGATCCCCACACCAATAGCGCCATCAGGATCAGCATCGCGAATGTCGTAATGAATTCAAAAGTGAACAGTGCCCGCCCCTTTAGCCGACCAACCAGCATATCCATACGGATGTGGCCGCCTTCGCGTTGGGTGAATGAAATGCCCATGAACGCGATCAGGGGCATGAATTGTTCGATCCAATCCACATATCCCGGCACGGGGCGGTCGAAAAAGTTACGGCCAGCGACCGAAAACACGGCCAATAACATCAGGCCAAACACAGCTAGGCCCGACAAAAGGGCCAGAAAACGTTCGATTTTTACAAAATTTTGGTCAATCCGACTAAGCGTGCTGTCGTCAGTCAGAATTTGCGCGGTACCAGCCATCGCAATCCCCTATATCAAACCCCGCCCAGCAGATGCCGGACGGGGCGTTTCGGTTTACTGTTTGGATGCTGCGACGGTGTCGATCACCAGATCGTACAGTTCCTGTGCAGGCAAACCGCGTGCGGTGTTTTCTTCGATCCACGCTTGGGCCGCTGGGGCAGCGGCCAGGTCACGCAGCGCTGACAGCTCTTCTTCGGCCAGTTCAACACGTTCGATACCACGTTCGTCCAGCGCAGGGCCCCATGCGGCCATGGTCTGTTCGTTGTAGTATTCGATGTAGTAATCCAGCGCTTCGTCGATGGAGCTATCCAGCGCCTCGCGTTCTGCGTCGGACAGCGCGTCATATGCGTCGATGTTCACGACGACAGGGCAGTTTACCGCGCCTGGGTTCAGGTTGGTTGTCCACCAATCGGCGTTTTCAATGGTGCCGAACGACATATGCGCGTGCGGAGCGAACGATGCCGCGCGGATAACGCCGCTGTCCATGGCCTGACGGACTTCGGTTGCGGACATGGATGTTGGCACTGCGCCTGCGGCCTCTAGCGCGGCGCCAATGCCGCCGGTTGCGCGAACGGTCAGGCCTGCGAAATCTTCGATCGTGCGGGGCGCGTCGCCCACGCCAGCCACGTTATACTGCGGCAGAGGCGACGGCATCAAAAGGCGCGCGTTCCAACGGGCCAGATCGGCCTGCGTTGCGGGGTGATTATAAACGGCCATCGAAATGTCGCGCTCTAGCTCTAGGCTATCAACGCCCAGGAACGGCAGTTCCAGAACGGTGATCGATGGGTTTTTGTCAGGGTGATAGCCCGCGCAGAACTGGGCCATTTCAAACGCGCCGATGGAAATGCCATCTAGATTTTCGCGGTTGTTCGACAGGCCGCCGTAGGAAATGTTCAGCGTGAATTCGCCGCCGGTTTTTTCGTTAAGCAGTTCAGCCAATTTTTCAACGTGTTCAGTGAACGCGCGGCGTTTGCCCCACAACGATACGTTCCATTCCGTCGCCAAGGTTTCGGTTGCAAATGCCATTGTCAGCGCAGCGGCGGCTGCACCTGTCCATAGAGTTTTCATGATTTCCTCCCAGAAAACGAATTTCTGGAGCGATTATGCATAGACCACCGCGCACCGCCTATGAAGGAAAACGCGCGCCATTTACACATGCCCCTGCGGATTTCCGCAGGGCTGTGCTGCGCTACAGTAAGGCGTCTTTGTCCAGCCCCAGTTTCACGATCTTTTCGTTCAGCGTGCGGCGGCCAATACCTAATGCTTCGGCGGCGGCGTCCATGCGGCCCTGATGGGCTTTGATCGCTTTGGCAATCAGTTCGCGTTCAAACGCGGCAACGGCAGCGCGCAGGGTGTGGGGGACGTCTTCGATCATGCTGTCAGACCGCAAAGCGCTGATCATCGTGCCGCCGCCGCGCCGCGCAGATAGAACGCGCCTTTCGCAGACGCTGCGCAATTCGCGGATATTGCCCGGCCAGTCATGCGCCAACAGCGCTGCAAAATCGTCGGGGGTGAGTTCGGGCGGTTCGCATTCGTAAATGCGGGCGAAATCGTTCAGGAAATGCGCGGTCAGCAGCGTTATGTCATCACGGCGTTGGCGCAGGTTCGGCAAATCCACGACAAAGGTATTCAATCGATACATCAGATCGCGGCGCAGCTGGCCCGCAGTGACCGCGTTTTCCACGTTATCATTGGTGGCGGAAATGATGCGCAGGTTGATCGCGATCGGGGCAGGGGCGCCGATGGGTAGGATTTGTTTATCTTCGATCACGCGCAGCAATTTGGCCTGAACATCCATCGGGCAGGCGCAAATTTCATCCAAAAACAGGGTGCCGCCATCCGCCGCCTGCAAACGTCCCTTTTGTGCGCCAAAGGTGCCGAACATGTCAGCCTCGAATGTGTCGGCATTCAAGGTGGCGCAGTTGATTGCCAAAAACGGACGTTCGCCCATCGGCCCCAAATCATGCAGCGCCCGCGCAACCAGATCTTTGCCGGTGCCTGTTTCGCCTTGGATCAAAACGGGGGCATCGGCGGCAGCGTAGTCCAGAATGGCGGCGCGCAATTCTTGGACCGCGGGTGATCCGCCGACCAGCAGCCGATCCAATCCCGACAATTCCAGCAATCGCGCTTTTAACCGCGCGTTTTGCGACCGCATCGAGCTTTGTTCAGCGGCGTGTTGCAGCACAGTCAACAGGCGTTTGGGGTGATAGGGTTTTTCCAAAAATCCGTATGCGCCGTCCTGAATGGCCTGAACGGCCATCGGAATATCACCATGCGCCGAAATCAAAATCAGCGGCGGGGCAAAGTTGGGGTCCAGTTTCGCCAGCAAATCCAGCCCAGACATGCCAGGCATCCGCACGTCCGATAAAATGACGTCTGGCGTCGCGCTTTTTAGGTGATCCAACGCCTTTTCGGCGCGGGAAACGGTATCGACCTGCCAGCCGACGGCCTCTAACAAATCGGTCAGCGACTGGCGCATTTCTTTGTCGTCATCCACGACCAAGATCGAATATCGCATGAGGTTCCTTTAGGTCGGCAAATGCGCAGCGGGGAACGTCACCCGAAATTTTGCGCCGCCAGTTTCACGGTTTAAAGCGGTCATTTCGCCGTCGTGATCTTTGATAATATTGGCCGAAATCGCAAGCCCCAGCCCCATCCCCGCGCCGCTGGCACGCGTGGTGACAAAGGGTTCGGCCAGATCATTCAGCGTGGATTGGCCCAGCCCGTGGCCGTTGTCACCGACCGAAAACCAAACGTTTTCCTGATCTTGGCCCATTGCGATCATTAGTTGGGGATTGTCGGTTTCATCCACCGCGTCCAGCGCGTTGCGGATCAGGTTGGTCATGACCTGTTCGATCCGCAGACGGCTGCCCCAGACCTGCATCGGGCTATCGGGGATCTGTTGATCTACCGCGACCTGTGCCGCGTCTATTCGGTGTTGCAGTAGGCCGATGGACGCGGACATTGCGGTACGCAGATCGACGACCTCGAACGGTTCGGGGTCAGGCGTGGCAAAGAATTTGAGTTGCTTAGTTATCCCCTCCATCCGGTCGACCAACCCGCCCAGTTTCCCCAACACTTTGCCATCGGGGGCGCGGTATTCGGCAGCGGCCAGATGATTGCGCATGGCGGAAATGGGTTGCCCCAATTCATGCGTAACGGATGCCGACAATTCGCCCAAAGCGGCTAGTCGGCTGGCCTTTTGCAGTTCGCGCTGGGTGCGGCGCAGTTCGGATTCCGCCTGACGGCGTTCAGCAATTTCCAGCGCCAGTTTGTCGTTGGCGGTGCGCAGAATGGATTCTTCTTTTTCGGAACGGCGCAGGGCCTGACCAACCTGACGGGCGTGTTGAATTTGAACCACCAGCACGGCCAAACCCGCCAAAATCGCGATCCCAGCAGTCACCAGCCAACTGCGAGCAACGGCGCGGTCGTCGGACACGAAATAATGCAACGACCAGCCATAGGGCAGGGCGTTAGACATCAGATACAGACGCGGGTCGTTGTTGACTTCGGCGGTTTGCGGGCCCGTGCGGCGCCAATCCAAAGCGGTCAGTTCGATATCCGCAAATTGCCGCGTGGTCTCGATTTTTGACCGCTGTTCATCGGACAAAGGCGCAAGCGTGCGGTACGCCCAGTCAGCGGTTGATGTCAGGATGATCACGCCGTCTTCGTTCGCCAAAAACACCTGTTCGCCGGCAGACACCCATGTCTGTTTCAGTGTGGCAAAGCTGATTTTCAAAACGATCACGCCCAGCGTTTCGCCCGCATCAGACACCACAGGTTCAGACAGAAAGAACCCCGGCAGGCCGGTGGTCGCGCCGATGGCGTAGAACTGACCGCGCTGGCCGTTTGCAGCGATCTGGAAGTAGGGGCGGAATGAATAATCCTGCCCGATAAAGCTTAGGTTATTTTCGAAATTGGACGCAGCTGTGGTGATGCCGTCAGGGCGAATGAAATAGATCGCGTCCAGCCCCGCCTGATCCGAAAAATCGCGCAGCCGTGGATTCACATAGGTCATATCGCCCAATGAGGCCCCATCGATCAACACAGGATCACGGGCCAAAACGTAAATCAGCGGGGCGTATTGTTCCAATTCGGCAGTAATCGAACTGCGGTATAGCGATAACGTCCCGTCGGCCTTTGCTACTTCGTCGGTGACAAAATACCGGTAGGAAAAATGGTTTACGGCCCATCCTGCAAAGGGGGCCGTTAAAACAATGATCAGGATATAAATGGCGCGCATAGGCGAATATGGCCAAAGCCGCAGCGCAGGCGCAAGACGTTATCGTTCCGCAAATCGTAGCCCCGCTGCGGTTCCAGCTGCGGGGCTATTGTATGGGTCAAACCAGTTGCATCAAAATCGCTGGTACGCCGACCATTAGGAACGTCACGATTGCGATAGAAATACCCAGTCCTTTGAACATGTTACACCTTTGGTTTATGATTTCCTTTAGTGTACGCATCGATCCGGGGTTTGGTTTAGTTTCAGATCACCGAAGCCGCATTTCTGTATCGTAATCAAAATAAAACAGCGCGGTGTCATCAAAGGTAACCCCAACAGTGCTGTCGGATTTAATTTCATTGTCATCGCGGCTTTCTACCACGATTTTAGATCCATCCGCTGCGATCAGGTAATCATAGGACACGCCGCCCAAACGTTCGCGCAGGTCAAGTTTGGCGTCATTGCCGCCTGCGGTAACAGTGATGTTTTGCGGACGAATGCCAACGATGACCTTTGCGCCGTCAATCAGGTTGGACACATTCGGGGTGACCGCGCGGTTGTTCAGCGCAGGCAAAATGACCGACCCATTTTGCACAACACCCGATAGGAAATTCATCGACGGCGACCCGATAAAGCCTGCAACGAATTTGTTGTCAGGGTCTTTGTACAGATCCATTGGGCTGCCAACCTGTTCAACGCGGCCCGCACGCAGGACCACGATTTTATCGGCCAGCGTCATCGCTTCGACCTGATCGTGGGTCACATATATCATCGTCGCGCCGATTTCTTTGTGTAGGCGCGCGATTTCAACACGCATATCTACGCGCAGTTCGGCATCTAGGTTCGACAGGGGTTCGTCGAACAGGAACACTTCGGGCCCGCGAACGATGGCGCGGCCGATGGCGACCCGCTGACGTTGGCCGCCCGACAGCGCCTTAGGTTTGCGGTTCAGGTATTGATCCAGCTTTAGGATACGGCTGGCCTCGGCGACTTTTTCTTTGATCTCGGCCTTTGGATGGCCTGTCATTTTCAGGCCAAAGCCCATGTTTTCGGCAACCGTCATATGGGGGTACAGCGCGTAGGTTTGGAACACCATCGCAACACCGCGTTCGGCGGCGTCCAGTTTGGTGACATCGCGCGCGCCGATATTGATATGGCCGTCCGTTGTGTCCTCTAGCCCTGCGATCATGCGCAAAAGGGTCGATTTTCCGCAGCCCGATGGGCCGACGAATACGCAAAATTCGCCGTCATCAATCTGTAGGTCGATATCGTGGATAACCTGTACGTCGCCGTATTTTTTCACGGCTTTGGTTAGAGTGACCCCTGACATGGGTGCGCTCCTTTTAGCTGGGGAACTGCCACGATTCAGCGGCAGATGCGATTTGGGTTGCTGTGTGGATCAGGTCGTCCTGAAACGCCCCCAATCCGTCTAAAGTGTTCCGTTGGGTCGACGTCGTGATCGACATGGCGCCGATGACCTTGCCCGTGGACAGGATGATCGGTGCGGCGATGCAAACGATGCCGTCTTCGTGTTCTTCGCGGTCGTAGGCAACGCCTTGGGCGCGGATCGTTTCGAAATCTGCACGCAGCGCGTCGGGCGTGGTCAGCGTATGTTCGGTGTGTTTGAAATAGGCCTGACGAAGCAGTGCGTCGTCCTGTTCGGCGGGCGGCAGATAGGCCATGATCGCCTTGCCCACGCCGGTGCAATAGCCGGGGCCGATTTTCCCAGCCTGCGAAAACATTTCAATCGGGCGGGCAGCGTTGCGTTTATCGACATACAGCACCTGACCGCGATCCAGCTGCGCAAGGTGGATGGTTTCGCCCACCTTTTCGGACAAAGCATCCAGATAGGGGCGCGCGATCGGCGCGATCGAACTTTGCCGCCATGCCGAATGGGCAAGCCGCACCAATCGCAGACCCAGCGAATAGGTTTGCGCGGATTGGTCATAGGACAGCATGCCCAAATTCGTCAGCGTTTGGATCAATCGATACAGCGTCGCCTTTGGATGCGTAGATTGTTCCAGAATTTCGGTGAACCGGACGGGCCGCCCAAAATTGGCGATTTGGTCCAGCACTTCCAATGCCTTACCCACAGTACCATCGCTGTTTTTGTTTGGTGATGTTGCCATCGGCTCCTCCTGTTCTTTCGTATCGGCGTCCTCCTTGCCGTCACGAAGATGTTGACAGAGTTAGCGCGAATCGTTCATGTTTTCAATAGTTGGAAAGCGGTTCCATTATGTGAAACTCAAGCGGGGCCGTCAATGGGAGGAAAAGAAATGAAACTATGGAAAAGCACCGCAGCGGTGCTTGCGCTGACACTTGGTGCGTCGGCAGCTCAGGCAGAGCTGTCGGGCGAACTGCGTATTTTTTCGGACATGTCGAACCCTGCGCCGCGCGCGGTCATGGAAGGCATGGTTGCAGATTTCGGCGCAATGCACCCCGATCTGGACATCGAACTGACCATCATCGACCGCGAAGCGTATAAAACGCAGATCCGCAATTTCCTGACCGCAGACGCGCCAGATGTTGCGAACTGGTACGCGGCGAACCGTATGCGCCCTTATGTGGACGCGGGCCTGTTCGAAGACATCAGCGACCTATGGGCCGAACCTGAAATCGCAAACGCATTGGCATCGACCAAAGGCGCGATGACGCTGGACGGTGCACAGTGGGGCGTGCCTTACACCTACTATCAGTGGGGCGTTTACTACCGCGAAGACATCTACAACCAGTACGGTTTGGAAGAGCCAACCGATTGGGAAACACTCAAATCGAACTGCCAGACCCTGCTGGATAACGGCGTGAAATGTTTCACCATCGGCACCAAATACCTGTGGACCGCTGGCGGCTGGTTCGACTACCTGAACATGCGTACCAACGGCTATGATTTCCACATGCAGTTGACCGCTGGCGAAATCGAATGGACCGACGAACGCGTGCGTCAGACATTCGCCAACTGGCGCGAACTGATCGACATGGGTGCGTTTGTTGACAATCACCAGTCCTACAGCTGGCAAGAAGCCCTGCCATTCATGGTCAACGGCGAAGCAGCCGCGTACCTGATGGGCAACTTTGCTGTCGCTCCTCTGCGCGAAGCAGGTCTGGGCACCGATCAGTTGGATTTCTACCAGTTCCCAGCCATCACCGATGGCATCGCGCTGGCAGAAGACGCCCCAACCGATACGTTCCACATCCCTTCTGGCGCACAAAACAAAGAAGCCGCACGTGAATTCCTGCGCTTTGTTGTGTCGGCAGACAACCAGACCAAAATCAACGCAGGTGATGCGCTGGGTCAGTTGCCTGTAAACTCGAATTCGTCGGTGGATGATGACGAAATGCTGAACCAAGGTTTCGCAATGCTGTCGTCGAACGCGCCGGGCGGTATCGCGCAGTTCTTTGACCGCGATGCACCTGCGGAAATGGCATCCGTCGCAATGGAAGGTTTCCAAGAATTCATGGTGTTCCCAGACAATCTGGACGACATCCTGAACCGCATGGAATCCACACGTAAGCGTATCAACGAACAGTAACCCATCACTGATCGTGAAACGCTGGCCAGGCGGGGGGATCCTTGCCTGGCTTTTGCGCCCGAATTCGGGTGCCACCTACCAGAGGCCAAATCATGTCCCAAGCCATCAACGACCAGACCAGTTGGATACGGCGGAACCGTTTGACGGTGACCCCGCTGTTGTTCCTGCTGCCTGCGGTTTTGTTTTTCCTAGTCTACGTCATTTTCCCCATCGCAGAGAGTTTCCAAATCTCGTTCTACCGCTGGGATGGTCTGGGCGAACCGCGCTACATCGGCATGGCCAACTACGAAGAACTGTGGACCGACCGCGCGTTCGAAGTATCGTTGTGGAACAACATGAAATGGTTGGCGCTATATCTGCTTGCCATCCCTGCGGGCCTGATGATTGCGCTGTTTCTGAACCAGAATGTCGTTGGCATTCGGCTGTATAAATCGCTGTTTTTCTTTCCTTTTGTGATCTCTCAGGTCGTTGTTGGTTTGGTATTCACATGGTTTTATGACCCGTCTTTCGGCCTGTTGAACAAAATCCTGACGGGGTTCGGATTTGACGCGGTCAACGTGTTGGGCGACCCCAAACTGGTGACCTATGGCATCATCGCGGCGGGCCTGTGGCCGCAGACCGCATATTGCATGATCCTGTACCTGACGGGCCTGAACGCGGTTGACCCCGAACAGGTCGAAGCCGCCCGTTTGGACGGCGCGAAAGGCCCCAAAATGCTGTGGTACGTGATCCTGCCGCAATTGCGCCCCGCGACGTTCATCGCCTTTGTTGTGACGATCATCGGCGCGTTGCGGTCGTTCGATTTGATTTCCATCATGACCAACGGCGGCCCGTTCGGCACCAGCCGCGTTCTGTCATTCTACATGTTTGAAAAAGCACTGTCCGAATATGGGTTCCGCATGGGATATGGCGCCGCAATCGCCGTTGTCCTGTTCCTGATTATGCTGTGTTTCATCGCCTATTTCCTGTGGTCGATGTACCAAGACGAAAAAGGAGCGCGCTAATGTTTCCGCGTCCTATCGAAAAATCCTCTCGTGCTTGGCAGGTGACGTATCAGGGGCTGGTGCCTTTGGTTCTGATCATGTGGCTGTTGCCGCTGATCGCGGTTGCCGTGTTTTCCATCAAACCGGACGTCGATTTTACCAGCGGTAATTACTGGGGCATGCCATCGTCGTTCGAAGGCGTGACCAACTATAGCCGCGTGTTTTTTGAATCCGACATGCCGCGCTATTTGATGAATTCGGTGTTTATCACGATCCCAACGGTGATCGGGGCCGTCGCCCTATCCTGTATGTCTGGTTTCGCGCTGGGGATTTATAAATTCCGCGGCAACCTGTTCATCTTTTTCATGTTCATCGCGGGAAATTTCGTGCCGTTCCAAATTCTGATGGTGCCCGTGCGCGACCTGACGATTGATATGGGGCTGTACAACACAAAACTGGGTCTGGTTCTGTTCCATGTGGCGTTCCAGACGGGGTTCTGCACGCTGTTCATGCGCAACTTTATCCGCGCGCTGCCCTATGAGCTGATCGAAGCCGCCCGCGTCGAAGGCATCGCAGAATGGCGCATTTTCTGGTTCATCGTGCTGCCTTTGATGAAACCCGCGATTGCGGCGCTGTCTGTGCTGATCTTTACCTTTATCTGGAACGACTATTTCTGGGCCGTGGTCCTGACCCAAGGCGCAGAAAGCCAACCGGTGACCGCAGGTATCACCAGTTTTAATGCGCAATACCGCGCGGCCTATCACTTGATGAGCGCGGGCAGCATCGTCGCAGCACTGCCACCTGTCGCGGTATTTTTCCTAATGCAGCGCCACTTTATCGCGGGCCTAACACTGGGGGCGGTGAAATGATCCGCCACTGGACTTTAACGGCTAGCGGGCGGTCGCTGATCCTTGCGTCGATCAATGATCGCCTGCCTTACGTGGCCTATTGGGGCGCGGCCATCGCCGATGGGGAAAATCTGATTGATGCGGGCATTGCGGATGTCACGGGCGGTATGATCGACGAAAACGCCGATCTATCGATCTGCCCCGAAGCATCGCGCACGTTCCCCGGCCAATCGGGCATGTCCATCACGGCGGGCGACGGAACCCCGATCCGCCCGCGTTTTACATTGACCGAGGTCGCTCAGGGCAACGGTTTGACCGTGACAGCGGTGGACGATGCGAACGGCCTAACCTACGTGGCGGATTTTAGCATTGATACGGAAACATCTGTGCTGACCGCAAAAGCACGGGTGGAATCCACTGCGCCAATTCGCGTGCATTACCTGTCTGCGCCCGTTTTCCCTGCATCGCATTTCGCCGATGACATGATCGATTTCGCGGGACGCTGGATTGGTGAATTTCAGCAGGTCCGCACGTATTGGGCTGCGGGTATTCACATGCGCGAAAACTTGACAGGCCGCACGGGTCATGAACATTTCCCCGCCTTGATCGTGCCCGAACGCGGCGCGACAAATACCGCTGGTTCGGCGCAGGCGTTTCATTACGGATGGTCGGGCGGTCACCGCATGATCGCCGAAGAATTGCCCGATGGCCGCCGCCAAATCCAATTTGGCCATGCGGTGGGCACTCAGCTATCCGCCGGAACCCAGTTTGAAACAGCCCCGCTATATGCCGTGCATTCGGATCAGGGCCTAAATGGCTGCGCCGTCGCATATCAAAGGCATTTGCGCGATCGCATTGTTGTATGGCCACACCCAAACCGCCCGCGCCCTGTGCATTACAATTGTTGGGAAGCGATCTATTTCGATCACAAACTGAACGATCTAACAGCGATCGCAGACCGCGCAGCCGCATTGGGCGCAGAGCGTTTCGTTTTGGACGATGGGTGGTTCGGTCGCCGCGATGATGACACATCATCTTTGGGCGATTGGTTGATCGACGCACGTAAATATCCCAATGGGCTGGGCCCGCTGATCGACCATGTTCACGGGTTGGGCATGACGTTTGGAATCTGGTTCGAACCTGAAATGGTGAACCCAGATAGCGATCTGTATCGGGCGCATCCCGATTGGGCTTTGGGCGCGGCGGATCAGGTGCTGGGACGTCAGCAAATGGTGCTGGATATGGCCAACCCGCAGGTCCGCGATTACCTGTATGATCGCATCGCCGCGGTCCTATCGGCCCATGACATCGACTATATCAAATGGGATCATAACCGCGTTTTGCCGATGCCCGATGCGGCGCAGGCAATGGGGTATTACGATCTGCTTGGCCGCTTGCGTCGCGATTTTCCCGCGACGGAAATAGAAACTTGTTCTTCTGGTGGGGGACGGATTGATTTCGGGGCGCTGTCGCTGACTCAGCGCGTGTGGCTATCCGACAGCAATGATGCGCTAGAACGTCTGCGGATTCAGCACAACGCTGCGCTGTTTTTGCCGCTGGCCGTCACAGGCAGCCACGTTGGTCCGCGCCATTGCCACACATCGGGCCGCGTGATCGATATCCGCATGCGGGCGTGGGTCGCGGCGCAGCGGCATATGGGGTTTGAAATGGACCCCCGCGAATTGACGGACGACGAAACGGCGGTCCTGACCACGGTTACAGCGTGGTGGAAAGCGAACCGCGATTGGATGACGTCTGCTGACATTCTGCGACTGGACAGCGCGGACCCATCGGTTATCGCGGAACAACAGCTTTCGGCAACGGGCGACCAGTTCGTGGTTTTTGCAGGATTGGCCGATACCAGCCGTCAAATCCTGCCACGCCCCATCCGTTTGACGCGTTTAGACCCGCACGCAATGTACCGTATTTCACTGGTGAACCGCGACGATGCTGTTGGGCTGTCGCGCGGGAATCCCGCACTCAAAACACGTGACCTGACCCTTAGTGGGCAGGCATTGATGACCCAAGGCATCACGCTGCCTTGGTCTTTCCCGCTGCATATGTGGGTGATCAAAGGACAAAGACTATGACGAAGGATCGGCGCAGCCGCGCATGGTACGGCAAGCTGGACAAAGACGGTTTCATCCACCGTAGCTGGATGAAAAATCAGGGGTTTCCTGATGATGTGTTCGATGGCCGCCCGATCATCGGGATCTGTAACACTTGGTCCGAGCTGACGCCCTGCAATTCTGGCCTGCGCGATCTGGCCGAAGGCGTCAAACGCGGCGTGTGGGAGGCAGGCGGTTTCCCTGTGGAATTCCCTGTCATGTCGCTGGGCGAAACCCAGATGAAACCGACCGCCATGTTGTTCCGCAACCTGCTGGCGATGGACGTTGAAGAATCCATTCGCGCCTATGGGATCGACGGCGTTGTTCTGCTGGGCGGCTGTGACAAGACGACTCCGGGGCAATTGATGGGGGCCGCGTCGGTGGATCTGCCGTCCATCGTGGTCAGTTCGGGCCCGATGCTGAACGGCAAATGGCAGGGCAAAGACATCGGTTCGGGCACCGACGTTTGGAAATTTTCCGAAGCCGTCCGCGCGGGCGACATGACCCTGCAAGATTTCATGAACGCCGAAAGCGGGATGAGCCGTTCCAAAGGCGTCTGCATGACCATGGGCACGGCCAGCACGATGGCATCATTGGTCGAGGCGATGGGCATGTCCCTGCCCACCAACGCTGCGCTGCCCGCAGTGGACGCCCGCCGCATGGCATTGGCGCACCTAACCGGCAAACGCATCGTCGAAATGGTCGAAGAAGACCTAAAGCCATCCGACATCCTGACCAAAGAAGCCTTTGAGAATGCCATTCTAGCCAACGCCGCCGTGGGCGGATCGACCAACGCCGTGGTGCACCTATTGGCGCTGGCGGGCCGCGTTGGCGTTGATCTGTCGTTGGATGATTTCGAAATTGGCCGCGAAATACCGCTCCTCGTCAATTGCATGCCGTCGGGCAAATACCTGATGGAGGATTTCTGTTATGCGGGCGGCATGCCTGTCGTGCTAAAGGAATTGGCGGACAAAGGTCACCTGCGCAGCGCCAAATCCGTACTGGGCGGCGATATCGCGGCCTATGCCGATGGCGCGGAATGCTACAATCGCGATGTCATCAAATCCTATGATGATCCGGTCAAACCCGCCGCTGGCCTGATGGTGTTGCGTGGCAATTTGGCCCCGAACGGCGCGATCGTGAAACCTTCGGCCGCGACCGAACGTTTACTAGAACACGAAGGCGAAGCCTATGTGTTCGAAAGCATCGAAGACCTGAAAGCCAACATCGACCGCGAAGATTTGCCCGTCACGCCCGACACCATTCTGGTGCTAAAAGGCTGCGGCCCCAAAGGGTATCCAGGCATGCCAGAGGTCGGCAACATGCCCATCCCGCGCAAATTGGTGACCCAAGGCGTGCGCGATATGATCCGCGTGTCGGATGCGCGGATGTCTGGCACGGCATTTGGCACGGTCGTGCTGCACGTTTCCCCCGAAGCGCAGGCAGGCGGCACGTTGGCTTTGGTCAAAACGGGCGACAGGGTCAAAGTCAGCGGATCGCAGGGCATTCTGGAATTGCAGGTGGATGACGCCGAATTACAGGCCCGCCGCGCCGCGTGGCAGCCCGATGATCCGCATTACACCCGCGGCTATGCGAAACTGTACATCGACCATGTTCTGCAGGCCGACCAGGGCGCCGATCTGGATTTTCTGGTCGGCAAAGACACCCGCCCAGTCACAAGGGAGAGCCATTGATGATCGACGCAAATTTTCATGATCTGAAAGACAAGGTTGTCTATATCACAGGCGGCGCGTCCGGCATTGGCGCGTCTCTGACCAAAGGTTTTTTGGAACAGGGTTCCAAAGTCGGCTGTGTGGGCCGTTCGCCTGCGGATGAATTCGTGGATCAAATGGAACAGGAAACGGGCAACCGCCCCCTGTTTATTCAATGCGACATCACCGACATTCCCGCGCTGAAACAGTCGATGCAGGATGTGCACGACCAGCTGGGCCCGATTGACGTGCTGGTGAATAACGCCGCCAACGATCAGCGCCACTCCACGTTAGAGGTCACCGAAGAATTCTGGGATTGGTCGCAATCGATCAACCTAAAGGCCTATTTCTTTGCCTGTCAGGCCGCCATGCCCATGATGCAATCGCGCGGCGGTGGGTCGATCATCAATTTCACGTCGATCAGCTATATGATGGGGAACACTGGCTATCCTGCGTATACGTCCGCCAATTCGGGGATCAACGGCATGACCCGCAGTCTGGCGCGCGAATTTGGCCCCGATGCGATCCGTGTGAACGCGCTGGCTCCGGGGTGGGTGCTGACGGACAAACAAATGGAAATGTGGGCAACCCCCGAAGCTTTGGCCGCACATCTGGAACGCCAGTGCCTAAAGGAACACCTCAAACCGGAAGACATCGTTTCAGCCACGTTGTTTTTGGCATCCAGCGCCAGCCGCATGATCACGGGCCAGTCGCTGGTTGTAGATGGCGGTGTAGTGGTGACGGGATGACGGATCTGCGCGAAAACACCGTTTGGGTCGCTGTGGATTGGGGCACCACCAATCTGCGCGTTTGGTTCATGGATGCCGCGAATGCTGTGCTGGATCAGGTGACCACAGAACAGGGCATGGGAACATTGTCGCGGGATGGTTTCGAACCCGCGTTGATTGATGCGCTAGCGGCTGTTTTATCAGAGGGCCGCGTTCTGCCTATCGTATGCTGCGGCATGGTCGGTTCGCGCCAAGGCTGGTTCGAAGCCCCCTATGCCGCCGTTCCCGTATCGCCGCTGGACGCGCAAAACGTCGTCACCGTACCCACGTCTGACCCCCGAATTCATGCGTTCATTTTGTCGGGCATCAAACAGACCACTCCGCCCGATGTTATGCGCGGCGAAGAAACCCAAATCGCGGGCGTTCTGCGGGCACACCCGAATTTTTCAGGCTGCATCTGTTTGCCAGGCACGCATACGAAATGGGCGATGGTTGCGGACGGCAAACTGACGAAATTCACCACGTTCATGACGGGTGAAATCTATGCCTTGCTAAGCAAACAATCGGTTTTGCGTCATTCGGTGGATGCAGTAACCTGTGACGATGCCGCGTTCGATCAGGGGGTCCGCACGTCGGTTGATGCCCCGCAAATGGTCGCCGCGTCTTTGTTCGGTATTCGTGCGGGCGATCTGTTGCTGGGCCGCGAAGGCGAGGTATCAAACGGCATGCTGTCGGGGTATTTAATCGGCACCGAAATCGCCGCGATGCGCGATGATTTGAAGGGCGTCCCTATCGTTATTGCGGGCGCTCCAAAACTGTCGGCACTATACGCGCAGGCGCTATCGGTGATCGATATTTCGGCGGACATCCACGACGGCGAAACCTGCACGCTGGACGGATTGATCGCGGGCTATGAATTGTTAAAGGACAGGATATGAACCATCGCGAAATTATTGCGATCTTGCGCGGTTTGCGTGCGGAAAACGCAATCGCTGTGACGGACGTTTTGATCAACGCAGGCATCACAAAGATCGAGGTGCCGCTAAATTCCCCCGATCCGTTTGTGACCATCGAAAAAATGGTGAAACACGCAGGCAACGCGGCGCAGATCGGGGCGGGGACGGTCCTAACGGTGGACGAAGTTGACCGCCTGTCGGATATCGGCGCGGCGATGGTCGTGTCCCCCAATTGCGATCCCGATATTATTGAGCGCACGGTAGCCAAAGCCATGGCATCCTATCCGGGCGTATTCACCGCGACCGAATGTTTTGCGGCGGTCAAATCCGGCGCGACGGGACTGAAATTTTTCCCAGCCTTTAAACTAGGCCCAGACGGGCTATCCGCGCTAAAGGCGGTTTTGCCCGCAGACATTCCGACCTATGCCGTGGGCGGCGTTGGGCCTGAAGATTTCGCGGATTGGCACAAGGCAGGGGTGACGGGCTTTGGCCTTGGGTCGAACCTGTTCAAACCTGATTGGACAATCGACCAGATTAAAACCGCAGCAAACGCCGCCGTGGCGGCCTATGATCAGGTGTTCGGATGACCGATATACATAGCCAGACACAGTGCACATTGGGCGAAGGCGCGTTTTGGCATCCCCAACGAAACCAATTTTTCTGGTTCGATATTTTGGGCAAATCCCTGCGGACCGTGGTCGATGGTGCCGAACAGCATTGGCAGTTTGACGAATGCGTGTCTGCCGCGGGCTGGATCGATCACGACACCATTTTGATGGCCAGCCAAACGGGCCTATGGCGGTTCGATTTGAACACCGCCGCGCGCGATCTGATCACCCCGCTAGAGGCGGACAACCCAGTCACTCGTTCTAACGATGGTCGCGCGGATCCGCAAGGCGGGTTCTGGATCGGCACGATGGGATTCAACGCCGAAAAAGGCGCAGGAGCGATCTATCGTTTATATCGCGGCGAATTGCGCAAACTGTATTCGGATATGACGATCACCAATTCCATCTGCTTTTCGCCCGATGGGACAACGGCCTATTTCACGGATACGGATGTTGGCGTGATCATGGCTCAAACGCTGGATGCGGACGGTTGGCCATTGGGCGAACCTGCGGCGTTTATCGATCTGTCCGATGCTGATTTTGGCGCGGATGGGTCGGTCGTCGATGCGTCTGGCAACCTGTGGAATGCGCAGTGGGGCGCGGGGCGCGTGACGTGTTATGGCGCGGACGGTGCGATGATTAAAACGGTTACGGTGCCAACGCCGCAAACGACATGCCCAGCCTTTGGCGGCGCCGATTTGACCGACCTATATGTCACCTCTGCCGCCGAAGGGATCGATGATCCGAATGCGGGCAAGACCTATGTCTTTTCGTCGGTCGGCAAAGGCCAGACCGAACATCAAATCATTCTTTGAGGCTGGTATGAAACGCACTCTTGGCACCTGTTATTATCCCGAACACTGGCCAAACGCCCTATGGCCCCAAGACGCCGAACGCATGGTCGAAGCAGGCCTGACGTGGGTCCGTATCGGCGAATTTTGCTGGTCACGTATCGAACCCAAAGAGGGCGAATTTAACTGGGACTGGCTGGATCAGTCGATCGAGGTGCTGGGAAATGCCGGTCTAAAGGTGGTTTTGGGAACGCCTACGGCGACGCCTCCGAAATGGGTAGCTGACAAACACCCCGACATGTTCGCCATGGATATCGACGGCAAACCACGCGGGTTCGGATCGCGCCGCCACTATTGTTTCAGTCACGCGGGATACTTTGCCGAAAGCGAACGGATCGTGCGCGCCTTTGCGGAACGTTACGGGCAAGACCCGCATGTGGCGGCGTGGCAAACGGACAATGAATATGGCTGCCACGACACGATCTATAGCTATTCCACCTCTGCTAGAACGGCATTTCAGGTGTGGCTGTCGGCGCAATTCGGCGGGGATATTGATGCGCTGAACCGTGCGTGGGGTAATGTATTTTGGTCGATGGAATACAATGATTTTTCCCAGATCGCATTGCCAAATCTGACTGTGACAGAACCCAATCCCGCGCATGTGCATGCGTTCAAAAGGTTTTCGTCGGATCAGGTTGTGACCTACAATAAAATGCAGGTCGACATTATTCGCGCTCATAGCGACCGTCCGATTGCCCATAACTACATGGGCCGCGTCACGGATTTTGATCACTACAAAGTCGGCGACGATCTGGAAATCGCCAGCTGGGATAGTTACCCGCTGGGGTTCCTAGAGGACCGCGTCGAAGCATCCGACGACCACAAACGCGCCTATGCGCGGCAGGGTGATCCTGATTTTCAGGCCTTTCATCATGACATCTACCGCGCCGTCGGCAAAGGCCGTTGGTGGATCATGGAACAGCAACCTGGCCCTGTGAATTGGGCGCCATACAACCCGTCGCCGTTACCCGGGATGGTGCGTTTCTGGACGTGGGAGGCATTCGCCCACGGCGCCGAAGCGGTCTGTTATTTCCGCTGGAGGCAGGCTCCTTTCGCGCAAGAACAGTTGCACGCAGGGATGCTGCGGCCCGATAGCCAAGACGCCGAAGCCATTATCGAGGCGCGCCAAGTCCGCGATGAATTGCAATCCGCATCTGATGTCGCCCCCGCGCAAGCACCCATCGCGGTGGTGTTCGATTACGAAGCCGAATGGTCATGGGCCGTGCAGCCGCAGGGGCAGGGGCTAAGCTATTTCCAGTTGGTTTTTGACACCTACCGCGCGTTGCGCAAACTGGGCCAAAGCGTGGATATTGTGCCGCCCTCATGCACGGATTTTTCTGGATACGCTGCGGTTTTTGCACCTGGTATCATGCATCTGAATGATGATCTGAAACAGGCGCTGTCGGCGGCAGAGGCTACGGTCGTTTACGGCCCTCGGACCGCTGCAAGGGATGCGCATTTTAATATCCCGAACCCGTTGCCCCCCGCTATCAAAGGGTTGGATGTCATCGTGTCACGGTTGGAAACGCTTCGTCCCGATATGCCCATTCCATTGAATGGCAAAGGCAACGTCATTCGCTACTTTGAGGAATTGCAAAACACCGAACCGACCATCATGGCGACCTCTGCTGGTCAGCCTGTTGTGGTTGGTAAGGATGGCCAAATGTATTGTGCGGCATGGCTTGACCAAGACGGCATGATGGAATTGATAAATTTGGTATGCAAAAATGCAGGGATCGAACCCGTGACCATGCCAGACGGGGTCAGACGCCGCCAAACCGCGACTGAAACATTTTGGTTCAACCACAACAGTCACGCGGTAGACACGCCGGTGGGTAAAATAAACGCTGCGGACTTCATCAGACTGGCTCGGGTATAGCAGTTTTATAAAATCGCAGCGGTTCTGTTCTGCTTAGAATTGTTAAAAAGCCCCGATCTAAAAAATTCGGGGCTTTTTTCTTGAATCCTTCCGGAACCTTTTACAATCATAGGTGTTACATCATCTAGCGGCGGTATATTTTGCCAATGCAAGATGGCATTGGGGGCGGCTGTGAATGATCTAAGGCATTTTGAAAACGGCGCAGATACTGTGCAGCCTGTTTTGAATTTCAGGTCTCAGTTGCGTGTGAAAACGCGACCCGAACATGATGCAACCGAATGTTTGTTCGATCCATTTTTGCGCGATCCGATGCCGAAACTGGGATGGTATTTAGCCGCCCAACGCGCAGGGTTGGCGGCTTTGTTCACAGATCAAAACCCTGACGATTTGCTGTGCGGTGCATTAGTCCCTGATTTGATCGACCGACTGGATCATGATTTGCAGCAGATGGGCTGGCAATGTCATCCCGTTGAAACATCTGGCCCTATTGATCCGATTGCCTGCGATTATTTGGTTTTGGGGTCGCGATTAGGAACCGAAGTCATCCGCCGCAACATATTTGGCTCAGGCGGACATCAAACGGTCCCATCGTATTTTCAGGCACCGTTTGATACAAATCTATGGCGTGTCCATTGCGCGACTTTGGACCAAATTGATCTAACCACAAAACGCGCAGAACAGATAATAAATGACGTAAGATGCGGTTTTAGACTGTTCGAAACTGCTGCACGATCCCAACAGGACTGAAATGACAGACTATCAAAGCCCGACGCAGAACGTCGATCTAACCAACTGCGACCGCGAACCGATCCACCAATTGGGCCGCGTACAATCGTATGGCGCAATGTTCGCTGTGTCGTCGGATTGGATTGTCCAACATGCGTCAGAAAATCTGTTTCAGGTGTTGGGCGTTTCGGTTGATGACGCTTTGGGGCAACCTTTGAATCGTATCCTGATGACATCGGGGTTTGAACGCATCCGCGAAAACCTGCGGTTTGTGCACGATAAAAATAGCGTCGTGCGTCTGTTTGCGATCAGTTTGCGCGATAGCGCGACTGTTTTTGACGTTTCCATTCACCAATCAGGTCATCACCTGATTATCGAATTCGAACCCAAATCGGCCCAAAGCGGCCGCGATGTATCGTCCGAAGTTTACGCCCAAATCGGTAAACTGCGCGGGTGTAGCGGGATTAATGATTTGGCCAATCGCGCGGCCAATGGTCTGGCCGAACTATGCGGGTTCGACAGCGTGATGGTCTATCAATTCCAGCCCGACCATTCGGGCGAAGTCATTGCCGAAATTCGCAAAGACGGCACCGACAAATACAATGGAATGCGGTTTCCAGCGTCTGATATTCCAGTGCAAGCGCGGGCGCTGTATAAACGGTCTTTGTTGCGTTTGATCGCCGATGTAGAGGATGAGGGCAAACAGATTGTCCCGCCAACCACGATGGACGGCGCGCCGATTGATCTGTCGCTGTCTGTCACGCGGTCCGTGTCGCCCATTCACATCGAATATCTGAAAAACATGGGCGTTCAGGCGTCGATGTCCGTGTCGATCATGAAAGACGGCGAATTATGGGGGCTGTTTGCCTGCCACAACCACAGCCCGCGTTACATCGATTACGAACGCCGCACGGCAATTGAATTGTTCGCGCATTTGTTTTCCTATGAAATCAGCACCCACGAAGACACGTCGCGCAAATCGATCGAAACCGAAACGGGCCGCGTGCAAAACCTGTTGATGGCCCAGATGGCAGCGGGCGAGCCTTTGGCCAAGGCGCTGCGGTCTATCCACGAAGACATCAAAACGGCCATTCACCACGATGGTTTGGTCCTGATCGAAGACGCAGCCATCTATACCGCAGGCGCCACCCCCAGCGACGAACAACTGTCGCGCATCGCGCGAAACCTAAACCGCACGATCAAAGCTAGCGTTTTCCACACAAACCAAATGCAGCGCATCGACGAATTCGCGGATGAATACGCCAAAACCAGCGCTGGTATGTTGGTCATTCCGATTTCGAAACGCCCGCGCGATTACATGATGCTGTTCCGCAAACCTGTCACAGCGCATGTCAATTGGGCAGGCGATCCGAACAAACCTGTGACGGTCGGCCCGAACGGTGTTCGCCTGACCCCAAGGCAGAGCTTTGACGTTTGGCAGCAAACCGTCGAAGGTCAATCCGCGCCTTGGACAGATGCGGAATTGCACGCCGCGGATTTGCTGCGTGTCACGCTGTTAGAGGTCTATCTGAACATCACCGATGCTGCGAATTTGGAACGCAAACGCGCCCATGAACAGCAGCAGCTATTGATTTCGGAGTTGAACCACCGCGTTCGCAACATCCTGAATCTGATGGGCGGTCTGGTTGCGCAAACCCGCAGCTCGGCCCGCACGCTAGAGGAATTTACAACCAATCTGGATGGCCGGATTCAATCGCTGGCCCGTGCGCATGATCAACTGACCGCCGAACAATGGGAACCTGCATCGCTAAAACAGCTGATTACCTGCGAATTTGACGCCTATTCGACGACCAGTCAGGATCGTGTCAGCATCACCGGCCCCGATGCCATGATCATGCCGAATGCGTTCACGACAATGGCGTTGGTGCTGCATGAAATGGCGACTAATTCCATAAAATACGGGGCGTTATGCGATAATAGCGGTCAGGTCCAGATCACGCTGACCGCGGATGCGAATGGCGGCATTACCATAAATTGGGTGGAACGTGGCGGCCCGCCTGTTACCCCGCCAAAACGCCGTGGGTTTGGCACGCTGATTATTCAAAATTCCGTTCCGCATGAATTGGGCGGCGACGCGGACGTTGATTATAAAATGACCGGGGTCGAGGCTCGTTTCCGACTGCCATCCACCGCAATTTCGCAAATTATCCAATCCACGACTGATGAACAGACAACCGAAGAACCCGCGCAGACCCAATCCGTTGGCATAACAGGCAGAGGGTTGGTGGTCGAAGACACGTTGATCATCGCGATGGACATCGCGGATATGCTGAATGATTTTGGTGCGTCCGAGGTCAAAGTCGTCGCCTCTGTGTCTGCCGCTCTGGAATGGCTGGCGGACAATCAGCCTGATTTTGCCTTGCTGGACGTCAATCTGGGATCCGAACAATCGCTGCCGGTTGCGAATGAATTAGCCAAACGAGGAGTGCCGTTCATATTGGCAACAGGCTATGGCGCATCCGAAGAATTGGTGAATATTTATCCCCCATGCGAAATCATTCAGAAACCGATATCGGACAGCAGTTTGCAGGCGGCATTGACGAAAATCCTGTCCTGACGCCCATTCTATGCGCTGTTAATTACTGTTCAGTGACAGCTGCCTTTGGACTGTATTTATCTGTCGGATGACCGCCTGTGGCAGCGTCTATCAAGACCTCTAGAAATGTTCGCTGTTCAGGGGTCATTTTTGCGCTTTGTCGCATGGATACTCCGACCGGTCCGCCCAGCAGGTCGTCGGCAATTGGCAATGTGGCCATAGATCCCTGTGCCAATTCTGTTTGAACGACGCCGTGTGAAATAAACCAGATGCAATCAGATGATTGCACCACCTGACGACCAAAGGCCAAAGACACAGTTTCAAAATCGGGTTTCGGATTTGGCAGCCCGTTCTGCAGCAGCCATGATTTGACCAGTGGCGCAATGACGGCCCCAGGCGGGGGCAGCATGAGCGGGAACTCTGCAATTTGCGACAGTTCGAAATCGGTCAATAGCGGGTGGTCAGGCCGCACGACGGCAACGACGCGATCTGTATACAGGGGACGAAAGGATAGCCCCTCCATCGCGTCTGCATTGGCCATTCGGCCCACAACCATATCGATCGATCCTTCGCGCAGCTGCGAAAGCAACAGCCAGTTAGGGCCTGTAGAAACCCGCAGCATGCAATCTGGTAGTTGGGTGTGCATCGCCAGTGCCGCTTTGGGCAATAGGGTCGTTGACGCGGTGGGTAGCGCGCCGATCAACAATCGGCTTTGTTGGCGCAGCGGTTCTTTGACCAAAGCCTCTGCCTGTTCCAACCCCAGCAAAGCGGCCCCTGCGTGTTGTTGAAAAACCTTTCCCCGTTGGGTCAGTCGCAGCCGCCGCGCGGATCGATCAAACAGCGGAATGCCTAAAATCGCCTCTAATTCGCGGATGGTTTTTGATGCAGCGGGTTGGCTGACATTTAACGCCATCGCCGCCGCCGAAAGGCTGCCCAGCCGCGCCGTTTCTGCAAATGTCACAAGGTGCCGCATTTTGATGCGAGGATCGATCATAGATAACCTATGGGTTATGAATAAATTCGGTTATTATAATTTTATATAACAACAAAGAATGACAAAAGATACGCAAAGAGGAACAATCGATGCAGACAGTGATTCACAATGGCGTAGCTTTCCATGTCCGTCTGGACGGGCCAAAGGATGGTCCGGCGGTGGTGTTCTGCAATTCCTTGGGCACTGATCTGCGGGTTTGGGATGCTGTGGTCGCGCGGCTGCCACAGATGCGGATTGTGCGTTTCGATAAACGTGGGCATGGTCTGTCTGACTGCCCCGACGGGCCATATTCCATCGAAACATTGGCCGATGACGCCGCTGCAATTGCGCTGGCGGTCGGGGTCGAAAAATTCACCTTTGTTGGGTTATCGATCGGCGGGCTGATTGGTCAGAAGTTGGCGCATACGCGACCCGATTTGGTGACGTCACTGGTTTTGATGGATACGGCCGCAAAGATTGGCAATGATGACATGTGGGACACCCGCATTGCGGCTGTGCGCGACACGGGGCTTGCGCCCATTGCTGATGCCATCATGCCGCGATGGTTTGCAAAATCGTTTTGCGATACCGATCCCAATTTAATCATGTGGCGCAACATGTTGGCCCGCACGCCCGCCGCGGGCTACATCGCCTGCTGCCAAGCCATCAAAGCCGCCGATTTGACCGAACAGACCCGCAATTTGTCTATTCCTGTCATCGCAATTGCAGGGTCCGAAGATGGGTCAACGCCACCCGAAATTGTTCAAAAGACGGCTGACCTATGCGGCGCGGATTTTCATTTGATTGATGATGCGGGGCATTTGCCATGCGTCGAAAAACCGGAACTGATTGCCGAAATCTTAAACAACTTTATCGGGAGCCAAACATGACGGAACGATACCAGCAGGGAATGCAGGTCAGGCGCGCTGTTTTAGGCGATGCGCATGTTGATCGCGCCGAACAGAACAAAACCGACCTAGATGTCGCGTTTCAGTCGTTGATCACTGAATCCGCGTGGGGAACTGTTTGGGCGTCTGATGGGATCACGCGCCGCGAACGGTCTATGATCACGCTGGCGCTGTTGGCGGCGACGGGCAATTTCGAAGAAATCCCGATGCATATCCGCGCGACTGCGAATACGGGCGCCACAAAACAGGACGTGATCGAAGCTTTTCAGCACGTCGCCATATATGCGGGCGTACCCAAAGCCAATCATGCGTTAAAACTGGCAAAAGCCACGTTTGCCGAAATGGAGGAGCCGACCGATGACTGATCAAGGTCCATTAATTCCGCGAAATCGCGACGTACATCCGGTTGCATACGATCCAGATTACAAAACCACTGTGGCGCGGTCTCCGAACCAGCCGCTGTTGTCGATGGAATCGTCGATCAGCGAAGAAACGGGCCCTGTGTTTGGACACAACCAATTCGGCGCGCTGGACAACAACCTGATCCTGAACTGGACCAAAGGCGAGGCACCAGCCGTAGGCGAACGCATTTTGGTCCATGGCCGCGTGTTGGATGAAAACGCGCGTCCAATCAAAGGGGCCTTGGTTGAAATCTGGCAGGCCAACGCGGGCGGACGGTATCGCCACCACAAAGACAGTTATTTCGCACCTTTGGACCCCAATTTCGGCGGTTGCGGGCGGACGTTAACGGATGAAAACGGCGGGTATCAGTTCTTGACGATCAAACCAGGTGCCTATCCTTGGCCAAACCGCGGGAATGACTGGCGTCCGCAACATATTCACGTGTCCATCTGCGGCCCGTCGTTTGGGCAGCGGCTGATTTCGCAGCTCTATTTCGAAGGCGACCCGCTGATCCCGCTGTGCCCTATCGCCAAAACGATCAAAGATCGGTCGCAGCTTGACCGATTGGTAGCTCCGCTGGATTTGGCGCATTCGCGTCCGTTGGATTATCTGGCGTATAAATTCGATATTGTGCTGCGCGGACGCCGTCAGACGATGTTCGAAAATAAATTGGAAGGGATGTAATCATGGTTCAAAAACTGGGCACATTGCAGGAAACGCCATCCCAAACCGCGGGGCCATACGTGCATATCGGGCTGATGCCAACATATGCAGGCAATCAGGGCGCTTACGAAAAAGAGGTAGGCGTCAGCCCCATTGCTAACGGTGCGCAGGGCGAAATCATTGAAATTGTCGGTTCGATCTATGACGGAACGGGCTGGGCGCTGCGCGATGCACTGTTCGAAAGCTGGCAGCCAGATGCCAACGGCAAATTCGTGGGCCAAGAGGGCGCTGACCCGCATGTTTCGGGCCATTGCCGCTTCGCGGCTGATGCCCAAACCGGCGAATTCACGTTGCGCACAGTGAAACCTGGATCAACGCCCTTGCGTGATGGCCGTCAGCAGTCCCCGCACATCAATTTGTGGATCGTCGCGCGCGGCATCAACGTGGGTCTGCAGACAAGGATCTATTTCGAAGACGAAGATAACTCTGCTGATCCTTTGCTATCGCGGATCGAACAACGGCCGCGGGTTGATACTTTGATCGCGAAAAAGATCGCAGACGGTCGGTATCGGTTCGATATCCGCCTACAGGGCGAAGGCGAAACAGTGTTTTTGGATGTCTAAATGATTGGCTCTTTTGATCATCCATGGCTGTCTGGTTTGTTTGGCGATGACCGAATGGGGGTCATTTGGTCGTCAGATCGGACTTTGGCCCATATGTTGGCCTTTGAATCCGCATGGAGCCGCGCCTTGGGCGATCATGAGGCGGCACAAGGCATTTCCACTGCTGCGATAGATATCGCCGATCTTGCCGTCGGAACGGGCAGGGACGGCGTGGTTGTCCCTGCGTTGGTCAAACAGTTGCGGGCATCGGTGGCGGGTGAAATCCACACCGGCGCCACGTCCCAAGACGTGGTTGATAGCGCGTTGTCTATGACTCTGCGTGATACGTCTGATCTGATTGCGAACCAGCTGGATCAATTGATTATTGGGCTGGATAAACTGGCCGACGCATTTGGCGCGAAACCTATGATGGGCCGCACGCGCATGCAGGCCGCGACGCCGATTACGGTGGGCGATCGTTTGCGCGCATGGCGGGACCCATTAGCGCGTCATGCGGAACGTTTGGGCGATCTGCGCCCCAAGGTCGAGGTTGTGCAAATCGGCGGGGCTTCGGGAAATCGGGTTAATGTGTCCGATGACTTTGTTGCTGGGGTCGCAGCTGAATTGGGCCTACGGGCCGTGCCCTGTTGGCACAGTGAACGTGACGGCATCGCGGAATATGCCAATTTTCTGTCAATGATCACGGGCAGTTTGGGTAAAATTGGCCAAGATGTGTGCCTGATGGCGCAGCAGGGGATCGGTGAAATTTCGCTATCCGGCGGCGGCGGATCGTCGGCCATGCCGCACAAACAGAACCCCGTTCTGGCCGAGCTATTGGTGACATTGGCGCGATTTAACGCGGTTCAACTGGGCGGTATGCATCAGTCAATGGTGCACGAACAGGAACGTTCTGGTGCGGCTTGGGCGTTGGAATGGATGATATTGCCATCCATGGCGATGGCGACAGGCCGCGCATTGTCGGCGGCGATTGACCTGATCGGCAACATTGAACGCATCGGCGATCAATGCAGGCGTTAACGAAATTCCCGTCCTGAAAATGAATGCCCATTTTACACGCATCTGATTACGGCTAAGCTGTTCGCCATATCCTAAACTGCGAGGCGCAGATGCTGTATACATTGGACCTATTTGCCACGGTTGTCTTTGCGATCACCGGCGCATTGACGGCGTCGCGCAAGGAAATGGATATTTTGGGTTTTTTATGGCTCGGCGCTGCGGCTGGCGTTGGCGGCGGAACCATTCGGGATTTGATTTTGGATCAGCCCGTATTCTGGACCGTATCGCCGACACCATTGGTGGTCAGTTTGTGCGCGGCAGCCGCCATGCATTTCATCGCCCCCGTTTTTCAGTCGCGCATCACCGTTATCACGTGGCTGGACGCATTCGGCATGGCATTCGCAGCGACGGCCGGCACGGTCAAATGCATTGGGTTGGAAACTTCGGGTATTGTAGCGGTTGTGCTGGGTGTATTTTCTGCGTCAGCGGGCGGGATCATCCGCGACCTATTGGGACAAGAGCCCAGCATCGTATTGAAAAAAGACATCTATGTGTCCGCCGCAGCGGCGGGCGCGACGGCGCTGGTTTTGCTAACTGTCGCAGGGGTTTCAATCGAAATCGCGTCAATCTCTGGGTTCGGCACCGCACTATTTCTGCGCGGTGCCGCCATTGCGTTCGGGTGGACGTTGCCAGTCTACAAAAGCCGCCCCGCGCGTACGCCCAGCGAATAACCTTAGGGCGGTTCGTATTCGAAAAATCGTACGTCCACGGCGCCCGACGGTTCGAATTTTTCACCCATCCAAAACCGCATGCAGGGTGTGATGCTTAATCAATCCGTCTGGCGGTTGAAAAAACATCGCGTCCCAAACGTTGCCGAATAATGCCGTATAGACCGCGTTTGTCGATCAGCATGACCGCAATCGCCAACGCGCCCATCAGCATCAGATACCACGTACCCCAGTCAGCGGCGAATTCGCGCAGGGCAAAAAAGACGATTACCCCTAGGATCGGCCCTTCGATCGTTCCCAATCCGCCGATCACCACGATAAAGATGACAAATGCCGTCCAGTCATTCAGCGAAAAGGCCGCATCGGGCGTGATCCGCAATTTCTGAAGAAAGATAAAGCTGCCTGCCAGGGCGGTCATACCAGCGGTCGCGACGTAAATGACGAATTTCACGCGGCGGGTGTTCACGCCCAGCGTTTCGGCGGCCAGTTCACTGTCGCGAATGGCGGTCAGGGCCAGCCCCCAACGGGACCGCAGCAATAGCCAGACAAACACGACCGACGAAATGCCGATGACAAACGCCATGTAATACATGGTTTTGTCCATCGCGGCGCCCTTGCCCAATGTGCGGGCGATCTGGATCGGCAGCGATATCCCCGACCCACCGCCAAGCGCGCCGACCTGCGCGGCAATGAGGCGAAAGACTTCGGCGATGACCCAGGTGCCGATGGCGAAATAGGCTCCGTTCAGTCGAAACGCGACCCAGCCCGTAGGCAGGGCGATCAACGCGGTCAGCAGCGCCCCAATCAACATCGCGGGAATGATTGGCACCCCGACAAAGATGGTCAGCGAGAAAAACAGGTATCCGCCCAGTCCCACAAAGGCCTGTTGCCCAACCGACAGGAGCCCTGTGTATCCCGCCAGCAGGTTCCACATCTGGGCCAACGCCAGATAGGCCAGAACCTCCATCAACAGGCGTAGGTCCGCGCGCGACGCCCACCATGGCGCGGCGGCCAGTACCAGCACGACGATGGCCATAAGCGCGATGGGAATATAGCGCGTTTTGGATTTGCCCGCGCTAAGTGTTCCAAGATCAGTAGAAGCCATGTCAGTGCACCACCTTTGGCATCAGCCCCGTGGGGCGGAAAATAAGAATTAGAAGAAAGGCGAGGTGACCCGCGAGGATTTGATAACCCGCATCAATTTGCGCGCCGATGGCCTGTGCCACGCCAAGGATAATCCCCCCGATCAGCGTGCCCCACAGATTGCCAAGGCCCCCGATAATCACGGCCTCGAATGCGAACAGCAGTCGCGCAGGGCCCGCCGCCGGATCAAAGTTAGTTTTCATCGCCAGCCAGATGCCTGCGATCCCGACGACGATCGATGCCAGCGCGGTGGCCAGCGCAAACATATGCGCACGGTTGCCGCCCATTAGTGGCAGGATTTCGGGATCATCCGACGTCGCCCGCAGCATCCGCCCCGTAGCCGTGCGATAAAACACCCATTGCAGCGCCGCGATAACGCCCACGGCCGTGATGAACATCAGCAGTGGCAAAACCCCGATAGCCAGTTCCTGACCAAAAGGAATAGACGCCGTTTCAAGCCACCCTGTCGGCAGTTTTTGACTGTCTGCAGAAAACCCTTCTAGAAGGGCGTTCTGTACGATGATCGACATGCCAAAGGTGACTAGGATCGGCGGCAAAATGTCTTTGCCCATCACGCGGTTCAGCAGGAATTTCTGGTTCAGATATCCCGCCGACGCCATCAGCCCGATAACCAGAACAACCCCGATTGCAGGTGGCAATCCCAATGAAACAACAAAGAATAAAATCGCGTAGGCGCCGACAACGATGAAATCGCCATGGGCAATATTAACAAAGCGCATGACGCCGAACATCAGCGATAGCCCCGCTGCGAAAAGCGCATAAAGACCGCCCAATAGGACGCCTTGCATAAGTGCGTTGAGCCAGATCATCAGACGGGTTCTCCTATTCCGAAATAAGCGTTGGCGATTTGATCGCGGGTGAGCGTTTCAGGCGTGCCCGTCAAAGTGACCCGTCCTTCCATGAAGCAATAGATACGGTCCGCCACAGCAAGCGCTTGACCCACGTCCTGTTCGACGACAAGGATCGACGTGCCTTTGGCGCGGATTTGCGGGACGGCTTCGTAGATGTCTTTGATGATTTTCGGGGCAAGCCCGAGGCTGATTTCATCGCAGACCAGCAGTTTTGGGTTGGCCATCAGCGCCCGACCGATCGCCACCATCTGCTGTTGCCCGCCCGACAGCGCCGTGCCGGGGTTGTTCCGTTTCGCCAGCAGATCGGGGAACAGGTCATAGACCGCTTCCAGCGTCCAAGGGCCATGCCTTTTGCCTGCCGCGCCGATCATCAGGTTTTCTTCGACGGTCAATGACCGAAACAGTCGACGGCCTTCGGGGACCATGGCCAGACCCATTTTGTGGATCGCATCCCCCGCCGCGCCGCCGATGGGTTGGCCATCGAACGTGATGGTCTGACCGACAGAACCGTGCAGTCCGGTGATGCACCGCAAAAAGGTGGATTTGCCTGCGCCGTTTGCCCCGATGATGGCGACTGTTTCGCCTTCGTTCATTGCAAAATCGACGCCAAACAGCGCTTGAAAATCGCCGTAATGCGCCGTTAGCCCGTGTGTTTCAAGCAGCGTCATCGACCGATATCCCCATATAGATTTCTTGCACTGTCGGATTGGCCATGACGGCGCGCGGTTCGCCCGTTTCGATGATTTTGCCAAAGTCGATGACCATCAAATGATCCACCACCGCCAGCAGGGCGTGGACTATATGTTCGATCCAGATCAGGGTGACGCCGCTGGCATGGATATCTTTGATCAGTGCGACCAGTTCATGACATTCCGCTTCGGTCAGGCCGCCCGCGATTTCATCCAGCAACAGCAACTCTGGCCCCGTTGCCAGCGCGCGGGCCAGTTCCAGCCGTTTCCGTTCCAGCAACGTCAGCGATCCCGCGGGCAGGTTTGCCTTGGGCAATAGGCCTGTGCGTTCCAGAATATCGCGGCACGCCGTTTCCGCATCGTCAAAGCCCGCTTTGCCGAATTGCGCGGCGGTTAGCAGGTTTTCAAAAACGCTCATTCCGACAAAGGGGTGCGGAATTTGAAATGACCGCGCGATGCCCGCATGACACCGATCAGCGGCGCGGCGGTCTGTGATGTCTTCGACCTTGAACGTGATCGTCCCAGACGATGGCGCCAGCGCCCCCCCGATCAGATTGAACAAGGTGGATTTGCCAGCGCCGTTCGGCCCGATCACACCCAAGGCCTGTCCCTTTGGCAAATCAAAGCTGACATCGTCCGCAACCTTGAGCGCGCCGAATGATTTATTGACGCCCGACAGGCGCAGTAAAGAAGTCATGTTTCCTCCCCCGAAACATGTGAATAGACGCCGGAGCAGGGGATGCCTGCTCCGGCGATTGGGCGCTAATTCCTTAGCCCCACGCCTGCATTTCAGAGGTCAACGCGATGTTCTGGTGATCCGAATTTTCAACGATTTCCAAGGTTGGCATGCCGGTGCCATCGGTACGCCATTGACCGCCCACTAGCGGGGTTTTGGCGACGTTTGGTACTGGTCCGTTCGCGAAATCGATGTTGCCGACCACGGTGTCCAGTTTGGTTTCGCCGATGGCCTTGGCGGTTGCATCTGGGTCGGTCGGATCTTCGGACCGCATCAGCGCATCCAGCGCGACTTCGAACAGCGAATGTTTGAAACCCAGAGGCATGGTCCATGGGTTGCCGCTGGCTGCTTCGTATTCGGTGGCCAATTCGGCAGACGACTGCCCTGTCAGCGACGATCCGAACGGATGCATTGGGGACCACCAGATTTCGGTGGTCAGATTGTTGGCACGCGCACCAAGCGGGGCAATGCCCTGTGGGAATTCGGACGCTTTGGCCACGTTCATGATTTTTGGATTAAAGCCCTGCTGAGCGGACTGGTTGAAGAAGGTGGTGAAATCAGGCGGGATTTGAACGCCCGTGACGATTTCAACGCCCGCATCTTTGAACGCTGCGATTTGGGACGAAAAATCATCGGTCATGTTCTGATAGCGACCGGTGTCGATCACTTCGTAACCGCGCTGCGCCATCGCCGCAGGGAAACCTAGGTTCGGATCGCCAAAGGCGTTGCCGTCAGGATCATTCGGCCACAAGCCACCGACGACTTTGTTCGTGGTGATCTGGTCCCACTGACCCAGCGAGACAGAGATCAGATCCTCTAGCCCCCAGAAGAAATGGTAGGTGTATTGAAACCCGACGGCAGGGTCGCCCTGGCGGCCGAAAAAGTGCGGCTGCCAAGGGGTGTCGTTCGTCACACACGGTACGCCGTTCAGCTCGGCTTGGTCGGCCACTGGGTTGGTGGTGTCGGGCGTGGACGTGGCGCAAATCAGGTTCACTTCGTCGTCGAAAATCAGTTCTTGCGCAGCGGATGATGCGCGGTTCGACGACGACTGGCTGTCTTTGACGATGATCTCTACGGGGTGTTTTGCCCCGTTGATCATAATGCCGTCCCCAATCTTGCGGCGCATTTGTTCTAGTGTGAATGCATCGGCTTCGGAAAAAATTGCCAGCGGTCCGGTTTGCGGTGTGACAAAGCCAATCTTGATCGGTTTATTGGCGGCATAGGCCGGCAAAGCTAGTCCCGATGTGCCAAGTGCGAGACCAGATGCTGCGGCTCGACCGATAAACTTACGACGTGTAATCACGTTGTTTCTCCTCCCTGTTTCTACGGGAAGAGGCCTCCTCTTGCCTCCTCCTGTTGGGTCAACGTGGCTGGGGGCGGAGTTTATGTGAAGGTATAGCATGATACCCATTTGGTTTATGAACGCGTGAAGCACGACAATGAAGGTATCAACGACATAACCCCGCATCGGCTGGCGACACGGGGTTATGTGTGAATTTCTGAAATGGTTTGTGCCTATGGCATCCGTTTCAAACCGTCGATGAAATAGGGTCGGAAACCGTCGGGGTGTTCGCTCATTGGAAAATGTCCCACTTCGTCCATGACGCTGATCGTTGCGCCGTCGATCTGATCAGCGGTGCGGCGGGCGTCATCGGGGGTGCAGGTGAAATCATAGGCCCCGACGATGAAATGAACGGGCGTTTTTGACGTATCAATGCGGTGCAACTGTCCGACCAAACTGTCGTCTTTGGTGTAAAAACTCAGATCGCCGCGAAATACGCCAGGCCCTGACTGCATGAACATCCATAAGGTATTCCAGCGTTCATTTTCGGGCGCTTGGGGCGAGATGTTTGTTGATACCAACGCCGCGCCCATTTCCCCGCCATGGGCATCAGGGCGGTGGAACCAGTCGATATCATACCATGCGGGTTGAAAATCGCTCGCTTCAATGGCCAGAAATCCAGAAAAGGCATCGGCATGATGCAAAGCAAGTTGCAGCGCGATGCGGCCGCCCATTGATGTGCCCGCCAGCACTGGACGATCTAGCCCCAGCGCGTCCACGACTGCCAGCACCGTTTGCATGTAGGTTTCCGTGGTCAACAGGTATTCTTCGGTCTGGAACCCTTCGGGCGGCAGGCTTTTGCCGTGCCACGGCATGTCAAAAGTGATGACACGGTTGGTCGCGGTAATCTCTGGATCGTTTAGAATGTGACGCCACTGACGGGTGTCGGACCCTGCGGTGTGCAGACACAGAACGGGGCGTCCTTGACCTGCTTCTTCGAAATAAATGCGCTGTTTGCGGCCTGCGACATCGATGGTGGCATAGCGTCCCGTGATCTGTTCGATGGTCATTGAACGACCTCCTTGGATGCGCGGGGTAGGGCGATGACCTCTTTAAAGAAACGCAGGTTTTTGATCAGCAGCAGCATGTCCCCGATGATTTCAGCGCGCCCGATTTTGACCATCGCAAAGATGTCGTGAAACCCTGCTGCGGGGACGGCTGTCCAGAATTCTGTCAACGCGGCCGCATCGGTGACAAAGCCGAAACGGTACGGCGTCTTTTTCGAAGGGCCTTCGACGATGCGGGTGATGTGGCCCTTTTCAAAAACAAGGTAGAATTCTTGTCCATCGACCTTGATCAATACCGTTTCTGAAAACAGCGCGCCGATCCGATGCAGATGTGGGGTGCGCTCTAGATCGTCGCGCATCCTGTTTAGGGTCTCTCTCATCGGCTCCTCCTTTGGTCCGTCGTGGGCGCAGGTCGCCCCGTAGTCGTGGCGGTAAAATGAAGCTGCGTGTTGTTGTCGGAAAGGTATCGGTCGATACCTAAAATACGCAAAGCGTATGGGTTCCATTCAACTTGGGTATCGCCCGATACCCGCTGGTAGTCTTTCCTCAGCCTGCACCGTCAGGCAATGTTGGTGGGTCATTTACGATCGCACCGCTCTGGAGGGGGCCGCGACGAGCTAAAATTGCGGAGGAGGATACCATGCGCAACGTAACCGTAGAAAACGTGACCGATATCGTCATCGAAGCCATCGGCGCAAGCGAACCCATCGGGGATCGCCAAAAAGAAATCATGACATCGCTGATCCGTCACCTGCACGGGTTCTGCAAAGACGTAAGCCTGTCACACACAGAATTCATGCAGGCGTGTGATTTTCTGGCGCGTGCTGGCGCCGTGTGTTCGGACAAACGTCAGGAATTCATCCTGCTTGGCGATATTTTGGGCGTCGAAGTGCTGTGCGATATGATTTCGAACCCAACGCCAAATGGCGAAACGGCGGGCACCGTGCTGGGGCCGTTTTTCCGTGAAAACGCTCCGATCCTGCCGCATGGCGCGTCGATCGTGCAAAAGCATTTCGACAACGAAGAAAGCGTATTCATCGAAGGATATGTACGTGACGCCGATGGTAATCCGGTCAAACAAGCCGTGATCGACATCTGGGAAGATGCGCCAAACGGTCTGTATGAAAACCACGATCCTGATCAGCCTGATTTTAACCTGCGCGGCCGCTTTGAAACGGATGAAAACGGCTATTACGCCTGCCGTGCGATCCGTCCTGTGCCTTATCCGATCCCGTCTGATTGGACCGCAGGTGAAATGATTTCCTACATGGGCCACCACACAATGCGCCCCGGTCACATCCACGTTGTGATCAACAAAGACGGATATCGCACCTTGGTGTCCCAAGTTTACGATGCCTCTTCGGACTACCTCGATAATGACTCGGTCTTTGCGGTCAAAGAAAACCTGATCGGCAACTTTGAAAAAGGAACCGAAGAACACGGCACGGATCTGTATGTGAAATTCGATTTCACCCTTGCTGCTGCAGATGTCGCGATGGCGGCCGAATAACCCGACGCGCAACAGGTGGCTCCGCGGTTTTTGGCTGCGGTGCCACGCAATTAAAATACAAAAACACGGACCAATCCAATGCCCGCACCCCAAACTGCAGCGCCTATCCAGATCGATGTGCAAGCCTGCCACGACACGACGATTGAACGGGTGCAAACGCGGATCATTGATTGCGTCACCACGCGGCGGCACAAACTGTCGAACACCGAACTGACCCACCAGTCCTTTGTCATTGTCGAAGTCACATTGGCAGGCGGCGCAACGGGCTGGGGCGAAGCCGCGACATTGGGCGGGCCACGTTGGTCCGAAGAAAGCGTGGAGGCGATCAAAGCCAATATCGACACCTATCTTGCTCCTGCATTGATCGGCCAAAACGCACTGGCGTTCGAAGCCAACGCACTGCGGATGAAAAAGGCCGTGAGCCGCAACACCTCTGCCCGCGCGGCGGTCGAAGGCGCACTGTATGACGCGGCTGGCCATGCTTTGGGCGTGAATGCACGCACGTTTCTGGGCGGCGCGGTTCGCGATCGGATCGAAGTTCTGTGGGCGCTTGCATCAGGCGATGCGGATCAAGAAATCGAAGAGGCCAAGGCAAAATTGACCGCGCGGGCCCACCGCCGTTTCAAAATCAAACTTGGGTTCTATGAACCGGCCCAAGATATGATCCGTCTGCGTAAAATCATGTCGTCCATGCCTGACGGCACCGAAATGGTAGTCGACGTAAACCAAGGCTGGTCCGAAGCCACCGCCATTCGTTATCTGCCTGAATTGGCCGAAATGAACATCGCGCTGATCGAACAACCGCTAAAGCCTGGTCAACTGGCCGCAACCGCCCGTGTCGCTGCGCGCAGCAGCATTCCGATCATGACAGACGAAGCGGCGTTTTCCACGCCTGAACTGGTGCAGAATGCCTGTGCCGCGACGGGCAGTGTCTATTCGCTCAAACTGGTTAAATCGGGTGGATTGATGGAACTGAAACGGGCGGCTGCGGTCGCCTCTGCCTTTGGGATGGAACTATACGGCGGATGCCTGTTGGAAAGCGGTATCGGGGCGGCAGTACATTTGGCTGTGTTTTCGACGCTGCCCGAACTTGAATGGGGCTGCGAACATTTCGGGCCGCGCATTCTGGCGAAAGATACGGTTTCGGACGGGTTGGAATTTGCCGACTACCACGCCACCGTGCCGACAGGTGCGGGGCTGGGCATAACCGTTGATCGCGATTACCTGCGCGACGTCACCCGCGCGTAAACCTAACGGCTGCGGGCGAATTTACGGGCCAGATCAAAGAAATTCATCACCTGTTGCGCGCGGTTGTCGCGTCGCGCATGCAATGTCAGTGCGGTGCCCGGATTGGTGCCCACATATTTGCGGTAAAACACACCCGGACGCGTTGTTTGCGCGACGCTGGACGGGACGACCGAAATCCCTACGCCAACCGACACAAGGCTGATCGCCGTCTGGAAATCCTGCGCCATTTCGGTTGCTTCGGGTTCGAACCCTTCGTCGCGGCAAATCTTTAGCACATAATCGGCATAGGATGGGCGCGGCCTGCGCGGGTATAGAACGAATGTCTGGTCCGCCAGTTCTGAAAATTTGATCGGCTCGCGCGATGCCAGTTCCGAATTGTCGGGGATCGCAAGCAGCAAATCTTCGCGGTTCAGCAGTTCCGATCGCAGTTCTTCGTCCTCTAGGGCTGGGCGGGCAACTGCGATATCGATTTCCCGCTGGATCAATGCTGAATGAAGCTCTGCATTGTTCATCGCGGAAATCGCCAGTTCCACTTTGGGATGGTGCGACCGATAGGATTTAATCAGGTTCGGCAGCACCCCGTGTGACGCAGACCCGACAAAGGCAAGCCGAACGCGGCCTTCGCCGCCCTGACCGACCAGTTTTGTTTCGCGATAGGCGTTGTCCAACCTGTCGATCAAAACCCGCGCGTGGCTTTCTAACACCTCGCCTGCTTGGGTCAGGCGGATTTGGCTACGGCTTCGGTCAAACAATTGCGCGCCGATATCCGTCTCTAGCGCTGCGATCTGTCGGCTTAGCGGGGGCTGAGCGATTTCCAACCGTGACGCAGCGCGGCCAAAATGCAGTTCTTCGGCGACGGCTATGAAATATCTAAGGCGGCGTAGTTCCATCGTGATGCTACCAAACGGGTATGAGATATTTGATTCTGATACCCGTTTGGTAAAGGATTTTCACACTAAATGGAATGACTGCAGGGCGAAAATAGCGAAACGGGGCCGATGGTGGCCCCGTCTGTTGTTAGGTCATCGACGCGTAAACCGCCGTTTCAAAATCCATGTACCCGCCGAACGATGCCGCATCGGCAAAGGGCAGGATCTGGGTGGCCCAATAGCCGCCGATGCCGTTTTTGCGGTCGATCCAGTAATAGCTATTGGCCAGCCCCGCCCACCCGATCGATCCCGCAGGGCGACCCGTTGGGGCCTTTTCGTTGTTGACCATAAAGGTGTAGGACCAATCTTTGGACTGACCCGGGAAAAATTCGGCATCGTTGGACAGGGACGGGATCACACCGGGTAGCATTGTTACCTTTTGCGGTGGTACCAGCGCGCCTTTTACGGCCCAATCCACGGTCTCGGATTTCAGCACGCGGCCTTTGGGGCCATTGCCGTCATTCAGCCACATGCGGATGAATTTCATGTATTCAGGCACCGTGGCATACAGCCCGTGACCGCCCATGTGCACTTCGGGGTCGTCGGGCAGGGCGAAATCATCCATTGGTGTCAGCGATCCGTCTTCGCCGCGGGCATGGATCGTGGCGGTGCGTGCCTTCATCGCGTCGGTGCGGGTAAAAGCGATGTCGTTCATGTCTAGCGGATCGAACACGCGTTCGCGCATCACATCGCCCAGCCGTTTGCCGCGCACGCCTTCGACCACCTGACCCAGCCAATCGATGTTGGTGCCATATTCCCATTTTTCGCCTGGATCAAAAAGCATCGGGGTTTCGATACAGGCGCGGCTGCCTGTTACCACTGATGGCTGCCCGTGGTCTTCGGCCAGACGTTTGTAGGTTTCGTTAAAGAAATCATAACCAAAACCGCCCGTATGCAGCATAAGCTGGCGCGCGGTGACGTCCGTTTTGGGCGCGCGCAAACGGGGGCTGCCGTCCGCGTCGAAACCTTCGATCACTTGCAGATTACCTAGGGCAGGGGCGTATTCTTTGGCGGGTGCATCTAGATCCAACAGGCCTTCTTCGACGCATTGCAGGGCGGTGGTGCCCGCAATCGCCTTGGTCGTGGAAAAGATGGCGAAAACTGTGTCTTCGGTCATTGGGTCGCCGCCGATCCTGCGTTCGCCTGCGGCGCCCGAATAGATCGTCTGATCGCGATCCGTGACCATTGCCACGACGCCTGGTACGCGGGTATTGCCCGTGCTGAGCCCGTTCAGAATGTCATCACAGCGCGCGGTGATATCGTTGATTTGAATGTCCTTCATTGGTTCCTCCCTCGAACATGTCAAAGCAGGATGCAGGCGCGCCGCGTTTTGCGCTGTTCGCAATCGGCAGGCGCTATTCGAAAACGGAACCTAAATTAGATGCGCCGGTTTTTGGCGCGGGTTTGTGATGGCAATTCGCCAAAGCGGTCGCGATACCGTCCCGCCAATGCGCCAAAGTTGGAAAAGCCCCAATCGGTGGCAATATCGGTGACGGTCTTATCCCCGTCCGCCCGTTCAAGATCGGCGCGGAACCCGTCCAGCCGCCGCGCAGACAGAAAGTCGCGGGGTGACAACCCGCGGAATTTCTGAAACCCGCCTGATAAAGTCCGCGCCGACACGCCCACACGCGCCGCGACCTCGCCAATGGTTGGCGCTTCGCGGGCTTCGGCTTCCATGATGGCTTCGGCTTGGCGCACGTATCGGGGCGCTGCGGCCCTTGCGCCGCCCTCTAGCCTGACGCCGGCCGCACCGGCCCATTGCCGCAGTAGTTCGACGCACAGCATTTCTTCGATATGGCGCGCCAGCGCGGCATCTGCGGCCACAGCGCCCGAACGGGTCAACGCGCGCACGGCATAATCCAGCAGCGACCCCCACGCGGATTGAACACCGCCGATTTTCACGCGGGCGGTCCATAGATCATCGTTGGGGACAAAGCCGAACCAGCGTTCCGCGATGTCCTCCATCAATTTGTGCGGGATGGTCAGGTTCAGTTGCATATGGTCCGGATCGCCCTCCAGCCAGTAATCCGCGCGTGAACAATCAACGACAAAACTTTCGCCTGCCGCTGTCCCGACCGAACCGCCATCGGTCTGATGGTTTAGCGCCCCGCGCACCGTATTCAGCACCAGGATATTGCCTGCAGCGGGGTCGAACCGATCCAGATAAATGCCGGTGCCATAGGAAAATCGGGTCATCGTGACGCCGCCTGCTTTGGCCGAAATCATCGTCGCGTCTGGTTTGGAACGCCGATCTAGTGGGCGCACATCATAGGGCATATAGACGTTGCGACAGAACGATTGGATTTCATCCCAATCGGTCGATGATGTCCTGCCGTCATGGCGGATCGGCTGGCCAAGTGAATCTAAAATAAAAGCGTGTTCTAACAAAATCACTCCTCCAAATGACTTCATCGAAGGGCTCACGTTAGCACGGATTTGTTATTGCACCAAAAGAATTGAGGTGGGTTGGGCCCGCCTCCTTCCAATCGGTCCTGCTTTAGACGGGTCGCTGCATGACCAACCGCCTGTCGGCTTTGTCCAGCGCAGAAAGGCGCTGAACAAGGTGATCAAAACGGTGCAGATGCCAGAATAACGCCCTACGCCAGATCGTTTGGCAGGATGTTTTGAGGGATGTTCTGGTAGCAGACGGGGCGTAGGAAACGGCGGATGGACAGGGTTCCGACGGATGTTGCGCCAAAGTTGGTCGAGGCGGGGTACGGGCCGCCGTGGACCATGCTGTCGCAGACCTCGACCCCAGTTGGGAACCCATTGGCCAACACGCGGCCGGCCTTGCGTTCCAGCACAGGCAGCAAGCGGCGGGCGAGATCGGTGTCGCCATCGTCCATGTGTAGCGTTGCGGTTAGCTGACCCGCGAAAGACCGCGCGACCTTGTCCATTTCGGCGGTATTTTTGGCGACAACGACAAGGCCCAGAGGGCCAAAGACCTCTTCGGACAGCGCGTGGTTGCCAATCCAATCGGCAGCGGCAACTTTGAACAAAAATGGCTTTGCTTCGCGGCGGTCACACATCGATGTCAGCAAATCTTGGACCCCAGCCTGCGCGCCCAGTTTTTCCGCCCCTGATGTATAAGCTAGTGCGATGCCGTCCGTCAGCATGACTTGAGCGGATTGTTCGGACAAGGAAGCGCGGGCCGCTTCGATAAAGGCGTCACTTTGGGCACCTTCGATCACTACTGCGATGCCGGGGTTGGTACAGAATTGCCCCGCGCCCATAGACAGCGATGCGGCCCAGCCTTGCCCCAACGCATCGCCGCGCGCGGCCACGGCTGCGGGCAGCATGAACATCGGGTTCACAGAGCCCAGTTCGCCGAAAAACGGGATCGGCACGTCGCGCTGTGCGCATAGATCAAACAGCGCGCGCCCCCCTGCAAGCGACCCCGTAAAGCCAACCGCATTGATCAGCGGATGTTGTACCAGCGTTTGACCAACGGTGCGGTCGCCCCCTTGAACGAGCGAGAAGACGCCTTTGGGCATCCCTGTTTTTAGGATCGCAGCATGGATCGCTTCGGCGATGATTTCGCCGGTTCCGGGGTGGGCGCCGTGGCCTTTGACCACGACAGGGCAGCCAGCCGCCAGCGCGGCGGCGGTGTCGCCCCCTGCGGTTGAAAACGCGAGTGGGAAATTAGAGGCCCCGAAAACCGCCACAGGGCCGATGGGCCGCTGCATCATCCGCAGATCAGGGCGCGGCATAGGCGCACGGTCGGGCAGCGCCGCGTCATGGCGACGGTCCAGATAATCGGCGGCAAGGATATGTTCGGCGAACAATCGCAGCTGCCCCGTGGTGCGCCCGCGTTCGCCTTGCAGGCGCGCTTCGGGCAGGCCGGTTTCCTGCGTCCCGATCTGGGTGATGGCATCAGCGCGGGTTTCGATTTCGTCGGCAATCGCATGAAGGAACGCGGCGCGGGCCTCGCGGCTGGAATAGCCGTAGTCCCAAAACGCCTCCTCGGCCGCCTCGACAGCGGCATTCACCACCTCGGGCGTGCCTTTGCTGAACCGATGCGCCGTGCCATGCGCGGGTTCGGACATAAACGTATCATCGGTGGCAACCCATTCACCTGCGATCAGGTGCTTGCCGTGCGGAGTAAAGGTCATAATCTGTTCCTTCGGAATTGAGCGTCGGGCGGGGTTTAGTTGCCCCAGCTTAGAACCAGCGGATCTAGCGGTTTTAAAAGGTCGATCAGGCGGGTTCGAATAGCGGGATGAAGAGGCGCCACGGGGTGGCGACACATCTCTGATTTGATAACGCCGCCTTCGACCATCGCGGCCTTGCACGATTGCCAGCCGCATTGGCGGTTTTCGTGGTTGATCGCCATGGCAACGCGGCCATAGGCGGCGGTGGCATCAACCATCCGGCCTGCGTGGAAATGGGTCAGGACTGGTTTGATCTGATCCACGATCATGCCAGAGGTCATCGACCCCGTTGCGCCCGCGTCTAAATCGGCCAAAAGCGTGATCGCCTCTTCGCCGTCAAACGGGGCCTCGATCGCATCGCCGCCCAATTCGATCAGCGCTCGGATTTTATTGGCCGCGCGGGGGCATTCGATTTTGAATAGTTTGACCTGTTCGATTTCTTTGGCCATTCGCACCAGCAGCGGCACAGAAAGGCCAACGCCTGACATCGGAGCGTCTTGCACCATAATCGGAATGCCGACTTTGGACACGGCCGCGAATTGTTCAAAGGTTTGTTCTGGCGTACCCTTGAGCGTGGCGCCGTGGTAGGGCGGCATCATCATCACGATGTCTGCGCCCAGAGATTTTGCATAACGTGCGCGATCGACCGCGATTTGGGTGGCGTAGTGGCTGATCGTGACGATCACAGGCACGCGGCCCGCAACATGTTCAAGCGAGACGCGGGTCAATATTTCGCGTTCGGCGTCGGTCAGCAGAAACTGTTCGGAAAAATTGGCAAGGATGCAAATACCGTCTGCGCCTTGGTCGATTAAACAATCCAGAACACGTTTCATGCCATCAAGGTCAAGCGTGCCATCGGCGTTGAATGGGGTAGGGGCGACGGGCCATATGCCTGTGTATTGGGTCATGGTGTTTCTTTCGGATTATTCGATGAACGGCGCGACGCAGGTGCGGCGGCCCAACGACAGGGCGTCACACACGTGGATCATCGGACGCAGGTCCATGTTGATCCCGCCGCGGGTAATCAGCTGGGCCATATTGGCGTAGAGGCGCGGGTATTCACCCGACAGGGGATTGTCGTCTGTAATCGCTGCGGCTGTGCCATCAATTTCGATCCGCGCGCCGCCGTCATGCAGGGTTAGCGTGCCATCGGTCGTAACCGCCGTGATGGACCAGATTTGATCCCCCGTTTGGCGGAAATCGAAATTGGCCGTGACCTGCGCGCCTTGTGGGTGAACAAACGTCAGATCGGCGGCAATCGGGGTTTGGCAGTTTTCGGGCACCATCAGATGCGCATCCGCTAGGTGAATGTCATGGGGCAATATTTCGGTTACAATCGACAGCGCGTTGATACCGGGATCAAAGACGCCCATGCCGCCTGGTTGCCAAATCCAGTCTTGACCCGGATGCCAGCGGCGTACGTCTTCTTTCCATGTCACGGTCAGCTGGGTTAGGGTTTTATCCGCTAGCCACGCTTTGGCTGCGGCGACTTTGGCCGCTTCGCGTGAATGCCAAGTCGCGTATAAAGAAACGCCATTATCACGGGCGATTTTTTCTAATGTATGGCACTCCGCCAGCGTCGCCCCCGGCGGTTTTTCCAGCATCACATGACGGCCGGCACGCAGCGCCTTGGCCGCGGTTTCAAAACGCGGTACGGGCGGCAGGCATAGGGAAACTACGCGGATATCGTCGCGCGCCGCAAGCAGCGCATCGATGTCGCCAAAGTGTTCCACTCCGTCCACTGTCCCGTGGCGCGAAACGGTGGCCGATAGCGTAAAATCAGAAGAGGCCGCCAAGGCAGGAACGTGCTGGTCGCGGGCGATTTTGCCGATGCCGATAAGAGCGATATCCATCAATGGCTATCCTTTCCTACGTCATTGCCGCGGCATCCCTTTAAAAAATCTAGGTCGGCGCCCGTATCGGCGCCTTCGACGTGTTGCTGATGCAGCCACGCATAACCGCTTTTGGGTGCACCGCCGAGAGGTTGCCATTGGGCCAGGCGCGCCTGCAGTTCGGCATCGGGGATGTCTAGATGCAGGCGACGACCCGCCACATCAAGTTCGATAAAGTCACCGTTTTGCACCACCGCCAGCGGCCCGCCTGCGGCGGCTTCGGGCGAGGTGTGCAAGACCACGGTGCCATAGGCGGTACCCGACATGCGCGCATCAGAAATGCGGACCATATCGGTGATGCCCTTTTGCAGAATTTTGGGCGGTAGGCCCATATTGCCGACCTCTGCCATGCCCGGATAGCCTTTGGGGCCGCAGTTTTTCATGACCATGATGCAGGTTTCGTCGATATCCAGATCGGGGTCATTGATTTTGGCTTTGTAGTCGTCGATGTCTTCGAACACCACGGCGCGGCCACGGTGCTGCAACAATTCAGGCGTTGCCGCCGAAGGTTTCAGCACAGCGCCCTTGGGGGCAAGGTTGCCTTTGACCACGACAATACCGCCCGATTGGGTCAGCGCCTGATCGGTGGGCAGGATCACATCTTCGTTGTGGTTTTGCGCGTCTTTGACTTCGTCCCAGATAGAAGAGCCCGTTACGGTCAGCGCGTCTTTGTGCAGCAGCCCACCTTCGCCCAGTCGTTTTAGAACCACGGGCAGGCCGCCCGCGTAAAAGAATTCTTCCATCAGGTATTTGCCCGAAGGCATGAGGTTGACGATCGTCGGGACCTCGCGCCCGCAGCGGTCCCAATCCTCTAGCGTCAAATCAACCCCGACACGGCCCGCCATGGCCAACAGGTGGATCACAGCGTTAGTGGACCCCCCGATAGCGGCGTTGGTGCGGATTGCGTTTTCGAACGCGTCTTTGGTCATGATATCGGACGGTTTCAGGTCGTCTTTGACCATTTGCACAATGCGGCGTCCCGACATTTGCGCGATGACACGGCGGCGACTGTCCACGGCTGGAATGGCCGCGTTGCCCGACAGCGCCATGCCCAAAGATTCCGCCATCGACGCCATGGTCGATGCCGTGCCCATCGTGTTGCAGGTGCCCGTCGAACGGGACATTGAACCTTCGGCCTCTAGGAACTCTTCTTGTGACATCTCGCCCGCTTTGACCGCTTCTGAGAATTTCCACAGGTGCGTGCCTGACCCGACACGTTCGCCTTTGTAATACCCATTCAGCATCGGCCCACCCGTGACGACGATCGACGGGATATCGCAGGACGCTGCCGCCATCATCAAGGACGGCGTGGTTTTGTCACAGCCGACCATCAAGACGGCGCCGTCCATCGGTTGTCCTCGGATGGTTTCTTCGATCGATAGGGCGGCCAAATTACGGAACATCATGGCCGAGGGCCGAAAGGTGTTTTCCGAGGCTGAGAATACGGGTACTTCAACGGGAAATCCGCCTGCTTCCCAGATGCCTGCTTTGATCTTTTCGGCCAGTTCTTTTAGGTGCGATCCGTTACAGGGCGACAGCTCTGAAAATGTGTTCAGAATGCCGATAATCGGGCGTCCGTCGAACAGGTCATGCGGGTAGCCCTGATTTTTCAGCCAGCCGCGATGATAGATCGTATCGCGCGAATTCCCACCATACCATTCCTGCGAACGCAGTTTGCGGGGCCATTGTGCGGGTTTGAAAGCCATCTGACTTGTCCTTCCCTTCAGGCTTAGGCCTGTTTGTTTTTGTTGTAGACGTCAAAGAAAACGGCAGCGAGAAGCACCAGACCTTTGATCACCTGTTGGTAGTCGATACCGATGCCCATGATGGACATGCCGTTGTTCATGACGCCCATGATGAACGCCCCGACAACCGCGCCTATAATTTTGCCCGAACCGCCCGACATCGAAGCCCCGCCGATAAAGACAGCGGCGATCACATCTAGCTCTAACGCAAAGCCTGCTTTGGGTGTCGCGGTGTTCAAACGGGCTGCAAAGATCATCCCGGCAAGCGCGGCCAGAACGCCCATATTGACAAAGGCAAGGAACGTCAGGCGTTCGGTTTTGATGCCCGACAGCTTTGCCGCCTTTTCATTGCCGCCAAGCGCATAGATGCGGCGTCCGATAACGGTGCGCGACGTGATAAAAGCGTAAACCAAGATCAGAATACCCATGGTCACGACCACGTTTGGCAGACCGCGGAAAGTCGACAGTTTGAACATCAAAAAGATGATAGCGGCGGACACGATGGCAGTGCGGCCCCAGAACAGCCCTGCAGGTTCATCGTCGATACCGTATTGGGCATTGCGGGCACGTGTTTTCAGGCCCATCTGCACTACGGCAGCCGCAGCGATCAGTCCGATCATCAAACACAATACATTGAATTTGCGCGCGCCAAACAGCTGCGCCAGCCCGTCACCCCAAGCGGCAGGGAATATGTCGCCGACAAAACCCGTCGACAGGATCTGAAATTCCTTTGGGAAAGGGCCAACGGATTGGCCTTCTAGTAGCCACAAAGACAGCCCACGAAAAACCAGCATACCGGCAAGCGTCACGATAAAGGACGGGATGCGCCAAAACGCTACAAAATACCCCTGCGCCGCACCGATCACGCCGCCGACCACAAGGCAAATTGCCATGGTCACAGGAACGGGCAGGTTCTGTTCGACAATTAGAACAGCGGCTAATGCGCCGACAAACCCCATGACCGAACCGACCGACAGGTCGATATGCCCCGCCACAATGACGATCAGCATGCCTAGCGCCATGATGATAATGTAACTGTTCTGAAGGAACAGGTTGGTGATGTTTACAGGGCGCATCAGCGTGCCGTTCGTCACGATCTGGAAAAATGCCATGATAGCGATCAGCGCAAACAGCAGACCGTAGTCGCGCATGTGGCCCGCCAAATGGGCTTTGATCCCTTTTTGAGTGTTCGTCGTCATTTCCCCAGTCCCTTATTCATTGACGATGAGCGACATGATGCGCTCTTGGCTGGCTTCATTCGCGGGCAGTTCGCCCACAAATGCGCCTTCGTTCATCACATAGATGCGGTCGCACATGCCCAGCAGTTCGGGCATTTCCGACGAGATCATCACGACCCCTTTGCCCGCCGCCGACAGTTCATTGATGATCGCGTAAATTTCGTATTTCGCGCCCACGTCGATCCCGCGTGTCGGTTCGTCCAGGATCAGGACTTCGGGCGCGGTGTTTAGCCATTTGGCCAGCACCACCTTTTGCTGGTTGCCGCCCGACAAGTTGCCGACCTGCTGAAAAACCGAAGGCGTGCGGGTGCGTAACGCTTTGCGGTATTTTTCCGCCACGGCCGTTTCTTCGTGGCTGTCCAAAACTCCCGCTTTGGACACGTTGTCCAGTTTCGCCAGCGTCGTGTTGAACCGGATGGTTTCATCTAGAACAAGGCCTAGGTGTTTTCGGTCTTCGGTCACATAGGCCAGCCCTGCCTGAATGGCGCGGGGCACGCTGGACACGTCCACAGGTTTTCCGTGCAATTTGACAGTGCCCGTGGTGCCGCGCCCATAGCTTTTGCCGAAAACCGACATGGCCAGTTCGGTGCGGCCCGATCCCATTAGACCCGCGATGCCAACGACTTCGCCTGCGCGCACGTTCATTGAAATATTCTTGATCACCTGACGTTCGGCATGTTCGGGGTGCCAGACGTTCCAGTTTTCTATTTCCATCAGCATCTTGCCCGCCACGCGGTTGCGATCGGGGTAACGGTCGGACATATTACGGCCGACCATGTCGCGCACGATGTCGTCTTCGGACAGGCCCTGTTTCGCGTCCAGAGTGGAGACCGACATGCCGTCTCGGATGACCGTCACGGTGTCAGCGACATAGCGCACTTCGCCCAGTTTGTGCGAGATGATGATAGACGTGACGCCCTGCGCCTTTAGTTCCAGCATCAGGTCCAACAACTTTTGAGAGTCGTTTTCCTGAAGCGCCGCTGTTGGTTCATCCAGGATCAACAGCTTTACATCCTTCGACAGCGCTTTGGCGATTTCGACCAGTTGTTGTTTGCCAACGCCAAGGCTGTCGATCAGCGTTGTCGGGCTTTCCTTTAGCCCCACTTTGCGCAACAGCTCTTCGGTGCGGCGGTTGGCCTCGTGCCAATTGATCACGCCACCTTTGGCGGTTTCATTGCCCAAAAAGATGTTTTCAGCAATCGATAGCTGAGGCACCAGAGCGAGCTCTTGGTGGATGATGATGACGCCGCGATCTTCGCTGTCGCGGATGCCGCGAAACTGCGCAAGCGCGCCGTCGTAATGGATTTCCCCATCATAAGTGCCTGCGGGGTAAACGCCCGACAGCACCTTCATCAGGGTGGATTTACCTGCGCCGTTTTCGCCGCAGATCGCGTGGATTTCACCCTCGGCGACAGTAAGGTTCACCTGATCCAACGCTTTGACGCCGGGGAACTCTTTCGTGATGGAACGCATTTCAAGAAGCGCGGTCATTTTGACCTCTTTCCGAACGTTAGACAGACCCGCCCAATCGCAAAAACGTCAGGCGGGTCCGGGAGGGATTGGTTACTTGATCTGGTCTTCGGTGTAGTAGCCCGAGCCGATCAGGATCTCTTCCCAGTTCGAGGCGTCGACGGCGACGGGCTCTAGCAGGAAGGACGGCACGACCTTGACGCCATTGTCATAGGTGGTGGTGTCATTGATCACAGGTTCGGTACCAGCAAGAACAGCGTTCACCATTTCAACGGTGACTTTTGCCAACTCGCGGGTGTCTTTGAAGATGGTCGAATATTGTTCGCCCTCTAGGATCGATTTAACCGACTGCACTTCGGCGTCTTGACCCGAAACGATGGGCATTTCCAGATCGCCCGAACCGTAACCGACGCCCTTGAGCGACGACAGGATGCCGATGGACAGACCGTCATATGGCGACAGAACACCGTGGACGTTTTGGTCGGTGTAATTGGCGGATAGGATGTTATCCATACGCGCCTGCGCCACAGCGCCGTCCCAACGAAGGGTGCCCACCTTGTCCATGCCCATCTGGCCGGATTGGATCACAATGGTGCCGTCGTCGATCAGCGGCTGCAGGACAGACATCGCCCCATCATAGAAGAAATACGCGTTGTTATCGTCGGGCGACCCGCCGAATAGTTCAACGTTGTAAGGGCCATCGCCAAACTGGGCGCTTAGGCCTTCGACCAAAGATGTCGCCTGCTGCACACCCACTTTGAAATTGTCGAATGTCGCGTAATAGTCGACATCGCCACTGTCGCGGATCAGGCGGTCATAGGCGATAACCGCGACGCCAGCCGCGGCTGCGTTTTCCAGCGCGTTGGATAGGGTGGTGCCGTCAATGGCCGCAATCACAAGCGCGTCCACGCCTTTAGTGATCATGTTTTCGATTTGCGCCAGTTGGTTGGGGATGTCGTCTTCTGCGTATTGCAGATCGGCGGTATAGCCTGCGGCTTCCAGCTCTCGGACCATGTTGTCACCGTCCGCAATCCAGCGAGCCGAGGATTTCGTAGGCATAGCAATGCCAACTAGGCCGTCCGCGTATGCGACCGACGCAAAAGCAATGGCCGCGGTTGCCGCGGTCAGGATGGTTTTGAACTTCATACTTTCCTCCCAGTGGATCCATGCGCTCCAATTCCCTGCACGGTGGATCCGAATATAAGTGGTGACCATCTCCTTTGGTCAGGACGATGAATAGAAGAAAGTTTACATCACTGTAAAATGAACATATCCACGTATTGTATATCAAAAATGGTATAGGAAGTGGCGCCATGCAATTCGTACGCACGCTCAAACCTGGTCACCTCGAACTTTTGCTGAAAATACACGAGGTTGGGCAGTTGCAGATCGCGGCCACAATTTTGAACATGACGCAACCCGCCGCCTCACGGATCCTAAGCGATATCGAACGCCGCTGCGGAGCCCCGATTTTCAAACGCACGCCAAAGGGAATGAAGGCCACGCCAACGGGCGAGGTTTTCATCAAACACGCCAGAATCGTGTTGGCGGGTCTCGACAATTTGGAAAAAGAGATCGTTGCCTTGGCTACGGGTGTCGCGGGCGAAGTGCGCATCGGCGCCGTGACAGGGCCGGCTGTTGGGGTCCTGATACCTGCGATGGAGGCCCTACGTGACCGTGCCCCAAATATTTCCGTAACGATTGATGTGGCCCCATCAGTCGAATTGGTGCGCGGACTGGACGAAGGCCGGTTTGATTTTGTGATGGCGCGTGTCCCCGCGACCCATGACAGCCGTGACCTGCATGTCCATCCTGCGCGCACCGAACAGGTGCGGCTGCTGGTCAATAACACACACCCATTGCTGGACCAATCAAACGTGACGTTGCAGGAAATGTCGCGCTATCCGTGGATCATGCAAGAGCGCGGCTCTCCGATCCGCGAGGCCGTTGAAGTCGCGTTTTATACCGCAGGTCTGCCGCCGCCCAAACAGGTGGTGAACTCGTCGTCACTGTTGATTGCTCTGGCTCTGCTTAAGGGTTCTGAAATGATCGCGCCTTTGACCGACGAGGTGGTCGGGTTGATGACTAGCGATGTTCTGGGGGCGAAACTACGGGTGATTGATACCGCCGACCAGATCGCCGTATCGCCCTATTTCATCATTCGGGACCAGACCCGCGAAATGACGCCTGCGGCAAATCTATACTACGAACAGGTTCTGGCGGAAATCTAACCAGAGGCTGGGATACAGGCTTAACAGCCCTAACTGTGCAGAGAATGGATTTTGTCGAACATGAATGGACCAGCGGGTGCCTGACGGTTTTCTGTGGAAATTCACCCAGTTGAAATCGAGCGAAAAGGGATCGCCAAAAGGCCGTTCGAGTTGGTCAGGGTAGCCCCTGACCAACCAATGATTTATCGTGCGTCTGAATGGTATTTTGCATCAACACTATCGATGGCAGCCACGTTCGATGCGGACCGGCCGTTCGGATCAAACGACGCATGTAGATATGCCAGCGCGATATCTTTGGCCAATTCAGCTCCGATCACGCGGGCACCCATCGTGATGATTTGTGCGTTGTTGGATGTTGCTGCCTTGGACGCGGAATAGGTGTCGTGCGTTTGTGCGGCGCGAATGCCGGGCACTTTGTTCGCGGCAAGGCAAACGCCGATGCCTGTGCCGCAAACCAAAATGGCGCGGTCGTAGGTCCCGTCGATCACTGCACTGCCTACGTAATCTGACAGGTTTGCATAGAAAGCTTCGCTATCTTCGATCACTTCGGGAATGTCTCAACAGACTTCGGCCTAATAATGACCCTTTTCCTGCGGCGCGACGGGGAAAAGTTCTTATGAGAACATCACCTTGTCGAGACACAGTTCGATCATGCGCGGTCTGCGTCGGACACGGTAAGTGGCGTACTGATTGCCTTGTTGAACATTGCTGCGCTTTTGGCGGGGGCGTACCGAAAACGGTCGGATCCAGATGGCGCGTCCCAGATAACAGTTTAGATGTTGAATTATGCGTGTATGTTAGCGTAATGTAGATTATGTTAATTTAAAGACATCCTAACGCAATCCACAACAGCACTAGTAGCTATAATGCGGCACCGCCCACAGCTGGGCCAAGGTTGGGCCAGAACAACCTAAACTATTGAAAACAAATGCATAAACTTTTCCTCAGCACAAATTGACATAAAACGCCAATTTTGTAATTAAAATCAGCGCGTTACAGATTTCGCACAACGGTGCATGATGTGTGTCAAATTCTCTTTCAGCCCAAATGACCAAATCGAATAAGAATAACGCAGTGCTATTATAATCAATCACAGCCCGAGTGGCGATTGAACGCCTGCCCGCCGCAAAGGCTTCAAGGCAATGAACGTTCAGACCAACGTACCCCAAACTCTTCGCTGCTAACTCTGGACTTTCGGCTAACTCAAACACGGCCAGCCCCACCTCAAAAAACAACCGCTAGAAGCGCGACCACAGGTCGTGACCACCCCAAGGAGGCAAAAACCCAACCACCCCACCCTCCGAGGCTAAAATCCACCTCCTAGACGCACCCACGCCATCGACCACACCGCGCTTTTCGCAAATCAAACTCAAAACCCGACCAATCGCGCGAAAAAGACAGTACAACTTCCAGCCCTTTTGCGGACATTCATGCAACCACGCTCCGCCGCGCCGCAGCCTCCCCAAAAGCGGTTATTGGAACAATTGCGCAGCATTTTCGGCCCGTTCGATGGCTGCTCCGCGCCCGGCGCGCTTGCGTCAGACGGGGAAGCCAAATACCCAGATCCAACCTGCAGACTCTCGTTATAAATGAGGGACACGCAGGGGGCAGGTCATTCGCTATGATGTCAACACCAACCTGGTTTTCATCTGGCTTCGGGATTCCGGTTCCCGCGCGCATGAACTGGCTGGCGGCTGGGGTCACGGACATGCGCAAAGGCTTCAACGGACTGTCTGCCCTGGCCGAGAAGATTTTGCAGGAAGACCCGTTCTCAGGACACCTGTTCGTGTTTCGTGGACGCCGTGGCGATCTGCTGAAGATTGTCTGGTGGGATGGTCATCGAGCGTGCCTGTTCTCGAAGCGCCTGGAGCGCGGGCGCTTTGTCTGGCCTGCTGCAAAGGGCGGCAAGATCAGCGTGACGCCTGCGCAGTTGTCGATGCTGCTGGAGGAGATCGACTGGCGCTTGCCGCAGAAGACATGGACGCCTCTGACCGCCGGTAATTTACCAACAAATCCAGAGCTGTAGGATTCACATTCCGATATGGCCGGGGTATAACTTCGCCATGTTGGATGCGCCCAAGATACTGCCTGCCGACCCCGGCGAACTCCGCGAGACGGCAGAGAGTTTGCTCGATCTGGTGAAGGCGCAGGCGCTCAGGATCGCCAAGCTGGAACACCAGCTTGCGGGGCACAACCGGCATAGGTTCGGCTCAAAATCCGAGAGCATGGACCACCTTCAGCTGAAGCTGGAAGAGGAAGAAACGGCGGCGGCGCATGATGCGCCAAAGCCCGCCTCCGATGCTACCGACGAACAACCGAAGGCCAAACCGAAGCGTAAACCTTTGCCGCCGGAGCTGCCTCGGTTCGATCAGGTGCTGAGCCCCGGCGAGGCGTGCAAATGCGGCGGCAGGCTGCGGACAATCTCCGAAGATGTCACCCCGATCAAGATGCAGGCAAAAGGCAAATGCGCTACCGCGCGGGTCTGGACTTATGTGCGCGATGAGCGCCCTTGGGTTGGGGGTGATCCGCCCGCCGTCTGGTATCAGTTCACGACAAACCGCAGAGGCGAGCATCCTTCGGCGCATCTGACCAGCTACAAGGGCTGGATGCATGCCGATGGCTACGCCGGATTCAACGACCTCTACCGATCCGGCACGATCAGCGAGGTCGCCTGCATGGCCCACATCCGCCGCAAGTTCGTGGATGTCTTCCAGTCTCAGGGCCTGCAAATGGCCGAGGAAGCGATCCGGCGCATCGCCGAGCTATACGCCGTGGAAAAGGACGCCCGAGGATTGCCGCCAGCAGACCGTGTTCGGCAGCGCCAATCCCGGGCAAAACCGATCCTCGATGATCTCGAAGTCTGGCTTGCGGCGCAACTGACCCGCATTCCCGGCAAATCCGAGCTGGCCAAGGCCATCCGCTATGCCCTGATCGAAACCGCCAAGATGAACGGCGTCGACCCTCAAGCCTGGCTGACTTGGGTGCTCACCCGTATCGCCGACCATAAGATCACGCGTCTCGACGAGCTGCTGCCCTGGCGTTACGCTGCCAGGGCAGCGTAACAGGCTGCGCCATGGCAGTGTCAGAGCGCCATAACCGGACGGTCACGAAATCTTCCAAAAAAATATGTTATAGCGTGATCTTACAAGACGTAACCTTCGCGTGTCATCTGCGATGGTCTGAGGCAGTTGCGATCTATCGTGGGAACGGGGTGGCCCAAAACGGTGGATTCTGTCCGCGTCCCTACGCCAAGCAGGGCCAGCGATTCCGTTCGTCAAAGACTTCCGGTGAGTGTGGCAAGGTTCTGGACGGCTTCTGACCCGGCTCAGACATGCGCAACCGCTGGTTTGCGCAACAGATTGCATACGAACGGCAGTCGATAGTCCGGCTGCAAGACGAAAGAGTCGTAGGACCTACAGCTCTAACTCCTTCTCGACCCAAGTGAGGTAGTCGCGGATCGCCAGGTCGTCGCGCTTGCAGTGCCCCCATTTGCCAATGCGAGTTACGGTGACAAAGCGCGCCTGCCGCAGGATATCGAGATGGCGGCTGGCGGTCGGTTGGGCCACCCCGATGGCGTCCGCGATCAGTGACATGCACACACCTTCCGTGGCCGGGTCTGCGGACCATTGATCGGGGAAATTGCCTTTCGGGTCGCCCAGAAGCCGCAGCACCTTCATCCGCACTTCGCTGGACAGCGCTTTGATCTGGGTGGCCCGATCTACGATGATGATCTTTTCTGACATCGAGGAACTTCCCATGGGTGGTTCAGTGCGAGCGTAGCGCGCTCCGATGATCACCTCTTTACATTTATACTTCGCTAAGTGACTATATGAGTCGTTTTGGAGCGAGGCGCAAGGGCGAAACCTGCGCTTCGCTAGTATCCGACATCGAGGCCCGTATGGAAAAGACAGCACCCGAACCTAGCAAAACACTCCCCATGCTCGCGCTGGTCGGTGCAGCATTCATCGGCTCGATCATGGGTGTTTTCGCGCGGGAACTGGCCGTGGGCCTGACTGTGGTTGAACAAGTCGCGCTTCGCTCGCTGATGGGAGCGGTTGTCCTGCTCGTTGTCTGCTGGCGGGTCATCGACCTGGGCAAGTTTCGCACCGCACCGAGGTCGGACCTTCGCCTGACGGCCGCGCGTGCCGTCGCGATGTTCGTGATCGCGATTTCTCTAGGAACCGTTGCTTTCGTGGAGGGCAACTACGCCTCCGCCGCCGTGATCATGGCCCTTCCAACTCCCGCCGTTCTGAGTGTTCTGATGTTTGGAGAGCGAATGTCCCTTCGGGATGGGATGTTCGTAACGCTCGCCTTCGTCGGTGCAGCTCTCACGATCCTCGCCGGGACCGGCGCAGGTGCAGCGATTGGCCTGACACTGGACTGGCCGATGCTTTGTGCGCTTTTGGCAACGCTGTTCATGTCTTGGGGCATCCTCGCGCGGAAGTGGCAGTCGCCCCATCTAACCAACTACGAGACAACGTTCCTCATGCTCCTCGTCGCCGGATTTGTCATGGCGCTCGCCGCCACCGCATGGAGCCTCTGGACGGGACGCATGCCAGGCCTCACGCCATATCTCTTCGGCATCGGTGTTGTCGCCGGGCTCGCGAATATCGGTTTCCTTCTAAGCACCAACTACGCCATTCCGCAGCTTAAGGGCGTTTTCACAAACAATCTCCTCGCTTTACAGCCGGTGTTTGGGATTATCGTGGGCGTAGCATTCTTCGCTGAGGTTCCAACTGTCGCCGCTGTAGTCGGCTGCGCGCTGATCCTCGTGTCTGTGCTTGCCATTGCCAACCCAAAGCTGCTGTCTCGGCGCGGTGCCGTCGCGGATATGGCAGGAAGATAGGAACTACGCATAAAAACTCGCGCACAAACGGTCGTTGTCGCTGACCTGAGACCCGTTTCCTCCTCCATCTTGAGGTAGAGTCCGTCCCAACGAAGGAGACGGATAGAATGAAGAGATCACGGTTCAGCGAAGTTCGGATCATCCCGATTCTGAAGCAGCAGGAGAGCGGCGTGGCGACGACGGATGTGTGCCGGGAGCACGGGATCAGCTCGGCGACAATTCGTCCACATTGATCGGATTTCGATATTTTCTGATCCCGAACGGGCAGTACTGCTTGGACCTTTGATTTAGCGTTCTCTTGAAATTCAACATTTCGGAGATACAAAATGAAACTGGAAATCAAAGATTGGGCGAACGGCGCGCCTATTCCCGCGAAATTCGCGTTCGGCAAAATTCC
>NZ_JBSWXL010000011.1:0-68527 GCF_056160585.1 Marivivens sp. ABH4_498
TCGCGGGGTGGAGCAGCCCGGTAGCTCGTCAGGCTCATAACCTGAAGGTCGTAGGTTCAAATCCTACCCCCGCAACCAATTCATTTGACTTATCGGAAATCGCCAAATAAATGCGGCTTGCTATGGAATTTGTCCGTAGTGCTTCCTTGATCTGCCGCATAAGCAGTTCAGGACCTTTCTAGAAAGTACTGATGATGGTTGGAAAGCCATTCCCTTCGGGTCATTTGATCGCGGACAGACGTGCGGATTTCGCTGCAACGATGGCGCATCTGGGCGATATGGATGCTGCGATTGAAATCTTGCGCTCTGCTTTGGATATTGCGCCAGATTGGGCGGCGGGTTGGTTCAGGTTGGGTGAATATTTCGAACTGATTGACGACCGCGATTCCGCGATTAAGGCGTGGCAGCATGTTGTTGAACATGATCCCAGCGATCCGTTCGGCGCGGGTTTGAAAATAGATTTGATGTCAGGCCTGACGGTGAGCGACACTGCGCCGTCTGCATTCGTTGAAATGCTGTTCGATCAGTACGCGCCCCGTTTCGAAGCCTCGCTTGTCGAAAAATTGGAGTATCGTGCACCCGATTTGCTGATGCAGGGTTTGATGGAGACCGGCCTGAAGACCGCCAAGAAAACATTGGATTTGGGCTGCGGCACGGGCCTGATGGGGGAACGGCTTCGGCCTTATACCGAATGGCTGGGTGGCTATGATATTTCTCAGGGGATGCTGAATGAGGCGCAGGATAAGAACATCTATGACCTGTTAGAAAAGCAGGATTTGAATGCGCTTGAACCCGTACATGGTCAGTTTGATTTGATCGTTGCTGCCGATGTTTTCATCTATTTAGGCGCGCTGGAGCGTATCGTGTCTTGGACATCGCAGGCACTGACGCCGAATGGACGATTTGCATTTACGTTGGAACGTGGTGACCTGCCATATCAGTTGAAAGACAGTCGTCGCTTTGCCCATTCCAGAACCTATGTTCAGGACCTTCTTCAGCAAGCTGGGTTTACGCATATGCACCTAGTGAATTGCGTATTGCGTCAGGACCGTGGCCAAGACGTGAATGGTTTCATGGTTGTCGCCACGCGTGTTGATGATCATTTCAGGCGCGACAGGGACGGAGAACAATCCGAGTTGGCCTAGAAACAAAAAGGCCGCCTGACTAAAGGCGGCCTTTGGTTATTTAGAACAGTTTGGATGGCAGCCACGTGACCAGTTCAGGGAATATGAACAGGAGCACAATCGCCATGATCTGTAGCAGCACAAAGGGAATGACGCCTTTGTATATCTGCCCCGTCGTGATCGAGGCCGGAGCCACACCGCGCAAGTAGAACAGCGCAAAGCCGAACGGCGGGGTTAAGAAACTGGTCTGCAGGTTCACGCCGATCATGACGCCCAGCCAAATGGGGTCAACGCCCAACAGCAACAGGGTTGGCGCTGTAATGGGCAGGACGATGAAGATGATTTCGAACGTATCCAGAATGAAACCCAGAACAAACATCGTCAGCATGACCGCGATCATGGCGCCTGTTGCGCCGCCCGGGATGTTGGACAGGAATTCATGAACCAAATCATCGCCGCCCATCTGACGGAAGACGACGGAAAAGACCGATGCGCCAAACAAGATGATGAAGATCATCGACGTGATCTTTGCGGTGCTTAGCGCGGTGTGGCGGATGATTGCGAAATTCAGACGCCCACGGATCAAGGCAAGAACGGTCGCGCCAACAGCGCCCACGGACGACGCCTCGGTCGGGGTGGCGATGCCGCCCAAAATGGACCCCAGAACGGCTAGGATCAGCAATAGCGGTGGGACCAAGGCCACAAAGACTTCGCGTAGCAAATGTTTGCGGTCTTCTGGGGATACGGGTGTTGCCGGGCAGCTGGCGGGGTCGGTCACAGCTTTGAACAAAACATAGCTGATGTAGATCGCAACCAACAGCATGCCGGGAATAAAGGCGCCTGCGAACAGATCGCCGACGGACACGGCACTAGGGGCAAAATTGCCAAGGCTCATTTGTGCCTGCGAATGCATACCCGCGATCATGTCACCCATGAAAATCAGCACTGTCGACGGCGGGATGATTTGGCCCAATGTGCCCGATGCGCAGATCGTACCGCAGGCAAGTTTCGGATCATATCCAGCCCGCATCATCGCAGGGAGCGAGATTAGACCCATGGTCACGACCGTTGCACCCACAACGCCCGTAGACGCGGCCAGTAGTGCACCAACCACAATCACAGAAATACCCAGACCGCCGCGCATGTTTCCAAACAGCTTGCCCATGGTGGACAGCAGTTGTTCGGCGATATTGGATTTTTCCAGCATCACACCCATAAAGATGAACAGCGGCACAGCGACCAGAACTTCGTTTGTCATATAGCCGGTGAATTTACCCGCCAGCGCGCCCATGTTGGAAAAATCAAAAACGCCCAACCAATACCCGATCAGGCCAAATAGGATCGATGTACCTGCAAGCGTAAAGGCGACAGGAAACCCCAGCATAAGCATGCCGATGACGCCCAGAAACATCAGGCCAGACAGCAATTCTCCGATCAATGTCAGGTCCATTATACGGGCTCCTTATAACGGTAGTCTTCGGGGATCAGGTCGGTTTTTCCGCTGATGGTCAGGATCGAACGGATCAGCATCGAAATCCCCTGTAGCGCGACCGTGATCGCGAAAAAGATAATAAAGGCTTTGACCAGAAACAGGCCTGGTGCGCCGCCTGGGTTGGCGGAGGCTTCTTTCAGGCCCCAACTGCGCGTCACAAATGTCAGGCAGTAGGTGTAGACGACGTACATAAACGGCAACAGGAAAACGGTCACGCCGACCAAATCCATCCATGCCTTTTTTAATGGCGAACCGGGGCGATAAAAGATGTCGACACGCACGTGGTCGTCATGAAACAGCGCAAATGCGGCGACTGCGGTGAACATCACGCCGTTCAGCCATGGATACAGATCCTGCATCCAAAGGCGGGTGTTGGAAAACAGGTATCGTTCGACGACAACCCAGAAACAAATCAGAACGATGGCGATGGATAGCCATGAAAAAACGTTTCCTATCAAACGGTTAATGCCATTTATGAAACGCATGATATGGGACAATAAAGCCATGATTTGCCCTTTCTGCCTTGAACGTTGTTGCGCCAAAGGCCCCGCACGGTGGCAGGGCCTTTGACCGACTTTGACAGTCGATTACAGGTCGGAATAGTCCATGAATTTCTGACGTACAGCGTTGAACGTCTGATCCGTGTTTTCCGTACGGGTGCGCAGCAACTGCAGCGAGTCGATAAAGCTGCGGCCAGTACGGCGAACCAGTTCGTCGTCCGAATTCAGAACGTTGCCTAGAACTTCCTTAGCGGATGCTGCTGCGGCTTCCATGATGTCGTCTGGGAATTGGCTGTGGATGGTCACGCCGTGTTCTTCGACCAGCGTTTTCAGGGCGCGTGGATCGTTTGCATAGAAATCCGATGCAACCTGATCGTATTCTGCCTGCGCTACATCGCGAACGATCGCCTGTAGGTTTGCTGGCAGAGCCTGATATTTCGCTTTGTCTACAACGACTTCGGTCGCTAGGCCCGGTTCGTTGAACGACGATGTGTAGTAGTGTTTGCACACCTGATAGAAACCCAGTGCCAGATCGTTGTACGGACCAACGAATTCGGCTGCGTCCAATGCACCGGACTGTAGCGCTTGGAAAATTTCGCCGCCTGCAAGGTTGGTCACGGATGCGCCCATGCCCTGCCAAACCTGACCGCCCAGACCCGGGGTGCGGAAACGCAGGCCCTGAATGTCGTCGATCGAGGTCAGTTCATTGCGGAACCAACCGCCAGCTTGGGTGCCGGTGTCGCCTGATAGGAAACCCTGAACGCCGAACTGGTCATAGATTTCATCCCACAGTTCCTGACCGCCCATGTAACGGACCCAAGCCGCCATTTCGCGGCTGGTCATGCCGAATGGCACACCGGTAAAGAACGACAGAGCGGTCGATTTGTTCTGCCAGTAATAGGCAGCGCCGTGGCTCATTTCGGCGGTGCCGTCGATAACCGCGTCCAGCGATTGTAGTGGCGGAACCAGTTCACCGGCAGAATAAACTTCGACGGTCAGTGCGCCGTCGGATGCGGCGGTGATGCGGTCGGCCAGACGCTGAGCGCCGACGCCCAGACCTGGGAAATTCTTTGGCCAAGTGGTGACCATGCGCCATGTGATGCGGCCCTGCGCTACGGCTGGCGCGGCTAGCGATGATGCCGCGGCTGCGGTACCGCCCAATGCAGACGTGCGTAGAAATGAACGACGATCCATTTGTTTTCCTCCCAAAATGTCTCAACCTCCCCTCCGAGGTTGCTGCGTGCATACTTGCATTACCTCTACGAAAGGCAAGTAATTTTAGACCAATCGGTGAAATTTTGTTTGCAATTCCAATTGGTTTGGCATCGGTATGCTTGGATGGAGGAAATCATTCTTATAATCGCAGGGTTCATTGCTGGCGTGATGAATGCAATTGCGGGTGGCGGGACCTTTGTGTCCTTTCCTGCGCTCGTTTGGGCGGGGGTGCCGCCATTGTCGGCAAATGCGACCGCGACCTTTGCCGCGCTTCCGGGGTATCTAAGCAGCGCATGGGCCTATCGCGGCGAATTCCGTCAGGCACGACAACGGATTCTGGCGCTGATCGGGGCGGCGGCGGTTGGCGGGCTATGCGGAGCGGGCCTGCTGTTGGTCACGCCTGCACAGATATTCGACGGCTTGGTGCCATGGTTGTTGGTCGTTGCGACGGTCGTTTTTGTTTGGGGACCAGCGATTTTACTGCGGACAGGTCCGCTGCCATCGGTTTTTGCAGCGGCCTGTGTGTTCGCGATCTGCGTCTACGGAGGCTATTTCAACGGTGGGCTGGGCATCATGTTGCTGGCTGGGCTATCGCTGGCTGGAATGCAGAACATCCACGAAATGAACGGTTTGAAAAACCTGATGTCTGCGGTGATTTCGGTGACATCGGTGTCGGCCTATTTTGCGGCTGGCCTGATTGATGTGCGTTCCGCGTTCATCGTTGGTGTTGCTGGTTTGATGGGTGGCATTGCAGGGGCAACATTTGCGCGGCAAATTAAACGCACCGATATCTTGCGTTGGGCCATCGGGGTCATTGGTGCCGTGATGGCGATCCTGTTCTTTCTTAAATAAAAACGGCGACCAGATGGCCGCCGTTTTTGTTTATCGATCAACCCATACGGAATTTTGCTGGGCGCTATGTTGGCAGGCGCGGATGAACCACATCCCGTCCAGCCCAGCGTTGATATCAGTCAGCAAATCGCCGCCCGTTCCCAGAATGCGATCTGCGGCATCGGAATAGATGGTGGCGAACGCTTCGAGGTAGCCTTCGGGGTGGCCGCCCGGGATACGGGTCCATTCGGCGTTGCCGGTTTGGCCGCGGGTGATGATCTGCTTGGGCTCTCCAAATCGGGTAAAGGTCATCCGATTTGGATTTTCCTGTTCCCATTCAATCCCGCCTTTGTCGCCGTAAATGCGTAATTTCAGGCTGTTTTCATTGCCCACAGCGACCTGACTGGCCCAGAGCATTGCACGGGCGCCGCCCTCCATTCGCAGCATGATGTGCGCGTTGTCATCGACCTGACGGCCATCCACGAAGGCATGCAGATCCGCCATCAGCGATTCAGTGCCCAACCCCGTCACAAAGGACAGCAGGTTAAACGCATGGGTGCCGATGTCTCCGATAGCGCCCGCGCCTGACAGTTTGGGATCGGTGCGCCATGCGGCCTGTTTGTTGTCCGCGTCAGATGGTTCGGTCAGCCAATCTTGGGCGTATTCGGCCTGTATCACGCGCAGTTTGCCCAATGCGCCATCAGCGATCATCTGGCGGGCCTGACGCATCAGGGGGTAGCCCGTGTAGTTATGTGTCAGGATGAAATGCGCATCCGATGCCTGCGCCGCGCGGGCCAACTCTTCGGCTTGTTCTGCTGTGGCTGTCAGCGGTTTGTCGCAGATAACGTGGATACCCGCCTTTAGGAACGCGATCGCGGGGGCGGCGTGCATGTGGTTGGGCGTCACGATCGCCACGGCGTCAATACCGTCGTCGCGGGCCGATTCAACGGCTGCCATTTCGTTGAAATCCGAATAGCTGCGTTCGATGTCCAGTTCCGCCGCCGACGCAGCGGCCCGTTCGGGATCAGACGACAAAGCGCCCGCGACCAAATCAAATCGCCCGTCCAGACGCGCCGCATAGCGATGCACGCCGCCGATAAACGCGCCTTGGCCGCCGCCGACCATACCCAGTTTCAGTTTCTTCATAGGCCCAGCATCCGTTTGATCTGTGCCTCGTCCTTTTCCGCGCCGGCGAAGTCGTCGAAGGCTTTTTCGGTCACCTCGATCAGGTGTTTGGCGATGAATGGGGCGCCTTCGGCTGCGCCCTGTTCTGGGGATTTGATGCAGCATTCCCATTCCAGCACAGCCCATGAATCATAGCCATATTGGGTGAGCTTGCTGAAGATGCCGCCAAAATCGACCTGACCATCGCCCAAGCTGCGGAAACGGCCCGCGCGGTTGGTCCAGCCCTGATAGCCTGAATAAACACCCTGACGCCCTGTCGGGTTGAATTCGGCGTCTTTGACGTGAAACGCGTTGATGCGGTCGTGGTAGATGTCGATGAACGCCAGATAATCCAGCTGCTGCAGCAGGAAATGCGACGGATCGTAGTTGATCATCGCGGCCTCGTGTCCGCCGCAGGCATCGACAAACATTTCAAAGGTCGCGCCGTCGAACACGTCTTCGCCTGGGTGGATTTCAAATCCGATGTCCTGCCCATTATCGCGGTAGTGATCCAAAATCGGGGTCCAGCGGCGACCCAGTTCGGCAAATGCCTCTTCGATTAGGCCAGCGGGGCGCTGGGGCCATGGGTACAGATAGGGAAAGGCCAGCGAACCGGTAAAGGACACGGTGTGTTTCAAGCCCAGTTTGCGCGACGCCACGGCGGCCTTTTTCATCTGGTCGACGGCCCATTCCTGACGGCCCTTTGGGTTGCCGTGCAGATGTGCAGGGGCAAAAGCGTCGAACGCATCATCATAGGCGGGGTTCACGGCGACCAGCTGCCCCTGCAAATGGGTCGATAGTTCGGTGATTTCAACGCCTGCGTCGGCGCAGATGCCTTTAACCTCGTCGCAATAGGTGTGAGAGGTTGCGGCCTTTTCCAGATCAAACAGGCGGGCGTCAAAGGTGGGGATCTGTACGCCTTTGTACCCCAGCCCTGCGGCCCATTTCGTGATACCCTCCAATGAATTGAAAGGTCCGTCGTCCCCTGCAAATTGCGCCAGAAATAGCGCGGGGCCTTTGATCTGAGATGGCATGTTATCCTCCGTTAGTAATGCCTAGGGTGCCAGATCGTCCTCGGTTGGCACCTGTAATCCTTGCATCGGCGGCGCGAGCGGATCGCGGATCGCCTCGATGGTTGCGCGGGCCAGAAATGCACCGGCGCGCGCGACGTCTTCTTTCATGACGATGATGTCTCTGCGGAATATCCGCAGAAAATTGATCGCCTCTTTGCCGAACACATCAATGTCACCGCCCAAAACGCGGCCCTTTTTTTCGACCGCCACGGCCGCGCCCATCGCAGCCAGAGGGGACGAACAAATGATCCCGTCGATTGTGGGGTCTTCGGTCAGGATGTCTTTGAGCGCTGCACAGGCAACTTCGGCGCTGTTGTCACTGTTAATGCGGCGGATAATGCGCAGCGATGCGCCCAGTTTTTCGGCTGCTTCGGTGGCGCCGTTAATGGTGTCTTCGGCATAAAATTGTCCGCGCGGCGGCGCGACGACAACCAGATGTTTGCGGCCGCGTTTGACCAGATGTTCTACCGCAAAGGCGGCGTAGGCGTGGTTGTCAAAATCGAAATAAGGATGGGTTTTCAGGCTGGTACGGCCGTGGGTCGCGAAAGGAAAATTATGGTCGATCAAATAGCGGACACGTGGATCGTTCGGCGTGGTTTGGTTCATGATGATGGCATCGGCCGAATGGTTTTCGACGACATAACGGATCGGTTTCAACGGATCATCATCGTAGAAATAGGGCGTGATGTTCAGGTGGTAATTCGTGCCACGTAATTCGCGCGTGATTGAATTAATCAGCTGCGCGGTGTGGTTCATCATGTCGTTTTCAGGGGCCAGAACCAGACTGATCACATTGGTACGTCCCGTGCGCAGACGCACCCCCGCGCGGTTCGGCACATACCCGATAGCGTCCGCAATTTCGCGAATCGTTTTTTTGGTTTCGACGTTGATATCGGGGGCATCGTTCAGCGCACGCGAAACGGTAGGGACGGCCATCCCGCTTAACCTTGAGATTGTTTTTAGTGTTGGTTTTTCACCAGGCAGCAGCTCGTACTGCGTGGGGTTTTGATCCTGAGCCATCCGTTCGTCCCTTATTTATATGCCGATTTCTTTTGTGCTGTTTTGGCGGGCCCCCGTCCAGTCTGTGGTGTTGGGTTTTAACGCCGCAGCGCGGCAACCCGAGTTTGCGCGTGCGGCGAAAAAAACCTTTGAAAATTTCTTGTCAGGGCAATCTAAAACGTTATAGAAATTTCTACAACGATTTAGATTCAGGGAGGAGCAAATCGTGAAACTAACAACCAAACTGCTTGCCGCTACGGCACTTTGCGCCGCTACATCCGCTGGTGCGACCGAATTAGAAGTCACTCACTGGTGGACTTCGGGTGGTGAAGCCGCAGCGGTGGCCGAGCTGGCCAATGCATTCAATTCGAAAACCGAACACGAATGGGTTGATGGCGCGATTGCGGGTTCGTCCGGCGTGGCACGTCCTATCATCATCAGCCGTATTATCGGCGGCGAACCGATGGGCGCGACCCAGCTGAACCACGGCCGCCAAGCCGAAGAACTGATCGAAGCAGGCCTGTTGTTGGACATCACCGATGTTGCCGAAGCAAACGGTTGGTTGGACGTTGTGAATCCGTCGAACCTGTTGTCGTCCTGTACCGTTGATGGTCGCGTTTACTGTGCGCCTGTGAACATCCACTCGACCCAATGGATCTGGCTAAGCCATGACGCGTTCGAAAAGGCAGGCACTGCTGTTCCAACCAACTGGGATGAATTCGTAGCCGCTGGTCCAGCCCTGCGCGAAGCAGGTGTTGTGCCGCTGGCAATGGGTCAGCAGCAGTGGCAGACCAACCTAGCGTTTGGTGCGCTGGCGGTAGCGCTATTGCCAGAGGCTTCGTGGCGTGCGGTCAACGTCGACAAAGACGCATCCGTTGCAGCGGGTCCTGATTACACTCGCGTGTTTGAGGCATTCGACGATGCGCGTCAGCTGGCCGTTGGTTCGAACGTAAACGACTGGAACATGGCGACCAACATGGTCATCACCGGCGAAGCGGGTGCGCAAATCCACGGTGACTGGGCGCAGGGTGAATTCGCAGTGGCCGGTCAGGTCGCAGGCGAAGATTACAGCTGTTTGCCAGGTCTGGGTTTCCGCGAAGTTCTGGATACAGGTGGCGACGCGTTCTATTTCCCTGTGAACGATGATGAAGACGTCGAAGCCGCACAAAAAGAACTGGCCGCTCTGTTGCTAAGCCCAGAAGTACAGGTCGCCTTTAACCTGAAAAAAGGTTCGCTGCCGGTACGCGGTGATATCGATATGTCCTCTGCAAACGACTGTATGCAGAAAGGCATCGAAATCCTGAATGCGGGCGGCGTTCTGCCATCGGCGGATATGACCTTTACTCAGGACACCATCACGCAGATCGACGAACTGATGACCACATTCTGGAACACCCCAGACATGACCGTGGCAGAGGTACAGGAATCCTACGCGAAAATCATCGCGTCGGCTGACTAACCACTGCAAATATCGGGGCCAGTCTGCGGGCTGGCCCCTTTTTTGACCCTATGGGGTCGGATCAACGGAAAAAGGGGAGCCGTCATGCCGCAAACGCGGATTGAACGGGCATTTTTGTGGTCAATCAGTCTGGCCAGCCTGTTTTTTATTCTTAGACAAATTGGGGTCGAGGGGCTGATTTTTGATCACGCACCCGAGGCGATATTGCTGGTTGGTGCCGCTATTTTGGCCGTTATGTTCGCCAAATTGCGCCGACTTGAGCTGTTTTCAAACCGCCTACGCGGGCCGGTTTTGGGTTGGATATTCGGCATTTGTTTGGCTGCCGCCATCCTGATCTTGGCGCAAAAAGGCGTTCAGGACAGTTGGGAATTTGCCAAGGAATATAAAAAGGCGTGGAAAGCGCTGTCGCCGTTCGCATCGTTTGCGATCAAAGTTTTCGCCCTGTTTTCAATCGCTTTGTTGATTGTTGGCACGCGCGATGACGCAACCACCCCACGCGGCGCGATCGAACGTGCGTTTGGGGCCAATCTATCTTCCAAAGTCGCAGCGGTTCCCATGGCGTTTACCTCTGTCGGTATCTTTGTCATCGCCACCCTTTGGACGGTTTATCATTCGTTTACCAATTCTAAATTGCTGCCCAAAAGCGAACTGATCGGGTTCGATCAATACGAACGCCTGTGGGATTCTGATCGCTGGATTTTGTCGATCAAAAACCTTGCGGTTTACGGCGCCTGTTCAATGGTGTTTTCGCTGGTGATCGGGTTTGTTCTGGCGGCGTTGTTGGATCAGAAAATCCGTCTGGAAAGCCTGTTCCGCACCATTTTCCTATACCCTTTCGCGCTGTCGTTCATTGTGACCGGTTTGGTCTGGCAGTGGATTTTGACGCCTGAATTCGGCGTGCAGCATATCGTGCGCAGCCTAGGTTGGGAAAGCTTTACCTTTGACCCGCTGTTTAACCCTGACATCGTGATCTACGGCATCCTGATCGCGGGTTTGTGGCAGGGCACGGGGCTGGTCATGTGTCTGATGCTGGCTGGTCTGCGCGGCATCGATCAAGACGTCTGGAAAGCCGCGCGCGTTGACGGCATCCCTGCGTGGAAAACCTATATTTTCGTTGTCATTCCGATGATGAAACCTGTGTTCGTGACCACGCTGGTGCTGATCGCTTCGGGCATTATCAAACTCTACGATCTGGTCGTGGCCCAAACGTCGGGCGGACCGGGGCTCGCGTCGGAAGTGCCTGCAAAATACGTCTATGACTACATGTTCGGTGGCCAGAACTTGGGCCAAGGCTTTGCTGCGTCGACCATGATGCTTGTTGGCGTGCTGATCGCGCTAATCCCATTCGCATATCTAGAATTCGGAGGCCGTAAGAAACATGGCTGATCCAGTACAATTCACCGGCCCACACGGCCCGAAACCGAAAACGCCATTCTCGAGCCGCAACATCATGCTCTATGGCACGCTGATCGTGATTTCGCTGTACTACCTTGTGCCGCTGTACGTGATGATCGTGACGTCGCTCAAGGGTATGCCTGAAATCCGCATGGGCAATATCTTTGCTCCGCCCATGGAGATCACATTCGAACCATGGGTCAAAGCCTGGTCCCAGGCCTGTACCGGCCTGAACTGTGACGGCCTGTCGCGCGGGTTCTGGAATTCCGTTCAAATCACAATCCCGTCGGTTCTGGCGTCGATCATCATTGCATCCGTTAACGGTTATGCATTGGCCAACTGGCGGTTCAAGGGTGCGAATGTGTTCTTTGGCATCCTGATCTTTGGCGCGTTCATTCCGTATCAGGTGATGATCTACCCAATCGTGATCATGCTGCGCGAAATGGGCCTGTATACCAAATTGGGTGGCCTTGTGATCGTGCATTCGATCTTTGGTATGCCTATCCTTACGCTGCTTTTCCGCAACTACTTTGCTTCTCTCCCAGAAGAGTTGTTCAAAGCGGCCCGCGTTGATGGCGCCCGTTTCTGGGGCATCTATTTCCGTATCATGTTGCCGATGTCGATGCCGATCTTTGTGGTCGCCATCATCCTACAGGTCACGGGTATCTGGAACGATTTCCTGTTCGGTGTGATCTACTCGAAACCTGACTCTTATCCGATGACGGTTCAGCTCAATAACATCGTGAATTCGGTCCAAGGCGTCAAAGAATACAACGTCAACATGGCGGCGACCCTTCTGACCGGGGCGGTTCCTCTCTTTATTTACTTTGTCTCTGGCAAACTTTTCGTGCGCGGCGTCGCGGCGGGCGCTGTGAAAGGCTAAGAATATGCATTCTGTTGAAATCAAAAACCTCGATCTGAACTTTGGCGCGGTCAAAGTCCTGCAAAACCTGAATCTGGACATCAAACAGGGCGAATTTGTCGTGCTGCTGGGGTCTTCGGGATGCGGTAAATCCACGTTGCTGAACTGTATCGCGGGCCTGCTAGAGGTCTCTGCCGGTCAGCTGTTCATCAACGGCAAAAACGTCACCTGGTCCGAACCCAATGAACGCGGTATTGGAATGGTGTTCCAGTCCTACGCGCTGTACCCACAGATGACGGTTAAGGGGAACCTGACCTTTGGCCTGAAAAACGCCAAAATGCCAAAGGACGAAATCGAAAAACGCGTCGCGCGTGCTGCGGAAATTCTGCAAATCGAACCTTTGCTGGATCGTAAACCTGCGGCTCTTTCGGGTGGTCAGCGTCAGCGCGTTGCGATTGGCCGTGCTTTGGTTCGCGATGTGGATGTGTTCCTGTTCGATGAACCGCTGTCGAACCTAGATGCGAAACTGCGCGCCGACCTGCGGGTCGAGATTAAAAAGCTGCACCAGCAGTTGCAGAACACCATGATCTACGTGACCCACGACCAGATCGAAGCCATGACGCTGGCCGACCGCATCGCGATCATGAAGGGCGGCAAGATCATGCAGCTGGGGTCGCCTGACGAAATCTATAACCGTCCGCAAAACCTCTATGTGGCTGATTTCATTGGATCACCTTCGATGGATTTCTTCGAAGGTCATCTGGAAAACGGCGTGTTCACCATGGGCGACATCACGCTGCCTATGGGCGGTTACGAATATGCGAACGGCGCCGTGAACGGACCCGCGATCGTGGGTATTCGCCCTGAACATATCCTGACCGGCGATCAGGTCGGCGATGCGGTCACGACCCAAGTGACCGTCGATATCGTCGAACCGATGGGGTCGGACACGTTGGTCTATTCGTCGCTGAACGGCAAACCGCTGCATATCCGCATGGACGGCAAGGCCAAAGTCGCAGCCGGTGAAACGATCACCATTGGTATCGATCCGACATCAGCCTCGATGTTCGACCCATCGACCGAAGAACGGATCTGATAATGACGCCGAACCCCATTTCACTGGCCCAAAACTGGCAGCTATCGGACGATAGCGGCAGCTATTCCTGTGCCTTTTCTGTGCCAGGCGATGGGGTTTCGGCATTGTTCAACGCGGGTTTGATCAGCGATCCCTACTGGGGCCGCAACGAATATGACCTGCGTTGGATTTGCGAACGCGATTGGACGATCCGCAGATCGTTCATGGCGGACGGGGCGTTTGATCTGGTGCTGAACGGTGTTGATACCGTGGCGACCGTCACGCTGAATGGCAAAGTCATCGCGGAATGCGACAATGCTTTTCGTGCGTATCGGGTGCCGGTGCATTGTTCGGGCGAAAATCAGATTGAAATACGATTCCAATCACCCGTAACGGCAGCAGCGGAACGGCAGGAAAAACAGCCGTTCTACATCCCCTATCACGAACCCAATTGCCCGATCCCGAACGGAAATATGCTGCGCAAGGTGCAGTGTGATTTTGGTTGGGATTGGAATATCGCTTTGGCGCCTATCGGCATAACCGGCGACATTCGGTTAGAGCCCGCACAAGCCCCCCGTATCGATGATGTCATGGTCTGGCAGGATCATTCCTCTGATCGTGTGCGCGTGAAAATTCAGGCAAACGGATGGCATTTAACGGATACCGTTGCGGTTTCCCTGTGTGGGCAGACCGTTACGTGCGACTGCATCGATGGTATCATCCACGCCGAGCTGGACATTCAGAACCCCGTTCTATGGTGGCCCAATGGGCATGGCGATCAGGTACTGCATGATCTGACATTGACCAGCGGCGATACCCACGTGACCCGCCGCATTGGTCTACGCCGGATTGAACTGGTGACGGACCCTGACGCCGACGGCGCGACATTTAAATTCCGCGTCAATGGCCGCGATGTTTTTGCCAAGGGCGCGAACTGGATTCCAGCCGACGCTTTGGCGGGGCGCATCACGGACAACGCAACGCACGACCTGCTGAAATCCGCCAAAGACGCCAATATGAACATGATCCGCGTCTGGGGCGGCGGCAGATACGAAACCTACAGTTTCTATGCGTCTTGTGACGCGCTGGGCCTGTTGGTTTGGCAGGATTTCATGTTCGCCTGTCATTTGTATCCTTCGACCGATGCGTTTTTGGACAACATCACGCTCGAGGTTCGCGAAAACGTAACCCGCATACAGCATCACGCCTGTCTGGCGCTGTGGTGCGGGGATAATGAACTGGTCGGGGCGCTGGACTGGTTCGAAGAAAGCCGTTCTAATCGTGATCGTTACCTTGTGAATTACGACCGCATGAACCGCGCGATCGAGGTGGCGTTAAAAGACACCGATCCTGCGGCCAATTGGTGGCCTTCGTCGCCGTCTTTGGGGCGTTTGGATTTCGGTGACGCGTGGCATCGGTCGGGGTCTGGCGATATGCATTTCTGGTCGGTCTGGCACGAAGGCCGCGATTTCGATCACTACCGCGACGTCCGCCCGCGGTTCTGTTCTGAATTCGGGTTCCAAAGCTATCCGTCGATGGATGTAATCGAAACATTCACGGCGCCTCAGGATCGCAACATCGCGTCCCCCGTATTCGAAAGCCATCAGAAAAACGCAGGCGGGAATGCGCGGATTGCAGAAACGATGTTCCGCTATTTCCGCTGGCCCGAACGGTTCGAAGATTTCGTCTGGCTTAGCCAAATCCAGCAGGGACTGGCGATCAAAACGGCTGTGACCCAATGGCGGGGGCTGTCGCCCTATTGCATGGGTACGTTGATCTGGCAGCTGAACGATACGTGGCCCGTGTGTTCGTGGTCGTCGCTGGATTATGGCGGCGGGTGGAAAATGCTGCATTACATGGCGCGGGAATTCTATGCGCCGATCACGGTTGTGGTCGAACCCATTGGCGACGAACTGGTGTTTCGTGCCGTGAATGACACTGGCGCGGCGCGGGATGTGTCTGTGAGCGTAATGTGTTGTACGCCGTCAGGCGCAACCCGTTTGATCGCCGATGCCCAGACATCCGTCACCAATGGCGCGGTCGAGGCGATCCGTATCCCGCGCGCATCAATCGCACCCGATGAAATCATTTTGATCGAATGGGCTGATGATCAGGGCGGTTCGGGCACCGAGCATTTCGCGCCGCAGCCCTACAAAACATACGATCTGCAGGATGCTGAACTGACGATGGAACAGGACGGAAATTCCGTGATCGTTTCTGCATCGGCTTTGGCCCTGTTCGTGACCGTTCAGGCGGATGTGCCTGGCCGTTTCAGTCGTAACGCCGTGACGGTGCTGCCCGATGCACCTGTGCGGTTCGATTTTATTCCAAATGATCCTGCGGCGACGGCTACGTTCCGTATCCGCGATCTATACAGCGCAACCATGGCGCCACGCCAATAAGGACCAAACACATGACTCAATTGTCTTATCAGCTGTTTTCATCCCGCAATTATGACTTTGCCGACACGATTTCGATGTTGGCCGGTGTTGGTTTCAAAAACGTCGAAGGTTTCGGGGCGCAATACGAAGATACAGCAGCCACCAAAGCGTTGCTGGACCAGCACGATATGTCGATGCCATCGGGCCATTTCGCGATCGAACTGGTTGAACAAACCCCTGAAAAAGCGATCGAAATCGCTAAGACGCTGGGCATTCAGAACGTGATCGTCCCGTGGATCGCACCCGAAGATCGCCCAACAGATACCGCAGGCTGGACCGCCTTTGCGGAACGTCTGGCGGCGGCGGCGAAACCGATTGTCGCGGCGGGTCTGACCTTTGGCTACCACAACCACGATTTCGAATTTTTCCGCACGCCTCAGGGCGATATTCCGATGGACCTGATCTATTCGGCCTCTAGCGATATTCATATCGAACTGGATCTGGCGTGGGTGCATGTGGCGGGTCTGAATCCTGTGGATTACATCAATGCCTATGGCGACCGCATGATCGCGGCCCACATCAAAGACCGCGCTCCAGCAGGCGATTGCGCAGACGAAGATGGCTGGGCCGATCTGGGTCACGGCGAAATCGATTTTGCCCCGATTGCGGATGCCTTGCGCGCCAATAACGTCGGCATCTGGGTCTGCGAACACGACAACCCGAACGACCATTCGCGTTTTGCGACCCGTTCGCATGCAACTGCCATCACTTTGTAAGGACGACACCATGACCAAAATGGGCGTAGGTATCATTGGCTGCGGTAACATCTCTACCGCGTATCTAGAGCTGGCCCCTCTGTTCAAATCGTTAGAAGTCCGCGCAGTTGCCGACATTAACGAAGCCGCAGCACAAGCGCAGGCTGACAAATTTGGCGTGCGCGCGCATACGGTCGAAGGGCTGTTGGCATCAGGCGACATCGACATGGTCGTGAACCTGACCATTCCCGCTGCGCATTACGACATCACCCGCCAAATCCTAGAGGCAGGCAAACACGCCTATTCGGAAAAACCGTTGGTCCTGTCACTAGAGGAAGGCACCGCGCTGCGCGAACTGGCGGCGGCAAAGGGTCTGCGCATTGGATCGGCGCCTGACACGTTCTTTGGCGGGGCGCATCAACAGGCCCGCGCGGCCATCGACGAAGGCAAAATTGGCCGCATCATCGGCGGCACCTGCCACGTCATGTCCCACGGGATGGAAGACTGGCACCCGAACCCTGATTTCTTTTTCCAGCCGGGTGCGGGGCCGGTTCTGGATTTGGGGCCGTATTACATCACGAACCTTGTTCAACTGCTGGGCCCAGTCAAAGCCGTCACCGCAATGACCGCCGCCAGTTTCCCGACCCGCACGATTGGCAACGGCCCGCGCGACGGCGAAACCGTGCCTGTCGATACGCCAACCAATATCCATGCTGTGATGGAATTTGCGAACGGCGCGTTGGTCACATTGGGCGCCAGCTGGGATGTCTGGGCGCACCGCCACAAAGAAATGGAGCTATATGGCGAAACCGGATCGCTGTACCTGCCTGACCCGAATTTCTTTGGCGGTGACGTGGAATTGGCGACCAAAGACGGCGCAAACGCGATGGGCGATTGGGGCCATCCGTTCGGCAAAAACAACATCGAGGACGGCGAGGGCAATCCGCGCGCCAATTACCGCTGTGCAGGTTTGGCCGATATGGCCGACGCCATCGCAACTGGCCGCGCGCACCGTTGCAATATCGACCTTGCGGTCCATGTCATCGACGTAATGACCGCGATTTTGGCATCGGGCGAAAAACGCGAATGGATCGAAATGACAACGACTTGTGATCGGCCCGAGGCGTTATCGCCCGCACAAGCCGCTGAACTGCTGGCCTAAGGAAAGACGACTATGACCAAACCGACAATTGACGAACTTGTGGACCTGATGACGCTAGAGGAACAGGTATCTATCCTCTCTGGCGAAGATTTTTGGTCGACCCCTGCGGTCCCGCGTCTGGGTATCCAGAAAATGTATGTGACGGATGGCCCGAATGGCGCGCGCGGGGGCGGTTCGTTGATTGGCGGTGTGTCGGCGGCGGCTTTCCCTGTGGGCATTGCGCTGGGCGCCACATGGGATGTCGAACTGGCCGAAGACATCGGTCACGCCATCGCGGACGAGGTGAAATCCAAATCCGCTCATGTGTCGTTGGCGCCAACCGTGAACATCCACCGCAGCGTCACCAACGGTCGCAATTTCGAATGCTATTCCGAAGACCCCGAATTGGCCGCAGGCATGGCCGTTGGCTATATCAAAGGCCTGCAGAAAAATGGCGTGTCGGCGACGATCAAACACTATGCGGGCAATGAATCTGAAATTGAACGCACCACGATCAATTCGGACATCAGCGAACGGGCCCTGCGCGAGGTCTACCTACGCCCGTTCGAAGACGCGGTGAAAAAGGCGGGCACTTGGGGCATTATGTCGTCCTATAACAAAGTGAACGGCACCTATGCGGCTGAAAACACGTTCCTTTTGACCAAAGTCCTGCGCGAAGATTGGAAATACGACGGCATCGTGATGTCTGACTGGTTCGGGTCACGCTCGACCGAACCGACGGTGAATGCCGGTCTGGATCTGGAAATGCCCGGCCCAACCCGTGATCGCGGCGAAAAACTGGTTCAGGCCGTGAACGAAGGCCGCGTGAGCCGCGACACGATCCGCACCCGCGCGCTGAATATGCTGCGCCTGATGGAACGCTGCGGTTCGCTGTGGGACGACAAAGAATTCCACGAAATCGCCGACAATCGCCCCGAACATCGTGCCCTGATCCGCAAGGCAGGCGCGGCGGGTACCGTCATGCTGAAAAACGAAGGCAAATTGCCCCTGTCCAAATCGGCCAAGGTCGCGCTGATCGGCCCGAACGCCAAAGACGCGAAAATCATGGGCGGCGGGTCGGCGCAATTGAACCCGCATTACGTTGTTTCGCCGTTTGACGCGTTTTCGGACGTGTTGGGTGCGGGCAACGTCACCTTTGCCCAAGGCTGCACCAACCACCGCTGGGAACCTGTGCTGAGCGGCGATTTTTCGGTCGAATTCTATGACAACGTCAGCTTGGACGGATCGCCTGTTCACACCGATAAAATGGACGCGATCAACGCGTTCTGGATCCCGCCATTGGGCGGCGGTAAGGTCGATCCGGCGGCATTTTCGGCACGCATCATCGGCACCTACACCCCCACCGAAACCGCAGCGTTCAACATCGGCGCACATGCGGCGGGTTACTTCCGTATCTGGGTCGATGGCGAATTGGTCATCGACGCGTGGGGCGACAAATGGATCAAAGGGCGCACTTTCTTTGAAGAAGGCAATGACGAAGTCGTCGCTTCGGTCGATCTGACCGCGGGCAATGCCCACGACATCGTTGTCGAATTCGGGTCGAAAAAGGCGGACAACCTGAACTTTGGCGCGTTGCGCGTCGGTATTTCGCGTCCGCTGGGGGATGCGGACATTGCGCAGGCCGCAGAAACCGCAGCGGCGGCAGATGTGGCTGTGGTGTTTGTGGGACGTTCGGGCGAATGGGATACCGAAGGGTCCGATCTGGAAAATATCGCGCTACCTGGCCGTCAGGATGAATTGGTCGCTGCCGTTCTGAATGCGAACCCGAACACGGTCGTGGTGCTGCAAACGGGCGGCCCGATTGAGCTGCCTTGGATGCACGATGCGCCAGCGATCCTGCAATCGTGGTATCCGGGTCAGGAATGCGGAAATTCGATTGCGGATGTGGTGTTTGGCGACGTCGATCCATCGGGCCGTTTGCCGCAAACATTCCCTCAGCGCTGGAACGACAACCCGACATGGAGTCAAGACCCAGAAATTTACCCCGGTCTGAACGGCAAAGTCCGCTACGAAGAAGGCGTAATGATTGGCTATCGCCATTACATCAAAACGGGCATCAAACCGATGTTCCCGTTCGGCTTTGGCCTGTCTTATACCTCGTTTGAATTGTCGGAATTGTCGGCAGAGCCAACCGAAACAGGTGCGGTTGCCAACGTCACCGTTACGAATACAGGGGACCGTTCTGGAACCTCGGTGGTGCAGCTATATGTCGGCGACATCGAAGCATCAGTTGAACGCCCCGAACGCGAGCTGAAAGCGTATCAAAAGGTAACGCTAGAAGCAGGAGAGAGCCGAAGCGTCCGGTTTGACCTTGATCAGCGCGCATTCTGTTATTTTGATGATAGCGTAAAAAAATGGCGGATTGAGGGTGGTGAATTTTCAATTTCGGTAGGCCTTAATGCCGAAGAAATGGATCATACTGTTGAAATCGAAAAACAGGATGCCCTGTTGGATCTGTGATTTTCTGTAATGACTGCGGACGGCCATTGGTCGTCCGCAATGCAATCTGGGCGGATTTGCTTACCCCGCCTGATAGGCTGGAACGGCTTGCGGCAGGATATAGGGGATATTCGCGTCAACTGGCGGAGTGCTGATCTGCAAAGCACAACCATAGGCATCCGACAAATACGCGTTTGTTAAAACAGATTGGGGCCTGTCCTGACGTAAAATTTCACCGCCCCGCATCAGCGCAACACTGTCTGCAAACATCGCCGTCAGGTTTAGGTCGTGCATAACAGCAATGACACCGCCACCATTGTCGGCATAATCACGGGCGATGCGCATCACCTCTAACTGATGGCCGATATCCAGCGCAGAAACAGGTTCGTCCAATAGCAACCAGTTTGGGTGGTCATCCGTTTTGGGGTGCCACACCTGACATAACACGCGTGCCAATTGGCACCGTTGCTGTTCGCCGCCTGAGAGTTCGTTGTAGGTGCGGCCTTCGTACCCAGCCAGCCCAACCCGCGCCAACGCATGAAGCGCCAGAGATGGATTGGCACCGCCGCCGGCCTCTACGCCGATGCGCACGATTTCCATAACCGTAAAGGGAAACGCAATCGTGGTGGATTGAGGCAGGACGGCGCGACGTGCGGCCAATCCTGCTGGCGATAGATTGCGAATATTAGCACCATCCAGTGAAATGGCCCCAGTGCTGGGGATTTCGCCTGTGATTGCCTTTAGCAACGTGCTTTTCCCTGACCCATTCGGTCCGACAATTGCGGTAAGCGCGCCAGCCTTTGCAGAAAAGGACAAATCGTTGATGATGGTCTTTTGCCCGTATCGAACATTCAGGTGTGATGCGTTAAACATTATGCCTCCAACATGCCGCGATTGCGCAAGAGGATGTATAGGAAAAACGGGCCGCCCAATATTGCCGTGATGATGCCGATTGGCAGGTCTGAAGGCGCGACCGCAACCCGCGCGACCATATCGGCAATCAGCAAAATAATGGCGCCCAGCAATGCTGATGCAGGCAATAAATAGCGGTGGTCTGGCCCGATGCTGATCCGCAGCAGGTGCGGAACGACAATACCGACAAAACCGATCCCGCCCGAAATGGCAACAGCTGCGCCGGTCGCCCCTGCAACTGCCAAAATAGCGAAACGTTTCATGCGCTGCACATTGATCCCCATATGCATGGCGCTGGTTTCCCCCAGAGCCATCGCGTTCAATGCCCGCGCCAATGCAGGCGCGCTGATCAGCGCAACAAGGATCATAGGTGCCGCGACCCAAACTTTGGTCCATGTGGCTCCGGCAAGGGATCCCATGCCCCAAAACGTCAGGTCGCGCAGTTCTGAATCGTCCGCAATATAGATCAAGATGCCAGAAACCGCGCCGCTAAGCGCGCCGACCGCGATGCCGGCCAATAGCATAACTGCAACCGAAGTTCGGCCGCCCCGTGTTGACACCCGATACAATAGCAACGTCGTTGCCCATGCGCCGACGAACGCAGCAAACGGCACCAGCGATGGCCCGAAAGTCGCGGCCAGCTGTGCGGGCAAATACGACCCCAGTACGATCGCGATGATCGCGCCCAACGCGGCCCCAGACCCGACCCCAATCAGGCCAGGGTCGGCCAAAGGATTGCGAAACAGCCCTTGCATGATTGTACCCGAAACCGACAGAGCCGACCCGACCAGCACGCCCATCACCATACGAGGCATGCGGATGTCGAACAGAACAATGGTTTCGGTATGTGATAGGCCGATACCGTTGATAAACCGCGCCAGAATTTCCCAAATCGGTAACCCTGTTGCACCAACGCCCAGACTATTGATCGCCGTAAATACCAGCGCAATCGACAGCGCAATGGTGACAAACCGACCGCGCTGTTGCCGGTCGCCCGCAAAATGAGCGCCAAGTTTTGGGATGTTTTGGGAAATGTCGGCCATGATTAGTCTGTGTATAGTGCGGAGTTAACGGATTGGATCGCGTCACCTGTGCGCGGGCCAAATCCCAGCAACAACAGCCCATCAATACGCGCGATATTGCCTGTGTTTGCGGCGGGGGTTGTGCCCAAACCAACGTGCGCGATGATCTGTTCGTCGGTAATGGTGTGGCCGCCCGATTGCATCATTAGGATGAGATCAGGGGCAGCTTCGATAATGGCTTCGTTCGATACAGGTTTATAACCCTCAAAGGCGCTCATCGTATTTTGTCCCCCAGCCAGCGATATGATCGCGTCAGCGGATGTTTGTTGGCCAGCTGCCATGACACGGTCACCTTGGACCGACAGAACGAACAGGACCGATTTGGGGTCGTCATGCGCTGCGGTTTGCGCCGCCGCTTGCATATCTTCGGTGACTTGTGCTGCCAGTGTCGCGGCGGCTTCGCTTTGGTTTAGGGCATCGCCGATGATTGTGATTTTTTCGGCGACCGCTTCTGCGGTGTAACCCGTTGGCACTGTGACGTATTCAATTGACGCTTCTTTTAGAACGTCGATTGTCTCGATTGGGCCGCTGCCTTCTTCGGCAATGATCAGGGTTGGATCGACCGACAGAACGCCTTCGGGGGATAGGGCACGCATATAGCCGACGTCAGGCAATTGGCTGGCTTCGGCTGGGTAGGTTGACGTGGTGTCGCGCGCGACGATCAGGTCTGACTGGCCCAACGCATAGATAATTTCCGTGACGGTTCCGCCAATGGAAACGATCCGATGCTCTGGTTCTTGTGCCGTCGCGACAGATCCGAAGGCTGTCGCGGTGATGATGCTCAGAATGCGGGTAAACATTTATACGGTCTCTTTTTCTAAGGTCGGTAGGCCGGCGCAGAGCGCGGCAAATTTTTCGGTGAAATCGCCAGCGTCACTACGCATTCCGAAAATTTGCAGAATGATCGCGCCGTCTTTGTCAAAAGCTTCGATAGAATGTGCCATGCCGCGCCGCGTGGGTTTGTGCACCGCATAGACTTCGGCAATGTGATCCAGTCGCAGGTGCAAATTGAATTCGGGGTCCATTACATTTTGCCACGGGCCCATTTTGCGCAGGTTATGGATCGGGCCGCTGTGGATTTGGATGCAGCCGCGGTTTCCAACGAAAATCATGCTGGGCAGTTCTGTGGCGACCAGCTGTTCTAACGCCGTGTTCACAGCGTCAGTGTGCAATTGCTGCACGTATGGATCGCCAACGATGCGATAGGCACCCAGTCGGTTCATGCCCAGCTTTGATGTCAGGCGCAGGAACTGATGGGTGTCTGTCATCCGGTCCCATTCTTGGCGCAGGATTTCCAGTTTTGCAGTGTTGGATCTCGGCGCCTCTGTGGGGTGCCGTGTGGCCAGCGTCAGAGTGTCTGGTTGGTCATCGGTTGCCAGTTCTGCGGTCAGGCGTTCCAGTGCCGCAATGTCGGTGCCTTGCCGCGCGTGGATTTTGTGAACAGCATCGCCTGCAGCGTCAAAGATTTGGATCGAATGACGCACAGATTCATCGGTTTCGACCCGTACTGCAAAGGCGTGCACCCAGTGGGACGGGAACATGCGTAGATCAATCGCGCCGTTTAGCACCATCGAAGCGTGATCGCCCGCATGGTAATTGTCGTAAATCCCGTCCTTTTCATGAACGACCGATGCCGTGCGTGTTAGCGCCATGACAGGGCCCAATTCTTTTAGGCGCGGAATCAGAACATTTGGGTCAGCCGCAATTTTTGTAGCGCCGCCGACAGACACTTGCGCAGCAACCAATGCCGCTTCGCCAATGTTCAATGAATCGGCCAAATCGCGGGCGCGTTTTTTGGGATTGTCCAGAATGGCCTGCCGAATTTGTGCGGCGGTCAAAGTATTTGAATTGCCCATAGCGGCTCCTCTTATCTCGGGACCTCGCTATGCGGAAATTGCATTTGCTGGGGATGTTGAATTTTCTTGACTAAAATAATCGGAATTAGTAGGAGCGCAAGAATATTGTTGCAGGATATGCAATATTTGCCAGCGACCCGCGAGCCTCAGTTCGAAAACAACGTGATGTGCGGGGCGTTTATCCAATGGAAAACAAAACACTTTTTCAATGCGGTTGGGTGGGCGCACAGCCGAATTTTATGACCAAATCATTTAGCGTATTTGCAATGGCCGCAGTGGTCGCGTTCACTGCGATTCCAGCAAATGCGCAAAATGTCCCGGCAGGTTCATCAGAACCTGCCGGGGTTTTAATCGAACTGAATGGCGCAGCAGAGGTGGACGGCGCCTGCCGCATTTCATTGATGGCGACCAATAATTCCGCAGCCGATATCAACGACATGACATTGGAAACCGTGTTGTTCCGTCAATCAGGCGAGGTAGACCGCCTAACGCTGTTCAATCTGGAAACTTTGCCTTTGGGTCGGCCACGTGTTCGGCAATTTGATATTGCTGGTCTGGCTTGTTCCGACCTGTCGCAAATTCTGATCAACGGCGTGTCCACCTGCGAAGGAGAAGGCGTAACACCCGCCATTTGCAGCGATTTGCTGTCTTTGACCTCGCGTATCGATTTGGGGCTGATCGGATGATTCAGGCGGTTTGGGCAGGCGTCATCGCCGTTTATGAATTGGGCGGTCCCGTTATCGCAATTTTGCTGGGCCTGTCCGTTATTTCGATTGCGACAATCCTATGGAAACTATGGCAGTTTTGGCATCTAGGCGTCGGGCGGCATACCGCCATTCGCGCGGGGTTGCGTCTGTGTGATACAGGCGATTTTCAGGATGCGACCGCTGTTTTCAATCAATCGCCTAACAGATTGGGGCCCGTTTTCGCGGACAGCGCAGCGCATCGCGCGGATCAGTCCCAATCCCGAACCGAAACCGAAGCCGACAGTGTTATCACGCGGTTGGAAAGCGGTTTCAAATTGCTGGACAGCATTGCGCAAGTGTCCCCTTTGCTGGGGTTGTTCGGCACGGTTTTGGGCATGATTGATGCCTTTCAGGCGATGCAGCAGGCGGGGGCGAATGTTGATCCTGCGCTGTTGGCCGGCGGTATTTGGGTGGCACTGTTGACGACGGCGGCTGGGTTGGCCGTGGCGATCCCAACAACTTTGGTGCTGACCTTTTTCGAAACCCGTGTGGCCATAGAACGGTCCATCGCGATTTTGGGGATTGAAACGATCTATTCGCCAAAGGGTGAACGGGATGCCGCTTAGGTCTGGCACACATGGGCGTCGGCGCGCGCTGTCTATGACATCGCTGATTGATGTCATTTTCCTGCTGCTGTTGTTCTTTATGCTAAGTTCGACCTTTACGCGGTTTTCAGAAATTCCGCTGACAGCGGCGTCAGCTGGTACAGGAGCGGCAACGGCGCCGCCCCTTTTTTTGCAATTGGGGTCCGAGGATCTACGCCTAAATGGCGCGCGGATCGACATGTCGAATTTAATTGAACAGGCCGATCAGTTCCTAAGGCAGGGCGACCGCCAGGTTCTGGTCGCGCTGGGCACAGGCGTGTCGTCCCAAAGATTGGTTGACCTGATGGTGCAACTGGCTTTGCGGCCCGAATTATCCGTCACGGTGCTACAGTAATGGCCCTGCGTCAGCGCATAACACGTCAAAGGCAAGAGCCGACCATTGCCCTGATCAACATCGTATTTTTGATGCTGGTCTTTTTCTTGGTTGCGGGGACCATTTCGGCGACACAATCGGGTGAAGTGAACCTGATTACAGTCGCGGATATGGTGGGTCAGCAACCAGCCGATGCAGTCGTGATACATGCCGATGGGTCGATTTACCTGCGCGGTGAACCCGTCGATATGACGTCTGCGATTTTGGCATTGGGATATGGCGCTGGCGATGTGTTGCGATTGATGCCGGATCGGGATTTGCCTGCGCAGGATTTGGTGCGCATCGCCGGTGAATTCGCACAATCCGGCGCCGAAAATATTGTGGTAGTGACAGAGCGAGGGACATCGCGATGAAAAATGTCATTGCCGCAGTCTGCGCGGCAACGATTTCGGTTGTGGCGCATGGCGTCGGCCTGATGCGGGATCAGGTCGACGCTATTGAGCCGCCAGCAGCCGCGCCGCCTAGGCAGGTTCAGTTGGGCAATCATTTTGAAAGCCTGACAATGGGGGCTGTATCGGCCGTCGAACCGGTCGCAGCCGCGACGCCGCCCGCCAGTAGCCTTGCTGCCACGGTAACGCCGACGGTGACGCCGACCTACGCCGCCCAAACGGCGGTATCGCCCACGACGCTAGACCCTATTGACCCTGTGCGCGAACAAACGGCGCTGACGGCGGTCGAAACGGGCCCGCGTCCGATCGTGCGTCCCGAAAATTTGCGCCCGCCGCAGCAACAAGTGACGCAAGGCGGCGCGCAGCAAAATACCGTTGCAGGTGCGCAAAGGGCGACAACAGCGGCGCAAACCACGACAGCCGCGCCATCAGGTCAAGGCGCCGAAGAAACCGCAGTCGTGACCACCAACAGCCGTGCCGCGCGAAATTACGGTAATGTAGTCATGCGTAAAATCAGTCGAACGCGGCGGGTTTCAACGGGGCTTCGGGGGCGGACCTTGGTGGCTTTTGCAATTGGCGGGACGGGCGCATTGGATAGCGTTTCTGTGGCCCAATCGTCGGGAAATGCCGAACTGGACAATCTGGCCGTCGATCACATTCGCCGCGCCGCCCCATTCGATCCACCCCCACAAGGGGCGGAGCGACGGTTTTCTGTCGTCATCGAAGGTAGATAGACCGCTTTGCTGGCCCTTATGGATACAAAGTAAACAAATTTCTAATTTGTTGCTACATCAATAGTTGACTCTTTTAGTCAATTGATACAATCCGTCTACATCGCCAGCCACAGGTCGCGCCAACGCATTCCCGAGCGCGCCGTGCAAGCAATCTTTGATTTCACAGCTGATACCTGACCGAACCCAATTGGGTTCGGTTGGATTTTCGCAGCGCATCTAATCCGGTGATGGGGCCGGAGGGTTGGGATATACAATGTACCTTCGTAATAAATTGGTCAGCACGACCGCTATGGCACTGGGGTTGGCGTTCGTTGCAATGCCGATGAACGCTCAGACGGTAGAAGACACAACGCTGCTGGGACGCGTCATTCTGGGGTATGCAGATGATGGCACGCCTATCACCGCAGGCGAAAATTCGACGGGTTTGGATTCTGATGATCTGGCCGCGCAGGGCGGTGCATCTTCGGTTGATACGGTTTTGCGCCAGCAAACATCGGTCTACACGCAGCTTGATCCATCTAACCCAGGTGTCGCAGTCAATATTCGCGGGTTCGAAGGGTCGGGCCGTGTCGCAATGTCGGTCGATGGCGTGCCTCAGAACTACCGCTTTACCGGCCACGCGGGCATGGGGTTTTCCTACTTTGATGAAAACCTGTTGGCAGGCATCGAAATTAGCCGCGGCGCACAAACGACGGCAGGCGGCACCGGTATCGCAGGGTCGGTAGATTTCCGCACCTTGTCCGCGACGGACGTTGTCGACGGCACCGGCTTTGGCGGCATCAGCCGTTTTAGCTATGGCGAAAACGGCGAAAACTTTAGCCGTATGGTTGGCGTGGGTTATGTCGACGACACCTTCGAAGCCTTGGCCGCCTTTAGTTTAAATAACGAAGAAAACTATACCGACGGTTCGGGCGAAGAGATCGCGAATACGTGGGAAGATACTGAATCTGGCCTGTTGAAATTCGCCTATCATCTGGACGGCGCGCAATCGCTATCGTTTTCGGCAATGCGGTATCAATCGACCTTCGCCGCAAACAGCTATGAACAGGACCTGACCAACGATATTTATACGCTGGGCTACGATCTGGATACGGCGGACGGAATTTGGGATCTGGACGTCAACGCCTATGTCGGCACCACTGCGACTGAATATACGTCCTATGCGGGAACATCGGCATGGGGTGGTTCGTATGTTGGCCGCCAAATGGAGACCAAGACTGTTGGTTTTGATGTGACGAACATCAGCGAAGGGACTTTGGGCAACTGGGATCTGGTGTCGATCAACGGTCTAGAGTTTTCGCGCGACGAACTGAATGGCGCGTCTTCGGGTGTGAACCCGAACCAAGGTACAGCAATACGCGCCGCGATCTTTAGCGAAAATATCCTGACCCAAGGCGATTGGGAGGTCACCGCAGGCCTGCGTGCGCTGCAGTACGGCCAAGAAGGCACGACCGAAAGCGGCGATGTCGATATCGACTTCAGTGGTGTCGATCCAAAACTGACGATCGCATATCAGGTGAACGATTGGTTCCAACCTTATGCAACGGCATCACGGGCGACGCGCATGCCAACGGCACAAGAATCCATGCTGGGCGGAAATGCGCACGGCAGTTCCACGGCATTCATCGCCAACCCTGAACTGGAACCAGAGGTATCGACCGGTTACGAGATCGGTTTCAACGTCGAACGTTTTGGTTTGTTCACGGACAACGACCAGCTGTCTGGCCGCGTGAATTACTATAACATGGACGTCGAAAACTACATTTTGGCCAGCTATCCCTCGACCTTCACTAACAGCTTTGGTGAAACGGGCTTTGCCTTTGTGAACGTTGACGGTGTTTCGCAAACCAGCGGCCTAGAGGTCGAACTGAACTACATCGTCGGCGCGTTCGATTTTGGTCTGTCCTACACCAAAAACGATTCTGATATGCCGACACAGGTTGCCGGTTTGGGATCGGTGCAGTTCCTTCCTGAACAAACCGCCAGCCTGCGCGTTGCCGCGCATTTGATGGACGACGCCCTGACCGTTGGCGGGCAGTATCACTATGTGTCGGGCGGCAAATACGCGTCGACCTATTCCACCACGGTTTCGGAAACCAACGAAGGTTACGAACTGGTCGATCTATTCGCGGAATATCAGGTCAGCGATGCGTTTTCGGTGAACACCAAAGTCACGAACGTGTTCGACACGACTTATACGCCTTGGTTGTCCAGCGGCACCTCGGGCGAAGGTCGTAACGTCTATCTGGGCGGCGAAATCAAATTCTAATTTTTTTAGGGCGCGGCCAATTTGGTCGCGCCTTTTAGCAACGTGAATAAAGGAGCAAATTATGTATCTTGCCATGAACAGGTTTCAGGTCCCCGTCGAAAATGCTGATGATTTCGAACAGGTTTGGCTGAACCGCGATAGCCAGTTGAAAGAACTAGAGGGCTTTGTGGAATTCCACATGCTGAAAGGCGCCGAGGAGGATGGCATTCGCCTGTATGCGTCCCACACCGTTTGGGAAACCGAAGAACATTTCATCGCCTGGACCCGCAGCGAACAATTCCGCGCGGCGCACAAACGCGCGCCGGGTTCGAAACCGCTGCACAGTGGTCACCCGAAATTCGAAGGTTTCGCCGCGATCCAGCATATCGCGTGACGTAAAACGGTTCTGCTGTTGACAGATGTGACCCAAATGCACAATTGTGAAAACTGTTCACAATTGTGATTGGATCAAACAATGGCAGAGCCGGATCGCGCCGGCAGTAGACTCCCGATCGAGGATGCTGCCCGCGAACAACTGATGGTGCGCATCGCGCGGATGGCGTTCCTGCAGGACGCCACCCAGACCGAAATCGCACGCGCCACGGGCCTGAACCGTTGGCAAGTCAGCCGCCTATTGGCCGAGGCGCGGGACACAGGGATCGTGCAAATCCGCATTGTCCCGAAATCTGGCCGCATGCCCGACCTGGAATACGCGCTGCAGCAGCGTTTTGGTTTGTCAGACGTGGTGATCTGCGCGGATGAAACGGGCGTCGCACCTGCGGCGGGTCAATATATCGCGACACTGACGCCCGCGCGTCTGGGTGTATCATGGGGCCGCACGATGGGGGCCGTGGCGCAGGCGGTCCCGTCGGGTTGGGCCAACGGGGTCGAGGTCGTCCAGATCAACGGCACCGTCCCGCCCATTCCCCAAGAAAAACACCACAACGATGTGGCGTCGACCATCGCCGAAAAAGGCGCTGGGCAGTTTGTACCGCTGCCTGTCCCCGCGATCGTCGGTGCTGCTGAAACGCGCCAAGTGTTGGAACAGGACCGCATTGTGCGCAACGTGATCGAACGGGCGCGGTCGGCGGATTGTCTGATGTTTTCGATGGGCGCTTTGGTCGGATCGGCCTTATTAGAGTCTGGAAATATCGAACCTGATGAACATGCAGCACTGGTTGCGGCAGGTGCTGTTGGGGACATTTTGGGCCGGTTTGTGGATGCGCAGGGGCAGGTCGTGGATCACGCTCTGGACGCCCGCACCATCGGATTGGAATTTGACGACCTACGCGGGGCCGAACGGGCCATCGCCGTGGCGTCGGGAACAGAAAAACAGAAAATCGTACTGGCAGCGTTGCGCGCAGGGGTGGTCAAAACTCTGATCACGGATGCGGGCATCGCGGCCTATGTGTTGGAGCATGAAGATGACAACTAATGGATTTCCACGCAACGCGGGGTGCCCTCTGGACCCCACGATGTTCGAAGGCCACGCGGTAAACCTGTCCGCCGCTGAACGCCGCGCAGCGACTTTGGGCACGCGCCGTTCGGTGAAAAAGGCGCATCAGGCGGCGTGGCTGGTTAACGCGATCAAAATGATCGACCTGACAACGCTGGCGGGTGACGACACCAAAGAACGGGTTCAACGTTTGTGCGCCAAAGCGGCTCAGCCTCTGGCCCCGCATTTAAAATCCGCGCTGGGGTTGGACGACGTGCGCCTGACCACCGGCGCGGTCTGTGTCTATCCCACGATGGTTGGCCACGCGGTTCAGGCGTTAGAAGGCACTGATATTCCCGTGGCATCGGTTGCGACGGGGTTTCCTGCTGGCCTGACGCCTCTGCCCCTGCGGATCGAAGAAATCAAATATGCCGTGGCCGAAGGCGCGCATGAAATTGACATCGTCATCACCCGCGAACACGTGCTGAAAGAAAACTGGTCCGCGCTATACGATGAAATCGCGATGATGCGCGAAGCCTGCGGTGATGCGCACCTAAAGGCGATCCTTGCCACGGGCGAATTGCGCACGCTGCGAAACGTTTATGCAGCATCGATGGTCGCCATGCAGGCAGGTGCCGATTTCATCAAAACATCGACGGGCAAAGAAGGCGTGAACGCCACCTTGCCTGTGTCGCTGACCATGGTGCGTGCGCTGCGCGACTATGGCGCGGAAACGGGGTTCAAAATCGGGTTCAAACCCGCTGGCGGCATCAAATCCGCGAAAGAGTCCATCGCCTGGCAAATCCTGATGAAAGAGGAAATGGGCCGCGATTGGCTGAACCCTGATCTGTTCCGTTTCGGGGCGTCGTCCATGCTGGGCGATATTGAACGCCAGATCGAACACTATGTAACGGGCCGGTATTCGGCCGCCAACCGCCACGCAATCGCGTAAGGGGCAGGGCTATGACGGATATTATTTCACTAATGGATGCAATGGATTACGGCGTGGCACCAGAGGATACAAAGATCGTTGATCAATGGCTGGCGGATCATCAGGACGGTTTCGGCCATTTCATCGATGGCGCGTTTACCGCCGTGGGACAAACGTTTGATGTGTCGAACCCAGCAACAGGCGCGAAAATCGCGCGCGTGACCCAAGGCACCGCAGCAGATGTTGACGCAGCTGTTGCCGCCGCCCGCAAGGCACAGCCGAAATGGGCGAAATTGTCGGGGCATGAACGCGCGAAATATCTATACGCAATGGCGCGTCACGTGCAGCAACACGCGCGTTTTTTGGCGGTGCTGGAAACCATCGACAACGGCAAACCGATCCGCGAAACCCGCGACATCGACATCCCACTGGTCGCGCGGCATTTCTATCACCACGCGGGCTGGGCCGAAATTCTGGCGGATGAATTCCCCAATGCCGAACCTGTGGGCGTGTGCGGTCAGGTGATCCCGTGGAATTTCCCGCTGTTGATGCTGGCATGGAAAATCGCGCCAGCGCTTGCGGCGGGTAACACCGTTGTTCTGAAACCTGCGGAATATACCCCGCTGACCGCGCTGGCCTTTGCGCAGATCGCGGCGGAATGCGGATTGCCCAAAGGCGTGTTGAATATCGTCACAGGCGACGGCGCAACGGGCGCGGCGATTGCGGGTCATGACGGCGTGGACAAAGTCGCCTTTACCGGATCGACCGAGGTAGGCCGCATCATCCGCGAACAAACCGCAGGTTCGGGCAAAGGTCTGACGCTGGAATTGGGCGGGAAGTCCCCGTTCATCGTGTTTGCTGACGCTGATCTGGATGCCGCCGTCGAAGGCGTGGTTGATGCGATCTGGTTCAATCAGGGCCAAGTCTGCTGCGCGGGGTCGCGTATTCTGGTGGCTGAATCTGTGGCGCCGAAATTTGAATCGCTGCTGAAAACGCGGATGGCGAAACTGCGGGTCGGTGATCCGCTGGACAAAAACACGGATATGGGCGCCATCGTTGACCCTGTTCAGCGTGACCGCATCGCGCAATTGGTCGAACAGGGCCGCGCAACGGGCGTTGATGTGCATCAGGCCACCGCGCCGAACGGGTGTTTCTATGCCCCGACACTGATCACAGGCGTTGATCCTGCGTCCTCATTGTGGAGCGAGGAAATCTTTGGCCCTGTTGTCACGATGACCACATTCCGCACGGTAGATGACGCTTTGGCATTGGCGAATAATTCGCGCTATGGGCTGGCGGCTTCGGTCTGGTCGGAAAACATCAACCTGTGTCTGGACACCGCGGCCAAGGTCAAAGCGGGCGTTGTCTGGATCAATGCGACCAACCTGTTCGATGCCGCCGCAGGGTTCGGCGGATATCGCGAAAGCGGTTATGGCCGCGAAGGTGGCCGCGAAGGCATGTTGGCCTATCTGAAAACGCCATTGGCAAAACAGGGCAAGGCAGAGCCGACCCCCGCAGCCCCGCAGGCCGCCGTTGGGGTGGGCGTCAGCGATGACATCGACCGCACGGCGAAACTGTACGTCGGCGGCAAACAGGCGCGTCCGGACAGCGGGTATTCCTACGCGGTAAACGGTCCCAAAGGTCCTGTTGGTCTGGCGCCATTGGGCAGCCGCAAAGATATCCGCAACGCGGTCGAAGCTGCGACCAAAGCCAGCGGTTGGGGCAAAGCAACAGGCCATAACCGCGCGCAGGTTCTGTATTACATTGGCGAAAACCTATCCGCCCGCGCGGCCGAATTCGAATCCCGCCTGATCGCCTTGGGCCAATCCAAAGCCGCCGCAAAGGCAGAGGTGGAAACGACTATCCGCCGCTGTTTCTGGTACGCGGCGCAGGCCGATAAATTCGACGGCCAAGTGCATTCGACTACGGGCCGCATGGTGACGATCGCGATGAACGAACCGCTGGGCGTTGTTGGCGCGGTGGCCCCTGACGCTGCGCCGCTGCTGGGGCTGATGTCGCTGATTTTGCCAGCGATCGCCTTGGGCAATGCGGTGGTGGCTGTGGCGTCGCAATCGCATCCATTGGCGGCGACGGATTTGTATCAGGTGCTGGAAACCTCGGACGTGCCTGCGGGCGTCGTAAACATTATTACGGGTCCGCGCGACGATCTGGCGAAAACACTGGCACAGCACGATAATGTCGACGCTGTTTGGTATTTCGGCAGCACCGATGGTTGCGCGATGGTTGAGGCTGCTAGCACCGGAAACCTGAAACAAACATGGACCGAAGTTGCGGGCGTTCGCGATTTCGCGGGGCCAGACGGGCAGGGGAAACAGTTCCTATCGCGTGCGTCTCAGGTGAAAAATATCTGGGTGCCATACGGCGAATAAACGAATAGGGGCCAGCTGTCGCAGCTGGCCCTTTTCACTCGCAATCTGACGAACAGGGGCGTAAGGCACGGGCAACCAATTGATAGGAATCTGCCTTATGACCTGCGCTTTGTGCTCTGCCGATGCCCCGCTGAACGAATTTCCTGTGTCGGGCGGCCCATCGGGTGCGGTGATCCAGATTTGCGAGACCTGTGCCGATCAGATCAACAGCACGCCTGACGCGAACCACTGGCGTTGCCTTGCTTCGGCCATGTGGAGCGAAGAGCCAGCCGTGCAGGTGGTCGCCGCACGCATGTTGGATAAACTGAGCGACGAACCATGGGCGCGTGATCTGGCGGATCAGCTGTATCTGGACGACGAAACCCGCGCGTGGGCCGATAACGTGGAAAAACAGATTCATTTCGATTCCAACGGCGCGCCATTGTCGTCCGGCGATACCGTCGTTCTGATCAAAGACCTGCCCGTCAAAGGCGGCGGGTTCACGGCGAAACGGGGCACTGCCGTGCATCGCATCAGTGTGGTGCCTGACGTCCCCACCCAAATCGAAGGCCGTGTCGAAGGTCAGCGCATCGTGATTCTAACCGAGTTCGTCAAAAAACGATAAGCGCCCACCCATTATCCCGACAAAAACAATCAACAACACGTTGAAATCTTTGATTTCAGCGGGTTGTGCTGTTTTGGGGGCGTCAATTTGGGTTGTAGGGCTGACGAAAAAGTGTATCTTACAAAAATAGTCAACAATTGGCGGGCTGCAATTCCGCCTCAACCTGAAAAGCCGCGAACATGGACATGTCGAACCACGATCAAATGACCGTACAAATACCGTGTCACGAAGCCGTCACCCTGACAAAGGGCGGGCAGACCGCAAATATTGTTCTGAATGGGCAGGTTTATACGCTGCGCATCACGCGCGCGGGAAAGCTGATCCTGACCAAATAATCAGGATCAGCGCGGGGATTTTTAGAAATCCCAATCTTCGTCTTCGGTCGCAACGGCTTTGCCGATGACATAGGACGACCCAGACCCCGAAAAGAAATCGTGGTTTTCGCTGTCGGTTGACAGGGCTGCCAGAATTGCGGGGTTTACCTCGCAGGCGGCGGGTGGGAACAGCGCCTCGAACCCTAGGTTTTGCAGGGCTTTGTTCGCGTTATAATGCAGGAACGCTTTGACGTCTTCGGTCAGGCCGATGTCGTCATAGAGTTCCTCTGCATATTTCGATTCAATCTCGTACAGATCGAACATCAGCGCAAAGGCGAAATCCTTTAGCTCTTGGCGGCGTTCTTCGGTCGCGGTTTCCAGCGCGCGCTGGAATTTGTAACCGATGTAATAGCCGTGGACGGCTTCGTCGCGGATGATCAGACGGATCAGATCTGCGGTGTTGGTCAGCTTTGCGCGGCTGGACCAGTACATCGGCAGATAGAACCCCGAATAGAACAGGAAACTTTCCAGAAAAACGCTGGCGATTTTGCGTTTCAGCGGGTCCGCGTCCGTATTGTATTCCTGCAAAACCAAACGTGCCTTGGCCTGAAGATGCGGGTTTTCTTCGGACCAGCGGAATGCCTCGTCGACCTCTTTCGTGGAACATAGGGTCGAAAAGATCGACGAATAGGACCGCGCGTGGACGGCCTCCATGAACGCGATGTTGGTCAGAACCGCCTCTTCGTGCGGAGTCTGGGAATCGGGCAACATGGCGGGCGCGCCAACGGCGTTCTGGATGGTGTCCAGCAGGGTCAGGCCGGTGAATACGCGGATCGTCAGTTCACGTTCCTCTGGGCGCAGGGTGCCCCAGCTGGGAATGTCGTTCGACAAAGGTACCTTTTCAGGCAGCCAGAAATTGACGGTCAGGCGGTTCCATACCTCTAGGTCTTTTTCGTCCTGAAGGCGGTTCCAGTTGATGGCGCGGGGGATGGATGTGGTCAGGTCTTTCATATCATCCTCACAAAGTACAAGAAACGCAGCCCTGAACCTCGGTCCCTTCTAGGGACGACTGGCGCAGGCGCACGTAGTAGATGGTTTTGATGCCTTTTTTCCACGCGTAGATCTGCGCGCGGTTGATGTCGCGGGTCGTTGCCTCGGCTGGGAAAAACAGCGTCAGGGATAGGCCCTGATCCACGTGTTCTGTGGCGGCGGCATAGGTGTCGATCAACGCTTCGGGGCCGATTTCATAGGCATCGCGATAGTATTCCAGATTATCGTTCGACATGAACGCGGCTGGATAATACACGCGGCCGATTTTGCCCTCTTTGCGGATTTCAACCTTGGACACGATCGGGTGGATCGAAGAGGTCGAATTGTTGATGTAGCTGATCGAACCCGTTGGCGGAACGGCCTGCAGGTTGCGGTTATACAGCCCGTGTTCCATCACCGATTTTTTCAGCGCAGCCCAATCATCGCGGGTCGGCAGGGTGACGTTCATACGGTCGAACAGCGCCTGAATTTCTTCGGTTTCAGGCAACCAATCACGGTCGGTGTATTTGTCGAAAAATTCACCTGTCGCATATGTTGATTTTTCGAAACCAGCGAATGTTTCGCCTTTTTCGATGGAGATTTGATTGGATGCGCGGATCGCGTGATAGGCGATAGCCGCGAAATAGACGCTGGTGAAATCCACGCCTTCGGTGCTGCCATAATGAATGCGTTCGCGGGCAAGGAACCCGTGCAGGTTCATCTGGCCTAGGCCGATAGCGTGGGCTTCGTCGTTGCCGCGGCGGATGGATGGCACGCTGTCGATGGCGGACATTTCCGATACGGCGGTCAGCGCACGGACGGCGGTTTCAACGGTTGCGCCGAAATCTGGGCTGTCCATGGTTTTCGCGATGTTCAGCGACCCAAGGTTACACGAAATGTCGGTGCCTAGGTGATCATAGGATAGGTCGTCGTTGAATTTCGACGCCTCGTTCACCTGCAGGATTTCCGAACACAGGTTCGACATGGTGATGCGGCCGTCGATTGGGTTCGCTTTGTTCACGGTGTCTTCGAACATGATGTAAGGGTAACCGGATTCGAACTGGATTTCCGCCAGGGTCTGGAAGAATTCGCGCGCGTTGATCTTTTTCTTGCGGATGCGTTTGTCGTCGACCATCTCGTCATATTTTTCAGTGACCGAGATTTCCGAGAAAGGCACGCCATAGACCTTTTCGATGTCATGGGGCGAAAACAGGTACATGTCTTCGTTCTTTTTCGCCAATTCGAACGTGATGTCAGGGATCACAACGCCCAGCGACAGGGTTTTGATGCGGATTTTTTCGTCGGCGTTTTCGCGTTTGGTATCCAAGAAACGCAAAATATCTGGGTGGTGCGCGTTCAGGTAAACCGCGCCCGCGCCCTGACGCGCGCCCAGCTGGTTCGCGTAAGAGAACGAATCCTCTAGCAGTTTCATCACAGGGATGACGCCCGAGGACTGGTTTTCGATGCCTTTGATCGGCGCGCCGTGTTCGCGGATGTTGGTTAGCATCAACGCCACGCCGCCGCCGCGTTTGGACAGCTGCAGGGCCGAATTGATGCCGCGACCGATGGATTCCATGTTGTCTTCTAGACGTAGAAGGAAACAGGAAATCAGCTCGCCGCGGCTTTTCTTGCCTGCGTTCAGGAACGTCGGGGTGGCAGGCTGGAAACGGCCGGCGATGATTTCGCGCATGAACGCCATCGCGTGTTCCTGATTGCCGCGTGCCAGCGCCAGCGACACCATAACAACTCGGTCTTCGAAACGTTCCAGATAGCGCTGACCGTCACGGGTTTTCAGCGTGTAGGACGTGTAATATTTGAACGCGCCCAAAAATGTCGGGAAACGGAATTTCGCAGCATAGGCCGCATCCCACATCTGGGTCAGGAATTCGCGAGGGTACTGGGCCAGAACGTCGGCCTCATAGTAGCCTTCTTCGACCAGATAACGCAGTTTTTCGTCCAGCGAATGAAAGAACACGGTGTTCTGGTTTACGTGCTGTAGGAAATACTGGCGGGCGGCCATGCGGTCTGCGTCGAAACGGATGTGGCCGTTTTCGTCGTACAGGTTCAGCATCGCGTTCAGCGCGTGATAGTCCAGTGTTTCGCCGTCTTTCATGCCGTGATCGAGCATGTCATCCCCTCAAACTTTTCCAGTCCCGCGCGGACGCGGTTGATGTCTGTTTCGGTGCCCGCCAGTTCGAATTTATACAGCAGCGGCACGTTGCATTTTTTCGCGATAACATCGCTGGCCATCCCATAGGTCGGGCCGAAATTTCTGTTTCCTGTGCCGATCACACCGCGAATGAAACTGCGGCGGGCAGGATCGTTTAGGAAACGGATAACTTGTTTGGGAACCGCGCCGTTGCCGTTTCCGTCCGCATAGGTGGGACAAATCAGGACATAGGGCGCGGCAATCTTTGGTTGATCTGTATTCGCATCAATCGGAATACGCTGGGCTGGCAGACCCAAGGCATCGATAAACCTTTGTGTGTTCCCAGAACGGGACGAAAAGTAGACGATGCCGATCATTGTGTGATTAGGCCAGACGGCCAATCAGGTCAGGGCGGAAACCGGACCAGTGATCTTCGCCAGCGACAACAACCGGTACCTGACGGTAGCCCATTTCGGTCACGCGCGAATGTGCGTCGTCGTCTTCGGTCAGGTCGATGACTTGGTAATCCAGGCCTTTGGCTGCTAAAGCGCGAGTCGTTGCGGTGCACTGAACGCAGGCTGGTTTGGAATATACTGTGATTGTCATTGCTCGGTTCCCCAGTTGGTTTTTTAAAGCGACGCAGGGACGTGGAGCAGGCGAAAATATGCCACCTATATGCGCTCCCAGACCCTCCGTCTGTGGTCGTACTATGGTGCTTCGGCAGGTCTCCTGACTTGCGGCTTTGACGCTTGGCTGGCCTTCCCGGGGTGACCCAGTGGCGATTCAGCTATGCTTGCCGCTAACAGTTGCGGGGGCAGTGCCAGAATTACACTGGCTTCCCTCTTAGCCCGTGATGAATCACAGGAACCTTAGCAACATCATCTAGATATTTTTGTTCACCTTTCGTCAATATTTAGTTTTCCACAATCGCCTGTGGGTAAAATTTTTCCGTGCCGATTTTGCACCGTTCAGGTCGTTTTCGGGCCAATTGCATAGGGATTAGGCTGCTATCGTATAGGGGTAAGGTGCGGGCCCACGGGTCCGAGAATTGGGAAGCCGGTGCAATACCGGCGCTGCCCCCGCAACGGTAACTAGGTTTAGGCGCGGCGACATACCACTGGGGAGGAGCCGGGAAGGTGTCGCGCTAGGGTTTTGCCCAACTAGAAGTCCGGAAACCAGCCTTGCTGAAACGTCAACCGCGGGCGGCGGTGCAGACGCGGATCAGGCGCGCAATTTTCGCGCGCCCCGTGGCCTGTTTGTCGTCCCACCCATTTTTATCGCCGTGATTTGCGGCAGGAGAACGACAATGACGCTGCAAGTGTCCCAGATGTTGGCCGAACGGGTTCCAGGGCATGCGCTGCCTCGTGCGGCATATACGGACGCATCGATTTTTCAGGCTGATCTACAGACGATATTCTATCGTCAGTGGCTGTTTGTTGCGCCTGCCTGTGAATTACCAAAGGCGGGAAATTACATTACCCATCAGGTCGGCGACTATCGCGTCATAGTTGTTCGCGGCACAGACGGCGAAATTCGCGCGTTCCACAATTCGTGTCGTCACCGCGGGTCGGTTTTGTGCTCAAAGGCCAAAGGAACGTCCCCGAAATTGGTGTGCCCGTATCACCAATGGACCTATGAATTGGATGGTCGCCTGTTGTGGGCCAAAGATATGGGTGCTGATTTCGATGCGTCGAAACACGGGTTGAAAACCGTTCACTGCCGCGAACTGGCGGGATTGGTCTACATTTGTCTGGCCGAAGAGGCACCCGATTTCGACACCTTTGCCGAACTGGCGCGCCCCTATCTGGAACACCACGATTTGGCAAATGCCAAGGTCGCGTTTGAATCGTCGATCATTGAAAACGGCAACTGGAAACTGGTCTGGGAAAATAACCGCGAATGTTACCACTGCGCGGGCAACCACCCTTCGCTGTGCCGCACCTACCCCGAAGACCCGTCAATCACTGGCGTAGAAGAGGACGGATCGGTCCCCGAACGCCTGCAAAACCATTTCGACCGACTGGAAAATGCAGGCATCAAGTCGCAGTTTCATATCGCGCAGGGCGGTCAGTACCGTTTGGCCCGCGTGCCGCTGAATCTGGGCACCAAAAGCTATACCATGGACGGCGAATTCGCCGTGACGCGGAAACTGGGAAACATCGGCGTTGATGATGCGGGTCCTTTGCTGCAATTCCATTACCCAACCACGTGGAACCATTTCCTGCCTGATCATTCGATCGTTTTCCGCGTGACCCCCATCAGCCCGACGGAAACGCAGGTCACCACGAAATGGCTGGTGCACAAAGACGCAGTCGAAGGCGTGGATTACGACCTGAACCGCTTGACCGAGGTCTGGATGCATACCAACGACGAAGACCGCGAAGTGGTTGAAAACAACCAAGCCGGCATCAATTCGCCCGCATTCGTCCCTGGCCCGTATTCCGCCATTCAGGAATCCGGCGTCATTCAGTTTGTCGATTGGTACTGCGCCCAGATGGCGGGCGGCACCGAACTAAAAATCGCGGCGGAGTAAGCGATGAAAGACCTACCCATCCCCCCGCGTGCGATTTGGACCGATGCAGAGCCGTTAGAATGTGTATCCGTCATTCCAGAGGTGCCACATACCGCAACCTTTACGTTTCGGTCCCCAACGGGCGCGATGTTTGATTTCCTACCGGGTCAATTTCTGACGCTGGAAATTCCTGCGCCAACAGGCACCGTCCATCGGACCTACACGATTTCATCGTCGCCTTCGCGGCCTCGGTCGATTTCGATCACGGCCAAGGCGCAGGATGACAGCATCGGCACCCGCTGGATGATCGATCATCTGAAACCGGGCATGCAGCTAAAGGCGTTCGGCCCCGCAGGTGTGTTCACCCATATGAACAAACCCGCCGAAAAATATCTGTTCATCACCGCAGGCAGCGGCATCACGCCCGCCATGTCGATGACGACGTATATGTGGGATCTGGGCCAAGAACCCGACATCGTTTTCGTCAACTGCGCCAAACGCCCGTCCGAGATTATTTTCCGCGAACGTCTGGAACACATGGCCAGCCGCGTTCCGGGGATCAAACTGAAATGGATCGTGGGCGAGGCGGACCCCTATAAACCGTGGACAGGGTTCGAAGGGCAGTTCAATCAGCTGATGCTGGGCCTGCTTGCGCCTGATTATCTGGAACGCGATGTCTATTGTTGCGGGCCTGAACCGTTCATGTTGGCCGTGCGCGAAGCGTTGGCCGGTCTGGGCTATGACATGGACCGCTACAATCAGGAAAGTTTTCAAGCACCAGCCGAAACCGCATCTGACGTGCCCGACATCGACGATCTGGTGCCGGACGAGGATACCAGCGCCGAGGTCACCTTTGCCCTGTCTGGCGTCACGGCCAAGGTTGCGCAGACGGATACCATTTTGGCAGCGGCAAAATCGAACGGCCTGAATATCCCGTCGGGCTGCACATTCGGCGTTTGCGGCACGTGTAAGGTCAAGAAAACGTCGGGCGATGTGCACATGGTGCACAACGGCGGCATTTCCGATGATGACATTGCGGATGGCTACATTCTGGCCTGTTGTTCCAACCCGATCGGCAAGGTCGAGGTAGAGGTCTAACGCCAGTATTTTATCAGATAGTAGGGGATGGCGATTGCCTCTCTTGCTGCGGCGCGAATTTGTGTCCCCGTTTTCGCGCCGCGCCCTGATGGGCAGGCAAATTGGGGGCGAAACCCATGATGCCGCGCAACCAGCCAAGATCGCGGAACATGATACCAATTGGTCACTATGGTAATTTCTTTCGTATCGGTTAGTAATTTGGAAAGCGCGAAATTTTCGTAAGTTGACGTTGCTTTGTCCTCAACCGTGATCGCGTCGTCGGGCACGCCGTTTGCGATCAAAACGCGGTGCATAATGGATGCTTCGGTCGGGGGATATTTGCCTAAACCGCCCGTCACGATGATGTGTGAAATGGCGCCTGCGTTGTATAATTCAGCGCCCTTTAGAACGCGGCGCATCAACGCGGGCGATGCGCCGTTTTTCCAGACCGCTGCCCCTAGAATGATGGCCGTTTTACCCATTTGCGACAGAATTTCCCACTTGCGCCGTTCAATAGCGAACCCATCTAGGATGTAGACGAATAGAAAAAGGATCAACCGAATGAAGTGTCCAATCGACGGCGAACTATTGGTTATGGCGACCCGCGAAGGTGTCGAAATCGATTACTGCCCCAAATGCCGTGGTGTTTGGCTGGATCGTGGCGAATTGGATAAAATCATCGAACGATCCTCTGCCGCGCCCGAACCCGCGCCAGCACCGCGATATGACGACCGCGATTATCGTCGTGATGACGACGACTATAAATACCGCAAGTCGTACAAGAAAAAGCGCAAAGAAAGTTTCCTGTCCGAACTATTCGATTTCTAGGTGATCTGGATCAAGGCAACTTGGATCGGCGCGGGCGATGATTTCTGCAAGCTTGCAGGAGATTGCCATGTACAAACACGTCCTAGTGCCCGTTGCCTTTGATGCAGGGTTCGAACATCTGGATCCGCTGCCCATTGCCAAAACGCTGGTCGCAGGCGGCGGTAAGATCAGTTTGCTTCATGTAATGGAAGAAGTTCCCAGCTATGCTGTGAGCTTTATGCCTGATGATTTCAGAAACGAAAGCCGCGACGCGATCCGTGCCGAACTACAGGGCATGGCCGCGCGGTTGCCGAATGCGAATGTCTGGGTCGTGGATGGCCACGCGGGGCGCACCATTCTGGATTGGGCCGAAGAACACGCCGTCGATCTGATCGTTATGGCGTCGCATCATCCGGGTTTGGGGGATTATCTGCTGGGATCAACGGCTGCGCGTGTTGTGCGACATGCAAATTGTTCTGTGCACGTCATTCGATGAAAAAAGGGCGGGGAAATCCCCGCCCGATTTGTTTTATACCGTTGCTGTCGACGAACGCGGACCGGCGACCAGCCACGCGACAAAGCCCAGCACAGGCAGGAAGAATACAACCAGCGCCCAAATCAGTTTGGACAGGCCGCTTGCGCGCGAACCGATGATTTGAATGATTGCGTAGATGTCAGCGATCAGAACGATCAGACCAAAAATACCATATTCCATTATACTCACTCCAATTGAACATTTGATAGAACAACGCCCAGCGATTGGTTTTGTTCCGATGTGTCTTGGTCGCCATGTTCGCAATTTGGTGAATTTTTAGGGTTCCCTGTGCAAAGAGGATCATACAGAACCGTCACGCAAAGGAGTGAACGATGCGTGTTTTGTTAATGATTGCTATTTTATCGACGCTGACGGCCTGTGGGCCGCGCAAAATGGTTGGCGCGGTTGTCAAAACAGGTGTTGCCGCCACCTATGTCGCGACAGACATCGTGTTTTAACGCGATTTGCGGCTGCGTTTGTTGCCGCCGCGTTGCCCTGCTCGGCCAGCGGATGATCGTCCTGATGCTTTGCGGCTTTCTTCGACCGCGGAATCAACAGCGGATTGACGGGCCAAAGGATCGTCCGACACCACCAAATCCACAGTTTCCAGACGTTTGATTTCGTCGCGCAGGCGGGCGGCTTCTTCGAATTCCAGATTTTCGGCGGCTTTGCGCATGTCGGTGCGCAGCCCATCCAGAACGGATTCCAGATTGCCACCATGCAGCGGTTTATCGATCGTTGCCGTGACGCGAGATTGGTCGGTGTCGCCGTTGTATAGGCCGGCCAGAATATCCTCGACGTTCTTTTTGACGGTCTGCGGCGTGATCCCGTGTTCTTCGTTATAGGCCATCTGACGGGCGCGGCGGCGTTCGGTTTCTTTCATCGCGCGGTCCATCGACCCCGTGATTTTATCCGCATACATGATCACACGGCCTTCGGCGTTACGTGCGGCGCGGCCGATGGTCTGAACCAAAGACGTTTCGGATCGCAAGAAACCTTCTTTATCTGCGTCGAGAATGGCGACCAATCCGCATTCGGGGATGTCCAGACCTTCGCGCAATAGGTTGATCCCGATCAGCACGTCGAATGCCCCCAGTCGCAGGTCACGCAGGATTTCGATCCGTTCAATGGTGTCGATGTCCGAATGCATGTATCGGACCTTGATCCCCTGTTCATGCAGGTATTCGGTCAAATCTTCGGCCATGCGTTTGGTCAAAGTGGTGCACAAAACGCGGTAGCCGTCGGCGGTGACGCGGCGGATTTCGTCCAGCAGATCGTCGACTTGGGTTTCTACGGGCCGAATTTCGATCACGGGGTCCAATAGGCCTGTGGGGCGAATGATCTGTTCGGTGAAAACGCCGCCCGTTTGTTCCAGTTCCCACGCGGCGGGGGTGGCCGACACATAGATCGACTGCGGGCGCATGGCGTCCCATTCTTCGAACTTTAGCGGGCGGTTATCCATGCACGACGGCAGGCGGAACCCGTGTTCGGCCAGCGTGAATTTGCGGCGATAGTCGCCTTTGTACATCGCGCCGATTTGCGGAACCGATACGTGGCTTTCGTCAGCGAACACAATCGCGTTGTCGGGGATGAATTCGAACAACGTGGGCGGTGGTTCCCCCGGAGCGCGACCCGTCAGATACCGCGAATAGTTTTCGATGCCGTTGCAAACGCCCGTTGCCTCTAGCATCTCCAGATCGAAATTCGTTCGCTGTTCCAGGCGCTGGGCTTCTAGCAGTTTGCCTTCGTCCTGCATCTGTTTCAGGCGCACGGCCAATTCTTCTTTGATGCCTTTGATCGCCTGATTCATCGTCGGGCGGGGCGTAACATAGTGGCTGTTCGCGTAGATGCGGACCTTTTCAAAGGTATCGGTTTTTTCGCCTGTCAGCGGGTCGAATTCGTGGATCGCCTCTAGCTCTTCGCCAAAGAACGACAAACGCCACGCGCGGTCGTCCAAGTGTGCGGGCCAAATTTCCAGACTGTCGCCGCGCACACGGAAGCAGCCGCGCTGGAACGCAGCATCGTTACGGCGGTATTGCTGGGCGACCAGATCGGCCATGACTTGGCGCTGATCATACATTTTGCCTGCAAACAGGTCCTGGGTCATAGCCGAATAGGTTTCGACCGAACCGATGCCGTAGATACAGGACACGGACGCCACGATAATAACGTCGTCCCGTTCCAACAGCGCCCGCGTGGCCGAGTGGCGCATGCGGTCGATCTGTTCGTTAATCTGACTTTCCTTTTCGATATAGGTGTCCGACCGCGGCACGTAGGCCTCTGGCTGATAATAGTCATAGTAGGACACGAAATATTCGACGGCGTTGTCCGGAAAGAACCCTTTGAATTCGCCATATAGCTGGGCCGCCAGCGTTTTGTTCGGGGCAAGGATGATGGCAGGGCGCTGGGTTTCTTCGATCACCTTGGCCATGGTGAATGTTTTACCCGTGCCCGTTGCGCCGAGCAGAACCTGATCGTGATCGCCGCCCAAAACGCCAGCTGCCAATTCTTTGATCGCGGTAGGCTGGTCGCCCGCAGGTTCAAAGGATGTGTTCATGACAAATTGTTTGCCGCCCTCCAGCTTTTCACGCTGTTGGGGCGCGCGGTTTTGCATGACCGGCATTTGTTCGGGCGAATTGTTGTGCATATCGGCTCCTGATGTCGGGTCTATAATGTGCTCTTTTTGTTCGCCTTCAAGGGCCAAAGGCGCATTGGTCTATCGCGTCTTGAACTGTGCGGCGTTTTTCGGGATAAGAGGCCAACAAATACGGAGCTATCCAATGCGTGCACGAATCTACCGTCCAGCTAAGACCGCTATGCAATCCGGCGTTGCCAAGACCAAACAGTGGGTTTTGGAGTACGCTCAATCGTCCGCACGTGACATCGACCCGCTGATGGGTTGGACATCGTCGTCCGACACCCAAACGCAGGTTAAATTGCGTTTCGATACCAAAGAGGCGGCTTTGGAATACGCCGAAGCGCACGGTATCGACGCTGTGGTTCAGGAACCAAAACAGCGCGCCGTGAACATTCGCGCGGGTGGTTACGGCGAAAACTTTGCCACAAATCGTCGTGGTGCTTGGACTCACTAACAGTCCACTGACGACATTTATTCCGTTGTGATTGAACCTAGGGCGCCCAATGGGCGCCTTTTGTCTGTCTGGGTTTTTGGTATGATTATGCTTAGACAGCGGGCAAAGTTCTAAAAAATGTGCGTTTTTCGGGTCGTTTGCGCCAAGTTTCGTCTGATCCGCCCTTTGGTCGCTGAAATAGTTGACATATTTCACGATCGGTCTGAATATTTTTACCAGACGGTAAAATAAGGAATGCTGCGTTGCCCACTCTTGCTACAAAATTCACCGGCCTAGATTTTGTAAATCCTTTCGTTTTGGCGTCGGCGCCACCGACCGAAAGCAAACGAAAGATCATGAAGGCGTTTGAATCCGGCTGGGGCGGTGTTGTGACCAAAACCATCGGTTTGCATCCTGTTGAAAACGTCGCCGGACCGCGCACCATTTTTCAGCGGGCAAGTGAAACAAAACCGTATGTGTCGCGAACCAAACGCCCTGATAGCGTGTCGCATTCGTCGTGGAATTGGGAATTGATTTCTGACCAGCCGTTGGATTTGTGGCTGCCTGACCTGGAAGAGATCAAATCGACATATCCTGACCGAATGCTGATTGGGTCAATTATGGCTGGTACCGGCAGCGAAGAAGAAATGAACAATTGGCGCAAATTGGCCACCGCTTGCGTCGGTGCGGGGTGCGATGCGCTAGAGCTGAATTTGTCCTGCCCGCATATGGATCGCAAAGATATGGGCGCGCATATCGCCAATGATGAAGACATCATTCGGTCTATCATGGAGGCGGTGACATCTGTTGTTAGTGTCCCGATTTGGGTCAAGCTAACGCCAGCAACGTCGACGGTGGTTGATGGTGCGCGGGCGGCTTATGACGCGGGGGCTTCTGCGATTTCGCTGTGCAATACATTTCCGTCGATGCCATTGATGGACCCCGAAACCATGAAGTTCGAAGTTGAGGTTGATGGCTATGTATCGTCGGGCGGCATGGGCGGTTTGGCGATTTTGAACCAAGCCCTGCAAAGGGTTTCAGATATTTCGCGTGCTTTGCCTGGTAAATCGATTTCCGGCATTGGCGGGATCAAAGGGTTTAACGAAGCCTTTAATTTCATCGCCCACGGCGCGGGCAACCTTCAGGTCTGTACCGCCGCGATGGAGGAAAAAGGCAGCGGCGGTGTTGGCGTCAAATTGATCCAAGACCTCAAGGACGATTTGCTGGACTATCTGACGCGCAAAGGGTTCGACAGCATTGACGATTTCAAAGGTATCGCTTGCGATCGCGTCGTCGAACAGTCGCAAATTCGACGCAAGAGCGAAGATTACAACGGTGGTTTCGTCGCAGAAGTCGAAGAGGTCGAATAGGCACCTAACGCTGGCTTGTGCTGGATGTGCGATTTGCGTTAGGCAGGGTGCGATCCGCAGGGCAAAGGCCTGTGATTGAATTGGCGGCGATCTGAACGGTCGCCGTTTTCATTTGAGCCATAGGTGATTTCATGACCATATCGCATCTTGTGACCCATTCGGGTGGATTTCATGCCGACGAGCTGCTTTCGTCGGTCATTCTGACGCGTTTGTTTCCGGATGCGACCATCGTGCGGACACGAGATGATGACTGGATCACACCTGGCGCTGGCAAAATTATTTATGATGTGGGCCGCGCATATGATGCGGATCAGTTCATTTTTGATCACCACCAGCGCCCAACGCCTTTGCGCGATGATGAAAATCCCTACAGTTCATTTGGGTTGGTGTGGAAACACTTCGGCCGTGACTATTTGGCGGCGTTAGATATTCCAGAAACGCACATCGAAGATATCTGGACCAGTTTCGATAAGGGCTTTGTTTTGCCCATCGACCAAATGGACAATGGTGCGATGAACCCATCTGTCGCGGGGCCATTGGTTGCGATGACGCTGCCTGTTTTGCTGGAGAGCCTAAAGCCTGAATTCGATAATCGTGCCGACGGCGTTGATGATGACGCGTTCATGCGTGCATTGCCGATTGCGCGCGCGTTTGTCGAAGCTTCGATTGGGAAAAAAGCGGCCAAAAGACGTGCTGAGGCGATGGTTATGGATGCGATCACTGCGGCGGGCGATTCCGCGATCCTAGAATTGCCGATGGGGATGCCGTTCCGTTCCGCGATTGATAAGGCAGAAGCGGACCATTTGCTGTTTGTGGTGAACCCTAGGGGGACCGATTGGGCGATTGGCGGCATTCGGATCAGCGGCGATAGTTTTGAACAGCGTGCTGATTTGCCTGCAGCATGGGCCGGTCTGACGGACGAAGATCTGGAAAAAGCCAGCGGCGTAAAGGGCGCAAAGTTTTGCCATAACGGCCTATTTATCGCTGTGGCTGCAAATCGCGATGCGGCGATGAAAATGGCTGAAATTGCTGTTGAACAGGCGCAGACGCCGCAAAATTAAACCCTAGCGAAAGCGGTCCGGAAAAAGAATCACCTGCGGCAGCGCAGGTGGCATGCCTTTTGCAAGCTGCCGCGCCGGCCGATCCCGTTTCAGTTGCATCGTTAGAAAAATGTTATACCACCAATGAGATTTTTGTAGCGTATGGCGGATTGCCTTAATGGCACCTCAGATTACCCGAACGTCTAGCTAGGTAAGCGGGCGTTATATCCCTCTATGCCGACGACTTGAGGTAAATCCTCAATATTTTCCGCAATATAGGGGCGAACTCGAAAGCAGTCGTAAACCAGAAATGGTGTTTGCTGAAAACGCAAGTCACCGCGCCAAATCGTGCTGCCGCCGAAAATGTATGCGTAAGAAAAAGGTAATCCGTTGATGTCCCGTGTCACGTTGTTTGGAAAAATCGCTGTTGTGCTGCTTATGGTTGTTGGCGGACTGGCTCAGGCTGCGCCGAATGTGCGCGTGATCAGGAATGATCCGGGCGGCAATGTGAATGATTATCTGATGAACGTGAATATAGCGGTGCTTACGGGGGAAACCATTCGCATCGATGGCTGGTGTGCGTCTGCGTGCACGTTGTATCTGGCATCGGTAAACACCTGCGTGACACGTAGCGCGAATTTTGGGTTCCACGCGCCGCGCGGCGGATCTGCTGCCGACAATCGCCATGCCGCGCAAGTTATCAGCACGCGTCTGCCTGCACCTTTGGCGCAATGGTACCTGCAGAATGCTGCATTTTTGCCCGAGGACCAGCACGTCACCCTGTCCGGGCGTCAGTTGGTACAAATGGGTGCCGCGCGCTATTGTCGCTAAACTGGGCAATTACAGCCTGATTTTGTTTGAATCTTGCAACGCAAAGGGGGGATTGTCTTACCTTGCGTTGCTATAAGTCATTTGCAAAGGTAACCTAAGCTTACATTTTTTTAAGGCCGGACCGTTGGGGCAATTTGGCGGTTCAGGAGTTGAACGTTGAATATTTTTCGTAACGCAATGGTTTTGGCCGGATTAGCGTCAGTGGCTTTTGCGTGTTTTGCTGCTAGATCGGAATTTAATTCGGTCATGGCGGCGCCTGATGAAACGCAAATGTATTTGTCTGCGCTACAACAGCAGCCAGATTTTGAATCGTCGCTGTCGAACACCAGTCAGACCTTTCAGATGCGTAATTGCGATGACTACCTGTCTTCGATCGTGGGGCCGTTGTTTGGACGGACGGCGTTGGAAAACGTCGCTGTCGCCTGTGAAAAACGTGCATCAGAAATATTGGCCGTGTCGCCAAATGCGGCTGTGGCGCATCTGGTTCGTGCAGATGCTTTGGCGATCATCGGACAGCCAGATGAATCGTTCGCGGCATATGAACGATCTTATGAACTTGCGCCGTCCGAAGGCTGGCTCGCGACGCGGCGCATGCGGTTGGCGTTTCGTTTGGGCGCTGCGGCGCTGGGCGATGCCGCGGCAAATGATGCCAAGCTGATGGTCGAAAGCCATCTTTATCGCCCGTACCTGGTCGATCTATATCAATCAAACCCAGCTCATCGCGAATGGTTAGCGTCAGCTTTAGACGGTGCTGATCCCGGTGCGTTGCGCACATTCCTGCGCCTTGTTCGCCAAGCGTCGCAGGGAGGAGCCGCCCTGTGATCGATTTTTCCCACGTAAAGCCGGCGGCGGTAAATACATCGCGGGCAAAACAGCCTCAGACGCGCCAGTCGTTGTTCGAATATGAAGTTGTCGAAATTTATGAACGAAAACTTCGGGAATCGCCCAAAGCTGCGTCGCGATTGAATGACGTGATGGCAAAAGTCATCGCGATCTTATTGTTTTTGATGCCCGTTCCATACGGCGCCAACAGGCCACTTGCGTGGTTGGCTGCGATATTCCTGATTGGTGCTGTGACTGCGATTTATTTCGTGATGATTGCGCGTTTCGACCCCAATCGCCCGACGCAATTTAGAAATTACCGCTGGGTCGTTTTCCCCGGTTTGGCGGCGGTCGTTTGGTCTGTCATTCAGATCATACCAGTGGGCGGTGCGGCGCTGTCTGAAACAGTGTCGGCAACGGCACTGGCGATACCGCGCATGGTTTCCTATGGCCTGTTATTTGTCCTGATTTCAGAGGTTTGTACAAACCGTGTGCGCACAGAAAAGCTTGTGACTTGGGTCTTTTACGGCATTGTCGCCCATGCGGTTTGGGCGCTGTTGTCCCTTAGCGTTTTTGGCGACACTTTGCTGTTTCAGGCCAAAACAACATACGAAGGTTTCGCGACGGGTACCTTTATCAACCGAAACTCTTTCGCGACCTATATGGGTATGGGCGTTATTATCGGCGCCGCGATGGTTCTGTTCGAAATGCGATCGCCCGCGCGCCGTTCCCCTAATCGCAAATCGCGCGTCAAAGGGTTCACCACCGATGCTGCCTATACGACCATATTGGTCTTTGTCGTCTTTGCGGCGCTTTTGGCGTCTGGGTCTCGACTTGGGTTGGCGTCAACGATCGTGGGGGCTTGGGCCACCATCGTTGTGATCCTGTTGAAAACGGGTATTTCCCGCGCCCGCGTGATCTTTGGTTCGGCTGGCGCAGCGGTTGCTGGCGGGGCCGTTTTGGCGGTTATGTTCGGTCAATCGTTGCTACAGCGATTGGTGTTCTTGTTCGTAGATTCTGAAACGCGGATCGAATTGTATCGGCAAACCTTGACGATGATTGCCAACCGTTGGGCGACGGGTTTTGGTTTGGATAGCTATGAAATTGCCTTTCATGGCTTTCACGCCCCGACGCTATCGACGTCGCTGATTTGGGATAAACCTCACAACACCTATCTGACACTGTGGTCAGAGCTGGGCGTGATTGCCGGTTCGTTGCCTATGCTTTCCGTCTTGATCGCGTTCGTCATGGTCGCGCGGTCCGTGTTCGTGCGCGAACGTAGCTATTTCCCCGCCGCTGCCGCGACTGGTGTGATCGTGTTGGGGGCGATGCATTCGCTGGGTGATTTCAGCCTGGAAATCGCAGCCAACACCTATGTGTTTGTGGCCATTGTTGCGCTGGGTCTGGCCCGCCGCAGCCGCGCGAGGGAGTATTAAGATGCTGTTTGGCCGTCCCCAAATGCAAAACACTGTCGCGCATCGAATTTTGCGTCTGAAACAACAGCCCGCAGCGATCTACGCGATTGGCGATATTCATGGGTGTCTAGATCTGTACGATGATCTGGAACAACAGATTGTCGCCGATGGTGCGTCAATCAATGGGCCAAAGCTGATCGTTTGTCTGGGCGATGCCGTTGACCGTGGGCCGAATACGGCTGGCATGCTGGATCGTTTGATCGGTCCTGCGCCTGAAAACTTTGATCGGATTGTGCTGCGCGGCAACCACGAAGACATGATGGTCAAGTTCATCGAAACTCCGGAACGGCATCTGAATTGGATCGATTTCGGAGGAGAGGAAACGCTGGCCTCTTACGGTGTAAGGCCGACCACAGAAAAAGGGTTTTGTGCGGAAACGCGCATACTGAAACGCAAACTGGATGTCGGCATTCCGGATGCCCACCGCGTGTTTTTGAATGGTTTGCCGATTGCACTGGAAATAGGCAACCTGCGCTTTGCGCATGCAGGTTATGGTTTGGGAACGGATGCGGCACAGCAATCCCCCGAATTATTGCTGTGGGGCCCGCCCGAGCAATGCGATGGCTATTCAGGCGACGAAGTTTTGGTTCATGGCCATGTGATTGTTGATGATGTTTTGATGACCGATAATCGTGTAAACGTAGATATCGGGGCCTATCAGTCGGGGCGATTGGCGGCTGTGCGTTTTATTCCGGGGTCGAACGACCGAAAGTTATTAGTAGCGACAAAGCCTGGTGTGAAAACACCTGTGGTGAATTTGAAGGACGATTAATTAATGCAAGAAAATCAGGATTTCATTGACCTGAGAGACGTTGTAGCGGTGCTACGTCGACAAGCCCGTTTGATTGGCATCACTGTTTTGATCGTTTTGGCTGTCGCGTTTGTCTACCTGACGCAAGCCACGCCTTTGTATACGGCAACGGCGCTGGTCAAAATCGACCCCCAAGAAACCAACCTTTTGGATCCAACGCAGGTGGGCAACAGCAATTCGTCCATCGAAAGCACGCGTTTGGAAACCGAGGTGGAAATTCTGAAATCGTCGAATTTGGCCATTCAGACGATCACTGCGCTGGACCTGCAAAACACCGCGGAATTTGGTCCATCGGTTTCGCTGCTAGATCAGTTCAAGGTCGCATTGGGCTTTGAACTGCCTGCTGCGCCTAGTGGCTCTCAGCTGCTTAGCTCTAGCTTGAAACGTTTTGGTGATGCGTTGACGGTGCGCCGCCGTGGTTTGACGTATATTGTTGCGGTTCAGGCCACGACAGCCGATCCGGAACTGTCGGCGCAAATTGCAAATACGCACGCGGCGACCTACATCCAGGATCAAATCGCCAGCCGCTCCAGCACGTCGATTGCATCGCGCGATGTTCTGCAGGGGCAGCTACAAACCGCGCGCACGCGACTGGAACAAAGCAATTCGGCTCTGAGCGATTATATCGAGACCAACGTTGTTCGACTGGCCGAAGAAACCGGTAATCCAGAATTGGCAGCCATCGGTCGTCAGTTGCAAAACACAAACGCTCAGATTGCTGATTTCGAACAAACCATCGCCTTGGCGCAGAATGCGTTTGAGGCGGGTGATTGGGAAACATTGGCGGCTCAGGTCGGCGACTCTGCGTTGACAGCGTTGGAACGCCAGCGTCAACAATTGCAAAACCGTCTACAATCCGCCGAAGCAGGATCATCCGAAGCCTTTGATCTGGCTGCCGGTCTGGCCGAACTAGAAACCCAAATCGCTGTAAGGGGCGAGGCTGCCTTTGCTAGCCTAGAAACGCAGATGTTGGATTTCCAGGACAGCCGTATCGCGCTACAGGACGAAGCGCAGCGCGCCGCGCTGGAAAGCGAATTGTCGCCTGCGACCTTGGCTGACATCTATAGTCTGCAACAAGAGGCAGGGATCGCCCAGCGTCAGTACGATCAGCTGTTGGGCCGTATCCGCGATTTGGAAACTCAGGCTGTGCTGCAAGTTGCAAACAGCCGCGTCGTGTCTGATGCGCTTGTGCCGACCGGTCCATCTTATCCGAACAAAAAACTTGTGATGGCTTTGGCGATGGTTTTGGGCGCGGGTCTGGGTGTGGGTCTGGCATTCCTAAAGGAATTTTATTTTGGCGGCATCACGTCGGCCAGCCAGCTAAAGAATATCGTGCCAGTGCCCATGGGCGGTATCATTCCAAAGGTGAACACCACCGATGTGACCGAGGTGTTGTCGGATCGCGTTATTTCCGACCCGATGTCCCCCTTTGCTGAATCGTTCCGAAAACTACGGGCGAGTGTGGACGAAGAAATCGGTCAGACCGACGGTGGCCGTGTGATTATGGTGACCTCTGCCATCCCAGCCGAAGGTAAATCGACGACCGCTCTCGCCCTTGCGCGGACATATGCATCGGCTGGCAAGCTGACATTGCTGATTGACGCCGACCTGCGCAATCCCAGCATTCACGGATATGTGGGGGCCGAGCCTGAAACGGGTTTGTTGGAGTATCTGATGGACCGCACGTCGCATCCACGCAAGGATGCAAAATCCAACGATCTGCTGGATGGCGAACAAGAAGTCGAACAGTTTTATGTGGTCGATCCTTTAACGAATGCGGGTGTAATTTTGGGGCGTAAAAAATCGAACGTGCCAACGGATGCGCCACTGCAATCTGATGTATTTGCCGGCCTTCTGAATGGCGCCCGCCAAAGCTTTGACGTGATTATCGTCGATACCGCGCCTTTGGTCCCAGTTGTTGATACGCGGTATGTGACGCCGCACGTGGATGCGGCTGTATTGTGTGTCCGATTCGGTGAGGCGACGCAGTCCGAGGTGCGCAACGCCTATGAGCAATTGACCAAAGCAGGGCGGGGAAATGTGAAAATCGTCACGGCTCTCAGCTGTTTCGAAGGATCAAACCGCAGCTATCGCTATGACGGCTACTATGGTGCTTAATTTTTGGACTCAACCGTTGCGACATTGTCAAAAAAGCGCTTTAGACTAATGATTAATCTATCGGATATTCAAAATGTATCCGATAGGTGTTATTGTGATAACGAGTATTTATGCTTTTCGCGGTGTTATCGGTTAACGAGCGTCGCACATTTATAGAGGTTTACTATGAAAAAGTTCATTTCTGCTGCTGCAGTCACTATTTCGCTTAGTCTTAGCTCTGTCGCGTACGCGCAGGAACTGAATCTGGACGCGCTGTTGGCTAATCTGTCTGCCGCTTGTAGCGCCCAACCTGCACAATGCGACCAGTTTACCGCTGACGCGATGGACACGCTTCAGGCTGCCGGTCTGTCCGAAGATGCTTTGAACCAAAGCATTGGCGCGGTGATCGCGACGATTACTGTTGTTGCGAACTCGCTTCCTCCGGGCCAGAAAGTGCAAATTGCTCAGGCTGTAAACGTCGCTGCTGGTGGTTTCCAAGGCAACGGTCCAGCTGTTCAGGCGCAGATCGCGGCGGCAAACGGTATCAACACGGCCCTGTCTAACGGCGGCAACGTTGACAACGCTGTATTCTCGCAATTGGGTAGCGGCAACTAAGCCCCCCAATTTCAGCGCATTTGGAAAGCCCGGTCATTTGACTGGGCTTTTTCATTTTTAGGCGTTGAAACTAAATACGAAAACAGCGCCCGTAGGGCGTTAATTTTCTGTCTTTATAGGGAAATACTGGCTGGGGTGGTAGGATTCGAACCTACGGTGCGCGGTACCAAAAACCGGTGCCTTACCACTTGGCTACACCCCAGCAGTGGTGCGCTAATTAACGTCTGCTTCGGGGGGGATCAAGAGTGTTTCGACAAAAACTTCACTCTTTTTTCGCGCCACCGTCCAAAAGGTCTTCGGTGTCTTTATTATCGCGTTCTTCGTTGATTAATCGGTCCAAAGCGGCATCGGTTTCAGCAGAAACTGGCGAAATTTCTGTGTGGTTCGTCGACATAGCCGCAGGTTTGGACTGCGTTGGTTGATCCAGCGACCCCTCTACGCGAATCCTATACGTGGTGTCGGGCATTTCGATGCTCTGAGATTCGAAAACGCCTTTGACTTGGCGGATCGCTTCGCCTCTGGCCAGATTGATAGATGTTTGATTCTGATCGATCCATCCAGCCACCGTAATGCCGACCCCAGATTCGGTTATCGTATCAATCCAGCTTTCTGTGGCGGGGCTTTTGATCACAAAGGGCAGGGCCTGAACGGTTTGCGCCGCCAATGACCGCGCATGGCCGATATCGGACGTGGTCGCGACATATAGCGTGAATAGAAACCGTCGCTCTTCGTTCTGGCTGAAATTCACGATCCGGCTTTTGAACACGGTCGCGTTGGGGATGCGGATGTGATTGCCATCGAACGACAGCAAAATCGTAGCGCGGCTGGTCAGTCGAATGACTTTGCCCTGATCGCCATTGATTTCGACCACATCATTGGGGCGGAACGGTTGGCGCAATGATAACATGACCGAGGCGATGTAATTTTCGACGGTGTCTTTCACGGCAAAGCCTAAGGCCAGACCGATAATCCCCGCAGCGCCCAGAATGGTCGATAACAGCGCGGTCGCATTCAGGATATCCAATGCGATGACCAGTCCCGCCAACCCGAACATCAAAATAACGATCTGACGGTACAGATCAGCGACAAAGCTGTTTGGCGCAAGGCGCGCCCAGAAACGGCGCATAGCCGCAATACGGGTGCCAATCCATAATATGACAGCAAAGACCGCTATGGCGACCAGAACAACAGGCAGGTTGGCCAGAAACTGTTCCCAGCGGGCCTGAAACCGATCTAGCGCAGGATCCAGCCGTCGCCCTAGATCGGCTGTTTCGACGACATCATTTTTGATCGCAACCACACCTTCGACGCGATTGACCAGCGCATTTAGCGCACTGATTTCTGTGGCAGAGGTGGTGGTCCCATCCAAGGTCACGATGCCGTCGGTCACTGTCACCGTGACGTCTTCGTATCCGCCCAGTTCCTGAATGATATCACTGATGCGGTCGGCAATTGCGCTGTCGCTTGCGACTGTGCTGCCTGTGGTGATCGTACCAGTTGGTGCGTCTTGCGCTGTCGCGGTGAGCGCAAAAATACATGCGGCCAGAATGGCGAAAAATCTGAACATGAAAAAACCTGCCCTTAAATCTAAGGGCAGGTTAGCATGGTTATCGGTTGGCGAAAGGGGTTAGGACGAAACCTGTTCGCGCAGCACCGATGCGGTAAGCGATATCATCAGATAGATACCGGCAAATATCAGCAACGCGACCAATGTGTTTTCGAACGCCTTTGGATAGGTTGGATCATCTGGCGCAATGGGTTCGACGCTGGTGGATAGATAACGGACCTGACGGTTTGCCTCGTTTCGGGCGGCGTCCATGGATGCCAGCGCCTGTTCAACCAGAACAATCTGGAACTGATAGTTTTCTTCGGCAGCCCGCAGTTCGGTCGTTTTCGTCGCCAAAGAACTGCCATTACCCGTCGCTTCAGTCAGCTGTTGGCGCAATTCTGTGATCGATCCAACAAGGCTGGCAATTTCGCCTTCGACGGCATTCACGCGCGCTTCGCTAGGGCGGGTGACCGATTGCAGCGATGCCAGTTCCAGAATTTTATCCTGACGGCGGGTTTCCAGATTGTTGATCTGACCCATGATCAGCTGAATTTCGCTATCGGGGCTAATCGTCTCTAGTTCGGTTTGGATGCGCAACAATTCCTGAAGAGCAGCATCGCGGCGCTGTTCGGCCTCTTGGTAATAGGCCAACGCGCCTGACATCTGATCTTCGCGCATGCGCTGGGTCAACTGATCGACGCGCTGTTCAGCATAAGAAATCAGCGCTTCGGAAAACCGTTGGCTGGTTTCGGGATCGGCGGCCACGATTTCCATCTTGAGCGTCCCTTCGGTCGGGTCATAACCGATGGTGACATGGCGCTGATACACCTTATATGCGGCGGCGTCGCTGGCATCTGGGGCCAATCGTTGGATCGGGTCGATCCAATCTTGGCTATAGTGTTCTTTGAACCCTTCGTTTTCGTCTAGGCGGGTCATTGCGCCCAGCGACAGCAGATATTCTTGCACGGCGATTGCGTCCGCTTGGGTCGCCATCGACGTGCCCTGCAATAAACTGCCAAAACCGCTAGAGCCGCCAGACGGTTGCGCCTGTTGAATAACAAAGGCCGATTTGGTCGCGTACATCGGGGTCGCGATCATGAAATAGTAATAGCCCGTCAAAATCGTCGGCAGCAGCACAAAAACCGCCAACCGAGAGAATAGCGCCATCAGTTTGCGGCGGCGACGGCGCGCGATATCTTGCTGGATGCGCAGAATTTCACTGGCGCGGCGTTCGGCAGGATCTTCGCCTGCGGGTTCGGTCAAGGCGCGGCTGTTTTGTGGAACAGTCTGCGGCAATTGTGCGCGGCGTGGGGCGCCTGTCATTGCTGGACCGGCTGCTGGCAGCTGGCCGCCGCCATTTCCGCCCTCTTGCGTGACGATTTCCAGAATGGATGACCGTTCGAACGGGTCAATGCCACGTGCGCGCAGCTGCCTGACGGCGTCAAAATCCGAAACGGCGGTGATGTTGTGCTTTTGGGCCATGCGCCGCGCCATGCGCAATTGGCGTCCTGTCAGGCCCTCTTTGCGGATGGCATCGATATCGGTTTCGGCCGCGACTTGGCTGGGCGTGTCGATATTGCCGTCAACGGGCGGGGTCGGTTCCGCCTGAGGCTGCTTCGGACGCGCTTGTTCGGCTGATGGCTGCGCGTTTTCAGCGGGCTGTTCAGCGGTGGGTTTTTGATCCGGCGTGCGTAACCGGAATTTTCTAGCCTTGGGTTTCATAGTCATACAGCTGCTTTGCCTCTTCCAAGGTGTCGAACATATGCAATTGGCCATTCATTAGAACGGCGGCCGATTTCGCGAATTTTTGCAGGGTTTCGGCCTGGTGCGATACAATAATCACGGTTGTTGATTCCAACCTGCTGCGCAGCAGATCGCCCGCCTTGCGGTTAAAGATGGGATCGGTGGTTTGCGGCATGCCTTCGTCGATCAGATACATATCGAATTCCAGCGACAGCAGCAAAGAAAACGCAAGCCGTGCGCGCATACCCGCGCTGTAGGTGCCGACAGGCATGTCGAAATATTCATTGATGTCGCACAGCCAACGACAGAACGCTTCGATATAATCGGGGTCTAGGCTGTACAGGCGGGCGATATAGCGCACGTTTTCGCGGCCCGTGTGCTTGTTAACCAATCCGCCCATAAATCCCAACGGAAACGAAATGCGGCACGCGCGGTGAATTTCACCTTCGTCCGGTTTTTCCAATCCCGCCATCATATTGATCAACGTGGTTTTACCCGTGCCGTTAGGGGCCAGAATACCCAGACTATTACCGATTTCGACACGGAACGACGCGCGATCAAGGATCACCTTGCGCTGCTTTCCTGTCCAAAACGATTTACTGACGTTGACGAACTCTAACATCCTGATCCGCTCTGCCCAGCCACGGGCCTGCCTGTTATCGGGCAATTATGTTTACCGAATGTTATCGGCGAATTTTCCCTGATTATGACGGATCAAACGGGAAAAGAACATGAATAATTACGCCCGCCAAGTTCACAAAACCGGGCGGGCGTAAAAGTGTTTAGTTTTCGATCTTTTGGACCTTGGTCAGTTTGCCGGCCACGATCGATATGCCAGCGGCGGCGAAACTGAACAATGCGCCCATTTTCGCAGCGTCTTGAACAGGACCAGGATCAAAGGCCACCGATGCCACAAATAGCGCCACGGTAAATCCGATTGCGGCGACACAGCCGATCACGAACAGGTCGATGATCCGCATGCCTGCAGGCAATCCCAGACCCAGCGGTTTCGCCGCGATCCAGCCCATCAGCAAAACACCCAGTGGTTTACCGATGATCAGACCCGCCAGAACCAGCCAAGTTGGTTCCGAAATCGAACTGAACGTCACGCCCGCATTACACAGACCAAAGAAGAACAGGATGATTTCGACAGGGTATTTCAACGCATGTTCGATGTCGTTCAACAGGTCGTGCAGATGTGTTTCCGCTTCAGAGAAGATGCCGAAAGCGCGGTCTGCATGCGGAATGGTTGGCACGATCGGCAGCAAGCCCAGAGCAGGGTGAATGCCCGACTGTTGGAAACCGTACCAGCTAAAGCATGCTGCGATAGCGTATGGCCAGAACGACAGTTTCTTGCGAACCCAAGTCGATGTTGGGCGCGCCTGATTTCCGCGGTCCATACGGCGCGGTAGCCAGTTTGCCAGAACAAAAACCGCAACTGCCGCACCAAACGACAGCAGCAGCCATTCAGGTGCCAATGCGCCCGACGGATAGAAGATCGCCAGGATCAGCAGGCCAACAGCGTCGTCCGCGATTGCCAGCAGCAGTAGGAAACGCACCGCTGGGTGACCCGCGCCAAATACCAGACGGCCAACCAGATAGGAAAACGCGATATCGGTCGCGGTTGGGATCGCCCAGCCGTTTGCAACAGCGTTATAGGTTTCGGACCCCAGCATCATTGCCAAGATCAGGTAAACAGCCACTGGGCCCAGAATACCGCCCGAGGTAGCGATCAGCGGGGTGGCCGCTTTTTTACCGCGAAGGGATCCGTTTTCCAGAATGATGGCTTCCCACACTTCTTTTGCCGCGATGGCAAAGAACAGCGCCATCAAGACGTCGTTCACCAGATAGTGCAGGGTCAGTGTACGGTGACCATCATGCAGGTGACCGATAAAGAAATGATCGACGATCACAAAGTCTACGAAATGGTGATAGCTGTCAGGATTTATGTTTGCCCAAATAAGGGCAATGACCGCCCCCATGATCAGCAATAGTGAGTATTGCGTTAGAAAGTTCCAGACGCGGTACATTTTTATTCCCTCGTTCGTTGGTCGCTGCGCGCATAACTTAATCTAACGTCAATCACAACGTGCGGTGTAGTTTTATAACTCCTTTGGATTGCAAGTTGTCCATTTGCGCCGCGTCTTTGACTGCGGTAGGCATCTTTATGGAAAATCTGACCCATGAAATCGCGAACTGTCGATTGTGCGCGGATCGTTTTGCCCAAACGCACACGCAACATGTGCCCCGCCCAGTGACGTGGTTTTCGCCCGATGCGCGGATTTTGATCGCAGGCCAAGCGCCCGGAATGCGGGTGCATCAATCGGGGCGTCCTTTCACCGATCCTTCGGGCGACAGGTTGCGCGATTGGATGGGGATCGACCCAGACGTTTTTTATGACACCTCGCGAATCGCGATTGTTCCCATGGCGTTTTGTTTTCCGGGATATGACGCCAAAGGGGCCGACCTGCCGCCGCCCGCCCTATGTGCGAAAACATGGCGTGAACGGGTGATGAAAACCTTGCCCAACATTCAGCTGACCCTTTTGGTGGGTGGGCATGCGATGAAATGGCATTTGGGTAAAACGGGCGTCACAGACATTGTTTCGCGTTGGAATGACCATTTGCCCCACGTGATCCCCTTGCCTCATCCGTCATGGCGCAATACGGCATGGGTCAAGAAACATCCGTGGTTCGAGGCAGACCTGTTGCCCGTTCTGCGATCCCGCGTTCAAGAGGTTCTAGATGACAACTGAAATCGATACCGCCCACGCCGCGATGGAAGCCGCTCCCGAAGACGACGCAGCACGTTTGCGGTTTTACGAACGTCTGGCGGATAGCGAATTGTTTTTGCTGCTTGCCTCGGAACCCGAAGCGGATGATGACATTACCCCCGAAGTGATCGAGGCCGACGGCATCCAATACGTGTTGGTTTTCGACCGCGAAGAACGGTTGGCCGATTTCGCGGAACGTGCCGCGTCCTATGCGGCTGTGTCTGGCCGAGGTCTGGCGCAAATGTTGATGGGGCAAAATATCGGTATGGGCGTGAATTTGGGGCAGGCGTCGTCGATCCTGATCCCGCCTGCGGCCATTGATTGGCTGATGGAAACATTGGGCAACGCGCCAGAGGAACAGATGGCGCGCCCCGTTGAAATTACGGCGCCCAAAGGGTTGCCGGAAACGTTATTGACGGGTTTGGATCGCAAATTGGCCAGCGCCGCAGGTTTGGCAAAATCAGCGTATTTGGCTGGCGTGACCTATGACAACGGGAACAAAAGCCACATCCTGACCTTTATTGGCGTCACCGAAGGGGCCGAACATGCACTGGCCAATGCGGTTGCCGAAGCGCTGACCTTTTCGGGCATTGATGCAGGTATGTTGGATGTGACCTTTGTTCCCGAAAACAGCCAGTTCGCAGAGCGTTTGAAACGAGTTGGCATCGGGTTTGACCTGCCAGAGCCTGAACCGCAGGAGGCTCGTATCCCGGGGTCGAACCCAGGCATGGATCCTAATTCGCCGCCAAAACTGCGTTAATACCCGCGGGTTCTATCAACCAAATTCATCAAAGGCGCGCCGGTTTCGGCGCGTTTTACATTTGCAGCGATCTGTTTTGCGGCTGTGGCAGGGCGGGTTTCGCTGGCGATATGCGGCGTAACGGTGACTTGCGGGTGGGCCCAATAGGGATCGTCGGCGGGCAAAGGTTCGATCCGAAACGCATCCAGTGTGGCGTGACCAATTTGGCCGCTGTCCAGTGCGTTCAGCAGCGCCGCATCGTCAATCAGCGCACCGCGTCCAGGGTTAATCACAAACGCGCCCTTTGCCATCGCGTTCAATGCATTTGCGTCCAAAACACCTTCGGTCTGGGGCGTTGCAGGCAGCAACAAAACCACGCCTTGGGCGCCCAGCAGCGCATCGCTTGGATCGTTTGAATGGATGCATGTGACGCCATCCACGTTTTTCGGCGTGCGCGACCAGCCTGTCACCGGAAATCCGATGGATGCCAGCGATTGCGCACAGGCTGCACCCAATACGCCCATGCCCAACACCGTTATCGGTCGATCGGATGCCAAAGGCGGCGCAACGGGATCCCATACGCCGTTCTGGTTCAGGATTTGACGATCCATCCCCAAATGGTGCCGCAGGACGTGCCCCGTGACCCATTCAACCATCCCTTGGGTCAGGCCCGGATCCTCTAATCTGCACAGCGGCATTGTGAGGGTTTCGTTTTGCACGATAGTATCGACCCCCGCCCACAGGCTGAACACAGCCCGACAGCGAATATAGGAGGTGAAATCCGTCAAACGCGGGTTCGGTGCAAAGATAATGTAATCCACATCCTTTGGCGGTAGGTCATTGGATAGATGAACATCCAACCCCTGATCCGCGAACGCATCCCGTAATAGATCGCGGTAAGTTGGCCATAATTCGGTACGGGCGGAAAACAGGATGTTGATCATTATCTGGGCCTATGGACGTGTGCGCTTTGGACCAATCCGAAACCAACCATCAGCACCAGCATGGCGGACCCACCGTAGCTGACCATCGGCAAAGGAACACCGACGACGGGCGCCATGCCCATCACCATCGACATATTCACGGCGAAATACAAAAAGAACGTCATCGCAATGCCCAGAGTCACCAGCGACCCAAACCGATCTTTGTTCTGAAGCGCGGAAATGAAACAGAAGGCCAGCAGCACGATATACAGGGCCAACAATCCTGAGGCGCCGATAAAACCGAACTCTTCGGCTAATGTGGTGAAAATGAAATCGGTGTGTTTTTCAGGCAGGAAATTCAGGCGCGACTGTGTGCCTTGCATAAAGCCTCGACCGGTCATGCCGCCTGACCCCAGCGCGATTTTGGCTTGTGTGATATGGTACCCAGCGCCCAGCGGGTCTTGGGATGGGTCCAGAAATGTTTCGATCCGGCGATATTGGTAGTCTTTCAAGATTTGCCACGTTTGGCCGCGCGATTCCATCACCGCCCAGATCATGGCGACCCCGCTGCCGATGACAAAAGCAAAGTATCCCCAATGCACCCCAGCCAAGAACATGATCGTTCCGCCCCCGATCATCATCAACAATGCGGTGCCCAAATCAGGCTGATTAATGACCAATGCCGATGGCACCATGATGATCAAAACAGGGATGACGACCCAGATGATATGGGATCGTTTGTTCAGCGGGAGCCAGTCATAATAAGCCGCCAAAAACATAACCAATGTAATCTTGGCCAATTCGGACGGTTGTAACACCATAAATCCCAGATTGATCCAACGCTGCGCCCCCATGCGGGTTTCACCGAATAGTTCAACGGCCACCAACAACAGCAAAGATACGACATATCCGAATGCGGATACGTTGCGCCAAAACCAAATCGGCACCATTGCGATGAACAGCATCACCGCCAATCCCATGACAAAGCGCACCATTTGCGGCTGCAGCCAAGGCGTCACCGATCCGCCTGCAACGGAATACAGCATGACAAAGCCGGATCCCGCGATTGCCGTCAGCAGCAAAACGATTGCCCAATTTAGGTACAGTAATTTGCGCAGCCCCGTCGGGACGGATTTGACGTTATGTTCTAGGTAACTCATGTCACGCGCGATCATTCATTGCGATAAAACCGGGCGGAATATGTTCTTCGATTTTACGTTGTTGTTCTGAAATGCGGCCGCGTACCGCTGATGGGTATGCAGACAGCGGCGGCGGACCATTGTATAGGGCCTGAAGCACGATGTCGCGCGCGATTGGCGCAGCCACTGCTGAACCACCGCCGCCATGTTCGACCACCACAGCAACGGCATATTTGGGATTGTCAGCAGGCGCAAAGCTGACAAACAGCGCGTGGTCGCGGCGTTCCCACGGCAAATCGGCATTGCTTGTGACGCCGCGCGCGCGCTCTTCGGCGGTGATGCGGCGTACCTGTGATGTGCCTGTTTTTCCCGCCATACGCATTTCGGTTTCGGTGATGCGCGCGCCATAAGCGGTGCCGCGGTTGCTGTTAACCACAGCATCCATCGCGGCCCGAATACGCCGTAAAGAATTTTCATTTACGCCAATCGGTTCTGCTTCGGGGACGGGGACGCGCACGCCGTCTATGGCGTTGATCAAGCGCGGCGTGATGTTGCGCCCTGTTGCGATACGCGCAGCCATAACAGCCAGCTGTAGGGGCGATGCCAACACATAGCCCTGTCCGATCGACGCGTTGACCGTATCACCGATCCGCCAATCTTCGCCGTGGGTTGATGTTTTCCATTCTTTATCCGGGGCAAGCCCAGATGCGACCGCAGACAATGGCAAATCGTGGCGGATGCCGAGCCCAAAACGGCGCGCCATTTCCGCGATTTTATCAATGCCGACACGTTGGCAAATTTCGTAATAATAACAGTCGCATGAATGTTTTAGGCTATCATGCAAATTCATATTTCCATGGCCGCCCGATTTCCAACAGTGGAAACGAGTGCCTGCGACTTCGGTGTATCCGCGACACAGAACCGTTTCTTCGGGATCAACGACCCCGTCTTCGACGGCGGCCAGTGCCGTTATCATCTTAAACGTCGATCCGGGCGGGTAGATACCTTGGACCGCTTTGGCCGCAAGGGGGCGATAGGGGTTTTCGTTCAGCCCCTGCCAGTCCGCAACGGATATCCCGCGCACGAATAGGTTCGGGTCAAACGACGGCGACGATACGATGGACCGCAGATCGCCGTTTTCTAGATCAATCACCACGGCCCCTGCGGATTCGCCGTCTAATCGGGCTTCGACATAGCGCTGAAGGTCAGCGTCGATGGTCAATTGTAGGTCGGATCCGGGAATACCTTCTTCGCGGGATAGTTCGCGCATGACGCGGCCGATCGCGTTGACCTCGATCTGGCGGGTGCCAGCGGATCCGCGCAGTTCGGTTTCCATTTTGTTTTCGATACCCGTTTTCCCGATTTGGAATTTCGGAATCTGCAACAAAGGGTCAGGGGATTCGATGCGGCTAAGGTCATAGTCAGATACAGGCCCGACATATCCCACAACATGCGCCAAATCCGCACCACGAGGATAAAACCGGCTAAGGCCCACATCCGCGGTCACACCCGGCAATGCTGGGGCGTTTACGGTCACTTTGGCAATGTCATCCCAGCTAAGACGGTCCGCGATGGTCACAGGCACAAAGGCCGAGCGGTTGTTCATTTCCCGAACGGCTTCGGCAATTTGCGTGTCCGACAGCGGGATCAACTGCGCAAGATTGGCCAGAACCTCTTCGATGTCGCCTGCTTCTTCGCGGGTCATCGTGATCCGATAGTTCTGTTCGTTGCCTGCCACCAATGCGCCATTGCGATCGTAGATCAATCCGCGGGCTGGCGGCAAAAGTTTGATATTGATGCGGTTTTCATCGGCAAGAAGGCGGAAAGTATCTGCCTGTTCCAGCTGAAGGTTCCGCATACGCATGGTCAACACGCCCGCGATCGCCAATTGGCCTGCGCCCACAACCAATGCGCGCCGCGAAATAACGCGGTTGGATGCCAAATTATCTTTGGGTGGTCGTTTCATAGGCGTCTCCCTCTGTCGTCAACTTCGCCCAATGCTGGGCGGCTGACGCCGAATGCGACATAGGACAAAAACGTGACCAAAGGATAAGCCAAAATGGTCATCAGCAGTTGCGACAACGTCAACATAATAGGGGCCTGAGGCAAGAACATGATCATCAAAACTATGCGATGAGCAAAAAACAGCGCGATCAAAGTGCCGGCCACGGACAGCCATTCGAACGGAAAGGCCAAAGACCGAAATTCCGATGATTTCGCCCGCAGGATTTCGGTGCTGAAAATAACCAATACGGTCCACAATCCGGGCGGCCGTAGCAGCAGTAGGTCAGCTGAAAAATGGACCAGTGCAATCAGCCCGATGGGGGCCAAATCGGGACGGCGCACGACCCACGCCATGGTGATTAGCATCAGTACATCAGGCGGCGCCCATTGCGACGGTTCGGTCGACAACGGCATCAGCTGGGCAAACAGGATGATGTAGCTGAGAACGACAAACATCACCCGACCGACCCAGCGGCGTGTTGTTTGAATTTCGTTCATCCGTCCGTGCTCTGCTGCGGAGTGATTGTGAAACTGGGCTGGTTGTCCGTTTCGGGCGCCAATAGATCGCCAGCGTTTTCGATCACCTCGCGTGGTTGGCTGCGCAAGACGCGCAAGAATTCCAGACGTTCGTAATCTGCCGACATACGAACGCGCAAACGGCGATCATTGCCCAAAACAACCTGCCCAACCAGCAAATCAGCAGGGAAAACGCCGCCATCACCAGATGAAATAACGCGATCCCCGGGGCGGACGGAATCTGGGCTTTCTAAAAATTCGATCAGCGGGTTTTTGGAATTGTCACCAATCAGCAATGCGCGCTGACCCGAACCTTGAATAATGATCGGTACGCGGCTGGATGTGTCCGTTAACAATAGAACGCGCGATGTTTCTTGGCCGACGCCCGCGATCCGGCCAACTAGGCCTATGCCGTCCATCACAGCCCAACCGTCCCTGATCCCGTCGCGTTCGCCAACGTTTAACAAAACCGATTGGCGATAGGGCGATCCGCTGTCCGCCAGCACGATGCCAGTAACATAGGTCAGTGATGGGTCCAGCTGAACATTGTTTAAATCCAATAGCTTGGCGTTCTCCTGCTCTAGCTGCAGGGCAGCCTCGCGCCAGGCTTTCATTTGCTGCAATTCGCGGCGCAAATCCGCGTTCTGTTCCAGCAGACGCTGATAAGATTGGAAGTCTGAGGCAATGCGGGTCAGGCCCGCAACGGGGGCCATAACCCATTCCATAGATGGAACAACGCGGTCCAAAACCGCAGATCGGAACCGTTCGACACGCGGGCTATCGATCCGCCAAACCAGAAAAATGGCCAGCAAAAGAAACAGCAGCACCCCGATCAGCAAACGCCGCAAGGGGGCAAAATAGGCATCTTCGCGTTGGTTTTCGCGTGCCACGGGGCCCCCTTGGGATTAGCTATCGTAGTCGATGACGTGACGCAGTTGTTTTTCGTATTCCAGCGCCTTGCCGGTGCCCAATGCAACGCAGTTCAGCGATTCATCTGCAACCGAAATAGCCAGACCGGTTTGTTCGCGCAGTGCCAGATCCAACTGACCCAACAGCGCACCGCCACCCGTCAGCATAACGCCGCGATCAACGATATCTGCCGCCAGATCCGGAGGCGTCGCCTCTAGCGCGGTCATCACGGCTTCGCAGATTTGCTGGACTGGTTCTGCCAGCGCTTCTGCAACTTGCGCTTGGCTGATTTCGGTTTCCTTCGGAACACCGTTCAGCAGGTCGCGGCCTCGGATTTGCATCGATGCACCGCGTCCGTCATCAGGCATACGCGCAGTCCCGATCGAAGTTTTGATCCGCTCGGCAGTTGCCTCACCAATCAGCAGGTTATGCTGGCGGCGCAGGTAGTTGATGATGGCTTCGTCCATGCGGTCACCACCGACACGCACCGAACGCGCGTAAACGATGTCGCCCAGCGATAGAACGGCCACCTCGGTCGTACCGCCACCGATGTCGACAACCATCGAACCGGTTGGGTCGGTGATTGGCATACCTGCGCCAATCGCCGCTGCGATGGGTTCGGCAATCAAACCGGCACGGCGTGCACCAGCCGATAGAACCGATTGACGGATCGCGCGTTTTTCAACGGGCGTGGCGCCATGCGGTACGCAAACGATGATCTTTGGTTTCGAAAACGTGGTGCGCTTGTGAACTTTGCGGATGAAATGTTTGATCATTTCCTCTGCCGTATCAAAGTCAGCGATGACACCGTCACGCATCGGGCGGATCGCTTCGATGGAACCAGGTGTACGGCCGAGCATCAGTTTCGCGTCTTCGCCAACTGCTAGGACTTTTTTAACGCCGTCTTTGACGTGATAGGCGACCACCGAAGGTTCAGACAGGATGATACCTTTGCCTTTGACATAAACCAGCGTGTTCGCGGTCCCTAAGTCGATCGCCATGTCTGACGAAAACAATCCCCCGAAACCAGCCATCTGTCGCCTTCCTGTACTTAAATAACGTATCTTTCGCGACTCTTGCGCGAACCCGTTGCCTTATACGGGGGAAGTCGCACTGAAGAAAGGGTTCATAACGCTGCCGTGGGCGCGATTCTGCCTGTTGAATCAGTGACTCGGGGCGTGCGAGTCGGCCGTGTTCGAAAAGTGGGTTTCTGAGGGTGTATATATATAATGTATGTAACGCATTTAGATTGCCCCGCCTAATGGGTGTGTTCGACAAATAATTCGCTCACGATGATCAATAAAATAAGGGCCGCGCGGCTATTGTTGAAGAAAATTCAAAAAACCTCACCGAATCCGCTTGCGCCTCTCCTGTCTTAACCTTAGAACCCCCTTCACCGGCGGCGCTGAGGCGCGGTTGGGACTTCTGAAGCAGGACGGGCGGGGC
>NZ_JBSWXL010000012.1:0-10989 GCF_056160585.1 Marivivens sp. ABH4_498
CGAGGCTTGGCCCGTTGCCGTTCTGGTCGGTCTGGGTTGCCGTCGCGTTGCCTTCCGGCTGAACGGTTGTGGATGTGGCGGTGTAATTGCCATTGGCATCCGCGGTGACCTGCGCGGTCTCTCCGCTCGGGAAGGTGATGTCGACGGTCGCAAACGGCTCTGCGGTGCCGGTGACGGTCAGCGTGCCATCGGTGTTGCCGTCGCCCGCCACGATGGTCGGCGCGTCAGGCACAGTCGTATCGACATAAGCATCCTCAAATTCGGCTGCTACTTCGCCGTTTACGACGACGGTAACGACACCATTCGGCTGGTACGGGGCGGAGGCAAAGGAATATCTGCCGTTTTCGCCAACAACTACCTGTTGGATCTCGCCATCGGGAAACGTGACTTCTACGATAGAGCCCGGCTCTGCCTCGCCTGACACAGCTAATGCCTGGTTTTCTTGCGTGCCAAAGTTTGCGGTTGGCTCTTGGGGTCCGCGATCAATAAGCGCAAGCGCAGCCCCGCCCAATCCCAATCCAGCAATCATTCCACCGGCGCCATCAGTCCATGCCCAGATCGCTGCATCGTCCAGGAAATCGAGCGGAGCAAGCACACCTTCGGAACGGAAATAGTCGATCAGTTGGATTGTGTTGCCATTATCGAGAGTGATAATCAGGTCATCACCGCTCCGCTTGCCGTCAGCGACGATGTCGTCATCAAAATTGAATTCGACCAGTCGAATTGAACGATCGACGATGTATTGTGCGGCATCTGCATTGGGCACCTGAAGGATTTCTTCTGGTTTAAGGTCATCTGGGCGATTGCCGTTAATTGCCCAATCGGAGATGCGGGTTTCGCTGGCCTGGTTCATGCTTGCTGTTCCTTCGGTTCGCCACAAAACGAGTAGTCTTGCGTGGTGCTCATATGAAACTGTTACGTGGGCTGGACGATTTTGGTTGCGACAATTCCGTAAGGTCACAAAATTATTTAGTCGGCTAGAACGGTCGTCGTGCCAGTTGTTTCGGAGACCAGAGAGATAAGAATGATGGGGATTCGGAAACTTGTTTAAAAAGAGCGATTAGAACCAAGCGTTCCAACGCGGCGGGCGAGCTTGCGTAGGCTAAGGTCTTCGTCGCGGTGCAAGTGGTTTTCAAACAGCGCCATTATCCGCGATAGGAGTTCAGTGTCTTCGGCCGTTGTTTCGGTGGTGTGTTCTGCTGTCATGTCTGCGGCGCTGGTTCGGCCAACGGTAGCGGCGATCCCCATGATTAGAATGAACGCAACCTGTGCCAGCGATCCAGCATATCCCAACCCCGACCAAAGGGGCCCACCAACCGCGGCGTATTTGTCCGACAAGAGGCTGAAAGGCCATCCGCGCCAGCGCAGGCAGCACGGGTGCCATCATGGCAATCGGTATTTGCAATGACGTGACCCGAAGGCCCCAACGCATCGATAGCGGAACAGACTGAACGCAATAACCCAACACCGGCCCTGCAAAAATCGGATGCGGGCGTAAAGTCATGTCTCGGTTCGCGATAACCCAGATCAGCGCGCAACCAAGGAAAAACGAGGTAATAAGGGGCAGGGGGACAAAGATCATCGTGATATTCAGGTGGGTATTACCGTCAGGCTATCCCTGAATGTGATTCAGGACGACGTTTATCGCGTTATTGGACGATCTAGCGATCCTTTGTGCGGCAATTCCTTTGGCAATCATCGCTGAAAGGAGAATGAAATGTCGCGGTTACTTACGTTTATGAAAGATCTAGGTTGCGCTGCGGCACTTGGGGCTGCTGGCTGGGCTGGTATGAATTAATGCGGCTACCGCATGATGGTGGGGCGGGCATTGCCTCTGGGTCGGCCTAAGCGCCAATTCGTGATCGAAATTTGAATTTCCATATTTGGTATCCATCATTGCCGGGCGGCAAGTCCGTTACCGTTGGAGGTAACGATGTTTTCCATGGCACCAAAGCAGGCCGCGCTGCGCCGCACCGCGTAGGGCAATTTCCCTTGGTTGTTATTTCCCATTGTTCAAGTGGCAACGCGGGGCCGTTCGGCTAGATCGCGTCCAAATTGGCCGAGGCGGCAGTTCGCGTTTGGGAACAGCCCGCCGATGTTTTCGCCGTTTTGGACGAAATCATAGATGACCCAGCGAAATACCCCTATATCGACGCGTCGAACATTACCGCGTAGGGATTTTCTGCGGGAGACTACACGGCGATGGCATTGTCTGGTGCACGCGTTGATTTTGATCGGTTGTAGCGGTCTTGCGTAGACACGGGTCATGGAATGTCAGATTGCGCATTTCTGGCTGATTTCGGGATCGATCTGAACGCGATGGATTTGGCTCCAAGGGCGCAAGAGTTGCGCGATCCGCGTATTGGGAACGCTATCATCATTGATCCGGAGATCATCAGCACGATCAACGATGACAGCCTGCGCGAAATCGATATCCCAATGCTGATCATCAATCTGGGGGCCGAAGATAGGGTTCCCGCGGGCGTTTATGCGGCTGATGCTGTGTCTAAAATCGCGACGGCACGGCATCTGTATATCGATGACGCGACGCATTTCAGTTTTCAGGCTGAATGCACCGAACGCGAGCCGCAGATTTTGCTGCACGAAGGCAACCCTGATCCACTTTGCCAAGACGCAGGCGGACGCCCAAGGGCTGCAATCCACGCCGAACTGATTGATATCATGACAGAATATTTGGCGGACGCGACATAGTGGGAGGGGGCGCATTGCCCCCCTTATTCCGTCTAATCGTCTGCGTTATGACAAAAGGCGCAGGTGGATTGGTGCACATCCGCAATTGTTGTGATGCTGGCGCGGGATTTGGCCAGCCGCCAACCGCCAGCGTGCCCTTTTTCTGAGGACAGTAATCCGGCCTCGCGCAGTTTGCCCAAAACGCGGCGCACGACTACGGGGTTTGTTCCAGCGTGGTCGGCAATGTCAGCCGATGTGCGCATCGCGTTTGCGTCGCTCGCCATATGGCTCAGCGTATGGAGGGCGAGTGACAGTCGACTGTTCCGCTTCATTGGGCGCTCGGTTTCGAAAACGATAAACATGTAACAATCGCAGTTTCATCTATCAGGTAACTACGTTAGTGGCGTGATTTTTGTGATTGCCGGAGACTCCAGATCTCAGATAAACGCCTGCCTGTTACTGTTCTTTCCGTACTTCGGGCCATGGTATGAACCGCAATCTGGGACAAACCACCCTACGGCGCAAAAGGCGAAACTGTGATGCTGCATAAATTGACAAAACCTGGCCAACTAATGTGCGGATAGGCGGCTGAATTGTGTGGCCCCGCTTTCTTGCCGCTCCAAGTGTTCGTTTAAGCTACCTTTCTTTCGAACGCGACCGGGCTTTTCCAACCTAATGCTGAGTGCCTTCGGCGCGGATTGTAGAAGCCATTGATACTGAAAATTTGCTAGTTCCGCATCTCTTCGCGTCTGCCACGACCTGCACCAGATTAGCTCTGCATTGATGGTCTTGAAGAAGGTCTCGACCGCCGCGTTTTCGTAACATTTACCTTTGCCGCTCTTTGATACCTTGAAGCCGTGCTGTCGCAGTAGTTTCTGGTAATCGTGTGCACAGTAATGCGATCCACGATCCGTATGGTGAATGCATCCTTTCGGCGGTTGTCGGAGCGGCGAGGCCATTTCCGCCATTGGTCCGAGGACAATGGACGAGCGCCATCTTCAACGCCCGGATCGCCAGATCACGTTTCATCCGGTTCGAGACGGCCCAGCCGATTACCCGCCGAGAATTCAGATCGAGAACAACGGCGAGGTAGAGCCATCCCTCTTGGGGCCACACATAGCTGATGTCGCCTGCCCATTTCTGATCGGGCCGGTCCGAATGGAAGTCCCGGTTCAAATGGTTCGGCGCGATGTTGAAAGGCGTGGTTGCTGTCGGTCGTCACCTTGTATTTCTTGGACCGTTCGATGCGTATGCCATTCTCGCGCATCAGTCGGCCAACGCGGCGATGGCCGATGTTCAGGCCAAACTCCTTCAGCTCTTTTGTCATCCTCGGGCGACCGTAGCTGCCCAGGCTGGCTGAGACGAGATTGTTCCTTGATGTTGGCCAAGATCACCTATCTCTTCGCTGTCTTGGGCTGGCAGGTCGGCTGCGATAGGCCCGCAGATCACGCGAACTGACGCCAACAACCTTACACAACCGATTGACTGGAAAGCTGGACCTGTTTTCTTCGACAAACCTGAATCTCATTGCCTTAGGCCCGCAAAGAACTGGGTGGCCTTTTTTAGAATTTCCCTCTTGTCTTAGGAATTTTGATATCCTGTGTCACATCAGAGCTATCCCCCGGCACGGCATTTATGCCGGGGGATAGCGGGGGTCGGATCGGTTCCCTCTGGGTTTTGAAGAACCGTGGAGGAGTAGGATCGCCCCCGCTCTTTTTGCTGACCTGAACGGATACTGGGGCTTTGGGCCTGAATGACAAGAAAAGGTGGGAAAGAGCTGTGATGAAAGCCATTGGAATAGATATCTCTAAAGCGACACTGGATGCATATCGCATGGACGACGGTGCCCATGCGCAATTCCAAAATGATAACAGGGGGCGGCGAGCGCTTCTTAAATGGATTGGCGGCAGCGTGGAGCTTGTCGTGTTCGAGGCTACTGGCGCTTATCATCGTGACCTGGAAATGGATTTGGCCAATGCTTCAGTTCCATTCGCCAAAGTTAACCCCAAATAAGCGCGGCGCTTCGCTCAAGCAATTGGCAAGCTGGCCAAGACCGATCGCGTCTATGCCGCCATGCTTGCTAAAATGGGGGCTGTTCTTGACTTGTCGCCACAAGCACCTGTGTCGCAAACATTACATAATATGAGGGAGTTACTCGCGGCAAGGCGCGCCCTCATCAAAGATCAAACTGCGGCACGAACACGACTGGGGACAGCATCTATGACCTCGGTTCAGGCAATCTTAGAACGCCGACTTAAACAGATTGCAAAGGACATTGAACAAATTGATGAAGGCCTGCACGAGCTATCTGATCTGGATCCAGCCTTCGCGCGAAAAGTCACCGTACTCGCGAGCATTCCGGGTATTGGAGCGCTTACCGCGATAACGCTTTTGATCGACATGCCCGAATTGGGAAAGATGGATAACAAACAGGCCGCCAGTCTTGCTGGCCTCGCCCCGATCTCGCAAAGCTCTGGGACATGGCAGGGCAAAGAACGCATTCAAGGGGGACATGCCCAATTGCGCAAAGCACTCTACATGCCAGCGCTTGTTGCTAGCCGTGTGAACCCAGAAATGATCAATAAATACAGACAGCTTGTCGATGCTGGGAAACAAAAGAAAGTAGCAGTGACTGCCATCATGCGAAAGTTGCTCGTAATGGCAAATGCCTTACTACGCGACGATCTATTTGTTCAGCGTCGACATGCCGACACCCAGGTCGTCAGCCACCTGCTTGCGCGTGAGCCAACTTGTCAGCGCGATACGCACCGCACCAGCGCGGAATTCGTCCGTCCGTTTCAGTCCCATAGTCAGTCTCCTTTGTTGCAGTAAATGCTATCAAAGGAGCGGCATCAAACCGCGACAGGTCCAAAATCTAAGCGGGTCATCATTGAGCGATGTGAAGCGATAGAAATCATTTAGTGGCAATCGTTTAACAATAATACTTGGAGTGATCTCTTTAATCGTCTTTACCGCTGCTGAGACGCTCTTTTCTGTTTCGCGGAAATGAAACAGTGAGGTCTTGTGTCCGTCTTGCATAAAGGCAACTGTTGGATTTCCGTGGCAGCCGGATACTACTTGTACTTTGGCTAAATCGACATTCAGTCCCAAGCCTAAAGATTTTACGTAAGCTTCTTTCAGGGTCCAAATTTTCCAAAAGAGCGCGGAGCGTTTATTTGTAGGCAAATTCTCTACCAGCTGTCGTTCGTTGTCCGTAAATACCTTTTCCATAACCCCAGATGGGATTTCCGAATTGGCCTGCTCTATATCTATCCCTACATCGTTGCGCTTTGACAAAATCGTTGCAATAGAACCGTTCGAGTGGCTGATGTTGAAATGGATGTTGGGGCAATTCTCTAAGGCGCTTAGCATTGGCTTGCCAAATTTACCGTATGAAAACTCTATTTTTCGTGCAGGCCTTCCTACGAACTGTTGCAGTTGCAAACGCAATAAGGCGTGGCTGTATAGATAGTCTACGCGAGCGCCCGGATGCTTTACTCTAGCAGCTTTTTCCTGATCTTCTTCGCTTAAAAAATTGTTCAGTTGGTCCAAATCATGTTTGGCAGTCACAGGTACATCGAAGAGACAAACAAGCGCGTCAACTCCATGCATGAAAGTTTACTCAATTTAGGAATGGGGTAAATAAAATGCCCAAAGCCATTTCTGGCTTTGGGCGGTATTATTATTCTGCAGGTAGTCCGTGAGGAGGGACTATAGTTGACGATGAGGAAGTCGAAGCAACACGACATTGGTCGAGAACCATGGCGACGCTGCTTAGGTCTTCAGCCTGCAACACTTCGGTCAGTGGGAATGTAATCGATTCACCTCGTTGTTGAAGCTGCCTTTCAATAGCACTAGTGAATTGGACAATACCAATCGAGGCTAACCCACATTCTTCCAGCGTGTCATCAAGCTCTGGTTCCAAGCCAGTGATTTTTTCGATCGTTGTCAGAACTAAAGCTTGAGACGATACAGGCGATTTTGATCCTACGTTTTGCTTTTTTTTGAAATGCGCAATCAGACTAGAGGCAAGTTGCCGAATTTTTGGATCGATCGGCTCGATCGCGCGGGTGAACAGTACAACTAGTGCAACAACATAGAAATACTCATACCATTCTACAGCGACTGGTTTGGGACTAAACCAATAAAACAGCTTTTGATCGTCCCACCAATTCCACCATTCACCGTTTCGGGTTATCGCAAAATACCACTGGGCCACCATCTGGTGAAACAAGAAACAACCAAGCGCTGTGGGCGCCAAGTTTTGTGCAATCAACCGGCTGCTGAATAAGCGCGCGGTGGCGCCTTGGCCAGTCGCAATACAGAACATCCAAAGTAGGGTAATTGGAGCAAATAAACGCGGATAGATGTTATCCCAGATCCGATTAACCGTTGCCACGTCGACATGAGAATTGGCTACGTCAGGGAGCATAAAAAAGGTTTCAGTCGAAACATAGTCCGCAGTTGCCGGAATGTAGCCTTGAAGGACCTGCGCTACGCTTAGCGCGATAATCAGTACAGAAATACTGTCCGCGATGGTGCCCCAAATGTGTTTTCTAAGCCACTGAGCTGGTTGTACTGCATCGTATATGAAAGCAACAGCCATACCTGCAATGAAGTAGATGGCCCAGAACGGTGCAAACAGATAAAAACTCAGTATTGTGGTGTTATCTTTGGCTGCCAAAGCGACTTGATCACTGACAAGATCTTGGCTCATGCCCGATTGTATATCGAAAGCATTATAGCCATGAGCTGAAATCGCAAAAAACTGCCAAAAACCTATCAAAATCATTGCGTTCAGAGAAAGTAGGCCGAGCGTTGCAAGCAATAGTTTTTTGGTATCGCCCCGAAGTTTGTGTAGTAGGTTGTAAGCAAATGGAAACAAGACTAGGCACTGAATGTACATCGAGATGAACCAAAGGTAGAACCCCACCCACCATGATGCCTGCCACAAAGGTGACGCCTGCAGCCCTACCAAATGAATTGTTACCGTGGACAATAGATTTTGCCACCAAGAGCCTTGTATCCAAGGCGTACCATGGCACATGCCAGAGTATGTTTCGCCACCAACCCAGTTAAAATCCGACGTGAAATTTGCCGGAGAACACACAACCAACATGTTTATAAGGGCAAATAGAACTGCCACGGCATATAGAGGATAAAAACTCAAAATGCGCGAAGCAATAAAGCCAATTTTTTTGTGAATTGGCGGAGGCATTACCAAGGCCAAAGAAAATCCAGCAACGGCGAAAAAGGTATGCACATGCCAAGGGAATTGACGTAGGTTTGAAAATGCCTGCCATGAATCGTTCGATCCGATGTGCATGAACATCACATAACACGCCAGCAAAAAGCGAAACCCTGCTAGGCTGGAATGGCTGACAATCGTCTTTTCATAGCCACCGACCGTTTGGTTTACTGGCGTCGTTACAGTCTCAATTGCGTTTTGTTCTTGGGAAAGTAGTGCCGCTGCGCATTTGTTGCGCATGTATTTTCCAGTCGCAGTTCGCGGTAAGTCCGATTTTTCAACGATCCGCCAAATCGTCGGGATTTTGAATGACGCAACCTTTTGGTCCTTCAGATATCTACGCAGCTTTTTGAGTGTTTCACTTTCTGACTGACGCTTTGCCTCATCATTTAGAATGATGGCACAAGCGACTTCCTCCCCGTAAATTTCAGAAGGAGCGGGGAAGCACACCGACGTATCGACCAATGGGCTAGCATTCAAAACTGCCTCAAGCTCGAAAGGAGAGACTTGCTCGCCACCGCGTTTGATCAACTCTTTTTGCCGCCCGCGCAAAAACAAATTCCCATCTGCATCTAATTCGCCAAGATCACCGGTTCGAAACCAGTTCGCATAGCCTTCTTGGTTTGTATTTTTCAACAAAAACCGAGAGCCGCTGTTCGCTTCTGGGTTGTCTAGATAGCCGTCAAAGACGGTTGAACCTGCAATGCAAATTTCACCGACATTTCCGTAAGGCAAAGGCGTAAGCGTGACAGGATCGACAATTGTTAGAGAGGCTGAAACAGGTACACCGACAGAGTTGGGGACTTGCGCCCAACCTTGGTCCGAAAGTGCTGGCTGCGAAATAGGCATTTGTTCCGACATGCTGTATGTAGAAACGATCGGACAACCAAAAACCTGTTCAAGATTAACCTTGTCCTTTTCCTTCAAAGCCGCGGCCCCCGATCGAACCATTCTTAGGCCATGTCCGCTCCACCTGCCATCGGCGTCAAGTTTAGCATCGTTACTTGTCTGTAGGTGTCGTATTAGCGCGTTGTGAATTGTAGGAACCGCAGAATACCATGTCGGCTGGGGCTGTGATTTGGACAGACTTTGCGCCATTGTTTCAGCAACAAATTGATCTTCGCAGCAAATGGATGCGCCAACAACTATCGAAGCAAGAACCGTCGCGCTAATGCCTCCAATATGATCAAGCGGCATGACGCTGTATGTCACGTCGTTTTGGTCTAACCCAAGTCCGTCAGAAAGAAGTGAAGCGTTTAGAATGAGCGAGCTTTGAGTAAGAGGAACAACTTTGGGTTTGGATGTCGTCCCCGAAGTTCGGAGCAAAAGCGCAGTATCATTTGGCGAGCGCTGCAATACAGCCGAATCTTGATAGTTTTCGTTGCTGTGTTGGAATGTGAATAGTCCCGGTCTTTGATCGCCAATCATTGTTGCCCAGTGAACTTTGACCGTTGGCATGGTGTCCAATGCTGACTGAACGCCCGCACACTTCACATCATCAAACAATACGATATGCGACAATTCGAATTGTTTGATCGCTTCGGCCGCATCTGCTTTGCTCAGACCAGCCGAAAGTGGCACCGCGCATGTTTGTGCTGCAAAGGTAAGAAAAGCCGCTGCGGATTGGGCCCCGCCCCCTGGTCGAGGAACGTATCCAACTCGGTCATTTTCTTGGACACCGATCCGGCGCAGGTCTCCTGCTCCAGTAGGGGACATAAAATCTAGAAGCTGACCGTAAGAAGTCGTATTGTTTGGATCAACGTCCTTTGCCAATCGAAGTAACGGATTGGAGCGTTCGGCCCTTAGCAAAGCTTCGAAAATGGTTTGAGGCATCGCACTGAAATCAGGGGAAACGGTGGTGCGTTGCACTGTTTGGTTCACGACGCGTTTAGATTTTGGGCTCGTCTCTAGGCGTCGAGTTGGGCTTGGTTCAGCGAAATTGTCAGAGTCTTCGTGGGAAAGAAAATAGGATATAGCATCACGAATAGGGGAGGGGTCAAAATCGACAAAGGAAAATTCGTGGCCGCACGGCACATACACGAGCTTTTCTCTGCCATTTTGCATGGTTTTCAAGAAAGCTTCGCTGGCCCCACGAAAGTGGTCATTCAGGCCGATGATATGAAAGCTGGCAAAATGAGTTGGAAACGCAGGTTCAGGACCAAGTTGTAAATTGGCACGCCATTCATCCAAGTTTTCAATGCCTGCAGCACAAGTAAAGACACCGCGCTCAAACGCAGATCCTTCAACAAACTTGCCCCACGGAATGTGAACACCACGTTCTTGAAGTGCCTTAATCAAAGCGTGGTCATTTGGAAGATTATTTACCAAATGGGCAATCAGAGCGCCCTGACTGAAGCCAAAAATGGTCTCGTAGCGCGGGTTGGCATCAATGTGCTTTAGTACGTGCGCAATAGCAGCACATAGTTCGTCGAGCGCCCCCTGTTGGCCAAAGCCGTCTTTCCACGCTGTATAGAACCAATTAAAGAATGGCGCCCCAAGATCGGTGGGCACACCACAACCTGGCACATCACTGTGGATGGGGGCGGTTAAATGATAGGTATCGGCCTTTTCTAGCCCAAGGTTTTGGAATTGAAATAATGATACCGCCTCGTTTCCACCTTTTCCGTGCAAAGACAAAATGCGCGGTTGCGATCTTTTTTCTCTGCACCTTTTGGCGTCGTTCCCGCCAGTGGTTACATGCGGAAAACTTAAACTATTCATCACGAGTTCCTTCAGCAACAATTTAGTGTGCCTCCCATCACACCGATTAGAAAACCCCGCCCCCTTATCAGAGGGCGGGCGGTTAGGGTTTTAGGCTTGGGCGATCATGTCACGGTTCATCGTGTAGGTGCCCATGTGGGTCGCCTGGTCCAGCACATGGGGTTTGATAGCCGCCAGCGCGTCAGGGCCTGTGAATGCGCCGCTGAGGGGCAGGTAGTCCGTGTCCAGCGCGTAGACTGTGAAATGATAGTGGTGAATGATGCTGTCGTTCCAAGGTGGGCAGGGGCCATCATAGCCGCCATAGTCACCGGCCATGTCTGCGTCGCCAG
>NZ_JBSWXL010000013.1:0-7494 GCF_056160585.1 Marivivens sp. ABH4_498
GGTTAGCCTACAACCGATATAGGTTTTCTTGCATTTCACGAAAGATTTGTTTCGCGAATTTCGTATCTCCCAGGCGTTCCTTGGCAGCGCCCAAGGTGCCATACCTGGCCTCGATAAAGCTTCGCAGTTTCACGGTGGCAAGCTCTCCTTCTCCTTCCTGCTCATAAGCATTTAGGATGCCTAGAAGGAAGGCGCGGACCTCTTCTTGATATTCTGCCATACTGCTGCTTCGAACAGCGTTAGCTCTCGTCACTCTGGTCAGTGGTGTACTGTCAAACAAGACAAATGCGAGAACGTCGAACAAATCACTATCTGGTGCGTCGATGAGCAGCCTAATATCTTCCATCCGTTCCGCATCGTAGCCTGCCTCTTCAAGCTTGGTGAGGAACTCTCCGCGTTTGTCTGGATCACTCCATGTATTGCGCAAAGTATCTTCATCAGGAACTAAGGTAGCCAGGTCTCCGAACAGCTTTGTCATCAACTCCATCGCTGACATCGGCTTTCCAGACGCATCCCAGTAGGATGTTGAGCGCAAATATCTGATGCTTCGCTCAGTTCCATCGCTGAGTTGGATCTTGATCATCTCTTTAGCGGGTTCGAGTGGCTCGGTAGGCTGTGGTGGTTCCCCAGGGGTACTCGGTTCCGGTGGTGGTGGGGGATTACCAGATGTGGGAGGTTCCGGCGGAATTGGTTCGCCATCCCACTCTGGATCTTCGAAGTTCTCATGAGCTTTGACAAAGTCCCAAATCGTAAAGAAGTCTTTGCCTTCGTAGGTGCGGGTTCCACGACCAATGATCTGTTTGAATTCGATCATGGACTTGATAGGCCGCATTAACACGATGTGCCGGACATTTCTGGCATCAACCCCAGTCGAAAGCTTTTGCGAAGTAGTAAGGATTGTCGGGATCGTCTTATCGTTATCCTGAAAATCACGAAGATGTTGTTCCCCAACGGCACCGTCTTCCGCAGTTACACGGTGGCAATAGTTCGGATTCGAGCTGCTGGATATTTCGTTGATCAAGTCTCTCACAAGTGCAGCATGGTTTTGCGTAGCACAGAAAACCAGCGTCTTCTGATTTTGGTTGGTGTTGTCCATGAACTCCTTCACGCGTGACTTTTCGCGTTCGGGAATTTCAATGATCCGGTTAATCTCAGCCTCACTGAACTTGTGGCCAGCCTCTACTTCACCCTGAAGCACATTATCCGCTGGGTCGTAGACGTATTCGTCGATTGTCGATGCCATCTGTCGGACCTTGAACGGCGTTAGGTAGCCGTCCTCGATGCCGTCCTTCAAAGCATAGGTATACACAGGGTCACCGAAATATGCATATGTGTCAGCGTTGGTTTGACGCTTGGGTGTTGCAGTCAGACCGAGCTGAACCGCTGGTTTGAAATACTCTAGAATACCTCTCCATTCGCTTTCGTCTTTGGCTCCACCACGGTGACATTCGTCAATGATAATGAAGTCAAAGAAGTCCTCGGGATAGGACTGGTAAAGCGCTTCATCTTCTCCAGTCATGAAGGTCTGGAAGATAGTGAAGAAGATACTGGCGTTCTTCGGCGCTCCCCCATGCTTCCGAACAGTCGCAGGGTCGATACGTGCGATAGCATCTGACGGAAACGCAGAGAACGAATTGTATGCTTGGTCCGCTAGAATGTTTCGATCAGCCAAAAACAGAATACGAGGACGCCGAGTAGGCTCTTTGGTGATGTTCCATTTGGATTGGAAAAGCTTCCACGCGATCTGAAAGGCTATAGAGGTTTTGCCAGTACCCGTGGCCAACGTCAGTAGTATTCGCTCCTCACCCTGAGCTATGGCTTCCAACGCAGCAGTGATAGCCTTGTGTTGATAGTAACGAGGCGACCACTTCCCACCTGCGTCTTCGAAAGGAATTGCGCCGAACCTTATCCGCCACTCATTGTCATCAGCAAAGGTCCGGTCCCATAGCTCTTGAGGTGTAGGAAAAGGAAGATTAAAGTCAGCTTCCGCTCCACGCTGCAAATCCATTTGACGCCATTCGATGCCGTTGGACGCAAAGGCAAAACGAGAGCCGAGCCGTTCGCCGTAATCCTTGGCTTGTCCGACGCCGTCCCGATGGCTCTTGCCCGCGCGTTTTGCCTCAAGAACTGCAAGCTTCTGACCCTGAAACTCTAGCACATAATCGCAGCTCAACCCCTTGCCGCGCTTGCCGCCTGTTTGGATGCGACCGGGACATATGACCTCCCTGCGAATCCGAGAACCTTCGATAACGCCCCAGCCTGCGTCTCGTAAAACAGGATCAATGCGATTGGCACGGGTATCGGCTTCGGTCTCGTCTTGAATGCTCATACCGACCTCACGGGAAATCTCTCCACGATCATGGAAATGGCTTCACCCCTTGTCAAAGGCGCGTATTCGAAAGCTGTGCTCTTTAGAAAGTATGCGGCCACCTTGGCCCTCTTGTCCTTCAGTATCTTCCCGAACGGGTCGACATCGACCGAACGGGTCATTTCCATCTGGAGTGCCGAACGGTGGTTCTGAATGTGCTCAGACAGCTTCGCCCGCGCGTCTGAGAGCCGCTTGGTTTCAGCGACTCCCGTCCTCGAGATTCCCCGAATGATTGGCTCCGTGGCGGCCAAGGCTCCGCCTACGGTTGCCGCCAATAAGAGTAGAGAATTCCCCACTGAAGGGAACACGAGGATGGTTGCTGCAATAATTGCGACCAAAACAATAGGTCCTAAGATGACATAGATCGCGACTTTTCTCATATTTTCGTCCGCTCAAAAATTTGGAGTAACGGAAACGAGCCGCCCGACTGGATGCGCCCAGGGCAGATAACCTCGCGACGCACCTTTGAGCCGTTCTGCCCCCAGCCCGCCGCCGCAAGGACGGGGTCAATGCGCTCGGCGCGGGTATCGGCTTCGGTTTCGTCGTGAATGCTCATCTTCTCTACTCGTTACGTCATGTTAATTCGCCCGCGAAGGCTTTCTGCAAAAGGGATTGGCGGAGATCGTCGAGGTCTTGCAGCTTGCTCAAGGCCTTGTTTTCCAATAGTTCGACCTTGACTTGAAGTTTCGCAAATTCTTCGGCAACTCTCATTTGCTCTTCAATTCTCTCAGGCATTCTTACAAAGAATGAACGCAAATCGCGCAGTAGCAAGTTTTTCTGGGCCGCTCCCGCACTTAGTTTCTGAAGATTCACTAGGTTTGCCCTGAGGCCTAGTTCGAGAAAGTTGCTGTCAATGACTTCGCGTTTAGGTTTGAGCACGGCAACACTCTTTTGGAATGTGGTGCGTTCAGTTTTCGGATCGTCCTGCGCGATTGCTGTACGGCCAATTGTTCCAGCGTTGGTAACCAGAACGTCACCTGCACTCAAATCTGTGCGTCTGTGCGTTTCTTGAAAGTCTGCAAAAGTGATTTGCCTAGAGCCATCGTAGTTCAGCGTTCCATTCTTTACGTCCTTGGCGCTCAGAAAGTAATAGCCTGAATCATCTTGATTCTCGCAGTCTCCATGTTTGCCATCGGTGATTAGGCTGCAAATATCCCCCATCTTCTTCTCAACCCAATCAGGACTGCCGACCAGAAACTGTGATGCGAGTTGGCTTTCTAAAATATCCCGCGCGTTTTGGAGGTTGGCTTCGGCGTGGGCGCGGGCGCGGGCCAGACCCTCGAAGGCCTCGTCCAGAACCGCAACAATCCGTTGTTGTTCTTCGAGTGGCGGGAGTGGAACAAGAATTCCAGATAACTTCTTTTGGTTAAGCTTCGGCTGAGCCATGCCGCTTACATAAGGCTCAAGTGAAATCGAGTTTAGGTAGAGCTCGACAAAGCGACGAGTGACTGCTTCGCCAAATCGTAGGACATGCGCGTGATTGTTGACCCACGTTTTGCCGGAAACCGAAAACGCAATCGGGTATGTTCGGGCTAGAAGATTTGCCCCATCTTCGGAAACGAGCAAAAGTGGCTCATCAAACAAGTAGTCCTTCACATGATCAACGACGCCAGATGCGCCGTAGTAAGGTACATCTCCTGACTCGCGTTTCGATTTCGTGATGGGAACACGTTTGCTATCAAGGTTTTCTGCTATCTCACCAAGGGGCTTCGTGGCCCATCCTGTCATTGCGACATCCCTCACAGCATCCCCCGAATGTCTTCGAGGATTTGCGCAGTCTCGGCGTCCCGCGTCAGCATGTCGGCGATGATCTCTTCGGGGGTGCGCAGCGCCTCGGCCTCGGGCGCGTTGGGATTCTTGACCGACAGGTCGTATGTGTCCTCGTCCAGATCGGCGCGGTTCACGAACCAGCTTTGCGATCCGTTTGCGCGGGTGCGTTGCAGTTCCACAAAATCTGCCAGATCGTTGTCGTTCAGCGGGTTTGTCTTTCCCAAGCTGCGACCTGGATCAAGTTGATAATACCATATGTCCCGTGTCGCTGCGCCCTTGGTAAAGAACAGCACAACAGTCTTGACGCCCGCACCCTGAAAGGTGCCTTGCGGGCAATCAAGGATCGTGTGGAGTTCACAACTTTCTAGCAGTTCCTTGCGCAAAGCCACCGAAGCATTGTCGGTGTTGCTAAGCACCGTATTTTTAATCACCACAGCGGCACGACCCCCAGCGCGAAGCTTGCGGATAAAGTGCTGGAGGAACAGGTAGGCTGTTTCACCCGTGCGGATCGGAAAATTTTGCTGCACCTCGCGGCGTTCCCCGCCCCCGAAAGGAGGGTTCGCCAGAATGATGTCGTGCCTGTCCTTTTCCTGAATATCCATCACGTTTTCATTGAGCGTGTTGGCGTGTATCAAGTTGGGCGCTTCGATCCCGTGAAGGATCATGTTCATGATGCCGATGATGTAGGCGAGGCCTTTCTTCTCTTGTCCAAAGAAGGTGTCGCGCTGCAGCGCTTCCCATTGGCTGGCAGTCAGGTTGTCTGTTCGCAGGTGGTCGTAGGCTTCGCACAAGAAGCCACCAGAGCCGCAAGCCCCGTCATAGATCGTTTCACCAATCTGTGGATCGACCACCTTGATCATGGCGCGGATCAGAGGACGCGGCGTGTAGTATTCGCCACCATTGCGACCCGCGTTACCCATGCGGCGAATGCGGGTTTCGTATAGTTCGGATAGTTCGTGGCGTTCGGCTTGGGTGTTGAAGCTCAGACCATCAACGACCTCAAGTACATCGCGCAGCACATAACCGGAGCGGAACTTGTTGCGAAGTTCGGTAAAGACCTCGCCGATCTTATATTCGATGGTGCGGGGACCTGCTGCGCTATCTCGGAACTTTGCGAGGTAAGGGAAAAGTTGGGTATCGACAAAGCTGACCAAGTCGTCACCAATAAGCGCAGCGTTGTGGTCAAACTCTCCATCTTTCTTCGGGGCGGCCCATTTGTCCCAGGTATAGTCGCCTTGAATAATTGGTTCATAGGGAAGACCATCCAGATCAGCGCGGTCACGACGCTCGTTCTCGTAGTCGTTTAGGTATTTGAGGAAGAGGACCCACGAGGTCTGTTCCACATAATCCAATTCGTTTGCGACACCCTCTTCTGACCGGAGGTGTTTCTCGATGGAGTTGAATGCGTTCTCGTACATATACCCTGCCTCATTCCGTTGCCTAGCATCTTCCACGACCAACCAGAGGATGCAAGACCCTCAGCTAGTACGCCCTTCTTGGTTAGAGGAGGTAGAAGTCTAACTTTGACTTAGTGGGGACGACCACGACGACGGGGATGAAGCTAGCGACGAAAGAGTTGGGGTGATGAGGACGAATTAGGTGCCACCATAGATGATTTCAGAGAGTCGGCTTCGGCCAATCCTGAGGTCTGAGCTTGTCTATAATCACCTAAGGAATGACACATGACCCAAACATTTGCGATGGCGAATGCATCAGGAACTAAGCTTCCACTCCCCCTCGTCGATAAAGAACAAAATCAAACTGTAGTTACGTCTTCCAATACTAATCTCTTTACGGAAAAGAGTACTACAGCTTCATCAGGCCTACGCTTGTTGACGATGCAAAGCTTGTTGGCCGAGTTTGATCGGATTGGCCATAAGATCGATTATGCCCAGTTTTCGAGTTTAGAGGAGGTGGTGGACTGTATGGTCGCCATGGCATCGTCTAATGCAGCTAACGTTGTCCACCTATCTAGTCTGGACCCAGGAATTGGAAAAACCTCAGCATGTATCCACTTCGTCCGAAACTTGGTCGCACTTCCAGAGTACAGCGAGGTCGGAGTACTAATCTGTTTGCCACGACTAGATGAGGTGAAGCGGCTTTTCTTTGAGTTGGGGTTGGACAACACGCAGGTCGCGTTGAAAACTAGCGATCCGGAGGTCAATGCCTTGACTAAAATGCCTTCGCATGAGGCTCAAGTCTTGATCACAACACATGAGCAAGTTCGTAGACTCACTAAGCGTCATGAAACCTTCGGCAATATAGAGTCCTTACACTATCGCGGTCAGCCTCGTCAGGTCCGCATCTGGGATGAAGCATATGCCCCACGGTCGGTCATTCAGGTCAGCTCTGACGATATTAACGCTCTGGTCTCCCGCCTGCGGTCCCCTTGTCCACAAGTTGCTGCCAAGCTGGAAGACCTTAATAAGCGTCTCCAAACTCAAGCCGCCGGTCCTTTCGAGGTTGGTGAGGTCTTCTCGGCATTCCCACCCGGTGTGATGGCGGATGTTTGGGCTGTGGTAGGAGAACGTACGACCAGCGAGACAACACTGCGGCATCTAATGGAGCTTGAGAACCGTACAGCGCGAAAGGCCGACGATAATACATTGGTTTCTACTCTGTTTAGCTGGTCTCAAGTTATCCCCGAGGACTTTGGCCCTGCTTTGGTGTTTGATGCGTCTGGCCGTGTCCGTAGCACTTACACTGCCTTTGAGCAGAACGGAGAACTATGTCGTCTCTCTTCGGCTCCAAAAGACTACAGCACCGTAAATGTGCATCTACATAAAATAGCAAGTAGCAGGAGCGCTTGGCATGAATGCAGGCCGGAATTAGTTTCCTACGTTGCAGGCATAATGAAGTCCAAACCAACTGCACGGTACCTGGTCATCTCTCATAAAGACGTCGGCGCTAAGAAACTGAAACCAGAGCTTGAGAGGGCAGCTCCTGGCGTCAAGTTTGACGTTTTGCGATGGGGTCAGCACCAAGGAACCAATGCATACGCAGACTACGACCACATAATCGTCGCTAGCACATTCTTTATTCCCGAAGGTGCTTATGAAGCTCTTGCTTACGCTTCTCTTGGCTTGGATGTCTCTCAACCGTTACCGGAGGGATTTCTCTCGGAATTGAAGCAAGGAGAACTGGCTGACCTGCTCTTGCAGGGCGTCTGTCGCGGTGCTTTGCGAGGCTGCAATGCTGGGATGGCAGTTCCATGTGAGGTCCACATTCTTGCGTCGGCGAGATGTCGTATGACCGACTTGGTCCCACGTCTCTTTCCAGGCTGCAAGATCAAGGTCAGCGCGGCTCGGAAGCCCAAAGTCACTCCCAAAATACAACAGGCCATTGACCACTGCAAA
>NZ_JBSWXL010000014.1:0-2500 GCF_056160585.1 Marivivens sp. ABH4_498
TATTTGTTCATCGTAGAGAGATTTTTGGTTTTTACTAGGTCTGGCGGTGACTTACTCTCCCACGTCTTAAGACGCAGTACCATCAGCGCGACGGCACTTAACGGCCGGGTTCGGAAAGGGACCGGGTGTTTTGCTCGTGCTATAGCCACCAGACCGAGTAAAAACCAATTTTTATCCAAGTCGAGTATTCTAACTGTGTGTGTGTATGCTTTTGATTTGATGTTGTTATTACTGGATCAAATCAAGCCTATCGGACCATTAGTACCGGTCAACTGAATGCATTGCTGCACTTACATCTCCGGCCTATCGACGTGGTGGTCTACCACGGTCCTCAGGGATACCTTGTTTTGAGGGGGGCTTCCCGCTTAGATGCCTTCAGCGGTTATCCTTTCCGTTCATAGCTACCCAGCACTACCGTTGGCACGATAACTGGTCCACCAGTGGAACGTTCACCCCGGTCCTCTCGTACTAGGGGCAACTCCTCTCAAGTATCCTACACCCACGGAAGATAGGGACCGAACTGTCTCACGACGTTCTAAACCCAGCTCACGTACCTCTTTAAATGGCGAACAGCCATACCCTTGGGACCTGCTCCAGCCCCAGGATGAGATGAGCCGACATCGAGGTGCCAAACACTGCCGTCGATATGGACTCTTGGGCAGTATCAGCCTGTTATCCCCGGCGTACCTTTTATCCGTTGAGCGATGGCCCTTCCACTCGGGACCACCGGATCACTATGGCCGACTTTCGTCTCTGCTCGACTTGTCAGTCTTGCAGTCAGGCTGGCTTCTGCCATTGCACTCAACGAGCGATTTCCGACCGCTCTGAGCCAACCTTCGCGCGCCTCCGTTACTGTTTGGGAGGCGACCGCCCCAGTCAAACTACCCACCACGCAGGGTCCCGGATCCGGATAACGGACCGCGGTTAGACATCAAGCAAAGCAAGGGTGGTATCTCAAGGAAGGCTCCACAGGGACTGGCGTCCCTGCTTCAAAGCCTACCACCTATCCTGCACATGCTGTACCTGATGCCAGTGCGAAGCTATAGTAAAGGTGCACGGGGTCTTTCCGTCTAACCGCGGGTAGCCTGCATCTTGACAGGCAATTCAATTTCGCTGAGTCGACGTTGGAGACAGCGGGGAGGTCGTTACGCCATTCGTGCAGGTCGGAACTTACCCGACAAGGAATTTCGCTACCTTAGGACCGTTATAGTTACGGCCGCCGTTTACCGGGGCTTCAATTCGGAGCTTGCACTCCTCCTTTTAACCTTCCGGCACCGGGCAGGCGTCAGACCCTATACGTCGTCTTACGACTTCGCAGAGCCCTGTGTTTTAAGTAAACAGTCGCCACCCCCTGGTTTGTGCCCCCCGCCCATAGTTGCCTACGAACGGGGCCTCCTTCTCGCGAACTTACGGAGGTATTTTGCCGAGTTCCTTCAACGTCGTTCTCTCAAGCGCCTTGGTATTCTCTACCTATCCACCTGTGTCGGTTTAGGGTACGATCTAATGGAGGGCTATTTCCAGGAACCTCTAAACGGCCCGACCAATCCAATAAGGTCGAACAATCTTCGAGATCCGTCACCATCTCCTGGCCCAGGAATATTAACCTGGTTCCCATCGACTACGCCTTTCGGCCTCGCCTTAGGGGTCGGCTTACCCTGCTCAGATTAGCTTTAAGCAGGAACCCTTGGATTTTCGGCGAGAGGGTCTCTCACCCTCTTTGTCGCTACTCATGTCATCATTCTCACTGGTGATCTCTCCACCGGATGCCTTACAGCCCGGCTTCACAGAAAGTTCCTTGCGTCCAATGTACCCGAGGGCACTAAGGACGCATGGAACTATATCACACCACGCTCTGCTACCGCGTGCATATGCACACCCGAAGTTTCGGCTCATGGCTTGAGCCCCGTTACATCTTCGCCGCAGGACAACTTATTTAGACCAGTGAGCTGTTACGCTATCTTTAAAGGATGGCTGCTTCTAAGCCAACCTCCTGGTTGTTTTGGTCGTCCCACCTGCTTTCCCACTTAGCCATGAATTAGGGGCCTTAACTGTCGGTCAGGGTTGTTTCCCTCTCCACAACGGACGTTAGCACCCGCTGTGTGTCTGCCGGATAGTACTCCTCGGTATTCGGAGTTTGGTTAGGATCAGTAAGCCTGTGGGGCCCCATTACCCATCCAGTGCTCTACCCCCGAGGGTATTCGTCCGACGCTCTACCTAAATAGATTTCGCAGAGAACCAGCTATCTCCGAGTTTGATTGGCCTTTCACCCCTAGCCACAGCTCATCCCGACCTTTTTCAACAGGTGTGGGTTCGGACCTCCAGTAAGTGTTACCTTACCTTCATCCTGGCCATGGCTAGATCACTCGGTTTCGGGTCTGATCCCACGAACTCATTCGCCCTATTAAGACTCGCTTTCGCTGCGCCTACACCTAACGGCTTAAGCTTGCTCGTAAGACCAAGTCGATGACCCATTATACAAAAGGTACGCCGTCAGAGCTCA
>NZ_JBSWXL010000015.1:0-1940 GCF_056160585.1 Marivivens sp. ABH4_498
GGAATTTTGCCGAACGCGAATTTCGCGGGAATAGGCGCGCCGTTCGCCCAATCTTTGATTTCCAGTTTCATTTTGTATCTCCGAAATGTTGCATTTCAAGAGAACGCTAAATCAAAGGTCCAAGCAGTACTGCCCGTTCGGGATCAGAAAATATCGAAATCCGATCAATGTGGACGATGGCGAATTGCCTTGGGTGTGATGCCGAAACGTTTGCGAAATACATCGGCGAAATGCGATGGGGTTTTAAAGCCGCACTCCAACGATATCTGTGTGATCTTCGCGTCTGAAATTTGCAACAGCGTCAACGCACGCTCTAATCTGGCCCGCAAGAGCACCTTTGAAAAGCTTTGATCACAGGCGGCGAGCCATCGTCTGAACGTCGCTTCGCTCATTGCAAAATGGTCTGCGACTTCGGCAGTATGCCACGAATGACTAAGGTCCGTTTCGATGAGCCGACGCACGCGGCTGATTGCGTTTTCCTCTGCTGGGGCTTGCAGATTGTAACCCGCTTCTTTGAGCCAAACCAACGGCTCTGCCAATCGATGGACTTTGACGCTCTGCGGTAGGTCATCGTTCGCCCAAGTGGCTTGAATGTTTTGAATGACGTTAGATGTTGGAAAGGAATTTTTCGAAATCAGCAACACATCTTTGCGTTCGGCTATTGGAACGGGCTGGGTGAAGATCGACCGAACAAGGTCGTTCGAATAGCTTATCCCAATCGCTTTGTAATCTTCGTTAAATACTGGATGGTTCTCCATCGTGATGGTCGCCTCTGGCGAAAAGACAAAGACATCACCCTCGTAACCTGAAAGATCGGCGTTCGGCGAGGTGACCACACGTTTTGCCCCCCTTAGAATGAAGAACAAGACGGTTTTCCGAAAGAAAATTTCTGGGAAAACCGCCTTTGTGGCCTGAGAAATTGAAAAAACTTCGACCTTATTTGATCCGTTTTGGGTCGTCGTGAAATTGGTAGGGAGCTGGAACAAAAGTCGGCCTATCAAAAACAAATTTACTATTCAATCAACGCATTATCGTATAACCAGGCTCCCCCATGTGGTGCAACTTGCGCAAGGCCTAATTTGCCTAATATGTTTCGCGTTGTCGCCACCGAAGCAGAGAGTGTCGGTATTCCAGATGCCTTTTCTATCGGCTCGATAGAGGCAAGCGACGGCATCTGAACACAGGCAGAAGCGACAATCGCATCAACGCCGCGCAAATCTAATTTCTTCCATAGTTCGCTGGGGGCGAAAGGGTCTTGTGCTGCGACCTCCAAGTTGTCTGGTATTTCCAAAGCCAGAAAATCTTGTACTTCAATGCCTTCGTTTTCAATGTATTCAACAACAACCTGTGCCAAAGGGCGCATGTATGGGCAGATAAGAGAGATCTTTTTGACCTGCTTTTCCTTTAGCGCGTCAACCAACGAACCTGCCGAGTTTAGTACTACGGTAGGGTGGCCGTTTTCCGATGTCGCGTCATGCAATTTCTGTTCTGAAACTTTGTGATACCCAAGACCCATCGACATAATTGCGACAAGGCAGGCGTAGGCTTGAACCTCGACCGCGGCGTCTGACAGTTCGATAGCGCAGCGTACGCTGTCATTGTCCATTTGCGCCAGCTCTTCTTTTACGACGCTTTTCATACGCATCCGTGACGAATGAAACGTAAAGCGATCAGGCAAAATTTCTTCTCGTGCTTTGAGAAGCATTGGGATTTCGGTCTCCATCGTCAAATTGGAGCTAGGGACGATCAATCCTATGCGGCGGAGATTTTGCTGTTGGAGCATGGTCTGGCTTTCCTGTTGGCAGACGGAAACGCGGCAGTGCACGTTCGCCAAGGAATGTGAGTGTATCCGCCCCCTTATCAGAGGGCGGGCGGTTAGGGTTTTAGGCTTGGGCGATCATGTCACGGTTCATCGTGTAGGTGCCCATGTGGGTCGCCTG
>NZ_JBSWXL010000016.1:0-634 GCF_056160585.1 Marivivens sp. ABH4_498
TGAAGGGTTGGATGGACTGCGCGGACATCAACAACATCGATTGGCCGACGGCTCTGAAATACGCGAATGCTTGCGGTGCTTTTGCGGTATCGCGTCACGGCTGTACCCCTGCTTATCCATCGCTGACCGAGCTGGAGTTTTTCCTGGAACGCGGCGTGGTTCAAAAAGACCTGCGTAACGATCCTGCTCTGGAACAAATCCACTGGTCCACGAACCGTCACACCCGCAACGCGGGCGACTGGTCGACCGTGCGCACCTTTGCGTTCGATCACCGTATGCAGCTAGAGGAAATGGAAGGCTACAGCCTGGAAAAAGGCGGCGCCTTTAAAGAGCTATGCCTGAAGGCCGCGCTGCAGGTAAAGGGCGATCAGGACGGTTACGGCATTCTGACCGACAACCGCATTGGCCGTGCGGCACTACACGCCGCCAGCGGCACAGGTCTGTGGATCGGTCGTCCGACCGAATTGCCCGGATCGCGCCCGATCGAATTTGAACCAGAGCTGGGCGTTGATTTTGGCCAGTTCAAAGAATGGGCGCGTGAAAACGTGGTCAAACTGCTGGTGTTCTGCCACCCTGATGACGACGCCGAAACCCGCGCCCTGCAAGAGGCCCGCGTGAAACGTCTGTGGACAGC
>NZ_JBSWXL010000017.1:0-566 GCF_056160585.1 Marivivens sp. ABH4_498
TGTGGGTGGTACCCGCGGCCATATGTTAATGGTGTTGAGTACCCGTTATAGGCATCCCATGAGCTTCAAGCCCCAGTAAAACAAGGGCTATCAGCGTCGACTGTATGACGTCAACAGGTGCGTTGTGGTCTACGGTTTGGTCTACGGCCAAGCTGCAGCTTCTAACTGAGGCTAATCCTCGGCGTTACGACCGCAGACCGAGCGCCCAGCGCAAATATATCGCACGAGCGTCTTGAGTGAGAGCCACCCCCTATGGGGGGAAGCTCCAGTGTATACGAGTATGGAAGACCGCTCAGATTTTTGCCCCCCAAACAGTTTGATGATCGCGAAGGTCACAAAGCGATGTTGTCATCATATGGATCGAATGGAGGAAAAGCGGGGACAGTGAAGCCGCAGACAGAACCTACGCGTTGCCCTTCTTTAGGCTGTAAGCCAGCGTCCCTTACAAAATCTTGAAACGCTGGCTTGTTAAGCACCTGCCTGTTGAAGTTAGCGCGATTGGTAACCCCACTGGCGTCCATGAGTTCTGTAATGGAGATGAAGGTGGCAGATTGGGCAATGCGGTC
>NZ_JBSWXL010000018.1:0-505 GCF_056160585.1 Marivivens sp. ABH4_498
GTGAAATGATAGTGGTGAATGATGCTGTCGTTCCAAGGTGGGCAGGGGCCATCATAGCCGCCATAGTCACCGGCCATGTCTGCGTCGCCAGCGAACCAGTCCGTGTAAGAGTTGATACCAGCCAGGCCGTGCGACGTTGGGCCGGCGTCTTTGCCTTTTGGGGTCACGCCCGCGCTGTCCGCACCTTCGGCGATGCGCGTCGTGGTCGCGGGAATGTTGACCAGAACCCAGTGGAAAAAATCGACGCGGGGCAGGTCCGATGGCACGGTTTTGCCTTCTTGGTTCACGGCCTCACCGGACGAAGGCACATCGGGATCGTGGCAAATAATGGCGAATGACTTTGTGCCTGCCGGGGCGCCAGTCCATGATAGTTCGGGGTTTACGTTGCTTGATAATTCAAACCGACCTTGGGCAGGAATTTTGCCGAACGCGAATTTCGCGGGAATAGGCGCGCCGTTCGCCCAATCTTTGATTTCCAGTTTCATTTTGTATCTCCGAAATGTTG
>NZ_JBSWXL010000019.1:0-429 GCF_056160585.1 Marivivens sp. ABH4_498
ACGTCAAATAACCCAAACTGAATTTAACACATCACACGAAATTACGGAGAAATATCATGTTTAACCTGACCAAAACTATCGCAACTACCCTAATCGCAACTGCTGGCTTTGCTGGTGCTGCATCGGCTGCTTCGGACGCATATTTCGGTGTACAGAACACCGTCGATAGCGGCGAAGAAATCACCATCGAATACGTGAATTCGCCAGCTGCAGGCGAACTGCAGATCTACGGCTACAACGCTGAAGGCGTCGGCCAGCTGCTCGGCACCGAAGAAGTATTCGCAGGCGGTAACATCAATACCGACGTCGAACTGGACCTGAACACTTACAACAAAGTTCTGGCTGTTCTGACCGTTGATGGCGCCGATCTGGCATCCGAAGTCCTGTACGTCAAATAACCCAAACTGAATTTAACACATCACACGAAAT
>NZ_JBSWXL010000020.1:0-378 GCF_056160585.1 Marivivens sp. ABH4_498
CCAACCGCTCGTTCTCAGGCGCAGATATGCCACGAGATTTTCAACACAATAGCCTCTGCGCACTTTTTTCAGATTTTTCGCGGGCACATGGCCTGCAACCTGAACTGGCTCTATAAGTGCAGGATTGGTGGAGCTCATTTGCATGAAACCCCACCAGGCCTGCGATCCCACCTGAGTGGGAAAAAACCTCTTGCGACACAAGTTCGCGGTTCGGTCCATTCCCGCCCTGAGCGGGAAAAGTAGCCCACCGATGTGGGCAAGAACGAACGCCGCTGACGCGGAAACATCGCATTCGGCACGAAGCCTGACAAAGCCTTATCGGCGACGTCTGAACTCCTCACGGTCCATTCCCGCCTGTGCGGGTAAAATGCGATGCCA
>NZ_JBSWXL010000021.1:0-375 GCF_056160585.1 Marivivens sp. ABH4_498
TTATCTCGATCAACATCCACGGCTATGACGGAAACAAACACGGCGCTGAACCGCTGGTGGCGGATGCCAAAATCGCGCTTCAGTTGCTGGGTGATGAACTGGGCGATTACCGCGCCGATGCCTGTGATCCTGCACAGCGCGAAGACTGGCTGCGCGCGGTCGACGCCTATTGCGCACGTCCCGATGATCAGGACGCAAAACCGACCGACGGTCAGGTGATCGGCGCGGTGCAACGCGCGACCGATGACAGCGCGATCGCGATGTGCGCTGCGGGCACCATGCCGGGCGCGTTGAAACTGCTGTGGCAACCGTCTCAGGGTGGATACCACATGGAATACGGCTATAGCTGCATGGGGTACGAGGTCGCAGGCGCAT
>NZ_JBSWXL010000022.1:0-315 GCF_056160585.1 Marivivens sp. ABH4_498
CCGAAATGGTGCCGTCGTCAAAATCTTCGACCTGTTGCAGCACAGGTTCGGGGCGGCGGTTCGCGAACACGTCACCGGCAACAATCAGCAGCGGCAGACGGTTCACATGCGCCAGCGCAGCCGCCGTCACAACGTTTGTCGATCCCGGCCCGATCGATGACGTCACCGCCATCGCGCGGGTGCGTTTCATCGTTTTGGCATAGGCAATCGCCGTATGTGCCATCGTCTGTTCGTTCTGACCGCGCCATGTCGGAAAGACGTCCTGATAGGCGTGCAGCGCTTCGCCGATCCCAGCCACGTTACCGTGACCAAAGA
>NZ_JBSWXL010000023.1:0-273 GCF_056160585.1 Marivivens sp. ABH4_498
CAACGCTTGCGGCGGATGGCAAAACGCTGACCGTGCCGGGCGAAGGCGTCTGGACTGTGGATGCGGTGACGGGCGATGTGACCTTTACGCCCGAGGCCGGATTCCTAAGCGATCCAACCCCTGTGGGCTATACGGTGGACGATGCGGACGGCAACACGTCGAATGTGGCGGCGCTGGCGATTGACTATGGCGATGTGCCGGTTGCGAACGACGACACGTTGATCAGCCCGGTCTATGGCGCTGCAACGATCTCTCCTTTGGGCAATGACACGG
>NZ_JBSWXL010000024.1:0-267 GCF_056160585.1 Marivivens sp. ABH4_498
CCGTGTCATTGCCCAAAGGAGAGATCGTTGCAGCGCCATAGACAGGGCTGATCAACGTATCATCCGTCGCCACAGGCACATCGCCATAGTCGATCGCCAGCGCCGCCACATTCGACGTGTTGCCGTCCGCATCGTCCACCGTATAGCCCACTGGGGTTGGATCGCTCAGGAATCCGGCCTCAGGCGTAAAGGTCACATCGCCCGTCACCGCATCCACAGTCCAGACGCCTTCGCCCGGCACGGTCAGCGTTTTGCCATCCGCCGCAA
>NZ_JBSWXL010000025.1:0-264 GCF_056160585.1 Marivivens sp. ABH4_498
ATTTTGACGACGGCACCATTTCGGCAAACGACTGTTTCAAACCTGTCAGCCGCTATTTTGACCGCATCACGCGTCCTGAACAGATCATGTACGCGCTGCCACGTGCACTGCGCACGATGACGGATCCGGCGAACTGCGGTCCTGCGACTCTGGCATTCTGTCAGGACGTTCAAGCCGAAGCCTATGATTATCCTGTCGACTTCTTTGAACCGCGCGTTTGGCGCGTGCGCCGTCCGGCCCCTGATGCGGGCGAACTGGCGCGCG
>NZ_JBSWXL010000026.1:0-234 GCF_056160585.1 Marivivens sp. ABH4_498
TGAACGGCTCTAGCTTCCACCAGTCAGGATAGACGCCCGCGTCATAGAACTGACGGATCAGCGTTGCGGTGGTGTCGTCATCCACAGGGCCTACTTTGGATGGGATCACCTCTAGCAGGAATTCCAGATTGTTGTTGCGCGCTGCTGTCCACAGACGTTTCACGCGGGCCTCTTGCAGGGCGCGGGTTTCGGCGTCGTCATCAGGGTGGCAGAACACCAGCAGTTTGACCACGT
>NZ_JBSWXL010000027.1:0-222 GCF_056160585.1 Marivivens sp. ABH4_498
CAACCGACGTGGCATCCAGCGCGTTATCCGCATCCGTGTCATTGCCCAAAGGAGAGATCGTTGCAGCGCCATAGACCGGGCTGATCAACGTATCATCCGTCGCCACAGGCACATCGCCATAGTCAATCGCTAGCGCCGCCACATTCGACGTGTTGCCGTCTGCATCGTCCACCGTATAGCCCACAGGGGTTGGATCGCTTAGGAATCCGGCCTCGGGCGTAA
>NZ_JBSWXL010000028.1:0-219 GCF_056160585.1 Marivivens sp. ABH4_498
CCTATGACGACGTCACCAACCCCGAGGCGCCGACCATCGTGGCGGGCGACGGCAACACGGACGGCACGCTGACCGTCACCGGCACCGCAGAACCGTTTGCTACCGTCGACATCACCTTCCCCAATGGCGAGACCGCGCAGGTCACCGCGGATGCCAATGGCAATTACACCGCCACATCCACAACCGTTCAGCCGGAAGGCAACGCGACCGCAACCCAGA
>NZ_JBSWXL010000029.1:0-210 GCF_056160585.1 Marivivens sp. ABH4_498
CAAAGTAGTGCAAGGTCGACAGCAGTTTTTCGGTCACCGCCGCGCTTTCAACAAAACGGCTTTCGCCGTCGCCGTGACCCGCAACGCCCCACAGGTTCGGACGATAATCGATGTCGAGCGCCGTGCGCGCGCCAAATTCGCGCGCCAGTTTCAGCGCCTTCAGCGTCGCCGCTTCGGTTTTCGGGTTCGACAAATGCGTGCCTGTCGCAA
>NZ_JBSWXL010000030.1:0-206 GCF_056160585.1 Marivivens sp. ABH4_498
CCGTTCTGGTCGGTCTGTGTTGCCGTCGCGTTGCCTTCCGGCTGAACGGTTGTGGATGTGGCGGTGTAATTGCCATTGGCATCCGCGGTGACTTGGGCTGTTTCGCCATTGGGGTAGGTGATGTCGACGGTAGCAAACGGCTCTGCGGTGCCGGTGACGGTCAGCGTGCCGTCCGTGTTGCCGTCGCCCGCCACGATGGTCGGCGC
>NZ_JBSWXL010000031.1:0-205 GCF_056160585.1 Marivivens sp. ABH4_498
TAGGTGCCCATGTGGGTCGCCTGGTCCAGCACATGGGGTTTGATAGCCGCCAGCGCGTCAGGGCCTGTGAATGCGCCGCTGAGGGGCAGGTCGTCCGTGTCCAGCGCGTACACCGTGAAATGATAGTGGTGAATGATGCTGTCGTTCCAAGGTGGGCAGGGGCCATCATAGCCGCCATAGTCACCGGCCATGTCTGCGTCGCCAG
>NZ_JBSWXL010000032.1:0-203 GCF_056160585.1 Marivivens sp. ABH4_498
TTACCCGCAGGATCGGTCACTGTGTAGGTGATCGTCGTGTCACCGTTAAAGTTTTCGTCCGGCGTGAAGGTGATGGTGCCATCCGGGTTCACATCGACGGTGCCGTTTGGCGATGTCGCCTCGGTCACGGTCAGAGGCTCGCCCTCTGGATCGACGTCATTGCCCAGAACATCGATGGTGACGGGTGTGTCTTCATCGGTGGT